>NZ_KB891575.1:0-736957 GCF_000373485.1 Dasania marina DSM 21967
ACAATAAAAGCGCTGCTGACGTTACCAAAGCGACCATAGCACTACTCAAACCATTTAAGGACGTTGTTCACACCATAACAGCTGACAACGGAAAAGAGTTTGCGTACCATGAAAAAATTAGCAAGGCGCTATTAGCTGATGTTTACTTTGCTCACCCTTACAGTTCGTGGGAGCGAGGATTAAATGAAAATACCAACGGTTTGTTACGGCAGTATTTTCCTAAAAACACAAACTTGAAAACAGTAACGCAGATGGAAGTGAGGAGAGCAGTAAAGCGGCTTAATTCTCGCCCAAGAAAATATCTGGAATTCAAAACGCCGGATCAGTTAATGCGTGCACACAGGGCTACACTAGCAGCTTAAGCCTTGATGCACTTCAGATTTGAATCCACGATATCAGATCAAGGTAGACTTCGTTAATAATATTTTAATAATCAGGTGGCCAATATGCTAATGGAGCTAACTCGAGCTCGCGTTTATCTTGCAGGAATCTGCAGCTTGATCGTGACCGTTGGCGTAGCCCGTTTTTCCTACAGCCTGTTATTGCCCATCATGCAGGATGGGGCAGGCCTCACTGAATTGGGCGGCGGGTGGCTAGCGACCTCTAATTTCATGGGATACATGGCTGGGGTACTGCTTGCTTCTAAACTGCACAACCTCAACTACAAATACAATTTGCACCGAGCCTATCTTATATTAAGCGTAGTCACCTCAGCAGCCATGGTGATGACAACCGATATTGTGATTTGGGCTGTATTGCGATTCATTGCGGGGATCTGCGCCTCCGGGGGATTTATCATCGCCTCTGGTTTGATTTTAAAATGGTTGCTTAAAAATAATCATCGCGCTGAGTTAGGCATTCATTTCGCGGGTGCCGGCGTCAGTATTATAATCACATCCGTGTTAGTTGAAGTGATGCTAACGCTGTCGGCTAATTGGCAGCAACAATGGCTGGCGTTAGCCGTGATGGCAGCGGTTTTCGCTATTCCCGCATGGTTATGGATTCCACATCCTTTTGTGGACGGGCAAGGCGTAACGACCACAAAAGATAAGCCGCCAAGCCGAATGTTTACCTCTCTTTTAATGCTTGCCTATTTTTGTGCGGGTTATGGATACGCTGTCAGCTCCACCTTTATTGTGGATATTGTAGAGAGAACACAAGGGCTAGAAGGCCAGGGGACACTTGCGTTTTTATTGATCGGGTTTGCAGCCATGCCCGCCGCACTTGTGTGGGATAGAATCGCGATAAAAATTGGGTATCTTTATGCTCTGTTGGCGGCTTATATTCTGCAAGTGGTCGGTATTATTCTCCCGGCCATCAATGATACCTTACCGATTGTTTTGTTAAGTGCATTGTTATTTGGTGGAACCTTTATTGCCTGCGTTAGCCTAGTACTCACGATGGCGGGTAAGTTTTTTCCAAGCAACCCGGCTAGGTTTATGGGAGTAATGACATTGGCTTATGGAGCGGCTCAAATCATCGCGCCTGTCTTTACTGGGTATCTTACCGAAACGTTTGGTAGTTATGACCTTGGATTATACCTGTCTGCGGCTGTAATGATCATAGGCACAGTGTTCTTGCTTGGGTTAGTGCGCCTAGAAAGACTACAAAATTAAAGGGGGCGAAATTAAAGGAGGCGTAACAAGTATTTTCATACAGCCTCATCGTGCTATAGCTCTTAAACTCTAATAACAATTGCAAAAAGAATTTGCGCTGCCAAGGAAAACACGGATATCTATACCAGGCATCCAATCCCATATCGTTCAGCGCGGCAATAACAGAAATACTTGTTTTTTTAGTGATGCTGATTATCAGTATTGTTAACGGAGGATTGAAACGCTACGCAGTCATTTACAGACTCCGGATTAGGGCATAACAAACCGTGAATATGGTACCAGGATAGAGATAGTTCACGACGGATCTGTATAAAAAACAATCAAAGACCTCTCCCCCAACCCATTCCCCAGTAGAGCAGAGCTACGCCCCTGTTATTAAGTGTTAGGCTAGCAAGTTTGGCCGGTCAATGCTCGAAATTTATTCCATTGAGGGTGTGATTACTCTAGGATTAACTACAATAGAGTGATTATCCGGAAGAGTCGTATTTGATGTTTGCACGTTTTCTTAGCCCAAACAATTTATCCCAAAAAATGCTACGGGTTATTTTTTCCATCTATTTGGCTGTAACCTGCCTAATTACAAGCATGCAGTTTTTGACTGAGTATTTAAAAACGCAGAACTCTATCTCAAATGAGCTTAGACAACTGGAAGAAACCGTCCGCGGCCCCATTGCCACTAGCTTGTGGCAATACAACCAAACGCAGCTGGATGTACTGGTTGACGGCTTGGTAAAAATGCCTATTATCGAAGGTGTAGACATTTTCGATAAGCATTCCAAAAACACGGTCTCGAAAAGGTCCTATACTCAAGCCGCAGCCCCTTTGGCAATTTTTGAGACTAAATCAGAATTGAATTGGGAGCTAAACGAGGAAGAAGTCTTTCTTGGAACGCTGGTACTTTATTCATCCTCAGAAGTTGTTTTAGATCGCGTTTTATTCGGCTTTTCTTTGATTGCAATTACCGCAATCATCAAGGTTTCTATCTTTTACTGGCTATTTATTTGGGCCTTTAATCGCTATTTAGCAAGTCCCTTAAAAGAACTGATGTCTCAAGTCGATGATGTGCAATTGAGCCAAGATATAACTAAGCGAATTCACCTTTCAAATATTGATAATAACGAACTCAGCCAACTGCAAGAGCATATGAATAATATGCTGACTACGATGGAGCGCGATAGGCAACAATTATTGGACGACGAACAAGCCAAGAGAAATTGGCTTGAGGATGCCGTCATCAAGCGCACAGAAGAGCTACAAAGCTCTAATGAAAAATTGAAAGAATTAGCTGCAAGGGACTCGTTGACAGGTATATTGAATCGAGGCAGTTTCTTTGCAACAGCGCAACATCTGCTTGCTCTCTGCAAGCGCCAAAAATCGACCGCGTCATTTATTTTGATGGATTTAGATCACTTTAAAACCATTAACGATACCTATGGTCATTTCATCGGTGACCAGGTGCTTATTCATTTCAGCCATACCATTGAAGCTTTATTGAGAAAGTCTGACCTGATTGGACGAGTTGGTGGCGAAGAGTTTGCCGTATTTCTCCCTGACATTGGCATTAATGATGCACGCAGGATTGCCGAAAAAATAAGAAAAACCATTGCCAATGCAACACTGGATATAGACGGAAAAACAGTTAATTATACTGTTAGCCTTGGTGTGGAATCCTCTGAATCACAAGACCATTCAATTGACGAACTCTTTAAACGCGCCGATTCAAGGCTCTATGGGGCAAAAGATAAGGGCCGCGATCGTGTCGAATAACAAGGTGCTGGGTATTAAAAAAACGAATAATCAAAAACCAATTAGTAATCTATTACTTAGGCCATTGCTGCTAATGCTATTGTTGGCAGTATACGGCACGGCCAACATGGCTCATGCTACCACATTAAAAGTATGCTACGACCAATGGGTGCCAATGACTATTTTTCCATCAGCAGAGTCATCCTCGCGTGGTTTTATTATCGATATGGTGGAACAAATATACAGTTCAAAGGGCTATACACTGGAATATTATGAAGTTCCTTTAGCAAGAGGACTAGATATGGTGGCCGAAGGTCTTTGCGATATATTACCGGAATACCTTTTCTCTAAGAATGCAGAAAAAGGCTTCGTGTATGCAAACCAAGCAACATTTTCATACGCAACAGCTTTTGTCGTGAGACGAGATAATCCATGGCGCTATAAGGGCATCCAATCCATAAAAGGTAAGCGCATCGCCACTGGCCCAGGCTGGGATTACAGTTCAATGAGTGTCGACTATCAGCGTTATATCGATGACCCAAAAAACGCGAACTTCGTTAATGTGATCGCCGGCTCCGATGATGTGGTTGACCGAATCCTGCGCATGATTAAAGAAAACAGAATCGACTTATATGTGGATAACGAACTGGTGCTACAGCATGCTTTGCAGCGGTTAAATTTCAACTACGACCTTAAGATTGTGCGGCCAGGTTTAGAAAAAAAGTTAGTTGAAATGCCCATCTTCTCAGTAAAGATTCCTCTTGCAAAAAGGCAGGAACTTATAAGAATTTGGGATGAAGGTCGCATATCGCTGAAGGGCACAAAAGAGAAAATATTCCTCAAGAAATATAACGTAACCCTTGCAGAAGATTAAAGGGGGCACAATTCACGATAGCTTAAAAGGTTTACGACGCCTATTCGCCGAGCAGCCTACCCAGACACAAAATCAAGCACAAAAAAAGGGCCGACATGATCGGCCCTTTTTTCTTACTACTTAAAGCTTACAACTTGTAGCTTGTAACTTATAGCTTTCTTAATTAGAGCTTATCAGCATTCTCGCTTAGGTAAGCAGCAACACCTTCTGGTGATGCGTCCATACCTTTGTCGCCTTTGTTCCAGCCAGCGGGGCAAACTTCGCCATGCTCTTCGTGGAATTGTAGGGCTGCATCACCTTTCCTAAATACATAACTAACGGGAAAATATTTTTTGTTTTGTGAAGAAGATCACTTTTTAAATGTAACTATTTCATGTAATTAACCGAAATCACCATATCCCAAAATATATTTTTACATTAGCCTTGATCGTGTACGGATTAATTCTAAACCCCTACTCTCTTCAAATAATTTTTAATGGATGGATTGTTTTTATAAAGGATTATTAAATGAAAATAACTACTAATTATAAGTCAATAGTCGGAATTGCAACTATATTCACGTCTATAACGGCTACTTCAAACAACTTATACCCTCCACATTCCGGTAACTCACCATTTGACTTCACTATTATTGGTGATCCTAGCGCTGAATATCAAATTTCTGATAAAAGTTCTGGCAACTTAGACAGATACCAGCCTTCCGATTCTCGTGACTATCAAATATCTGTAAGCTTACCGATTAAGCGTTACGTGGGAGACGTTGCCGCAGCAGTCTCTAATGGCACTTTATCTAAGGAAGCAACAATCATTATTCCTGCTTACGATGTGGACTCATCTACAACACCTGTATTTGATTGCGATAATGATGATATCGATGACACTTTATTTGAAGAAGTTAATGAAGTTTACTTTAATGGTGAATTAATTGGAACTTTAAAAGGCGAAAATAATATATGGAAGTTCAATGATCGATTAACAGTACCAATAGAAAAAGTTAATTTCCCCTCCGCACCAGGCACGGCTGCTAATAATACAGTAGAAATCGCTATCGATGTAAAAAACAAAAATACCGTCTTATCAAGTGGCGCTGTAGGATGCCCTGTTTGGGCAACTTCAGTCGACTGGGTAGGAATTAAGTTTGATGCCGCAGATCCAGCTTATCTTATGACGGGCTTTGGCGGAAATCCATATGCACTTGAGCAATCGGGATATGCCGATAATATAGAAAATAACATTGGTATTTCAGCAAAAGTTATCGACCACGGCATAGCAAGTTTATCTTCTTCCTGCAGCCCTGGATCTTTAAATGCTATAAGCGACAATGCCAATTCTTTCATTGACATAATCATCGCTGATGCAGGCCAACAGGGAGCGAGTGAAGTTCATCTAATTGGTCATTCTATGAGTGGCCTAGATGGACGTATGATCATTAACAAGGCTGCTACAAATGATATTCCCGTCCAAGTTACAACTATGGATGGCAGCCCTGTATACCAGAATCTTAAAGTAAAAAGTTTAATGACTCACGGGGCACCGCATAAAGGTACTTTATTGGCTGACATTGCTGGAGTTTTAACTTCAGCCATAACTGACTTATGCGATCTAAAAACTGAAACATGGGCAATGGCAAACTCTCAGTTATTACCCTTTGGGACCAAAATTGCCGCAATCGGATCCGATGCTGATGGTAACAATGATCAACAAATCTCTGCCGCTGAAGCTACCGGGTTACAAAACACACTCGGACTTAACCCTAACAACCTTTATTATATGCTTTATTATTATGACAAAGGCGAATGGACAATAACTTATAATAATATAGGTGGGATTTTAATTCCGGTACCGGATTTTAAACTTTCTGGAGGTGCGTCGCATAATCCTAATGACATCATGGTAACTGTAAACAGCGCGCTAGGAGCAACTGGTTCAATTAGCAGCACCATATTAAACAGCACCAATCATGGAACCATAATTAATACCAACGCTCAAAACACCGCCATTAATATTGGTAAGTCGACTCTAGGATGGGGAGATAAATAATGAAATATATAATTAAATTGCTACCAATATTTTTATTTTTATCAACTGTGTCTATTGCCGAACCTCTGACACTTCCCTTACTCCCCTTAACACAGGACTACAAAACACTCGACGGCACACAAGTTAGTAATTATTTTTCGCTAACAGGAACATCATCAATAATTACCGTAGCTGGTTTAACCAATTCAGAATTAAGCATTTCACTACCTAATGGTGAAGCATTAACGGAAATTAATGCAGTTAACCATGGCTTTACTTGGAAAGAAGTACCTGCCGTTGTAGACCCTAACAAAACACTCATTGTTTTGGAGGGACATGGAGCAACACTTGGTAATTACCCGTTTATACTATCACCTCAACCTGGTGAGATTGCTCGTTTAAGTACAATTGACCGTTCAACACTGCAAACCAGGTCTATGATAAGTGCGCCAGGGCACCCTATTGAGCCGACTAAATTATTTTCTGTAACAACTGTTTTACTTGATGGTCGGTTACCTGCTCAAAATGCACATATCGACATGCAAGTCATTGATGCATCAGGCACGGTGGTTAATTCACCAATCACCCTTCAAGACAATGGAATTTCACCGGATTCAACAGCTAATGATGGTGTTTATACCGCTGCCACATCTGTAGATAACGCAGGTCAATATGAAGCCATTTTCAGAACGTCTTATGGTGATTCCAAAGGCCACTCTTATCAATCATTTGAAGTGACCCCTCAAGAAATCGCATTTAACGGCTCTATTAATATTGAAAAAACTGACACCAATAACAACGGTTTAATTGACATCATAAACGTCACCCCTGTTGAATCCATACCACGACAGCCTAATAGCTATCAAGTCATCTTAGAAATCAAAGGGGGAAAAGATCAAACCTTAACTAAAAGCGTTACTATTAATAACCCGTCAGCAGCTATAGTATTTAAATTAACAGCTAACGAACTAAAAGGCTTAGGCAGTCAACCATGGACAGTAGCCTCTGTTAATGCTTGGAAAGAAGCTAAGCCACTTGGATTATGGCCAATTAACCAAGCTCTTGAAATTACTGACTCAGAACTAGAAAAGCCCCCTATCAATATTATCGGCGTCGTTAGTGACCAAGGTGTAGATAATGACGGCGATGCGATTTTTGATGCTCTTCAAGTGGTATTGAAAATAGATGTCCAGCAACCAGGAAGATACGGCATCACTCTCGACCTTAGTGCGCCAGATGGTCAGTTGCTCAGCAGCTCTTATAATAGCTCTATCTATTTATCATCTACGGATCAAATTGCCAGATTTACTTTTTTAGGTAGCGATATTGGTTCAGGAGGCCAAGATGGGCCCTATGAAGTCACTAATGTATTGGTCTACCCGCTGTTCTCTGCCAGTGACAAACTCGCAAAAATTGAAAAAAATGCTGGGATCACGAACACTTATACTTGCGAGCAATTTGCCGGCTGTAACACAAGCCTAGAAAGTGAAATACGCCGCATAGCAGAAATGATGTGTGATAAGCACGGCCACTCACTGATTGTGAAACTTAACAAAATATCAGCCCTATCAAATAAGCATCCTGATGTCGCTGAAAAGCAATTAAGCGCGCTCTACCACAGGGCCAAAATACTTGAACGCTCAGGATCATGCCCTCCAGCGCAAGGCTGGGAAAAAGATAACTTTTAATGAAGAATTGGGGATGCTCTTTTTTAGGAAATCCTCTCATCGGGCAAACCTAGCTCTCAGGTTTTAAAGTGATTAGATTAAAGCGTAGGTAACTATTGATTGCCCTTATTACCTTTTCCACAAAAAAAGGGCCGACATGATCGGCCCTTTTTTCTTACTACTTAAATTTTACAACTTGTAGCTTGTAGCTTACTTAATTAAAGCTTATCAGCATTCTCGCTTAGGTAAGCAGCAACACCTTCTGGTGATGCGTCCATACCTTTGTCGCCTTTGTTCCAGCCAGCGGGGCAAACTTCACCATGCTCTTCGTGGAATTGTAGGGCTTCGATAACACGGATAAAGTCGTCAAAGTTACGGCCTAAAGGCAGATCGTTAACGGTTTGTGAACGCACAATACCTTCTTTATCGATGATGAAGGCACCGCGGAAAGCTACGCCATCAGCAGATTCAACATCATAGGCACGACACACATCGTGGTTAATGTCGGCTGCCAAGGTGTAACCCACAGGGCCTATGCCGCCTTTATTAACAGGGGTATTACGCCATGCATTGTGGGTAAAGTGTGAATCTATAGAAACACCAATAACCTCTACGCCCAGCTCTTTAAACTTGGCCATACGGTGATCTACCGCTAATAGCTCTGAAGGGCAGACAAAAGTGAAATCTAACGGGTAGAAAAACACCAAGCCTATTTTGCCTTTTATGGTTTCGGTTAGGTTAAAACCATCAACCAATTCGCCATTACCTAAAACAGCGCTACAGGTGAAATCCGGTGCGGGTTTGCCAACGAGTACACTCATTGTTCGAGCCTCCAAAAAGTTATGTTTACAGTATTTGCGGTTATTCCTGCCCTTGTAAGACTACGCTTAAAAAGCCCCTGAATAACCGTAACAGCCTTTCATTACGCTACATCACTATAGCGGCTAGTTTGTGCCTAGCAACAGGCGTTACGCCTATACCAAACCTAGCTAAGGGCTTGTGATAGTACACAGCACGCCAGCCCAAGCCCACCCAATTTTTTAAATAAACGTAATAGCCTGTAGCTATCGACACCCATGACTCTTGCTATGGTTACTTATTAAACAAAATAGCTAAACGCTATTGACAATGATTCTCATTTAGATTAACTTTACCGCATCACTGGCTAGCCTCAGCCCTTTTAGCCAGCATAGTTAATTAGATAGATAGATAGATAGAAACATTAGAGAGAAACACTGCCATGTACATCTGCCTTTGCAAATCCGTTACCGATAGCCAGATCCGCGAAGCCGTAGCCAATGGCGGCAAGAGCTTTGGCCAGGTACGCAAACAGCTAAACCTCGCCTCACAGTGTGGTAAATGCGGCATGATCGCCCGCGAGATTTTCAACGAAAGCCTACAGCATCATGTGGAGAACGAGCAGCTTTTCTACGCGGTTAGCTAAGAGCAAGCGCCCGCTACATCCCCCGTCAAAAACAAATGCTGTGCATTCGTATTTTAACTCGCATTAGCCACCACTACACACACAACCACGCATAGGCTATTTGCCAAACTCAGTTTGACAGCCCCGCACTTTGCGCCCAGACTTTTGCTAAGATCTTCACTCTCTTTTATCAGCCAACAGGATGCCACCATGAAGGGCGACCCCAAAGTCATTACTTATCTCAATAAAGCCTTAGGCAACGAGCTTATTGCTATCAACCAATATTTCTTACACTCACGCATGTATAAAGACTGGGGCTTAAAAGAGCTGGCCGACCATGAGTACGCAGAATCTATAGACGAAATGAAACACGCCGATCAATTAACCGAGCGCATTTTATTTTTGGAAGGCCTGCCCAACTTACAAGACCTGGGTAAATTACTGATAGGCGAAAATACCAAAGAAATGCTGGAGTGTGATTTAAAATTAGAGTTAAAAGCCATACCTGATTTACGTGACGGTATAGAGTACTGCGAATCAGTACGCGATTATGTAACTCGCGACTTGCTGCAAAGCATACTAGAGTCAGAAGAAGAGCATGTAGACTGGCTGGAAACACAGCTAGGCTTAATCGAAAAAGTAGGCCTAGAAAACTACCAGCAAAGCAAAATGAGCGGTTAACTTTATACAGCCACAAAAACAACGATACCGGGCTAGCCCGGTATTTTTTTGGCTGTTATTAAAGCCAAGCTACCGCCTTTATCGACTCTGACACACACAAGCCAAGACATTCTTCAACACGGCTAAAAATCATCTTAATAAACGGTAACTAACATGCTACATTCAGCCCTTAAGTTGTAGCTAGGCAGTTAATGTTTAGTCCCTAGTCAACTTCCAGCTATAAGTCACTATTAAACGGCTCACACAGCCAAAATCGTA
Source organism: Dasania marina DSM 21967 (assembly GCF_000373485.1). Lineage (NCBI taxonomy): Bacteria > Pseudomonadati > Pseudomonadota > Gammaproteobacteria > Cellvibrionales > Spongiibacteraceae > Dasania > Dasania marina. Next base: position 10,285 of record NZ_KB891575.1, read on the forward strand.
TAAACCGGGGTAAATATAAGCCCCCAATAAGGTAGATAGATAATGAATACAAAACCGAAAATTACTGTGTCTTCACTAGATTTAGCACGGTTAGAAAAAATGATAGGCAATCTGCAATACAACCCTCCCCCCAGCCTAGATGACTTAGTTAACGAGCTGGCACGCGCAGATATTCTTGCCCCCAAGGATATACCTAGCAATGTAGTGACTATGAACTCTACCGTGAAGTTTAAAGTTACCTCGTCCAATAAAGAGTTTTCGCTAACGTTGGTTTATCCGCAGGATAGTGATGGCTCACCCGACAAAATATCCATATTGGCGCCCGTAGGCAGTGCTTTGCTAGGCTTATCAGAGGGAGAACAAATAGAGTGGCCAAAACCCGATGGTGGCCAACTGCAGGTAGAAATTATAGAAGTTATATACCAGCCCGAGCGCGCTGGTGAGATGCACCTATAAGCATCATAGGTTCAAGCAGAAAAACGCTAAGCTAGGCTTAGCGATCAAAAAAATGCCGGACATTTCATCGTTAGAAAGTTCCGGCAACATCAATATCTAGATCGACCTACAAGCTATTAAATTTTAATCAACCCAAACACCTTGTTCGCGTAAATCATTTAAGGTTAGCTCTAACGCTTTACGCATAGCCGACACTAAATCATCCACTTGCGACTTGGTTAAGATTAATGGCGGCGACATAATGCATACGTTAATGAAAGGACGCACCAATAAACCAAACTGATGGCAGTAATTATCGACCATAGCGCCTATGGCATAATCTTTTTCCAATAAATCTTGGCGGCTACCCGTGTGGCCTTGCAAGGTCATTTCTACGGCTGCCATCATTCCTATACCACGCACATCACCGACTAAAGGTATATCCTTTAGCGTACGCAATTGCTCTTGAAAATAAGGGCCGACTTCATGCACGTTATCGAGAATTTTCTCATTTTCTATAATATCCCAACTCGCTAATGCTGCCGCACAAGGCACCGGCGCGCCTGACCAAGTATAACCATTAGAGTAAATACGGCCCTTGGCATTATCACCACTAATCTCGGCCATAAATTTATCAGACACCGCGTAACCACCTAATGGCACATAACCGGAAGTAACACCCTTGGCAAAGGTAATAATATCGGGCGTGGTATTAAATACTTTTTCAGAAGCAAACCAGTGACCCAAACGACCAAAGGCGGTAACCACCTCATCGGCAATATAATATATGCCATGCTTTTGTACGGTTTCGCAGCAGCGACGGTTATAGTCTGCTGGCGGCACAACCACACCACCTGACCCCAGCACGGGCTCAGCAATCATACACATGACATTTTCTGGACCTAGCTCGGCAATTTTATCTTCCAACTCTTTGATTAAGAAATCACAAAAGGCTTCTTCAGAGTCAAAATCAGGGTGATGGTATTGGCAAGGTACGCTTAAAAAATGTACATAATCTTGATACACATCCATCGCCGATTTATCGCGCTCTTTACCGGTTACCGAGGCCCCTAAAAAGGTGCTGCCGTGATAGGCCTTGTCGCGGGTAATAATATGCTTGCGATCAGGCAGGCCTTTAATATTGTTAGCTAACTGACACAATCGTAATGCCGAGTCGACTGCCGTAGAGCCTCCAGTAGTGAAAAAGATACGGTTTAAATCGCCGGGGGTTTCTGAGGCTATGCGTTTTGCCAGCTGAGCCTCTACCGGGTTAGTTACCGTAAACGATGTGGCATAACCCAATTCCATAATTTGCTTAGCAACGGCATCGGCGATTTCTTTGCGTCCGTAACCTGTTTGCATACACCACATGCCGGCAGGGCCATCTAGTAACTTATTGCCATCTTCATCGAATATATAGGCACCCTCGCCTCTTACGATGACCGAAATAGTTTTATCCTCACCTAGCTCGGGCAAGTTACCCCAAGGGTGTAGTAAATGTTTGTTAAATAAATCTCTATTTTCACTCATAATCATTCTCTTTATGTTAAATTTTTTAATGCTATAGCACCCTTAAATACGACAAAATACAGCATCAGTTATATTTTAAAGACTGTATCCAACGGCTATAGAGCTGCTCTGCCACCCTATTTAACTCTGCCACTTTGGCGGGTAGCCCTGCTTTTATTTCGGCAACGTTTTGTTCGCTATTATTAGAATTCACTAAATGATCTGGCCAACTATCAACCCAATGCGTAACTAGAGGTTCTGTCATTTCCACATGGCATTGCATGGCCAACACATTATCGTTAACAACATAGGCTTGGTTCGTGCAATTCGGTGACGAAAATATATGTGTTGCCTGCACCGGTATCGCAAAGGTTTCGTAATGCCAATGAAACATTTGAAAATCATCTAAATCGCCTAACCACTCTTTAGCTACGGCATTATTTTGAGTTTGGCAACGGTGCCAGCCCACTTCGGCCACAGGATTTTTACTAATGCTTTGTCCCAGTACCTTACTAATTAACTGGCCACCTAAACAATGCCCCAATATTGGCACATCGGCAGCTAGTGCCTGTTGTATTAAACGCAGCTCTTCCTTCAGCCAAGGCAAATCATCATTGGCGCTCATTACCCCGCCCATAAACACCAAACCCGCTATGCTGTCGTCCAACTGCGGGATAGGTTCGTTGTTATAGCTACGTATCACTCGGTAGGGAACGGCCTTCTCCGCAAGAAAGTCAGCGATATAACCGGGAGACTTGTCATTCATATGTAAAAAAATGAGTACTTCTTTAGTCAAAACTTACCTCAATAATTACCTTAACAATTGCACACTATGTACAGCCTAACTGCTGGCTATTTTTTCACAACCGTTTTCTAAGCTATTGCATTACGTGGTACAAAAACAACAACCCGCGCAAGCGCGGGTTTCTCGATCACGGGGCTCTATATAAACAAGCCGTATTTATAGCTTAAGCGGTTTGATGCATTCTTGTTAAATACCACTCGATAAATAAAATACAGGGCTCTTCAAACTCTGGATGATAAGGCCCGGGCTCAAAGAAATGGGAATTAACACCTTCGCTATTACGGGTAATGATGTAGTCATCCTCCTGCGTTGTGTGGTGCCATAGGTAAGTGACGTCTTCTTTGCTGTAGTCTTCACCTTCAACCGCATCACCTCTAACAAACCACACAATTTCTAGATCAGTAGCGGTAAGGCTACGGGGTGTAAAACGGTAAAGCACGCAGTGATCGGGGTAATTCAACATGAAGCATAATGGGCCAAACTGAAAGTCAGCGGTGCCGCCATCGTAACCTTTAAAGCTCCCCATTAATGGCGCCACTGGCTGGCCATCTTTACTACCGGTTACTATGCCTTCATATAAAGCATAACGGTTATGGTAAACATCCGTACCAAAACCAATGGATTCATTATTGGCATGGTAAATTTCTTTTGTTAAACCTGAAACGCCAGTCATTGCCTCGCTGCGTGCGTGCAGTGCTTCATTCAACGGCGCCGAGTTAACCTCTAAATCTTTTAGTGTATGCATTTTGGCATACTGGCGATGTGAGGTTGCACAATGATAGCACTCTTGATAGTTCTCAAGCGCCAACTTCCAGTTAGCATTGATTCTATACGTATGGCTATGGGCTATTTTTGCATTAGCTAAGTCATAGGCCGCTAAGGGCGTTTTAATGGTTGCTAGTGGCGCCTTAAAATCCGCGGCATCGGGATCGGTATTAACTAAAATCATACCTTCAAACACTTCTAGACGGGCTTTTTTTAGGCCGTAATCTTTAGGCTCAAACCCCTCTTTCATCTCCATAGCTCTGGCCATTTTTAAGGAGCCGTCGGTGTTATATACCCAGCCGTGGTAAGGGCAAACAAAGGTATTACGATTGCCTGAATGCTCTTCACATACCCGCGCGCCGCGGTGGCGGCAAATATTCATTAGTGCTTGCACTTCACCATTTTGGTCGCGGCTGATAATGATGGAGTCTTCCGCCAGCTCAAATAAAAAGTAATCGCCATTGTTAGGGATTTGGCTGATATGGCCGGCATACAGCCAGCTTTTAAACAATATATTTTCCAGCTCGGTTTGGTAGGTAACATGGGAGCGATAAAAATAGGGGTTAATAGCAAAGCCTTTCTTTTTTAATTGCTCGGCCACCATAGCTTTCATTGTATCTTTAGAGTCGGTTACGTCTGTCGCTATAAATTTCATCACTCATCACCTGTGTTTATCGGCTATTTCTCGTTATGTGCTGCAGCTGATGAAAAACTATACTACAAGCAACTAAATGCGTATATAGTTTTCTGTACAGGCATTTAGAGCCTTATGTCACAACACTGTTTCCAGTGACTACTAACTACCCCTAATGGCTACCACGATAGGCGGCCGGTGGCATGCCCGACCAGCGCTTAAAGGCTGTGCGAAAACTGCGCACATCAGCATAGCCTAATGTTTTTCCTATAATTTCTACCGTTAAGTTGGTGGCACTGAGGTAGCGTTTAGCCGCACTGTAACGGCTTTCATCTATCAACGACCTAAAGGATAGGCCCTGCGCCTGTAGATGGCGGCGCAAGGTACGAGAGGATTGGTGAAAATAGTCTGCCGTTTCGTCTAGGCTGGGCATACCGGGTTCGTAGCCATCTATATAGGCCTTGATGGCAGCCACTAGCCCTCTGTCTTGACGCAGGCTGATTAAGGTTTCAGCACAGAGATCTTTTAATAAACTGGCGTGCTCTGGCTGCGCGTGGGGTAAGCGCTGAGCTAAAGCTGCCTTGGAAAAGTACAGGCAGTTTCTAGATTCAGAAAAATCTACCGGGCATTGAAACAAGGCATCGTAGGGCTGACTATCGGGCAGGCGACAGGGATGGCTATAGGTCACCCGGGCAAACGTAACCGGTTCAGCCACCAGCTCATTAAACACCGTTTGCAGCGAGGCAAAGGTGCTTTCCACCTCCAACTCCGAGGTAAGCTTATCGGAGGGGGTGGGGTGTATGGTGAGGCAGAGACAGGCCTGGCCGCCATACACTTCCTGCGTTAGCACGCTGTGTGAGGCCCAACTCACCAAAGGAGCAAACTCCACCATTAGCTGCAAAGCATCCCGTAACGTGGATGATGCCACCATGGCATAGCCCAAAATACCGTAGTTGGGCAGGCCTAACTTAACGCCGATTTTATGGGCCAGCAGGGGGTCTTTGTTGAGGCTAGCAATGCGTTTATACAACGCCAGCTCCTGTTCCAAGGTCAGCCGCAACGAGGGGTTTTCCAAGGATCTGGCACTTACCCCAGTATCTTCTAGTATCAACTCTAGTGGCATCGCTTGTTGCTCTACCAACTCACGTATCATTAGCTGAATTTCATGACTGTGCAGCAGCTGCTTTTGATCAGTATCAGCAAGTTGCGGATTAGTGCGGGGCATTTTCGGCCTCCTTTATGTCCTTTATTATCCCCTTATTGTCCGCTATAGGCTCTGCATAAGCTAGAGCTCATTGCGTAAGCTTTGTTCATACATCAAAAAAGACATCAAACAATAAAGAGGAAGTTAATATCCCATGGCTAAAAAATACGATGCCATTGTTATTGGGGCTGGCCACAACGGCTTAACCAATGCCGCGTATCTCGCCAAGTCTGGCTTGAACGTGCTGGTGGTAGAAAAAAATGACTACATAGGCGGTGCTGCGGTCAGCCGCGAGCTACACCCGGGCTGGGTTTATTCAAACTGCTCTTATGTGTGTAGCTTGTTGCGCCAATCCATACACCGCGACTTGGACTTAACTCGCCACGGCTTGATGGTAGTGCCCTACTCTGGCAATACCAACTTTGCTCGCAACGGTGACTATATAGCTGAGTACCACGATCACGCTATGCAATACCGCGAGCTCGCGCGTCACTCTCAGCGCGATGCAGATGCCTCTAACCGTTTCTATTCAGACCTCATGCGCTATGCGAAATTTATTCGCCATTTTATGTTGCGCACCCCCGCCGACCCCACCTCGTTTAAACCGCGCGACATCAGCGAAATGGCGTTTATGGCGAAAAAGTTTTTGGATATGAGCGAAAAAGATATCTGCGAATTTATCCGCTTTATGACCATGAGCTGCGGTGACTTTTTGGATGAATACTTCGAGAACGAATTAATCAAAACTACCTTAGCTACCTCCAGCATCATAGGCACCGCGCTAGGTGTTTACTCACCTGGCACCGCCTATGTGTTACTACACCATGTTATGGGTGACGTAGATGGCGCGGTAGGCGCATGGGGTTTAGCCCGCGGCGGTATGGGTGCCATCTCTAACGCTATCGCCAGCGCACTTAAAGAACACGGCGGTGAGATTATGACTAACGCGCCGGTCGATAAAATCATTGTTAAAAATAACAAAGCCCGCGGTGTCACCTTAGAAAACGGCGACGAGCTTTACGCGGATATTGTGGTGTCTAACCTAGACCCTAAGCGTACCTTTACCAAGATCATGAACAGGCAAGACATACCCGAAGATCTATACAAAAAAGCCACTAACTTTAAGATTCGTGGTTCATCGGGCAAGGTCAACATTGCCTTAAACGGCATGCCCGATTGGCCATCACTGCCTAAAGATCACTTATTACGTAACGGCTCTATGCAGTTTTTAGACACCCGCGACCGCATGGAAAGAGCCTACGATGATTGGAAGCACGGGCGCTGGTCAGAAGACCCCTTTATTGAAATGACCCAGTCATCTATTTGGGACCCCACTCACGCGGCACCGGGCAATTATTTTGTGTCCTGCTTTATTCAATACTGCCCGGCAGAAATTGAAGGCGGCTGGACCCCGGAAAAACGCGAGGCCTTTGGTGAAACCGTCATTAACCAAATCAGCCAATACAGCCCCAACTTCCGCGACTTTATTGTGCATAAAGAAGTACGCACGCCTTTTGAAATTGAAAACGAGGTAGGGCTAACTGAGGGTAATATTTTCCAGGGCGAACTCACCTTAGACCAGCTCATGTTTAACCGCCCCTTTCCGGGCTACTCACAATACCGCGGCCCCGCCAAAGGTATGTATATGTGCGGCTCAGGCAGCCACCCCGGCGGCGGCGTGTCCTCAGCCTGTGGCGCTAATGCGGCCCGTGAAATTTTACTGGATTTAAAACGCCCCAACACAGTTCCTAAGGACGACGTCGATGAATAATAAACATTATGACGCCATCATCATTGGTGGCGGCCACAACGGTCTTGCTTGCGCGGGCTATTTAGCCAAAGCGGGTAAAAGAGTATTGGTATTAGAAGCGGCTGAGCAGCTAGGTGGCTTAGGTGCCACTAGGGAGTTTGCCCCCGGCTTTAAAGCCTCGGTGGCACACACACTACCGCAACTCACTAATAAACTGGTTAATGACTTACAGCTACGTAAACACGGCTTTGAATTAGCCGCCAGCTCTTTAGCCACGGTGGCGCTCTCGCCTGCAGGCCAGCACATCACCATCGCCAATGGTGAAGTACAAGGCGCCAGCGCAGCAGATGCTGAATCCTATAAAGCGTATAAGCGTTTATTAGGCCGCTTTGCCGACACTATGGATGCCACTTGGCATAAAACACCACCGGTAATGACTGATGGCGGTTTTAAAGATGCATCCACACTGGGCATGTTTGGCCTTAAAGTGCGCACCTTGGGCAAAACCGATATGCGCGAATTTATGCGTATGATTTTCTTACCCGCGCAAGACATGATGGACGAGTTTTTTGAAACCCCTTTGTTAAAAGCAGCCTTAAGCTGGGATTACAACGTGGGCAATAAGCTGGCGCCACGCTCACCGAATAATGCGGTGCTTAACCAGCTATTAAAAATGTCTGGCGACATATCTGGTAATGGTTCATTGCCCTTACCTAAAGGTGGCGTAGGCGGTTTAATTAACGCCTTAGAAAAATCCGCTAAAGCCCATGGCGCAGAGATACGCACCAGCAGCCCTGTCGCTAGCGTGGTGGTTGACGATATGCAAGCCACCGGCGTGCTGCTAGAAAATGGGGACAGCATCCGTGCTACCCATATCATTTCTAACGCCGACCCTAAAACCAGCTTCTTTAAGCTGCTAGGCGCTCAGCACCTAGATGTAGAGTTTACCCAACGCATTAACCGTTTGCGCATGAACGGCTTGGTTTCAAAAGTGCATTTAGCGTTAAACAGTGAGCCTAAATTTACCGGCTTAAACAAAGCTGATGGCCGCATGATTATTGCGCCCACGATGCAGTACATAGAAAACGCTTTTGATCATGCTAAGTACAAAGGTTTAAGCGAACAGCCAACACTAGAAGTTATTGTGCCCTCACTGCACGACAACAGTTTAGCCGACGCAGGCAAGCACGTGGTGTCTATACAAGTGCAATACACCCCCTACGACATAGAAGGCGGTTGGGATGCGCAGCGCGACACCCTACTAGAAAACGTCATCAAAACCTTAGAGCAATACGCACCCGATATACGTTCACAAATTGTGGCTAGCGAATTACTCACACCGGTAGATTTAGAGCAGCAATTTCGCGTTACCGGTGGCCACTGGCACCACGGCGAATTTGCTATTGATGCTTGGTGGATGAACCGCCCAGCTTACGGGGCGTCACAATATAAGTCGCCAGTTGCGGGCTTTTATAATTGCGGTGCAGGCTCCCATCCGGGTGGCGGCATCATGGGCGCAGCGGGTGCCAACGCTGCTAATCACATACTCAAAGAGGAGAAATAAGTATGCCTCTAACCATAGCGAATTTATTAAAACCCGAGCAAATTGCTCACGTACCTAATGGCTGCCTTGGCTCACCGTTTCACGAGCGCAGCAGCAAGATTAACTTCAGCCAGTCATGGCAAGATTGGAACGGTTTTTTATCGGCCAATTATTATATGGACGAACACTTAGAGTACTTCTCTACCCGCAACACCTGTGGGTTATTAGATGTATCACCTATGTGCAAGTACCGCTTTAAAGGGCCCGATGCTGAAGCCATGCTTAACCGCATGGTAACCCGTGATGTAACTAAGCATCCGATTAACAGTGTGCAATACAATATCTGGTGTACGGATGCTGGCCGCATCGTCGACGACGGCACCTTGTTCCGCTTAGCCGATGACGACTTCATGCTAACCTGCGCCGAGCCGGGCATGGACTGGTTTCAATTGGCGGCTATAGGTTTCAACAATGTTGAAATCACCGACATGTCACCCGAGCTTGCCGCCTTAGCTATTCAAGGCCCTACCTCTTGCGCGCTATTAAAAGCCATGGGCTTTACCGGCGTTGAAAATGCCAAACCTTTTGATATCGTGAAATTTCCTTATCTTGAGGGTGAAATCATGATTTCTCGCACCGGCTTTACCGGTGACTTGGGTTATGAACTGTGGGTAGACCCCAAAGATGCTATCGCATTGTGGGATCATATTTTCTCAACTGGCAGTATCTTCGGCGTACAACCCTTAGGTTTAGAGTCGCTGGAAAAAGCGCGTTTAGAGGCGGGGTTCTTAAGCCCCTACGTGGATTTTCATCCCGCCTTACACACCATGGATAAAGGCAATGATCACTCGCCTTTTGAAATGGCATTAAGCTGGATAGTGAACTTTAAAAAAGGCCACTTCACCGGCAGAGCCGCTTTATTAAAAGAGAAACAAGCGGGCAAACATCGCCGCTTATTAAAGCTGGATATAGAAGGAAACAAGGCTGCCGAAAGCGCCATTTTATATAGAGATGAAGCTTGCCAAAAACAGATTGGTTATGTCACATCGGCCATGTGGTCGCCAGTAGTGAAAGCCAATATCGCGTTGGGGCTGGTAGAAGGCAAGTACGCCGACGGCCCTATCTATGCCGAGGTATATCACCAAAGAGAATTACGTTGGGTTCGTAAAGTATGTAAATGCACTAAGCAGACCAAACCTTTTTGGGCTCCCGCCCGTGCCAAGCAAACCCCACCTGCGGACACCTAAGCTACAAGCCCGCTACAATCACTCTTTGCCCGCATTAGTTTGCACTATGCGGGCTTTTTTGCATTTGGCTATAGGCATAAGCGCCCAGTAGTGAACGTACATACCCTTATAGAAGAAACTTAGTCATAGTGTTAGGATTACATTTCCAAATCTATTGGAAAATTTATGGCTCTTAAAGCATTGCTATACTTTACCTTTCTCTGGCTGTTGCTATGCAATGCGCCTAATGCGGATGACATCGTCATCGTTTCAGATCGCTGGTATCCCTACAGCGGCATCCCACGTAGCCCCATGCCAGGCTATGCCATAGAAATAGCGCAATACGCTTTTGAAAAAAATGGGCACAATCTAAAACATCAATTATGGTCAATAAAGAAGGCCACTCGCCTAGTCAAAGTAGGTAAAAAGAACTGCCTGGTCAGCCATAATAGAAAACATATTGATGAGATTATTTCGCCCGCAGTAGCTATAGCCAATGATCAAAAAATATTTATACGCCGCAATACTATAGACTGGCAATTCAGCGGCATTAACTCTCTTAAAGAAATCATCTTAGGCACTATCTACGGTTACAGCTACTCCGAAGAGATAAGCCTTTATATTGCCACGCTCAACAACCCTACAGCTATTACCAACACCAAAGGCAAGTTTGCTATAGAGCATAATTTATCCGCATTGATTAAAGGCGAAATTGATGTCGTGGTGGGGTCAAAAGCAGTATTAACAGCCACCCTTAAAAAACATCACTGGCAAGATCAAGTAAGCTTTGCCGGTAATGCCGGACCCACCGAAAATATATATATAGCTTGTTCACCCAAACTGCCTAGCTCATATGATTATGTAAAACTGATTAGCCAAGCCATTGATGAACTAAGAGCAAGTGGTGAGCTACAGCAGCTGTTAAAAAAGTATCAGCTTAACGACAACCAATAACGATTATACTAGCACCAACAGCACAGAACCACGCATTATAAAAATCAATTTTATAGACATACTTCATCAGCAAAATTATCCGCTATGATATTAAAAACATCCTCCAGTTCCGCATAAGGCTTAGGCTTAGAAAAGAAATAACCTTGGTAATAATTACAGCTATTAGCTTTTAAAAAATCTAGCTGCTGTACTGTTTCAACACCTTCAGCTACCACTTGCAAATTTAACTTTTGCGCCATGGAGATAACCGCAGCGGTAATTTCCATATCGTTATTGTCTTCTGGTATATCTTTAACAAAAGACCTATCCACCTTTAAAAAATCTAATGGCAACCGTTTTAAATAACTCAAGGATGAATAACCGGTACCAAAATCGTCTATAGCAATGACCACCCCCATGCTTTTTAGACCTTTCAGGGTGCTGATGGCTCTATCTAAATGCGATATCAACATAGACTCAGTAATTTCCAGCGTTAAAAACCGCCCAGCTAGTCCAGCCGCTTTTAACACCGCAGTAACTTTATCCACTAGCCCAGGGCTAGAAAACTGGCCTGCCGTTAAATTAATGGCCATTTGGACTTCAGGATGGGTTTTATGTAGCTCAACTAAGTCCGCACAAGTTTGTTGCAACACCCAGTCGCCAATGTCTTCTATTAGCCCTAAATCTTCTGCAATGGGAATAAACGACAGTGGCGACTGCATTCCCTTGCTGGGGTGCTGCCAGCGGATTAACGCTTCTAACTTATGTATTGTATGTGTTTTGGCGTCGATTATAGGCTGGTAATAAAGCACAAATTCTTTATTGGCCAAAGCTTGCCGCAAGTCATGCTCCATATCCAAATAATCAGCGCTAAACATATTAATGCGCTCATTATACAGCTGGTAATTGTTGCGCCCTTCGCTCTTGGCGTGATACATAGCCATATCAGCCATTTTCATTAATTCAGTTGGGTCACTCTCGTGATCGGGATATAAACTAATACCCACACTTGTAGTAGTAGAGAGTTTTTTACCCATGATTTCTAGTGGCTTTTGAACAACCGCTATAATTTTTTTAGCCAGCAATTCCACATCAGATAAATTTTTGATATCCGGAACTAACACAGCAAACTCATCACCACCCAACCTAGCAACAGTATCTTGCTCTCTAACTGACGACCGAAGCTTTTCAGCAATCGCCACCAATAACTGATCACCCACATCATGGCCTAGCGTATCATTAACTATTTTAAATCTATCTAAATCCAAGTATAAAACAGCCGCTTGAGTGCCATGCCGCTTAGCAAAACTTATATGCTGATTTAATCGCTCTTTAAACAATCGCCTATTAACTAACCCCGTTAATGGATCGTAAAAAGCTAATTGCTCCATCTCTTGATGGGCCAGCTTTAAGCTACTAATATCCTCACAAACGCCAACATACTCTATGCCACCGCGCTCTTCATTGACGACCGGGGTAATAGAAAAAAGTACCCATATGGCGTGACCATCATTTTTTCTCAGCTCTATTTCACCGCGCCAAACTTCATGATTGGCAATCGCGTTTAGCATCGCGCAACTTTCTTCTACAGAATTTGTCGAGAATGGCAGTTCGTTAATAGCGCAGCCTAAGACTTGCACCGTTTTTTTATCGAGTAACTTTAAGAACTGACTATTGCAATAATTTATACGCCTATCGGACTGAGCAACAAATACTGCACTAGAGCTATTCTCAACAGCGCGCGACAACATTTGCAGCTGATGCTCAGACTTTTTACGCTCATGGTTAAGTACTGCTAAGGAAATCTGATTACTCAAGTCCGCCAAAAAACTTTCTTCCTCAGAAACCCAGTTATGAACAAAGCCATAATCAACACTAACTATGCCACTTAGTTTTCCATAAATATAAACAGCCACATCTGCTGCAGAAACAATACCCTCAGGTTTTAAAATTGCATCAACGATCTCACCAAAGGAATTATTCTCGTAAACATTGGAGCTGCAGATAATCCTTTTTTCTTCTATAGATTTTATATAGTTAGGATAATCAGAAATCTTATAGCTAAAGTTTTCGCTACTGTCCTCGTGCTTTTTATGCACGGGATAATAAATGCTGAGGCACTTCATATGACTGTCGTCATCTATGCTCAGCCAAATAGTCACTGAATTAGCTAGAGGCGCGGCTTTATCACCTACAACTCGCGTAATATTATCGCAGGCCTGCTGTATAAAGCCTTCAGCTATAGCCTCATCATGCATTAAGGATAAAATGGCTTGTTGGTGTAACTGTATAAGATTGTTCTTTTTATCGATGTTTTCCTGCATTTTACGGTAATTACTATTTCTTACCGTTAACATCACCATGTCTGCAACTTGGTTATGAAAACTAATTTCATCTAGATTCCAGCGGCGCTCTACCACATCCTCACTGGTAATAACGCCTATTATTTCGCCATTTTCTATAACCGTGCTCTCTATAGAAGATTTGATATTAAAACGCTCGCGCTCTGCTGCAAATTCCTCTTGGCTGTTATAGTTATCTTCGGTAACAGTGTCATGTATCAGGCTACGTCGCCCTTCGAATCCGGCAAACCAAGCGGGAAATTCATCGGCAGAGTATTCATATTCTGGCTCGTGTAAATCTTCGCTTAACACATATTCATCAATACAGTTTAGGTAATCTCTGGCCTCATTGAGTAGCCATACGCCGGTAAACTCAGCTTGTAAAACCTCTGAGGCAGTCTTACAAATTAACTGTACCGCTTGCTCTATATGGCCATTAATTATGGCATCAGATTTAGATAGAGCCCTCAGCGCTTTTTTTTGTACAGCCTCGCGCTGCCGCCTTAAATCATCATCGGGACCACTGCTACCTTCATTGAGTGCAAATTGTAACTCTAGCGTGCGCAACAATAGCTCTAGCTGCTCTAATGACAAGCTAGCTACACCGCGCTCAAAATCCTGTAAAAGTTTGATATCTAGGCCACACATATGCGCTAGCTGGCCCTGGCTAAGACGCCGAGTTATACGCTGAGCAGCACAGATATCGACGATATATTTGGAAAAGTTCTCACGGGGCTGGCGCATGATTTGCTAAGACCTTAATAACAGCGACTGTATAAAGCTATTCACTCTCACCGCACACACACTGTGCACCAAGCAAATTTTTATTTTTTAGTATATATGCATAATAAGCACAGACTAGGCTAACGCCCTTTAACCTAGCACTTTATAGCCGTTAACTAGACTAGTTAACGTACTTATCATAGCATTGATTTTATACAATAATAGCCACAGCATAATATAACCAAGGCATACAGCGCCAACCACCCGCACAATAATGCCCATAACACTTATACAGCGCTAGGTTGATTCGCCTACAAACTTTAGCCGTTACCGCCACAACTTTTACCTTTATCTTTAAATAGCCCAAGCCCCAAGTAAAAAGGCAGGGTACGTTAACGCACCCTGCCTTTTATTGAATGAGACTGGTCCAGCCTAAAACCGCTAGTATTCCTTATACTGACAAAATAGTGGCTTTAGTTTTAGCTTTCACTAGCAGCCAGCTGCGCTCTAACCCAGTTGTGAAAGTCGTGCACCGCATATTCCTCGGGCATTAAGCTGCCTTTTTTATGGCGTATAGAGTGCATACCCGCTTGATTCAACTCCGACACATGGGCATCCTCTGCCATCACCTGTTTCACAAAGTCTACCGCAGGCGCAATATCCACCGCGGGGTCGTTTAAGGTTTCTTCCATAAACAGCCACTCGGCCTGTATCTCGGTTTTCTCAGGGCCTAAAGGCATAATGCGCACGATACGCATATAATCGACGTGGCCGACAATAAAGGCGGTTGGGTGTACGTCTACATAGGTAAAGGCTTGCGTTCTTTCTGCATCACTCAAGTTGGGAAACACTGCCCCTATAGGCTGGCCATCGGTAGTCCAAGTTTGCGCCCCTGCACGCATGCCGCCACGCAAGGCGGGATCATCACTTTTGAGGTTTTCTTGCCAGTTAGGGTCGTCACAAGCGGTCATATAATTACGGCGATAAATGGGAACCAGCTTACTCAAGTCTTTATGCACGCCGGGGCAGTGTAAGCATTCGTTGTAGTTTTCCCAAAACACTTTCCAGTTGCAGTCCATGGTTTTGCTATAGGATGCCCCCACTTTTAGCGCAGCCGCTGGCCAGTTGGCAAAGGCATTCGCATCTGCACCTATACACTGCTCTATAGGTTTGGCATCTTGGCCCGCTAAATTAACAAAAACAAAGCCATTCCAATCCACCACGGCAACGTCATAAAGCGAATGCTCTGCCATATCAAAACTAGCGGGGCACTGTTTAGAGGATGTGCGTATTAATTCGCCCTGCTGCGAGTAAGTCCAATTGTGGTAGGGGCACATAATGTTTTTTGAACGCATCACCCCTTCCGTTTCTGTGACTAACACAGAACCTCGGTGGCGACAGGTATTGTGAAAGGCTTGTAAACCGCTTTCCTCTGTACGCAACACTAAGATATTTTGACTGCCAATTTGTTGGGTGCGAAAAGCGCGGGGCTGAGCCAAGGCATCAGCGCGACAGACGTAAACCCAGTTTTTATACCAAATGGCCGCCATCTCACGTTGGTAGTGCTGCTCGTCCAGATACCACTCAACGGGCAGCGTTTCTTTATGCTCGGTTAAGCCGTTGTACTTTAATATTGTATCGCTCATCTCTGCACCCTTATCAACTGCTTGTTACCGTTATGCTTGCTACCGATGGGTAGCTTATGACAGATAGTGTATACATTACAGCTAAGGTTTTCTTGTGCGCGGGAGCGGGTGGAATTTAATTTTTGTCAGTTAATTCTTTTTTGATATAAGCCTTAGGGGTAAGGCCGGTTTTTTTCTTAAAAAACTTATAAAAAGTGGTAAGTGAGTTAAAACCTGAATCACTGGATAGCGCCGCAATATGACTATGCTCGTTTACGTTTGCTAAAAAATAATCCACCCTAGCTAGGTTGATATACGCGTAAAAAGATAGTTTAAACACATGATTAAACACATAGGATAGCTGATTGCGGCTATAGCCAGTAGCGTCAACCACATCATCCAAACTGAGCAAGGCATTTAAATAAGGTTGCTGCTGGTTTAAGTACTCGCTGACATCATCGACTACCTGACTGATGCGCAACTCATCCAAGGCAATTTTTTCACGACCACTATAATCCTCAGTGCGGCCCACTTCTGAAAAAGAGCTGTACTCGTGTATGCGTATAATTTTTCCCTGACTAATGGTCATTACATCACAACCTCGGCAACTGCTCTCCTTGCCGGTAATCGCTGAGGTATGCACAAAGCTATAGGTGGAAATCGCCACATCACCATCCACCCGCAAATCATCGTGGTAAATATAGTCTAACTGGGAAGAAGGTAGCGCGACCTTAACGTAATTGGCTATATCTTTAGCGCGCACTTCTTTAGCGCCAAAGAAAGTAATGTACTCGGCTTTGGGGTGGAGTATGGAAAGTATGCCGTTTAGGTCGCCCTGCTGCCAATACTTACGGTATTGCTGGACGACTTTGCGGGTTTTTTCGGTTAACGAGTTCATTGGGGGGGCAGCCTCTTTGAGACTGAGCGGTAAGTGTTAAGCTTCAAGTGGCAAGAAAATAACAAAGACTTTAACTCCGGTCATGCCCAAAACATTCACTTCGCTTATGGGGCAGGCTCTGCCGGGTTTCGACCCGGCATGACCACGCTACGTCAATTTATACCGAACGCAAATACCACTCATAATCCACATTCGACACTACCGAGCGGAATGAGTCACATTCATCGCGGCGTATCTGTGAAAACAATTGATAATACTCAGTGCCTATATAAGGTTCTATCACCTTACCAGCATCAAAGGTATCTAAGGCGGCCTCCCACGTAATGGGAATGTCGGTTTTCTGCTCACCTATCTCAGCACCTTCGGTAATCATATCGCCGTGTGGTGGGCATTGATTAGCGATACCGTAATCCATACCCATTAAGATCGCTGCCATCACCAAATAAGGGTTGGCATCGGCGCCGGCTACGCGGTGCTCTATGCGTAAATCTTTTACCCCTGAAGTGGGTATGCGCAATGAAACATCACGATGGTTATAACCCCAAATAGTAGATACTGGCGCATAAGAGCCGGGGATTAAACGTCTATAGGAATTAGCATTAGGCGCAAAAATAGCCATGCACTGTGCCATGGTATCCGCCAAGCCACCAATAGCATGACGCATGGTGTCGTTGAGTGGCGGCACTGCCGTTGATTTAGGATCAGCAAAAATATTATTGCCGTCTTTATCGTAAACACTGGCGTGTACATGCAGGCCATTACCGGCAAGCTCGGCAAAAGGCTTGGCCATAAAGCAGGCCACCATGCCGTGCTGTAATGCCACACCTTTAATGATGCGTTTTAACAACATAGCGTGGTCACAAGCCACTCGGGGGTCGTCTACGTGGTGTACATTAATTTCTAACTGGCCGGGCGAAAACTCTGAGTGTATCGTGGTCATGGGTACGCCCTGCAATTCACAGGCAATACGTACATCGTTTAAAAAGGCATCGTTTTCCCACAACTCATCGGGTGAAGCATATTGCACACCCTGTTGACGTAAACCGGTGCCGTGTATACGGCCTAATCTCACTTTAGGCGTATTACCCTCACCCTGCTCTAATAAATAAAATTCCATTTCAGTAGCTACTACGGGCTTAAGGCCTTTGTTGTAGTAACACTCTTGCAAGACTTTATCTAAAATATTTCTTGAGTCGTATAGGCCTGGGCTGCCATCTAAATTGGCAAACTTAACCATGACTTGGCCGGTGGGTGATTTTAACCAAGGTATCGGTGCGAAAGTACCGGGGATGGGAATTAAACGTTTGTCTGGATCGCCACCTAAGGTATCAGCACCTATAGATAAATTATAGTCGCCCATAGAGTTCACTAAAGGCATAGACGCCGTGGTAGTGACTTTGCCTTCGCAGAAGGAGTCAAACTCTGAGCGTGGAATGCGCTTCGCGCGAAACATGCCGTTCATATCGGGCGCTAACACTTCTAGCATTTGTATATCGGGGTATTGCTTTAAAAAGGCATCTAACTCGGCTTTCACATCATCACTCATATCAATTAACCATCTTCTCTAAATTACGGTAGGGCTGGCTGGAACATGCGTTATGACAGCCCACTCACAGCCCTACAAAAGTCCGCCGCTATTAAAATTTTGCCGGCGGCGTTAAACGTTTTCTTGCAGGGTCAAACATAGGGCCTTTAATAACGACACTCTTTGCTAACACTTTAGTCCACGTTAGCTCGCGCTCATAGTAAATCTCAGCAATCAGCTCGTCACCCAGCTGACCGTATTTAGGATCAACTTGCGCAAAGGCAACATTGGCTTTTGCCGTTGGGCACCAACCCGCTGAAGTCACCGTGCCAATTTGCTTACCCTGCTTGTTGAGAATAAACGAATTATTGGCTGGTTTGTTACCTTCAACATCTAGCATCACAAAACGATAACGCGAACCGTTGGCTTTTTCTTTTAGCAGCGCTTTGCGGCCATTAAAGAAAGGTTTATTAAAATCAATTAACCAATCTAAGCCTAGCTCAAACGGTGTACGCGCACGCCCAACACGAACCGTGTCTTCTGCAGGCACAAAATCAACTGCTGCTTGCACAAAGCCCGCTTCTTTACGTGCCATATCTAAGGCGTACAAACCGAAGGGGCGAATAAGATACTCTTTACCTGCCGCAAACAATTTATCCCACAGTGCTTCAGCAAGCGATGGTTCAACCCAAAGTTCATAACCTAAGTCACCAGTAAAACCGGTGCGGCTTACCGTTAACTCACCACCTTCAAAGGGGAAGCTCATAATGCCGAATGACTTGAGGTTTTCTATGCCTGTTAAGCCCATATTTTTTAAACATGAACATGAGGTTGGGCCCTGTACCGATAACGCCGCGACATGCTTAGTTTCATCAACGATCTCAACGTCAAAGCCTTCTGCAGACCACATCAACCAATCAATACACTGGGTATAAGAACATAGGCGGTAATGATTTTCGGCTAAATGAAAGATAGTGCCATCATCCATAATCATGCCATCAGAGTTGCACCAAACGGTGTAAGCTACTCGGCCGATTTTTATTTTGGCAATATCACGTGTCACCAAGCGATTCAAATAGGCTTCTGAATCAGGGCCGGTGATACGGTATTTTGACATCGGGGTTAAATCCATCACACCGGTCTGGCTGCGTATGGAAAAATACTCCAATTCATAATCATTATACTCATGGGAAACCATATAACCTTTCCAGTTTTCCCAAGAGTTTAATTCGTTAAGCGCCGAGGTACGTGAATGAAAAGGCGTCTGTAATAACATCGCCCCCCTGCCATTCACTTCTTTAGCATTGGTTTCGCTCATGCGGCATCTCCTCTTTTTATAATTTCTTTGGCAGCGTTACGTCCCGCTAAGCCCATGACGTTGCCGCCGGGGTGAGCACTGGCGCCACAGAGATATAAACCATCAACTGGTGAACCGTACTGTTCAGAACCCGGGAATGGACGCATCATGATGATCTGATCAAGGCTAATATCGCCGTGATGCCAATGGCCATCAGTCATATTGTATTCCACCTCTAAATCAGCAGGGGTTAACAACTCACTGGCTACAATTTGCGCTTTAATACCGGGCGCGTATTCGGCGATGGTATCAATCAACAATTGCTTAAAGGCTTGTTTGGATTCATCAGTCCAGCCTGCTTTTAACTGGCCTGGTGCAAATTGCACGATAGCTGACAGCACATGCTGACCTTCAGGCGCTAAACCTTTGTCGTGTACTGTAGCAATGCTGATATCCAGCACTGGCGCCTCTGAACACTCACCGTATTTAGCGGCATTAAAAGCGCGTTCTATGTGATGCATATCAGGGGCTATCACTAAACGCCCGCCAACTTGATCACCGGTTAAGCCGTTAAACTCTGGTAAACCGTTTAAAGCGATATGCAGTTTCGCAGCGCTCGCTCGGGTACGGAAGTTTTTAACACGGCGTACCGTATTGGTTTCTAGATTAGGCCTACCCACTAGATTATTAAGCGTTGTTTTTACGTCAGCGTTAGAAACGGTAATACCAGCTGTGATGATTTCACCACTCTGTAAGGTTACACCGGTTGCGCGGTTGTCGGTTAGGTCAATGCTCTTAACGCGAGCCGCTGTGCGAATTTCAACACCGGCAGCACGAGCTGAGTTTGCTAAGGCTTCACCAACAGCACCCATACCACCTTTCACTAGGGCCGGGCCGTTAAAGCCATAGACATCACCCATGTGGCGATACAAGTAACCATAAACAGTGCCAGGTGAACGTGGCCCCATATGAGCACCTAGCACACCATCGAAACTGATTAATGATTGCAACAACTCATTATCGAAATACTCCTCCATAACGTCAAACATATTGATTAAGCCTAGGCGCAGCAATTCATACATATCGGCTTTGCCTAACATCTTAATACCCAAACCAAGCTTTAATAGATTGAGTCGGTCAGCCAGGCTGTTTTCAATAACTTTTGGCGGCCTAACCGTGAATAATTTGTCGAGTAATTTAGAATACTTACCCATTTTTCGGCGAAACTCTTGGTAAGCCGCTTTATCCTCTGCAGAAACATCAGCCCCTTCCACACCGTTAGGTGTGATAGTGACGTGTTTGCCATCTTTCGCTAGCGCAATGGAGTTTAAGTTTCTAGCTGCATACTGCAGGCCATTACTTGCTAGGTTTAACTCTTTAGCGATTTCTGGGTTTAGGGCATACATCCACTGCGCGCAGCCAGACACAGAAAAGCCTGGGCTAAACTCACGGGTAGAAGCACCACCACCTAATTTTTCGTTGGCCTCTAATACCAACACGCTGCGGCCGGCTTTCGCCAAATAGCTCGCACAAATTAATCCATTATGGCCACCACCGACCATAACCACGTCATAAGATTTAGTCATCTGCATAGCCCTCGGGAACAGTGTTAGTACGTTTTAAATCCATCAGTATTTCACGCGCGGCGTTGGCGCCTGGCGCCGCCATAACTCCACCACCAGGGTGAGTGCTGGAGCCACACATGTACATACCTTGCACTGGGCCACGGTACTGGCCATACCCTGGGAAGGGGCGGTTAGAGAACAGCTGATCGAAGGATAATTCACCTTGGAAGATGTTACCGTCGGTTAAGCCAATCTCTGCTTCAATTTCACGCGGGGTACGGACTTCCGCGTGCAAAATAAGGTCTTTAAAGTCAGGGCTGTAGTTAGCAACCTGATCGATAACGGTTTGCCCGAATGCATCCCTATCAGCATCCGTCCATTCTTTACCCTTAATTTTTGGCGGGCAGTACTGCACAAAACAGGTCATCATATGTTTGCCCGGAGGCGCCATGGTGGGATCTGTTAAAGTGGGAATTAGGGTGTCGACGTAAGGATCGCGAGAGAACATACCATCCTTCCAATCGTCGTAGGCTTTTTCCATACGCTCTAAGGAATCGGTAAAGTGAAAGTCACCCGCCATCAGTGAGCTACCTTTTGGCAACGCAGGAAAGGTGGGCAAGCCATCGAGTGCAATATTCACCTTGCCCGATGAACCGCGAGACTTAAAGTTTTTCGCGCGCTCAATTACGTACTCGGGTAAATCAGCCTCATCCATAATGCCTAAGAAGGTACGCTTAGCTTCTAAGTTAGATACCACGATATCAGAGTAATACTCAGTGCCGTTTTCTAGCGCTACACCGGTAGTTTTGCCATTTTTAACCATGATCTGTTTAACTTTGGCGTCGCAAACAATCTCACCACCAAAAGATTTAAAAGAGCTGGCTAAAGCATCCGCAACGGCACCCATGCCACCGCGGGTAAAGCCCCAAGCGCCGGCAGTACCATCGACATCACCCATATAGTGATGCAACAACACGTAGGCCGTACCAGGAGAGTACACACCCAAAGCCGTACCGATAATGCCGGTGCCGCCTAAGTGGGCTTTAATAATGTCGGACTCAAAGTATTCATCTAAGAATTCACCGACCGACTTAGTCCAATACTTTAAAGTATCTGCAAAGTTAACATCGGTTTTCATATCCGTAACGGTTTTGGCCAAAACCATCATTTCTTTAATGTCGCGCATTTTCCAAGACGCTGGATCGGGCGGCGTACGCAGCAAAAATTTACGAATCAAACGCGTTTGCTTGGTTACATCAGCGCCATAGCGCTCATAGGCATTGGCATCGCGCACAGAGTGGCGGGCCATTTCGCGATGCTGGCGGTTGTGGTCGGAGTAATTACCGTAGTAATCGCCATTCTGCATAAAGGTTACACCGCCACCATAGGGTACAACTTGTAAGCCGTGTCTAGGCAACTCTAAATCGCGGTTAATTTCGGGCCTTAATAGACCACAGACATAGGAACAGTTGGTGTATTTCCAATCAGTATGCAATTCACGGCTAACCGTGGCACCACCAATATAGGAGTTCATCTCCACCACTAAGACATCTAGCCCTGCTTTGGCCAGATACGCTGCATTGGTGAGGCCGTTATGCCCCGCACCGATGACTATGGCATCGTATTTTTTCACTCTTTGACTCCTTTTAATTCGGGTCTTTTATTTATGGTCATTTATGTACGGTTATTTCCGATTACTGACTATTTTTTGTTTATCGCTTGGATCGCCATGAAGCATGCCACGAGATTTTTTAGCTGTCTACAAATTAATGAATGTTCATTCATTGTAAAATAGCCATTGATTCGCTATACATAGTATTGTTTCTGCCAATGGTTACACCCTTTAGCAAGATGTTCGGCTATAATGCCTGCTAATTTTATACATTTGGCCTACATTTTTTTACAAAATAACAACTGGATTCGGACCAGCCACAATGACTAAAACCACCGCTACCCCTGCCCGCAAGCGCCGCGCCATGCCCAAACAAGACCGTCGCATACAGCTCATTAAAGCCACTATTAGCTGTATCGCCAACAAGGGCCTGTCTAATATCACCATGGCCGACATTACCACCGAGGCCGGATTGAGTTTAGGTATAGTCAACTTACATTTTCAGAGCAAAAACAATCTATTGGTGGAAACCCTGCGCTTTGTGGTGGATGAATACAATGAGGGCCAAGCCAAGATACTTAAGAAGCGTAGCAGTAAAACCACGCAGGAGATTTTAGAGGATCATCTGGCCTTCGATTTTAGCGCCAAGGTCTGCCAAAAAGACAAGCTGGCGGTATGGTTTGGCTTTTGGGGCGAGGCCAAAACCCGCCCCACCTACCAAAAAATCTGTACCGAATCAGATAACGCTACCGAACTATCCATCACCGCACTGTTTGAGGAGGTTATCCACGAGGGCAAGTACTCTCTAGCCGATGCCGCCATCATCACCAAGGGCTATACCGCCATTGTTGAAGGCCTGTGGTTAGACTTACTTATCGCCCCTGGCGCCTTTAACCGCAAAAATGCCAACCAGGTAGCCAGAACCTATTTGGCCGTCATGTTCCCCAAGCATATTAGCCTTTAGTTGTCGGCCATAAATAGGCATGCCATTGCATCATGACGATGAATTTCGCCCACGACCAACAACCGTTATTAAAAGCCGGTGCGAACGAGACTAATAGTCTTAATTATTTTTATAACCTTGCCCAGTGTTTTGACCAGGCAGGTAGCCAGCACAGACCGTAACCATGACAGATAAATTTGACCCGATTACGGGCAACCCCAGCGCCGTTTTTTTTCGTTACGCGATACCTTCAGTACTAGGCCTACTCTCTATTTCATCAGCCCAAATGATAGATGCTATGTTTGTGGGCAACTATGTCGGCAAGGAGGCACTGGCCGCCATAAACTTAACCATACCGGCCATTACCCTTGTTTATGCCATTGTGTTTATGCTGGCCGTAGGCGGATCGGTAGTCGCGGGCAAATTCTTAGGCGAAAACAAGCCCCTGGCCGCCGCTGATAGTTTCACTAAAATCATGCTCACGGTACTTTTTTTTAGTCTATTGCTCTGCATACCTGGCATGGTTTTTATCGAACAGGTCGCCAAAGCCCTAGGGGCCACCGCCGAGCTGCAGGCAAATGTGCATACCTACTTATACCTGCAATTATTATTTACCCCTATGATTATGGTAGGTGCAGCTTTAAGCTATTTTGTCGTCGCTGATGGCCGCCCTATACTCAGCTCCATAGCGTTTATGACTAGCGCCGCACTCAACGTAATACTGGACTGGCTGTTTATAGTAGTAATGGATAAAGGACTAGCCGGCGCGGCACTCGCCACAGGGCTATCGGGCTGCGTGATTATTTTGATTCTGCTTCCCCACCCCTTTTCTAAAAAAGCTAAACTCAAATTTGTTAAGCTGCAAGGCTCTTGGCTACCGGTATTAAAAGCGGCCATCAATGGCATCTCTGAGTTCACCAATGAAATTTCGGTAGGCATAGTCACTCTGCTTTTTAACTGGATTATCATCACCGAGCTAGGCACCGAAGGCATCGCCGCCTTTACCGTCATCATTTACCTGCTGTTCTTAGGGGTAATGATTTCTTACGGCATTAGCGAAGCCCTACAGCCCACCATCAGCAAAAACTTAGGGGCCAAAAACTATGGCAATATACGCAAATATTTAACTATCGCCATCTCCTCATCTATTATTGTGGGAGCCGCTTTTTGCCTAGTACTACTACTTATCCCCGAACCCATTATTCAGTTGTTTTTAAAAGCGGAAGAAACCCACACCATTGCCATAGCTAAAACCTTTATCAGTTATTTTTGGCCCACCTTCTTATTTCTGGGTGCCAATATTGCCTTCACCTCCTACTTTACCGCCATACATCAACCCATCCCCTCGGCCATACTGGCACTGACCCGCAGCCTAATTTTTCCGTTACTATTTGTATTTACTCTGCCGCTATGGTTTGGCAACAAAGGGATATACCTGGCCATTCCCTTGGCAGAAGGCATGACCTGCCTATTAGCCATAGCCCTAATGTATCGCTGCAAACTGCCTACAGCAGATAACCGCTAAGGCGAAGCCTGCAACGCTAGCCCGGCTTAGCGCCCTAGCTATTCATAGCCCATCGTTTTATTATCGGGCTTAGCCATCACCTAGATGATGCAAGATAATAATGATAACAATACACCCTGCAACAAATCGAGAAGTAGCTTATGCCAACCACCGCCTCCCAAGAAATTTTTAATGAAGCCATACACCATCTCAACAATGGCCAGGCACCAAGAGCCATAGAAATTTGCCAAAGTGCCTTGGTACGCAATAGCAATGATGTAAATATGGTTGCTTTATTAGGCGCATGCTATTTACAAACCAATGACATAAGCGCCGCAGAACAACAACTTAACAAAGCTATAGACTTGGCACCTACTTTTGCCAAGCCCCATGAAGACCTAGGTTTATTACTAGTTAATGATGATCGCTACGAAGAGGCTATACCCTTATTGCAAAAAGCGGTGCACTTGGACTCACAATTAGACGTGGCATTTTTTAACTTAGGCAAAGCTTTAGCCGCTGTAGGCCGGGGTAAAGAAGCCGACCAAGCGTATGAAGCAGCATTTAACTTATCCCCCGAAAGAAAAGCCATGGCCATGGCTGCCAAGGCCCAAAAAGAAGGTCGCTTAGAGGATGCTGAAAAAGGCTACCGCGAAGTACTAAAAAGCAACCCCGATAATGTTGACGCCCTACGCATGCTAGCGCAACTAGCCTCTGCAGCAGCGCATTATGATGATGCCGAGCGATTCTTAAAGCGTGCAGTAGCTAAAGCCCCCGATTTTTTATTAGCTTTGCTAGACCTAGGGGAAATCTATAAAAATCAAAACCGTTATCATGAAGCGGTAGACACCTTCAAAAAAGCCATTGCCATTGCCCCCAACCGCCCCAAAGCCTATTTACAACTAGCCAGCACACTGGCCCCAGCGTCCGATCCAAAGGAAGCCATCGCTATATATCAACGCTGCCTAGAGATAGCCCCCGGCCACCCCGGCGCCCTACTGAGCATGGCACACCAACTAAAAACCGCTGGCCGCTTAGACGAAGGCATTAAGGCCTATGAAGATTGCATACAGTCCCGGCCCGACAATGGTGAAACCTATTGGAGCTTAGCCAATTTAAAAACCTATAAATTTAATGATACACAAATTGCTGAAATGGAAAGCCGCTCAGCGCAACAAGACATACCCGCCAGTTCACGTATTAACTTCTTATTTGCCCTAGGCAAAGCCTTTGATGATAGAAAAGACTATCAAAAAGCTTGGCACTATTATCAACTAGGCAATAATGAACAGCGCGCAGAAATCAACTATGACCCGGTACACACCGAAGTCACTAACGACAAAGTCATTGCCACTTTCACCGCAGACTTAATTGCAAAGTATGCAGGCCTAGGCAACAGCGACAAGGCACCCATTTTTATCGTCGGCCTACCCCGCTCCGGCTCCACCTTATTAGAGCAAATTATCGCCAGCCACAGCCAGGTTGAAGGCACCTCTGAGCTGCCCTATTTAACCAGGGTGTCGACCTCACTGAGCAAAAATCGTGTTGATGGCGTTAATTACCCCGAAGCGGTACTAGAACTAAAAGAACGCCATTTAAAACAGCTAGGGCAGGATTATCTTGATGCGGCAGAAATTCATAGAGTAGAAAAAACCCCCTACTTTATTGACAAAATGCCTAACAACTTTCCTCACCTAGGTTTTTTACACTGCATCTTACCCAATGCAAAAATCATTGATGCCAGACGCAACCCTATGGATGCCTGTGTCGGTAACCTGCGCCAACTTTATGCCAAAGGGCAAAACTTCGCCTACGACCAAACCGATATAGGCGAATATTATTTGCAATACCAACGTCTAATGGACCACTGGCATGAAGTGATGCCCGGTAAAATTCTGACCTGCCAATATGAAGAAACCGTGGCTGACTTAGAAGGCCAGGTAAAACGTATTCTGGAATACCTAGAACTACCTTGGGAAGACAGCTGCGTAAACTTTCACGACAACGACAGAGCCGTACGCACACCCAGCTCAGAGCAAGTACGGCAACCCATATACACCCGCAGCATAGGCAAATGGCGTCGTTATGAATCAGAGCTGGAAGAGCTCAAAGAAGTTTTAGAAGATGTGTTGCCTAGATATGAGAAATATTTGTCAGCCACTTAGTGGCTGAGCTATAAGCTGTAAGCTACAAGGAAAACAGCAACCATCTTGCCGCTTACCTGAATGATACTTACTTAAGCCATATTTCTTCACTGCTTCGTCATACCGGCGAAAGCCGGTATCCATATTTAACAGCTGGATTCCGACTCGGAGGCCGGAAGAGCCTGCCCCGTGAGCGTAGCGAGTGCTTTGGGTATGACTCACACTTTTTGCTTAAATAAGTGCCATTCGCCTCTTACCTCTTGTAGCTTATAGCTTATAGCTTATAGCTTATAGCTAAAATCATCAGCCTAAGCTGATGATTTTCAAAAAGGCCACAGCTCTAAACCATGAATTGCATTACGTATATCCATGGTTAAATTCACCTGCGCAAAAGTCTTTCGCGTGTCGACGTTATGTAAAGCTATGGTCGACGGTGAAGAGCCACCGGCGATAACGCCATTGCCTACGTCACATAAACCGCGACCAAAACCGGACCTAGCTATACGGGTGTCGTCCATCTCGGTATTTAATAATTGCTCGGGGGCATACTGTGGCACGTTAAAACAAAGATGCTCATCATCTTCTATCACATAGCGCACCACATCAGAGGCGGTGTCGTTAAAAATAACGCCATCGCGATACGGCCTAGCATTGTGCATACCTTTAGGCAGAGAGATTAGTTTTTCTACTCGCCTACCATCAAAGCGTAGCAAGCCACGGGTTTTTAAGCCGCTAATATATAAACCTTTGGCATCACAAAACACATTATTTATATGCAGCTCATTACTTTGCGAAACCGCTTTCTGTAAATTGGGATTAAAAGTGCCGCCGCCATAGCCCGCACCATTAGCCAGCTCTTTAATTTGTAAACCAAAACAAAACTGATTGTTATCTAAATCAAACGCCAAGATGGCATCGAAGCCCGTAGACGTTAAATACAAGCGACGTTTGTACACAGAAATTTCATGGCAGTGCATTAAGCCCGGGCATTTATAGGAGGCTACCTGCTTAAAATCTGGGGTGTATTCAAACAACTCATTACTAGCGGCAATAAACACTCTATCGCCATCAAAGGCTATACCTCGTAAGCCCCTATCCCAACCACGGCCCTGCCAGTCTATATCGGAAGTGTTCCAATCAACCACCTGTAAGGTTTTCTCATGCTCAAAATCTACTAAATAAACACCACCATGGCTCTCACCTTGGTGGCTACCTCGCACTACGGAGGTAGCAATTAATTTGGTCATAAAGCTCTCAAATTCTGGCTAGTTATTATGATTGTTGAGCCTGCATTTGCTGCATTCTTTGCAATTGCTCTGGCGGGACATAGTCGAAAATAAAAGTAATTCTATCCTCTTTGCCCTTGTTCATAACGCTGTGTTGGTTTTGGTTATTAATTTCGTAGGCGCGGCCAACAGCGAGGCGATTGGGTTTGCCGTCTATCATAAAGCGCACCCGCGAATTAGTGGTGATGGGTATGTGTATTCTGTGGCCTACATGAAAGGAGGGGTGCGCATCAACATGAGGCTTGATAACACCACCCACCAATAACTTAGCGGCCATGGCACGAATAATGGTGCCGCCTGGCGGGTAAAATTCTTCTATGATGCTATGCATTAACGGCATGGCTACATCGGCCAACAAGTCCCAGCCCGATTCTTTCGACACCTCGATATTAGGCCAGCCCTTGCCATCGGTAAAAATCATGACCACCGATTCGGTAAGCGTATGTACATCATACTGCTTTTGCCTATAGGAATTTTCAACCCAGACCTGGTCCTCAAAACCCAGCACGCGCTCAATTAACGCAGTGCTATCTACCTCGCCCAAATCCCGCAGCGGAACGCCTATATCCATTCCCTAACCCTCATGCATTATTATTTTCACTGCTGAAACCATAATCACCGCAAGCAGCTAGGTCAACAGGAAATTACTAAGCGCTATAAAAACCCCTGATAACTATATGAAAATATTTTTATAACGCCAGTTTAAGCACTATCTACTAGGGTAAATACAGTGTTTCCGACGTATTTACTGACTGAACGCTTATTCATGGGTTTTTTAATCAACCCCCTATTGGCAATCAAAATTTAATCGACTAAGGTGAGTGAAGGTATGATCCTATAACACCTATAACAATAAAATAAACACTGGAGACAGAATGAAAAAGAAGCTCCCCCCTACGAATAACCTACCCTATCGCCGTAAGGCCTTAGCCGCGCTCATTTCCAGCACGGTATTGGCGTTACAATCCGCCCATGCAGCTCCGGTACTCGAAGAGGTCATTGTGACCTCAACCAAAGAGATGCAAAACCTGCAAGATGTACCGCAGTCCATCACCGCCTTCACAACGTCCGACATTGAAAAACAAGGCTTTGTTGGCATCGATGAATATGCCAAAAAAATCCCAGGCCTAGCTTTTTCACGACGTGAGCCCGGTGGCACCTCGGTAGTGTTCCGTGGCGTAGTGGCCTCGGCCATCTCATATGGCACCAACTCTTCCAGCTCCGTGTATTTGGATGAGCAGCCCATCACCTCTGATGGCGCCAATGCCAACCCACGTATGATAGACATAGAGCGCTTAGAAGCCTTGAGCGGCCCACAGGGCACGCTGTTTGGTGACTCGTCGCAATCTGGTGCCTTGCGTATAATCACCAATAAGGCTGACCCCTCCGGATTTAGCGCTTGGGTAGAAGGTGACTTAGGCTATGTAGAGCATGGCGAAGCCGAAGGCGGCATTAGCGCCATGGTTAACATCCCCATTAACGATAATATGGCGATACGCTTAGTTGGCTTTTCCTATGAAGAAGCGGGCTATATAGACAACGTACTGCAAGCCAACCCAGCTGGTAGCCAATTCGCTAGTGGCGGACCATTAGGCTTTGATAACAGCGCCAACGCCAAAGACAACATCAACTCAGCCACCGAAAGCGGCGGCAGAGTAGCTTTACACTGGGATATTAACGACGATTGGTTAATGGACTCCATGGTGGTATACCAAAAAACCGAAAACGATGGCTTTAGTGATACCAACTTAGATGTAGGTGGGCTGGAGCAGGTACGCTACAACGATGAGTACTCAGAAGACGAATGGTATCAAGTAGGCCTCACCTTAGAGGGTGATTTAGGCTTTGCCACCGCTGTTGTGAGTGCAGCCTACTTTGAGCGTGAAAGCTTTTACCAAGCCGATGCTACAGATTATTTCACAGACTTCCAAAACGAATCGGATGATGCCGAAGCCCTTTATAATGCAACCCACCCAAACCCTTATTACGGGCATTACGAGGTAGATGCTGACTTTAAATTCTACGACTTTGGCGCCCTAGCTGGCTCAGCACCTGGCAACTATAACGGTAGACCCAGAGCCAAAGCCTCTGAAGACTCTGAAGAAGATCGCTTTAGCCTAGAAGCCCGCCTGCAGTTTAATGGTGAAGACGGTGACTGGGACGCTATTGTTGGCGTGTTTTACAATAAAACTGATAGCAAAACGACTTTCAGGTCGGGCACTGCTGATTTTGGTGAAAGCAAGAATGCCTATTACTTTAATTACTATGCTGACGATTCGCTTAACGGTAAGCCTGACGGCAGCTGGTATGGGGTAGACAGTGACAGTTGGTTCTTTGGCGTGTATGAAGGTACAGTCAAAGACACCGCCCTATTCGGCGAAGGCAATTTTGACATCACTGAAAACATCACTATCACCGCCGGTGGCCGCTGGTATGAAAATGAGCGTGATAGAACCTTATTTCAAGGTGGCTTAACCCCTACCGGATTAGACCCCGACGTTAACCGCGATTACATTAGCAATATAGGTGCAACCAAAGTTAAAGAAGATGGCTTTGTCGGTAAATTAGGCATTCGCTATAACATTGACTACGACAAAATGATATTTGCCACTTACTCGGAGGGCTTCCGTAGTGGTGGTGGTAACGCATTAAAATCCAATTCAATAATCGATAGAAGCTTTGACTCAGATTTCTTAATTAATTATGAGGCGGGCTTCAAAACCTCGTGGATGGATAATCGACTGCGGGTTAATGCCGTGGCATACCATATGATATGGGAGGATATCCAAATACAGGTCAATGATCCGCAACCGGCAGTATTCTCAACAGGGGTGATTAACTTTGCTGAAGCGACAATTGACGGCCTTGAACTAGAGGTTGTTTTCGCCGCTACCGAAGGCCTAGAACTCAGCTTAACCTATGCCTACCTAGACGCCGCTTTATCCAAAGATGAGATTGCCTTTGGTGACAGTGCTACCCCAGTTGTTATAACTGATGGTACTCGGCTACCTATATCGCCCGATCAAAAAGGCAGCTTAGGTTTGGAGTATAACTTCCAAGAGCAGTGGCTGGGCATGGACCCCTACGTGAAGTTTGATTACAGCTATGTGGGTAACTCCGTCAACTCTGTTGCTGGCCTAGGAGCCACGGCACTTGAAGGTTCCGTTGTCGAGCAGGATCACTACGAAACCATGGACTTTGCTGTAGGCATGTCTAATGAAGAGTGGAGCGGCAGCCTTAAACTAGAGAATATGTTTGACGAACGCGCTCAGCAATTCTTTAACGAGCGCTGGGGTACCGCGAAGAGGGTCTCGATTAACAAACCGAGAAACCTAACCTTAACGGTAAGGCGCAGCTTTTAATTAGCTAAGCTAGCCACAAAAAAAACCCCTTGCATGCAAGGGGTTTTTTTTTGCCTGTTATATTTATAACCGTTAAATGATAGGCGTATTTCAAGAATAAAATATCAGTAATGCAAAAACTAAAGCTAGGTTAACGCCGCAATCAATCGACGAATAAAGCTATTCATAGCAGCGACTTGCTCTAGGGCAATAAACTCATTGGGCTTATGCGCCTGCTCTATATTACCAGGGCCGCACACCACGGTGGGTATGCCTAGACGCTCGGTAAACAAACCGCCCTCAGTACCAAAAGTAATTTTTTTAAGCCCCTGCACATCGGTTAGGCCTTTAACAAAGTTAACCACTTCTTCATCGGCTGGGGTAAACATGCCGGGGTAACCAGATAATTGATTAAATTCAAAACCACTGTCTTTATCCACCGCCGTCATTTCTGGCTGCAAGGTATTAAAAGCGTAATTTTTAATGTCTTCTAATAAAGGCACTGGATCCTGCCCGGGAATGTTACGAATTTCAAAATCGAAAGTGCATTCTTTAGGTACAATATTTAAGGCGGTGCCGCCGTTAATTTTTCCGGTATGCAAGGTGGTGTACGTCACCTCAAAGCCTTCTTCATGGGGGCCTTGATCGGCTAATTGCTTGCCGAGCTTGCGTATATACACCACCAACTCAGCGGCATAGTCCACTGCATTAACACCAGTATGCGGCAGGCTTGAATGCGCCTCTAAGCCTTTTACCGTAACCCGCTGTGCTAATTTACCTTTGTGGGCATTCACTACTTGCATGCTGGTGGGTTCACCCACTATGCACATGGCGGGTTTGATAGGCATGTCGGCCATCATTTTTAATAAATGCCTTACCCCTACACAGCCTATTTCCTCATCAAAAGAAAACGCTAAATGCACCGGCGTTGTTAAATTCGCACGCAACATTTCTGGTACAAAAGCCAAAGCTATGGCAATAAAGCTTTTCATATCAGCAGTGCCACGGCCGTAGAGCAAGCCATCCTTTTCTACCACAGAGAAAGGATCAGTATGCCAATTTTGGCCGGTAACAGGCACCACATCAGTATGGCCAGACAGCATCACACCCGGCACATCTTTCGGCCCTATGGTGGCATATAAGTTGGCTTTGCTTTGCTCGGGGTTATAAACCAGTTGCGACTCCACACCAAAGCTTAATAAATAGTCACGCACAAATTCAATGAGCTCTAAATTGGATTTATAGCTAGTGGTATCGAATTGAATCAGCTTTTCTATTAGTTCTAAACTTTCTATATCAGCCATGTTTGCTCTTAGGTTTGTGGTTTAGCTTGTTTACTAAAGGGTTTCAATACAGCGCTATTAAGCTGGGTCACCGGGCACGCCATAAGGGTCCGAATTTTCAGGTGTTACTGAACGGGTGATATAGGCTTGCATTTGCGGCAGATAATTTAACCAAACACTGTGTAGCTTGTTGATGGCGTAGTCGGGCTCGTCTTCCCAATCAACACGCAAGTTGACTACTGGCCAGCTAGTATCTGCTGCGGCTACCAATAAACCCGCAGAGTGGATGGGGCCAGCTTCACCACCAGCGTCTAAACCCGCTGCTATGCCAGCCAATAAACGTTCTGGCAAGCTACCTACAGCCTGCTCAAAAGCGGCGACCATGGCAGCGGGTATTTCAGTATTGGCTAGCATATTGCCCATGGCTACACAGTCTTTACCTTCTGCCATAGCGTTAATGCCTAAGGTTTCGTTGCCGCTAAAGCAAGCCGTGCCGCCGTTTTTATCAATAAGGCCCAGCTGACGCCATTGTACTTTCTCTGTTTCATTGACCACTTGCGCCATGGCCTCTTGCGCCGACAAACCCTGCTCACATAAATCAAGCAACCTTGGGCCTAATTCGGGGTCAGTAATATTTTGGCTTTGCGCCGCACCTACCGCAGGCCTTACAAAAGAACAGCGGCTGGCAACACAAATACTAGATGAAGTGACTACCGTGCCCATCATGCCGCTCTCTGGGCATCTTGCTACTAAAGAGAAAGTCATAGATTAATCCTATTCTTTTAAAACACAAAACCAGGCTCGCGATAATAGCCCGGTTATAAATTTACCGTAACAAAGCCAAAGCCTTAACAACTATGAGTGGCAGTATTACTCAGGCTGCCATGTAATCCGGCTTCTATTTAACCCGGTTGCTATTTAATCTGGCTGCTATTTAATCTGGAATGACGGCAATAATGTCTATTTCCATTAACCACTGCGGCTGTGCTAGGCCCGACACCACTAAGCCCGTGGAGATGGGGAATACCCCTTTCAGCCATTTGCCCACTTCAGCATAGACGTCTTCACGAAAACGAGGGTCAGTGATATACGTGGTCGTTTTGACAATATGGCTCATATCAGAGCCTGCCTCTTTCAATAGCTGTTTAACATTTTTCATGGCTTGTTCGGCCTGGGCGGCAGGATCGCCCAAGCCAACCAAGTTTCCTTCAAAGTCTGTTCCTACTTGGCCGCGGACGTAAACGGTATTTCCCGCCCTAACAGCCTGACAAAGATCATTATCCAACTTTTGGTTGGGATAGGTTTCTTTAGTATTGAACATTCTTATCCGTTCGTGTGTGGGCATTGCTATATTTCCTCTATGTATTAGCGCTTGCAGCGTAGCATGCTGCTTGCAGGCAAGAATAAGCATCCTCGTTTGATTAATAAAATATTATTATTTGATTAATAAGATCAATTTAATCAATGCTAATCGATGCTGAACAACGCTAGAAATCGCCACTATGCGCTATCGCCTACAACGATAAGCTTATTATGCCGTCTGGGCTGGGTCATATTTTCTGGCTTTAAAATTTCCGCCAACTGCTGATCGGTTAGTAGGCCATCGCGCCTAATCAAATCAATAATATTGGCACCGGTATCCAAGGCCTCTTTCGCTATGCGGGTTGAGGCTTGGTAGCCCAAGTAGGGGTTCACCGCCGTTACTATACCTATACTGTTATACACCATATTTTTGCAGTGTTCTTTATTAGCGGTAATACCCGCTATACACTTTGTTGATAAGGTGTTTAAGGCATTGGTTAAAAATTGCATAGAGCGCAAAATATTAAACACAATAACAGGCTCCATTACATTCAGCTCTAACTGACCTGCCTCTGCCGCCATGGTCACCGTTAAGTCGTTACCTATCACTTGATAGGCTACCTGATTAACCACCTCGGGGATAACCGGGTTGACCTTGCCAGGCATAATAGAGGAGCCGGGCTGCATGGCTGGCAGATTAATTTCATTAAAGCCTGCTCGCGGGCCGCTGCTCATTAAGCGCAAGTCGTTACACATTTTCGACACTTTAATAGCCGTGCGCTTTAACAAGCTAGAAAGCAGCACAAAATCACCCATATCACTGGTTGCTTCGATCAAGTTACTGGCTTTAATAAAGTGCATATCGGCTATCCAGCACAATTCTTCTATGGCTAGGCTGGAGTATTCGGGGTCCGTATTAATACCCGTACCTATGGCCGTAGCACCCAAGTTTATTTCCCTAAAACTGGAGGCCGTTTCTTTAAGTTTTTCTAAGTCTTCTTTGAGGTTGGCATAATAGGCTTCAAACTCTTGCCCCAAGGTAATAGGCACCGCGTCTTGCAATTGGGTACGGCCCATTTTTATCACATCCGAAAAATCAACCGCCTTCTGCTTGCATTGGTAGCCTAAACCGGCAATGGCTTCATACAATTCAGGGGCCGACAAGATTAAACACAAGCGTATAGCAGTGGGGTAAACATCATTAGTCGATTGCGATAAGTTAACATGGTTATTGGGGTTTACTATATCGTAGCGGCCTTTTTCATAGCCTAGTATTTCTAACGCTCTATTGGCTATCACCTCATTGGCATTCATATTGGTAGAGGTGCCTGCCCCGCCCTGTATCATATCCACTACAAACTGATCGTTGTAATGCCCGGCTATTACGTCATCACAGGCACTAGCGATAGCGTTGGCAATTGTTAAATCAATTAAACCCAGTTTGATATTGGCTTTAACGCAGGCTTTTTTTACCATCGCCAAGGCTTTAACAAAGTGTGGGAAGTCACCTACTTTGATATTGCTAATGGCAAAATTTTCTACCGCGCGCAGGGTTTGCACGCCATAGTAAACATCCCAGGGCAGTTGACGTTCACCGATCAGATCGGATTCAATACGGATGTTGGATTTTTTTTTAGACACAGGGCACCTCTTACGATAGACGCAATAATAAAAATAAAGAAATAAATAGAAAGAGGCCTAGCACTGCAACCAATCCATCAACGCAGGGCCCGCCTCAAGAAAAATAAGCTTAGTCGTTCATGGCTTCACTAACTGTGCTGGGCTCAAACAACCCTCGCTTCATCACCAGTTTCACCCATAGGGCCGCTAAGATACAGCCCACTAACAGCACTGAACCGGCGATTAACATCACCTGAAATTCTAACTCTTCAGAAGGCGCGGCGTGGATAATGCCGTAGATCATGCCCGCTATGCCTAGCAACTGTGGTAAAGGGTAGAAAGGGGTTTTAAAAGGGCGCGCCATATTCGGTAAACGGTGGCGCAACACCATTACGTCGACATGAGCAATAATATAAGCCACCAACCAGGCTATAGCCGCCCCGGTAAGCAATAATAAAATAGCATCGGCATTGCGGCCGTAAATCAATATGGGCAGGCCGGTGACCGCAGCAATAAACACGATGGCAGCCCAGGGCGTTTGATGTTTTTTATGCAGGCGTTTAAATACCGAAAAAGTTTGTCCATTATGTGCCATGCCATAAATCATGCGTGGCACTGCAGCTAAAGAGGTATTAACGGTGCTGCAGGTTGCAGTAATTGCCGCCACCGTTAAAAACACTAAACCTTTTTCACCAAATACCGCTTTTACAAATTCTAAGTGTGGCAGAGCGGCAGTGGTTAATGTTTCTGCAGGCACATACAGCATCGCGCCTAAGCAATACAATATATAAATCACAAAAATAATGGTGACACCGGCTAACATGGCTCGCGGTATATTTTTTTCAGGCTGCTTGGTTTCTTCTACTAACGGACAAACAAACTCGGCCCCCACAAACCCCCACACCGCTAAAGCAACTAAGGACAGCACGCCCCAACCCATGGGGTTAATTTCTGTGGTCAAATCAATACCCGGCTGTGGCTCGGCAATACCACCGTATACCGATAAGCCACCTATTAATAATAAAAACGTAATCATGGTATAGGCCAACACCGATTGCAGGCTGGCAAATATATCCACACCTTTAATATTTAACAGCATGAAGGCAAACAACAAACCAAAGGCCACCACAAAAGGCGGGAATAAACCGGGGAATAAATGCTCCAGCAACAAGTCTATAAGCACTAATTCGGCAGAGGTGGCAAACATAGCCACCACCACATAACCGGAGAACACCGCCACAATCGCGGGGAAGTGCCCTATCGCCACCTCGGTATAGGTACTTAAGGTACCCGCCCTAGGAAACATCAACGCCAGCTCAGAAAATGAAAACACATAGGACACTGCTAATAAGTAGCCCAAGCCCATAGCAATAAAAAAACCCAGCCCAGCAAAGCCAGCCCCTTGTAGCATGATAACCATCACACCCTGTGACACCACCAAACCTATGGCCACAGCCAGTAACGACTTAAAGCCTAAAGTGCGCTTAAAGCTGTCTTTTTTTATTATGGTTTCTTGTTTCATTGTTATACCCTGGCATTAAATTCTGACATTAAGTTCTGGCATTAATGCGCTTAGCTAAAGTCTATCCAAGTGGTTTTTACTTGGGTGAATTTATCAAACGCATGTATGGATAAATCCCTACCTATACCCGATTGTTTATAACCACCAAAAGGTGTCATCGGGCTTAGCGCATCAACGGTATTCACCGATACAGTACCTGCCTTAATTTTGCGGGCAACTCTATGGGCTCTATTGAGGCTATCTGTCCACACCGAGGCTGCCAAACCATAGGGCGTGTCATTGGCGATGGCTATAGCCTCCTCCTCGCTGTCAAAGCCTATTACTGATAATACCGGCCCAAACACTTCTTCGCGGGCTATAGTCATTTGATTGGTAACATCGTTAAAAATTGTAGGCTGCACATAAAGGCTAGAGCCATCGATAGTCGCACCACTACCGCCAGCAACAGCTACACAACCCTCAGTCTTAGCGCGTTCAATTAAGGAGATGATGCTATCGACCTGCTTGCGATTAACGATAGGCCCCATGGTGGTTTCTGGGTTTAGCGGATCGCCTAACACTACCGCCTTGGCGCGGGCTATCATCTTTTCTACAAATTCATCTTTAATAGAATTTTCTACTAATAAACGTGAATTGGCCGAGCACACCTCACCTTGATTAAAGAAAATACCAAAGGCTGCTTTATCGGCCGCCTTCTCTAAATTTTCGCAATCGGCAAAAATAACATTAGGGCTCTTGCCGCCTGTCTCCAGCCACACGGGCTTCATATTCGACTCGCTGCTATAGCGCAAGAATAACTTACCCACTGCCGTTGACCCGGTAAACGTCGCCACATCAACATCGTTATGTAAGCCCAAGGCTTTACCCGCCACATGGCCATAACCTGTCACAACATTAAATACGCCCTTGGGCACACCAGCGTCTATCGCTAACTCAGCTAAACGCAACACCGAGTGCGGCGATTGCTCAGCAGGCTTGACGATAACACTGTTACCCGCCATCAATGCCGGTGCCAGTTTCCAGATTGCTATATCTAGGGGGAAGTTCCAAGGCACTATCGCCGCTATCACGCCTATAGGCTCACGGGTCATGGTGGCTAAAGCGCCATCACCGGTGGGGGCAATTTCATCATAAATTTTATCGGCTGCTTCCGCATACCAGGTCAATATAGCCGAGGCACCCATCACATCAACATTGAGGGCATCCATAACCGGCTTACCCATATCCAGGGTTTCCAGCAGCGCTAGCTCTTCTTTATTATCAATAATTAATTGCGCCAGTTTTAACACGATGGCTTTGCGCTCGGAGGGTGTTTTACCCGCCCATACACCGCTATCAAAGCTGCTGCGAGCACAGCTTACTGCCGCATCTACATCGGCCTCATCACAGGCGCTCACCTCTGCTAGCAACTGTTCAGTAGCAGGGTTAATCACCTCATAAGTCGCAGCCGATTGGGCCGCACGGTATTCGCCATTAATAAAGGCTAGGTTTTTTAGGGTGATCGTTTTTGCTTTGGCTTGCCAAAATGCGTAGCTATGGTCAGTCATTGTTATATTCGCTCTTTGCTAGGGCCTATTGGGCAGTGGAAGCCTAGACCTATTACAGTGCGATCGAGTCTGCGCGTTTTGCTGGGATATTTAAAATATAAA
Source organism: Dasania marina DSM 21967 (assembly GCF_000373485.1). Taxonomy (NCBI): domain Bacteria; kingdom Pseudomonadati; phylum Pseudomonadota; class Gammaproteobacteria; order Cellvibrionales; family Spongiibacteraceae; genus Dasania; species Dasania marina. The sequence goes on from NZ_KB891575.1 coordinate 49,270, forward strand.
AAGACGTGGATCTAGATAACATTTACTTATTTAGGTAAATGCCGTTATCGGCATCTATATAGCACAACCTGCTTGAAGGAAAACTCACATATAAACAACGGATAAACAGCAGCATCCCCACCTGTAACCAGCGCTTTCCAATGCCGTAATACACCAACACCCTTACATAATTTTTTTTAATACACTTACAAAGTTAATGATATTTTACCAATGCAGCATTTCCCCATAAGCTCACTCAGCAATCGAGAATACTGCCACTACCGCTTAGCCCGTGTGTCTATAAACCACCAGCACAGCGGCCATACAATATTCTCTAGGCGCTTATATCAATAGATTACAACTGCCGATTGCAACAATTACTCACCACATCTGACGCAACTAACAGGCGCTAGATGTATACATACGCTGAGCTAAGCATCATCTCTATAAAGAGAAAAGATAGATATAAAGGACACAGACATGACCGTTGAAAAAATAGATACGCTGGTTATAGGCGCCGGCCAAGCCGGTGTCGCCATGAGCGAACACCTAAGCAGCCTTGATGTGCCCCACATAGTTCTTGAGCGTAATCGTATCGCCGAGCAATGGCGCACAGCTCGCTGGGACTCATTAGTTGCCAATGGCCCAGCCTGGCATGATAGGTTCCCCGGTATGGAATTTGAAGGCCATAAACCTGACGACTTTGTGCCCAAAGAACAGGTTGCCGATTATTTGGAAGCCTATGCCAAAAAATTTAACGCCCCCATACGCACGGGTGTAGAAGTGAAGAAAGTTACACGTAACACGGGTGGCCCAGGCTTTATTATCGAAACCTCTGAAGGTGTAATTGAGGCCAACCGAGTGGTTGCCGCCACCGGGCCGTTCCAGACACCGGTTATTCCACCTATCGCTAAAAACGAAAAGATTGTACAAATACATTCCGCTGAATACCGTAACCCTCAGCAATTGCCAGAAGGTGCTGTATTAGTGGTTGGCGCTGGCTCCTCTGGTGTACAGATTGCCGATGAGATTCAGCGTTCGGGCAAAAAAGTTTACTTATCGGCAGGTCCACACGACCGTCCACCCCGCTCTTATCGTAACCGTGACTTCTGCTGGTGGCTGGGAGTACTGGGCGAGTGGGATAGAGAAGCTATGGAGCCAGGCACAGAGCATGTCACCATTGCGGTAACCGGAGCGCATGGCAGCCATGGTACCGTTGATTTTCGCGCCCTTGCTCATCAGGGCATTACCCTACTGGGTATGACAAAAGAATTTAAAAACGGCAAAGTCACGTTTCAAGAAGATCTTATAGAGAACGTTGAACGCGGTAATAAAAATTACATGGACTTCCTCGATGCCGCTGACGCCTACATAGAGCGCAATGGCATTGAGTTGCCAGAAGAGCCTGAAGCTAGAAAAGTACTACCTGACCCGGATTGCATGACTAACCCTATACTTGAGTTAGACCTAGCCGAAGCTGGCATTACGTCTATTGTTTGGGCCACCGGTTTCGCCTTAGATTACAGGTGGCTGGATGTAGACGCCTTCGACGAGCAAGGCAAGCCTAAGCATCAACGCGGTGTATCCTCCGAGCCTGGCGTATACTTTGTAGGGCAGGCTTGGCTATCTCGCCGTGGCTCCGCCTTTATCTGGGGCGTATGGCACGACGCGAAACATATTGCTGGCCATATCGCCACGCAACGTACTTATCTTGCCTATACTGATCCATCGCAACGCTAGGTAGATATTAAGATCCAACAAAAATGGTAAGCCGATTGGCCTACCCTTTTTGTTGGCTGTTTTTAAACAGACTCATTAAAATAAATTTTTATTCACTGCAGATGAGCAATCGTTTTCTTATCTTATTAAGTGGCGTAGAGCACACTAACACTGCATGCTGCCTGGCGGCCTGTTAACGTTATACCCTGATACCTACGTAACCCTACTTCCCCATTTAGGGTTTATTACTTAACTCGCGCACCATCCTGCCACAGCTATAATGATCATACCTCGTTCCTGCCTTGAGCCAGTACCCAAGGGCTTACGAAGCACACAGCATGATCTTGGAAGTTTTTTTATTTAGAATAACTATCTTTAAACGTAAATAAATTATCAATAAGATTGAGTCAGATATTTCAGTTTATATGGATGCTGGGTCTGAGCCCAGTATGACTGCAGCAATGCTGTCATGGCGAGGTATAACAGAAATTGAATTTAAGCAATCATTAACGAAGTCACTGCATAGGCTTATTTGTCGTGTAGCTAGCAACTCTTAGCTACAAATACCTAATAAAAGCACTTAACATAAAGTGTAATGAAAAAAGTGAGTCGCCGACCTACATATCAGTTTACTAGGCAGAACTACAACATCGTTATAACCCTGCATAAACATAGTAATCATACGCCCATAAAAAAGCGGCTACCGATGGCAGCCGCTACGATTAAAACCTATAACCTATTAACAGCGGTATAGTCTGGACATAACCAGCCACATACCAGAAAAATCACTGCCAATAATAAGAACCGCTGATACCTACCCAGCGGGGTGGAGCAACACCTCTTAGAATAGTGCCGCTAACAAAGGTTTCATCAAAGCGATACTGTTCAATCTCTTCATCGGTGAAATTGTTGACAAATAGCGCCATCGACCACGAGCCATCACCACTGCTATAACCCGCTCTCAGATTACCCACTACGTAAGAGTCCATAACCTGGCCAGGATGGTTTATGGTTGAAAGATCTCTCTCGTCAACATAATTTCCATCGATCTGCACAGACATTTCACCATCAAATGCTTGCCAAGCTTTACGCACCATGGCGTTCAATGTTAAATCGGGTGCCAGGCCCATATTTTGATCTTTCATTTCGCCTGATGGTAAAGGCACATCTTTAGCCGTAGCATCTAAAATCGAAGCACCTAGCAGCACATCCCAACCCTCTGCAGGGTTAGAAATTAGCTCTATATCCATGCCGGTAACTACCGCATCGAGGTTAATCAGTACCGTGGCAATATTCTCAAAAGTGAAAGCTTGGTAGTCTTTATAATCATAATAAAACACACTAGTATTTAAACGTGTAGTTTCAGATAAGGTATATTTAACACCCACTTCATAATTAGTCAGAACTTCCGGATCATAGGAAAACTGATCTGCCGATAAGGTTGCAAAAGATGAGGCCGAGTAGCCACCGGCTTTATTACCACGGCTAATGGTACCGTACATCAACACATCGTCTGTAGGCCGCCAATCGAGCTGTAGCTTATAGGAATAGTCATCGTCTTCAAGTGTGGCTAAGTCGCCCACCGAGTTTTTATCAAAACCTGTTGCCTGCACCGAATCGGGGCCAAAAAAGAAATCACAACCTAAGAAAAAATAGGCTGATGGATCGTCTGTACAGCTAGTATTAAACTCAATTTCTTTTTTATCATGGGTCCAGCGTAGGCCAACCGTAGCGGTTAAGGTATCGCTAAGCACACGCTCTACTTGCCCAAATGCCGCATAAGACTCTGTCTCTAATGCAAAGGTGTTATCGGTTGAATAGCCGTAGACATAGGGAGCGTCAAAGCCCGTGCGGTACTCACCATCAATTTTCAAATAATACAGCCCAGCGGTCCATTCCAACTTATCGCTATCACCTTGAATTTGAAACTCTTGAGAGAACTGCTCAGTATCTTGATCTTGGCGAAAGTGCCCTGCAGTGAACGTGGTACTGTCAGAGTCTTCTAAGTAATCTTTATTGATATCTTGGTAATCCGTAATAGACGTAAACGAAACATCATCAAAATACTTAATAACTTTAAGGCTTATACCGTCATGCGTTCTATCCAAGCCTGCATCGGCATTGGTGGCAACTTTATAGGGGTCATTCGACATGGAGGTTTCTAAGCAATTTTTCCCCGCCGCTGGTGTTGTACCATAGTTCGCACCACAGAAAGCTTGGTAGTCTGCCAATAAAGGTTCAGCTATAACTTCGCCATTGGCGTTGGTCAACGCTGTTTCGCTATCGTAAACACCACCCGACACATCATCTATTACCAGGTGACGTAAATTTAACCCCACCGATAAATTGTCACCACTGTAATCAAATTGCAATCTCATATTGGTACTCGCTGATTCTGCACCATCATCAGCGGATCCATTATTTTTCATATAGGGGTCGTGATGGTTAGTTGCCACAGCCAACCTAGCCGCCAAATTATCTGTTAGCGGGCCACTAATAGCCCCTTCGAATTTCACTTGCTTATTATCCGCTAATGTAAGGTCCGTATAAGCTTCAAACTGCTCTGTGGGTTTTTTACTAATAATATGTATTAAGCCGCCCGTTGCGTTGCGTCCAAAAATAGTGCCCTGTGGGCCACGCAGCACCTCAACACGCTCAACATCAAACATCTGCGCACCTACGGCGGCCATGTTACTCACATACACGTCATCCACGTAGACGGCGTTGGGCGCCTCATGGTGATCACCAAAATCATTTTGGCTTACCCCGCGCAGCGAAAAAATACTGACTGGCGAAGCCGCACCCAATTCCATCACAACGAGGCCAGGGGTCATATTTTGAAGATCTGCACTATTGGTTAGGCCTAGCTCCTTTAACTGATCACCGGTGAACGCCGTCACCGACATACCTACATCCTGTAAGGTTTGATCCCTTTTTTGTGAAGATACAACTACCTCTTCCAATAGCGATGCCTGCACCACTCCTGAAATTAGTAGAGGAAAAGACAAGCCATAAAGGCTTTTGCGCATTGTTCTATTCATGAATATCACCCTTCTTATTTTAATTATCAATAAAACTATTCGAAGACAAAAACTAACAGCAGTAAAAATAACATGCATTAATGCGCAAGAAATGATCTCTACAGGGACTATTGCTGGTTAAGAGTAATAATGAGACAGTAAATTTTCTGTCCCCACCCACCTATGTGGGTATTTAAGGGCTGGTGAAAAACAGCCCTCTTTTTTATCTACCTAAAATAAAAACAAAAACTAACTCGTCAATCCTAATTAGTTAGAACTAAAAATAACAAGTATGATTATTTAAAATATAAGAAATAATAAGAATGACGCGGGTAGTACCCTATAAATTAGGCGACAGTGAAAAATCAGTAACAAAAAATAGCTATATCAATCGCTAATAACAGCTGCCGCCAATAAAAACCTATTTTAAGCGGCTGTCGATATGCGCTCATAGCGAAACGCTAGTAGAAAACCGACTACAGTACCTGTCGTCACAATCAAGTTATCGCTATTTTTATTATAAAGTTGATTCACTGTCACTTATTATTCGCACCGAATATTGATCCCATGTCAGAATCTAAGCTATGCCAAAATATCTGGCAGCTGTTTTTGCAAACGCTGCCTACTCTTAATAGCTTCGCCGGTTAAAGCAAAGCCTAACAACTTACCCTGAGAATTACGAAACTCAGCCGTCGTCCCCTTGTCATTTTGCACAATCATCCATGAGCCTTCTGCATCTCTAGGAGCGGGGCTTAATACCACAGGGCAGGCGGGGGTTTTAACAACCACGGGCATAGCGGGATAACTTACCAAGCTGTACGTGCCCGCCAAGGTTTTGGCCAAAGCCTTAGCTGCCGCATTAAGAGGCGCTATATAAACCAAATGATGGCCGTCGACTTCTGCACAGTCACCCAGAGCATATACATTCGCCGCTGAGGTTTGCAGGCTGCGGTCGGTGACTATGCCTCGGTTTATCGCTAGGCCAGCCTCTGCTGCCAGCGTAGTACGAGGCCTAACACCTACCGCTGACACTACTAAATCGGCATAGGTTTTACCGCCATTTTGAAACCTTACTTCAACACCGCTACTGCCACTGTCACAACGATTAACTTCCGTCACTAGATTACCAAAATGAAATACAGCGCCTAAAGACTCCAAAGCCCGCTGCACTGATTTACCCGCCGGGGCTGGCAATAGTGTCGGCAGGCAATACGCCATAGGGTCGACCACTTCAACATCAAAGCCGCCGTTAAGTAAATCATTAGCAAACTCGCAGCCTATTAAGCCTGCCCCTAGTAAGCAGATTTTCTTCGCGCCGGTTCGTTTTATCGCTTTGCGGAAGTTATCAAAATCCAATAGATCATTAACCGAATAGACATGATCTAAGCCACTCCCTTGTATAGGCGGCATGATGGTTTCTGCGCCTAGCGCTAGCACCAGTTTGCCATAACGTAGCTGTACCTTTGCTTCACTTAAATGCAATAGTTTATTCTCGGTATCAATACGATTAACCTGTGTATTGGTCCAGACACTGGCACGCAACTCTCTAGCCATAGTCCCAGCATCTGCCTGCACCAAGTCTTCAGCCTCAGTATTACGGGTATATCCTGTCGAGAGCATAGGTTTAGCATAAGCTCGACCATCATCAGCGGTAATAATGATAAGAGGTGTTTTATTATCTTGCTTACGAAACTCCTTTGCCAGGCCATACCCAGCCATGCCGGTACCCAGAATAACAACGGGCTCTATAGCCTGCTCAGTATGATCAACAGCCAAGTGAGTAACAGCAGTGTCAGCACTAAGGGTGATTAACTCAAAGTCGTCTTTACCAACACCACAATCTACACATTGCCAATCATCAGCAATGTCTTCAAACCTTGTGCCAGGGGCAACACCAGAATCAGGGTCGCCAACGCTTTCATCATAAATCCAACCACAAACAATACACACCCACTGCTGCACAACCTTACCTCTATATAAATTTTAATAACTAATATCTGTGCCGTGCTAACACTGGCAAACCTAGCTTATTACTGCCTAGCAATAACCTTGTTTTCTAAACCCATTGCACGCCAACGGCGGCGTAAATGCGCTGACCAACGGTCGGCGGGGATATGGCATTCAGCACTCATGTCTAATGGCACTAGCTGTGGGTATTGGCCCTCTACTATGGCTCTATCTTCATCATTGGTAGCGTGCTGATACTCCAATATATCGCCCAAGAATTTATCGTCTAATTTATAGGTGCGGCCTTTCACCATAAACACCCGAGTTTGCGTAGCCGACATGGGTGAAACAACATCCATCACATGCTCTTCATCGCCTCCCGGAGGGTATATCTCCAACATTGAGGTAAAGGGGAAGGTGAAGTTATAAATAAACTGGCAAGGTACGGCCTCCTCTAAGGGGTCGTTAAAGTCTGCCCTAGCTCTTGCTGGCATGGTGACTTCACGGCGAAAGCCTACATCGGTATCAACAACCTCGTAATCCGGCACTAGGGAATAACGTCTATCACCAAAAGACGCGTCATGCACAGTATGGATGTGAGCTAAATCATTAAAGTTTTCAGCATGTCGAAATGTCGAGCAATTCCATACCGCAGACTCTAGGTGAAACATTTTAAACGTTTCACCATCAGCCTCATCAAAGCGCTTGTGTACAGGTAACGCTTGGCGTGGTGTATTATTCAAACACACCCATATCAAGCCGTATTTTTCAGCAGCCATATATGTTGTTAGGCGTATGCGCGCTGATATTTTATAGTCCTCGCCATGAGCGGGCACTTTCGTGCACTTGCCAGTGCCATCGAATTGAAAGGCGTGGTATGGGCAGGTTAAATGGCCATCACTTATCCAGCCATCACTGAGCGATGCGCCACGGTGCGGGCAATTATTATCTGATGTAGTCACGCCGCTAGCAGTGCGGAACAGCACTAACTTTTTATCTAATAAGGTAACCGCTAGGGGCTTATCCGTTAACTCTTGGCTTAATGCAACGGGGTGCCAAAAACTGGCTAGTAACTGCCAGTCATTTTCAGAATACGTACTATTGATAGGCATAGCAGGTGCTTGGTTAATACTGACTTCTTTTGATTGATCTAGGCTTGTAGTGTTCACTACTCTACTCCAATAATATTTTTCACATGTAATGCTTGGCAAAATACAGACAACACCATTATCTTGGCTACAATGGCAATTAACAATGGTCACTATCGTGACTATCTCCTAGGCTGACAGCACCACAAATATCATTCAGCCTGCTAATAAACCTTTGATATAAAAAAATAAATTAGGCTACACTAGATGATATAAATCAATGTGAGCATTAGTTTGAAAAAAGCAGATAACAATATGTATGAGCCGCTAGGTGAACTCGCACGCCTTATAGGAAGCCCAGCGTTTTATACCGCTATGATGAATATAGCTACTTCTATCGTTGAGTCAGAAATGAATATCATCATGCTGTACTCACATCGCTCAGCTCCTATTTATATCAATTGCGAAACGGTGCCTGAGCCTGTAGTCGAAATGTATAACTCCGGCTATTATCGCTTTGACCCGTTTTACCACTACTGGCGTGAGCGAGGCATACCGGCGGTACTCAGCGCCAGAGAAGCCAGCCCTAGCAAAGAATTAACCCGCAATCATTTTTTAACTTTTTTACCTAGCGCGGGCATTAATGATGAGATAGGTATTTTACTCCCCACCATAGGAAATTCAGCGGTAGGCTTATTTTTAGAGCGCCATAACAGCTTTACGGAAGCTGAAAAAGAAAAAATTCGGGAGATATTCCCTCTATTTTTAGGCTTACATATGGCTCATCAAAAACTATCGTTATCAGCTGATACCGAGCAACATAAGCAAACCCATCATTTCCACATGGCTAATCACGCCTATAAAATATACGACCAAAGTGGCGTAGCCTTATTTGAAAATGAGGACTGGCACAATAAAAAAGCCGAATCTAATCAGCTAGATGAAAACGCAAAGCTACTGCTAAGCCAAGAAAAGCAGCAATCCTTAACCATGCCCGCCGGTGAACTGTATATAGACAAGCTAGCCGATGACTTCCCTTTTGCCCCTGGTGGCTGGATATGCTCACTGCACCACGAAGAAAAAGCCCTCCCCCCCATCAGCTTTAATGAAGCTATGAACGATTTCCTCAGCGGCCTGTTAACCCCCAGAGAAAGGCAAATTATTGAGCTCATACTTGCAGGATACCCCTCATCAAAAATAGCGGAAAAGCTAGCCATTAGCATAGGCAATGTTAAAAATCACCGGAAACGAATTTACGTAAAAATGGATATCACCACTGAACGTGAGATTTTTTTACAATTTCTAGAGCATTTATCTACCACTTAGCTATGCAAGAAGCGTTATCACCTAATAATAAAACACCCCTGTTTTTTTCCCTCTCAGCATAGCTACAGTCACGAGTGGGACTATTGTGACTCACTGTTTAAACTGTAAAAATTTACTTTTAAGTAATGAGCGGGATCATCATGCAAAAACTAGAAGTTTTCCAATCCTTATGGGCCATGGAGCAGCGCCATCCAGAAAAACCCGAGCGTAGCCTAGAAGAAAGCTTTGCCATGATTGCTGAAGCAGGCTATCACGGAGTATGCCTAGACTTAGACGCTGAAGGCATAGACGATGCCCTACAGTCAAAACCCTTGTTTGATAAATACAACTTAAAAGCCATGGCCAATGGCTTCCCTTCAAAAATGAAAGACATGAAAACGATAATAGCGACAGCCAAAGAATTTAACTGTGTTACGCTAAATATCATTAGTGGGGTTATGCCGGTAAGCGTTGCCGGCGCTATACCTGTTATTTATCGCTGGATGGAAGAGGCCGAACAAGCCGGCATGCCACTCACCTTTGAAACCCATCGCGAAGGCATACTCAACGACCTCTATTACACCCTTGAAGTAATAGACGCCATTCCTGAGCTACGTATTTGCGCCGACCTTTCACACTTTGTACTAGACCGTGAGTTTGTTGCGCCTATTAGCAGTAGAGATCAAGGCTATATCAATCGCGTGATGGATAGAGCCGATAGCTTTCAGGGCCGAATAGCCAGCCGTGAGCAAATTCAAGTGCAAATTGATTTCCCCCAGCACCAACAATGGGTAGAGATCTTTAAAGGCTGGTGGAAAGATGGCATGCGGGAATGGCGTAAGCGTAACCCTAATGACGCCACCTTAATCTTCCTCTGCGAGTTAGGGCCACCACCTTATGCGATTACTGATGCCAATCAACTGGAGCTGTCAGACCGCTGGCAAGAGGCTTTAACGATTAAGTCTTGGGCAGAAGATATTTGGCAAGAGCTAGAGCAAGAAGACGCCTAATAGAGTTATTTCACTACTCGCTCATTGCTCTGTAATAAGCGAGTAGTGAAATAACCATTCTTTGAATATAAAAAAACTCCCCACAACGTGAGGAGTAAAGATAACATCTTCATGCTATCGGGTGATAGACTGTAAATATGCTGCTACCTGCCTAACAACTTATTTTGTTATTAACCAACATTGCCACTACATCAGGGTCAGCTAAGGTAGATATATCACCTAATTGATGACCTTCATCAGCTGCAATTTTTCGTAATATTCTCCGCATTATTTTACCTGAGCGTGTTTTAGGTAGGCTTGGCGCCCATTGGATAACGTCGGAGGCAGCAATAGGCCCTATTTCTTTACGCACCCAATTAATGAGTTCACGCCTTAACTCTTCACCGCCTTGCTCACCTTTAATTAAAGTCACGTAGACATATATACCCTGTCCTTTAATATCGTGCGGACACCCTACCACAGCAGCCTCGGCCACACATGGATGCAGTACTAATGCACTTTCAATTTCTGCAGTGCCCATACGATGGCCACTGACATTTAACACATCATCAACACGGCCAGAAATCCAATAATAACCATCACTATCACGACGCACCCCATCACCACTAAAATACATATTTTCAAATGTCGAAAAGTAGGTATCAATAAAACGCTGATGATCCTTATAAATAGTACGCATCTGCCCCGGCCAACTATTAAGTAACACTAAGTTACCTTCACACTCACCTTCTAGTATGTTGCCATCGCCATCAACCACCGCAGGCAAAACGCCAAAAAATGGCTGTGTGGCAGAACCCGGCTTAAGTGCTGTCGCCCCAGGCAAAGGTGTTAACATGGCGCCTCCCGTTTCGGTTTGCCACCAAGTATCAACAATTGGGCAGCGGCCCCGGCCGAAGCTTTGGTGAAACCAGCGCCAAGCCTCTGGGTTTATAGGCTCGCCAACAGTGCCTAATAATCGCAAGCTGGATAGATCTGCGGATTGCGTCGCCGCATCACCTTCGGCCATTAACGCTCTAATGGCTGTTGGTGCTATATATAAAGTACTCACCTGATGCTGATCTATTATCTGGGCTACCCTTCTTACATCTGGATAATTAGGCACACCTTCGTACATCAGCGTTGTTGCACCATTAGCCAACGGACCATAAACAATATAACTATGGCCAGTAATCCAGCCTATGTCCGCAGCACACCAATAGACATCACCCTTTTTATAATCAAAAACATACTCATGGGTTAGCGAGGCATAGACGAGATAGCCTCCAGAAGTATGCACCACACCTTTAGGCTTACCCGTAGACCCAGAGGTATAAAGAATAAATAAGGGATCTTCAGCCGCCATGGCTTGTGCAGCACAACTATTACTCTGGCGACTCAGCAACGAGTGATAATCTTTATCTATAGTGTCATTCCATTCAATATTTCTACCGGTATTTTTAACCACTAGCACATGGTCTAGGGCACCAGCGGGAAGTATAGCAACCGCCTTATCGACATTATTTTTTAAGCTTACTTCACGACCGACTCGATTACCCGCATCAGCGGTAATAATAATTTTTGAACCACCATCAGTAACACGCCCAGCTAAGGCCTCGGGTGAAAAACCCGCAAAAACAACCGAATGTACAGCACCTATTCCGGCGCAAGCTAACATAGAAACCACTGCCTCAGGTATCATAGGCATATAGATAGTGATCACGTCACCTTTAACAACACCCAGCTCTTTCAATCCATTGGCCAGTTTGCACACTTCGCCGTGTAATTGTCGATAGCTAATCTCACGGTGTGGTTCATCCACGCTTTCCGGCTGCCACAATATGGCTGTGGCGTCCCCTCGTAACGCTAAGTGCCTATCCAGACAATTAGCCGAAACATTGAGATCACCATCATCAAACCATTTAATGTGTAAGTCTTCTTTTTTAAAAGAAACATCTTTTACTTTACTAAAAGGCTTTATCCAATCTAGTCGCTGTCCAGCCTCACTCCAATAACCTTCACTATCATTAATAGAGCGCTCATACATTGCGCTATACTCATCATCATTAATTAAAGCATTATCTTTCCAGCTATCGGGAACCGGGTATAAATTTTTACCACTCATATTTAATACACTCACACTGCCCTCACTATTATCAGTAAGGGATTATTTTTTATTGTAGAACTACGTTACAAGCTAAAGTATTCTCGCTAGGCTACCGGCTTGATCTATTCAAAAGAAGATTAGCCGCAAAAAATAACAATAAAGTAATAAAAAAGCTTAAAATCCCCAGCCATAACACTTGATTATAGCCCTCTGATATTTGTATATACGCCCCAAGAGCAGGCCCGCAAGCCAAACCCCAACTAAGCGCAGCATTTCCCATAATCATATAGCGACCCGAATGATCTACAGCAGCTATAGCGGCCAACATAATAGGTACCAACACACACCAGGCGAATAAAAATAGTGAGGCCGAAACTGTAAAAACAATATAAGTAACATTATCCAGTAATATTGCCACTGAAAATATAATGACTACGATTAACGTATATAAAATAGATATTTGGTATTTCTTGGTATCGATTAACAGTACTAAAAATGCCCCTACCACAGCAACAACGTTAGCAATTGAAAACCCGCTACCCATAGCGTCAACCGATAAGCGGTGATAGTCACCCACTCTTTCGAAATAAGCCCAAACAGCGTTTAAACCTATATAAAATATAAATACACCCAGCACATAAAAAAGTGCTGTTAAGCTCCACTTCGAAGGGGTAGCTCTTGTCACACTATCGGCTTGCTCTTCCCCACCAGCATAGATAGTTTTTATAAAGGCTAGAGAGGTAAGACTCAGCACTGCAAACGCAAAAAAACAATCTTGCAGACTTAGTAAAGGAAGATATTTAAATCCAACAATACCGTAAACGAACTGTGCAATAAGCCAAAAACCGAACAACTGGCTGGGGTTGTCGGTTTTAGCAATTGTCGACACCACACAGGCCGACACTGTTCCCGCAGCGAAACCCGCTAACAGCCTCACCGCCAGCAATGCAGTACTACTATCCAAATACATAGACAATATATTACTTAGGATATAAAGCAGAGTCGCTATTACACTGGCAATACGCCAATTGAAGCTTGGCATCCACAAATAAGCTATCACTGAAGCCAAGGCGAAACCGGCCATGTCAGCAGCGACTATATAGCCCGCCATTTGGCTGCTAAAGCCCAAATCCTTAACTATGCCACCTAATATAATGGGTAAAAAAACGACCACTGAAAAAGGGATCGCCCCTATATAGCTAAAGGCAACTTTAAACCAAGCGTTACTTTTAATCGCTGCATCAGACATATTGGCTCCAAGTGCAAAGTTATTATTGTTGTAGTTATATCAGTAGCTATCGACCTAGTTATCGATATAACTTTCAATAGGCTATTTTATATTTTTTATTAACGCTTTAGCCGCTTGAATAACCACATCTTCTTGCGGTTTTAAATCATGCCCTGCCATAGCCATTACGTCTTTACAAAAAGGGTCTACCACATCGGTACGATAGCCTGATAATTGTTCAATAACCGCCAAACCATAAAACGGTACTGTCACCGCGTTATAGCCGCCTTCATGGCACATCACTAATCGGCCATTACAGAGCTCATCAGCCAAGGCCATAGTCTTTTGGGTAAGCGTGCGATAGGCCTCGCTGTGTAATAACATTCTGCCTAAGGGGTCGTGGGCACCGGCATCGTAGCCACAGGCAACAAAAATTATATCGGGTTTAAACTTTTGCAGTGCAGGAGTAACGACTTCATCAAAGGCTTGGTAATACGCACCTGAACCTGAGCCTGGGGGTAAAGGAATATTAATATTATAACCCTCACCTTCGCCCTCACCGACTTCACTGATATGACCAGAATCTATAGGAAAACAATTATCTTGATGTAGAGAGATGGTTAAGGCATCGCAACGATGCCAAAAAGCTGACTGGGTACCATTACCATGATGTACATCCCAATCAATGTAAGCAACACGTTCTAGTCCATGTTTTTCCATAGCATGTAGGCCCGCTAATACGGCATTGGCAAAAAAACAAAAGCCCATGCCCTTGTCTGCTAAGGCATGATGGCCAGGTGGGCGTACTAAGGCATAAGCATTATCGACACGCCCTTCCATCACCGCATCAACTGCTTCTAATACGCCGCCGGTAGATAATTTTGCAATATCATAGCTGCCATTGCCGAAGGGCGCGCCACCATAATCGCCACCACCCGTTTTGCTCTGCTCTTTGAAGCTATCTAAGTACTCTTGAGTATGCAGCCTTAGTAACTCTTCGTCCTGCGCCTCTCTAGCTTTAATATCCACCAACTTATCAACTAAACCGCTGGCAACAATTAAATTATGCATACGCCGCTTGGTTTCTGGATTTTCAGCATGCATATAGGGCTGCACTGGGTAGCCATAGGGCAGGTAAAGGCCGTGATTACCGGTATCGTGCCACATGCATAATTCGTGAAAAACATATCCTGTGCGCTTACTCATAACTTTACTCCACTACTTAGACACCACTAGCTGGACACTAGGCACAGTGCCATTTATTTTATAATTAATATCTCAGCTAAACTAAGATTGCGCTAGGCCTTGCGCTGTAACGCAGGCCTAGCTAGACAAACATTAAAAGTTGTAATCGAAACTTACACCGTAAGTACGCTGCATACCGGCATTAAGAAAGCTGTTGCCTGGAAAACCACGAAAGTGAAAGCCCATACCTGTATATTCTTCGTCAGTTATATTTTTACCCCACAAACCAACAGTATAATTATGCTCGCTAGAGCTATAGGCAATACGCGCGTTGTAAAGGGTGTAACTATCTTCGGAAAGCAACTCGTCGTTAAACACATCGAAGTAAACTTTATCTTGATAGTTGGCACTCACATTTGCCGCTATTTTTCCGCTATCGAGATGCCAAGTCCTTTTTATCGTAGCATTTAAGGTTAGCTCGGGCGCATTGGCCAGATTGTTGCCGCTAGCGTCTGTACCACCAAAACCTTGATAGTCTTGCAGCTCGGTGGAAAGTACACCTATGCCACCAATAATCTCCCAACCATCGCTGACCAACCAATTAACATCAGCTTCAAAGCCTTTAATTTTGGCATTACCTGAATTAGTTAACGTCTGTACTGGAGGCAAACCTGCCACTTCAACCACACCGAACACCTGTAGGTCGTCATAGTCGTAGTAAAAAGCTGCCGCATTTAAACGCAGCGTTTGTTCCAACAATGTCGACTTAACACCCACTTCATAGGCAAGTATTTGCTCATCATCAAAAGGCTCTAGCTGCTGCGGACCTGAAAATGCCCAACCACCAGGGAAACCGCCACTTTTAAAACCAGTACTGACACTGGCATAGGCCAAAGTATCTTCATTAACATTCCAATCTAGGCCTAGCCTCCATGAAACATTGCTAAAAGTTACATTATCATCTGTATTTTCATATGCGGGAATAAATAAGTTTCCAGCATAAAAGTCTGCCTCCGTTAACGAAAATGCCGTACTTGAATGGAAATCTTTTTTCTCCTCATAGGAGTAACGCGTACCTGCAGTTAATTTCAGATTATCTTTAAATTGCCATTCAGTATGGAGAAAGGCCGCCATAACCTCGCTGGTTTGCTCTAAGTCCAAGCGGTAGTAAGCAAAAGCACAAGGCGGGCCAAACTCTGTGGTACAGTTATCATCTTGCACCGTATTAACTTCGTCTTTACCGTAGTACAAACCGGTAATCCAAGTAAAATCCTCTTCTGAATTTGAGGTTAGTCTTAGCTCCTGAGAAAACTGGGTGATTTCATCGTCGAACTGGTCATGTACTAACGCATTAGGTGAGGCATCAGCATCCTCGGACATAAAACGGTCATAATTCTCATATGCGGTAATAGAATCTACCGTGGCCCAACCCAAGTCCCAGTTGACCGATAACGCCATACCATAAAAATCATCTTTTTGTTTAGGCTCGTGGTCTATATCCACCTTGTGTAAGTCACCATCAGTATCCGAGTAACCATACACATCAACACATTGGCTAGGATCGTATTTGCCCGCCTGCACAGGGGCACACTCTTGCGAGACATCGTTGGGGTCTTGTAAGCCCCTATGGTAGTAAACTGGCCCACCTGAACGATCTTTACCCGCATGTAGGTTTAATAGCACATCGACATCCTGGCTAGGTTGCCAATTTATCAAGAAACGCCCCGCTAGCTTATCTACATCGTGTAAATCGTTGCCTGTAACACGATTTTTAACATTACCGTCACTAAAGTCGTGAGAAATAGCAGCCCTCACAGCAACGGTCTCAGTGATACCGCCACCTACCGCAGCTTCTATACGACCGGCATTGAAACGGCCATAGGTAACACTGACATTACCCTCGGTTTCTTGACTGGGGCGCTTGGCGATAAAATTTATGGCCCCTGCCGTCGTGTTTTTACCATATAAAGTGCCCTGCGGGCCTTTCAGCACCTCCACCCGCTCGGTATCAAATAACTGAAAGCCCAACATGGCGGGTGAGGTTTGATAGACGCCGTCTACATACACACCCACAGCACTATTATTGTTCGAGTTAAAGTCATTAAGCCCTACACCGCGGATGGTAAAGGTAGGTACACTAGTAGGAAATTGATTAATAATCCTTACATTGGGTGTGTAAGCGGCTATATCTTGGC
Source organism: Dasania marina DSM 21967 (assembly GCF_000373485.1). Taxonomy (NCBI): domain Bacteria; kingdom Pseudomonadati; phylum Pseudomonadota; class Gammaproteobacteria; order Cellvibrionales; family Spongiibacteraceae; genus Dasania; species Dasania marina. The sequence continues at coordinate 66,029 of NZ_KB891575.1, forward strand.
TGCTTTGCACACCTAGCTCTTTCAGGGTATCACCATTAAATGCACTCATGGTGATACCAATATCTTGAACACTCTGGCTTCGTTTTTGGGCAGTAACAACCACCTCCTCCAACGTCGAAGCCCATAGGTTATGGGCTGCACTACTAATAACTATGGCGGTAGCAATCTGCTTAGGGAGCGTTTTCATTCTCATGGATATTATCCTTATCATTATCATTATATTAATTAATAATTATTCTTACTTATTAATGACTTAGCTTTAAATACGCCTTAAAAACTTCTTAACTATTGTTCTTGCGCATAGTTACTAATTTACCCCCCTTCACAGACAAGATGTATTACCAAAAACTGTGTATTGTTTATTTAGCCTGAAATCTAAACATGAATAAACTAACAGAAGAAAAGAGCTTAAGAACTTTGTTAATTGAGGCCAAGGACTAACTTTTTTTCAGCTAGCTGATAAGATAGCTATGCTATAAAGAAAGTATTTATCTAATAAATGAATAAGCATAAAAAATTGACGCAATATCACATAGAATCAATAGGGTAAGCATGAGCTGGTATCTTAATTTGTCAGAAACTATCACAGAGCTTGGCAACGATAATTTTTTTCGACTATTAGTTAAATCTATAGAACAAAAAATCACTAACTTAAGTGCAGTCATGTATATCATGCCCAGACAACATGCTCCTGCGCTACTCTATGAAAATTACCCGTCAGAACTACGTATCGCCACTAAACAATGGTTATCCGGCCCTTATCTACTGGATCCTTTCTATATAAAAAGCTTTGATGGCTCACCCGAAGGCCTATACCACTTAACGGACGCAGCACCTGATGGCTTTGCCGAATCCCAATATTATAAATCTTACTATCGTGACACTGGCTGTATTGATGAAGTTTGCTATCTAGCCCACATCAATACCGACCTTGTGGTTAGCTTAGCCTTAGCTAGAGTCGGTGAGTTGCCCTTATTTACAGCGCTAGAGCTATCGATATTTGAGACTATAAAGCCCTTAGTTATATCGTTGATAAAACAACAAAGTGAAAGAATGGAGAGCCAAATAGATGATAGCCAACGCCTGATTCACCAACACCTAAAAGAGAAGCTTGATAGTTTTGGTGAGAAATTATTAACAAAGCGTGAACAAGAAATTGTGCAGCTAGTATTTAAAGGTAATTCTTCTAAATCTATGGCATCGCACCTTAGTCTATCGCTAGATACCGTTAACATGCATAAAAAAAATGCCTATAAAAAATTAAATATTTCCAGCCAATCTGAGTTATTTTCTCTATTAATTGATAGATTATCAAAAATATAATAACGCCTAGTTCTTTCAATAACTGAGCTTAATTAATAGAAGTAGATAATTAAGATGTTAGAAAACTAATGCAGACATCCTTAAATCCTTCAGCCTTGCGAGATAAGCGCAAGCCATCTACCCCCACTAACACTATAGATATGTTAGGACAGGCATCTTGCAGCTCTATACACGCCACCTGCCCTTCGCCATAGTAAGTCGTTGCATGCTTAGGCCTCATAGCCAAAATAGAATAACCTTGCTCAGCAGCTACCATAGAGCGCACCAACTCATAACTACCTGTGCGCATAATAATGTTGGGGGTAATACCAGCATCACTAAAAATGGATAAAAAATAATCTCGGCTCAAGGGTAAATCTAATAAGATATACGGCATATCCTTGAGCTCATCTAAAGACACTACCTGATTATTGGCTAAGCGGTGGTTTTGAGGCAGCAGCACATAGGGCGGTATGCTTTTTTTGACTTTGACATCCAGCCTGGAGTTTAGGGCTAGGTCATACATTATCGCTAGCTCTATATCACCATTCATCAATGCAGCTTGTAACTGTTCGGCATTGCCCTCAACAACTTTCAGACTAACCCCAGGATGGAGCTCTTTTAAACGCTTCATTAAAATAGGTAATACAAAGGGCGCCAAGGTAACAAAACAGCCTATAGATAGCTCCCCGGCCAGCGATTGACCTAAGTCACGCACCTGATTTTCAATATCTTCTGCATAACTGAGTAAAGCTTTTGCTTTTACAGCAAGATCTTTACCTGCTTCGGTTAAAGACACACCTTTCGCATGGGATCGAATCAGCAACTGTACGGCCAAATACTCCTCTAACTGCTTGATTGCATTGGATATAGCAGGCTGGGAGATATAAAGCTTTTGGCTCGCCTTAGTAACATTTTCCGCTTCAACTACCGCCAAAAAATACCGTAACTGCTTTAAATTTATAGTCATAATTAAAAGTTATCGATGAGGTGAGTATTTAATATTATACAAATGACTAGGCAATCAGCAAACTAAGTTTTTACTGGCCCCAAGCTAAAAACATACATCACGGCTTTTATGTTAACGAAGATGAAGGTACTGCCACAATGAAAACCACCAATGAAGCTAACAACGCACTACAGAAGCTACTTGATGAAATTAGTAAAAACGCCAGTAAAAGCATACAAGAAGCGCACTCTTTAAGCCCACAGGCTTATACCTCGCAGGCATTGAACAAGCTAGAGGTAAAAAACATATTTCAACAAGACTGGGTCTGCGTAGGCCGCAGTTGCGAGCTACCCGAAGCCGGCGATTACCTAACCTCTGAAATTGCAGAGCAGCCTATTTACACCATGCGAAATGCTGACAACGAAATACGCAGCTATTCGAATGTATGCTTACATAGACTGATGGTTTTGTTAGAAGGAAAAGGCAAGCAAACTCGCCCTATTATTTGCCCTTATCATGCTTGGACCTATCAAACTGATGGCCAATTAGTTCGAGGCCCCGAGATGCACTGTCGTGAGGGATTTGACCCCAGTGAGCATCGTCTACCCGAAATAAAAACTGAATTATGGGAAGGCTGGATTTATGTCACTTTGAATGCCAATGCCCCGTCTATTAGCGAACAGCTAAAGCCTTTACGCGAAATATTAGCCCCCTACCATATGGAAGATTATATACAAATAACCCAATCCGACAGCGTTTGGTCTACCAATTGGAAATGCTTAGCTGAGAACTTTATGGAAAGTTATCACTTGCCTAAAGCTCACAGGGGCACCATAGGCCCCATATCACCCTTAGCAGATATGGAAATGACACCAGGCACGGAACACTTTAACTATCACCTAATCAGAAAAAAAGAAGGGATTGCTGGCATTGCCCATCCCGACAACACCTCCCTATTAGACCCTTGGCGTAACACCACCGTATTGGCCAGTATTTACCCTTCTCACTTAATTGCCGTTGCACCCGATTATTTTTGGTACTTATCTTTGCAGCCCAAAGGGATAAGTGAAGTACAAGTACGTTATGGCGTGAGCATTGCGCCTGAAGTATTGGCCACAAAGAATGTACAAGAACAAAAAGAGTTTATAGCAAAAACAATAGCTTTTTTCGAATCCGTTAATGAAGAAGATCGAGTTGTGGTAGAAGGTATTTTTAGAGGAGCCAAAGGCATAATGGCTAGCGGCGGACCGCTATGCCGACTAGAGGAATCCAACCTAGAATTTTACCAATACTTGGCAAGAAAATTGAAGCTCGCTAGATAACAACTAAGGTATATCGGCTATCGCCAGAAAAAACATGACGATAACTATTATAATAAATCACAAGGTTTAAGCGAATGAATAACATTAACAACCACGACCTTAACAGCAAGACGGCAATATTAATCATTACCACGCTATGCTCTATACCCTTCGTCATTATTATTATGGTGCCGGTGCTGGTTTCTGGCATTGTTGAATCATACAACGTGAGCCCACAAAAAGCAGGCTTTGTAGCCAGTGCAGATATGGCCGGCTATACCTTAGGTACATTTTTATCTTTCTTTTTAATGCCTAAGATTACCTGGCGATCCATGTGTACCGCAGCCCTAACATTAATGGTCGTAGCCAATGCCTTGTCGGTGATTTGTAATGATTATTATCCCTTAATGGCTACTAGGCTACTCTCTGGCTTAGGCGCAGGTACTACAACTGCTATTTTGCTAGCCACTATCGGGCGCATGCGCGATGCCGATTCGGCATATGGCTGGTGGCTAGTGGCCCAGAGTGTAATTTCTGGCATTTGTTTTTATTTATTCCCTAGCATTAGCCAGCATTTCGGCATCGCAGGTGTTTTTTTCTTATTTAGTTTTTTATGCATAGTCGGACTATTTTTTATGAATTATGTGCCTAGCGATAAGCCTCAACCAATAACAGAAAAGCCTCTATCAACAATGACTGTCAGTTTCAAAATGACAGTTTGCGGCGTGCTAGCGCTATTCTTATTTGAGTGTGGCTTAATGGCACCATATACCTATGCAGAGCTGTTAGGTAGAGCAAGCGGGCTAAGCCTAGAGGAAACAAGCTTTAGCCTATCATTATCTATGATAGGCGGCATATTAGGTGGCCTAGTTACGGCCAAGCTAAGCACTAAATACGGCCGCATAATTCCTATTTTAATAGGTAATGCAGTATTAATAATTTCACTATTCATGCTTAAAGTAGAACAGCAAAATTTTTATAATTATGCTGTCGCTATTTTCTTATTATTTGGCGTATGGAACTGTGTATTGCCTTATCTTTTAGGCGTACTTTCAGAGTTAGACGCCAGCGGCAGAGCACTAGCTTTAGGCAATTGTGCCATAGGTATAGCCCTAGTATCAGGGCCTTTTATAGCTGCACTTATTATCGGCGACAATAACGGACAACAACTCATCAGCCAATCCTATTACCCCGTACTAATTTTTGGTATGTTGCTACTGACCGCCTCTACCCTGAGCATTGCACCCGTGTTGAACCGGTTAAAGAACACCTCAGCCTCGAAGCTTTAATCATGCCTATTTCAAAATGAATATAGTCAATAGCAATAGTAAACATTACTTGTAGTATAAAAAATAATATTCAATTTTTATATTTATAAAATTGTTGAAAACATCAACACATTAACATAAGGAGGTGGACTCTAAAAATTCACTTTTTATACATTATTTTTAAAACCATTAAAATATACAAAACAAAATCGCTTTACTTATCACATTAGCAATAGGATTAATTATGAGTAACACTATCCAAATTATCGATTTACCTTCAGGAGACAGAGGAAAGTTTAGCACTGACTCTCTGAACTCACCGACCTTACCATCAAGATATTATACTGACAATAATATCTACGACGATGAGCTAAAAAAAGTACACCAGCGTGCTTGGAATTATACAGGTCATGTCACCGACGTGGTTGAACGAGGATCATACTTTACAGACACAGTCGCTGGGCAACCTATAGTTATCGTGAAAGGGCAAGATGATATTATTCGTGCTTTTTTTAACGTATGTGCGCACCGCGGCCATGAGCTTTTAACCGGTAAAGGAAAACTTAAAGGCAAGGGAATTGTTTGCCCTTATCATGCTTGGTTTTATAAAACCGACGGTACTTTACAGCGGGCACGCCTTACCGAGCATATTAAGGACTTCGATACATCTGAGTACTCTCTGCGTGAGATATCTATCGCATTCAGTGCAGGCTTAATTTTTGTCAATCTTGATAAGGATTGTGAACCGTTTGATAAGTCTATGAGCGGATTTGGCCCTTCCCTTCAAAAATACTTACCCAATATTGAAAATTTTGTGGCTGCCCACCGCCTAAGCTACGATATAAATGCTAATTGGAAAGTGGTGGTTGATAACTTTTCTGAAGCTTACCATATCCCGATTGCCCACCCACAGCTAGCGAAGGTATTAGAGCAGGAAGCGGCAGATATCATGTTAGAGGACCGCTGGACCTTTAATGGCTTTCGCAGTCGTACGGGATTTGAGGGGCTAGAGCTAGAGCCCGGGTTACCTTATTGCGCGTGGCAAGCATGGCCAAACATCTGCATGTTGAGCTTGCCAGGTTCTGAGAATTTGATTGTTTTACGCATGAGTCCAAATGGCGTTGGCAAATGTTCTGAACGTGTGGATGTGTATACCCCAAAAGGTGATGCAGAAAATGATCCTAAGCTATTAGCCGTTAGGGATTTATTTATGAACATGTTTAATCAGGAAGATATTGCCATTGTAGAAAGCGTGCAAAGGGGCCTGTCTAGCTTAGGCTATGATCAAGGTCGCTATATTTGTGACGCTGAGCAGTCATGGTTTACCGAAGCCCAGCTACACTGGCTTCATATGCAAGTACTTGAGGCATTAGCAAAAGACTAATACGTGCAGTCCATTAAGAGGTTCATCTTACCCTCCTCTTAATGGACTTTAAATAACATGTTGCAGCCCCAAATAACAATAACTTTAGTGCACGCTAACACATTCCTGACTATCAGATAGGCCTTACACCATATAAATCTATCCATCATGCCAGCATAGTATCGAGATAGATTTAATAACAATCAATCACTAACATTGTGACTCAGGTATATTGACTGTAATTCCGTCCATAGCCTCTGTAACTGTTATTTGACAGCTTAACCGACTCCCACGCATTACATTATCAACCATTTCCAACGTCTCTTTCTCTAACTCATCAGCCTCGCTAAGCTTACTTAACCATTCATCGCCCACATAGCAATGGCATGTTGCACATGCACAGCTGCCTCCACATTCTGCAAGTATACCTTCTACCATATTTGATACAGCCCCTTGCATAAGCGTACTGCCTACCGGAACACTCACATTATATTCAACCCCGTCAGCTTGAATGTATTTAACAGCGACCATAATTACAACCTCAATAATTTATAATTTTATCAGCAGCTTAACGTCACTTTAAAATTATTTAATATCTAAACATAAAATATTTTTACAAGAATTTTAAGAAGCCAAACTAATGATAAGTACCAGTATCGTCACTCATAACGAAGCTGTAAAATACTATTTTATTCTACTTGTCATAATAAGTTTTTATAATAAAAAACAGAAAAAACAATAATAAAAAGTTATCGCTACACATGTAATTTAATATTATACAAGAACATAAATATCACGCAGACTAGCATTATTTTACATAGATAGTATCTATCATAAAACCCACCTTACAACATTAACGACAAGGACACACGATGCCTAAAACATGCATAATTATTGGCGGCAGTCATACCGCCGCGCAACTAGCACCTAGCCTTAGGCAGGAAGGCTGGGAGGGGAAAATTATAATTATTAGCAATGAATCTATCCCCCCCTATCATAGACCCCCACTCTCTAAAGATTTTCTTTCAGGCAAAAAGACGGCGCATGAATTATTTATACGACCACAAGAGTTCTACGAAAGCAGCAACATTGATCTCAAATTAGAAACCACCGTCAAATCTATTGATCGATCAAATAAAATCTTAAAATTAGAAAACGATGAAACACTAAGCTATGATAAACTTGCTATTTGCACAGGAGCAAGGGTAAGAAAAATTACAATACCAGGCGCTCAATTAGAAGGCGTACAGTATCTACGTACAATAGATGACGTTAACGACATTAAAAGTAAAATCAATAAATCCAAGAATATTGTTATTGTAGGTGGTGGATATATAGGCCTAGAGACCGCCGCTATGCTGCATAAAATGCAACTTAATGTTACCGTGCTAGAAATGGCACCCCGCATACTGGCCCGCATTGCCGCACCTGCTTTATCCGATTTTTATACTCGCATACATGAGGAACAGGGCGTAACAATTAAAACAGATGTGACTGTTTCAGCGTTAATAGGAACGGAGAGTGTAAGTAAGGTCATATGCGAAGATGGTCAATCATTTGATGCCGACCTAGTTATAATAGGTGTAGGTGTAACACCGAACATAGAACTAGCCAATGAGGCAGGCCTAGAGATAATGAATGGGATGGCCGTTAATGAACACTGTCAAACCATAGACCCTGATATTGTTTCTGCCGGCGACTGCGCCAATTACTTCAACCCTTTTTTTCAGAAACACCTACGCTTAGAATCGGTAGCCAACGCGAATGAACAAGCCAAAACAGCAGCTGCAACTATCTGCGGAAAAAACAAAATATATAATACCGCACCTTGGTTTTGGTCAGACCAATATGATTTAAAACTGCAAATTGTTGGACTTAATCAAGGCTATGATGAAGTGGTTTTACGAGGGAACCCAAATAGAGGTCGAAGCTTTGCAGCATTTTACTTAAAAGAAGGTACATTAATTGCTGCTGACTGTATTAATAGGCCACAAGAATTTATGGTAGCTAAGAAATTAATTAACCAACAACTATCTTTACCATCGAAGTTGCTAGCCGATGAAAGTGTGACACCGAAAGAACTATTAAAAACTATACAGGCCTAATAATATAAGCATCAGAGCAATAACTAGAATAGTATTATCTGACACTTTAGTTATTATAAAAAACAAATAACTTTCCATTTCCTTTAACACCTTTTCCTCAAATTATTAAAAATAAAAAACCAACGGCGATTTTATCAGTCACCGTTGGTTATTTACTAACACTTATATTATAAACTTAACTAGCCACCAAACTGATAGTTAACGCTTAAACCTACATAGCGTGGCGAACCTGGTTTAAGCTGCTTAGAGCCTAAGAAGTCCAGCTGAAAACCTGAGCCATAGTACTCTTTATCAGTTAGGTTTTTAGCGAACAACGCCGTAGTCCAACGGCCATCGGCAGAGGCATACGATACTCTACTGCCCCAAATTGCATAGGCATCTTCTTCTAAGTACTTCTCATTAGTAGGCTGAAAGTAGGTTTTACCCTGCCAAGACACATCACCCTGCACAGCAATAATGGCACCACTTTCTAGTTCAAAGTCGTAACGAACTAAGCCCGAGAATTGTGTTTTAGGTGTAAGAGAAATTTGATTACCTGAATTATCTGGCTCAAATTTATCGTACTCAGCATCTACCCAACCTGCATTAAACTGCAAATACCATTCATCAGTAGGGGTAGCAATCACTTCTATTTCAACACCAGGCATATTAGTTTCGCCCGCATTGGTTAATGAAGCGGTATTACCAGCAGCCCCAGACGCGCCCGGCACAGGTATTAAGTTGGTATTCTGCTGATCGGTGTATTGATAATAAAACACCGCACCGTTTACCCGTAAGGAACCATCCATAAAGTCGCCTTTGAAGCCTATTTCTAAGGCATCAAGTAACTCGGGATCTACCGGCTCTAATTTGGCATTGAAGGCGTCTACTGAACTTTGACAACGCGTTGACCCCGCTGCCGTAGGGTTAGTGGCATCGCCTGCGCTACAGCCATTAGCACCTGCGGGCACGTATTCATCCATGAATGCGGCACCATTAACATCACCACCTTTAAAGCCTCTAGCTATAGAAGCATAAATTAAGTGACCTTGTTCGGTATTGTAATCCACTGAGAAACGGCCGGTAATTTGATCCCAGTCTTTCTTATTAGGTGTACCCACGGTTACACCGTGCGCCTCATCTATGCCACCGGCTGCTCTAGCGTCCGCTAAAGAAAATATTGGGCCATCGCCTTCGTTACCTGGATTACTGATAAATGGCAAAAAGCCATTGTACTTCTGAACATCTTTCTCTTCGTAACTCCAGCGTAAACCTATAGTGGCTCCCCAGGTTTCATTGAAGTCGTAATCGTATTGACCAAATAAGGCATAGCTGGTGGTTTCTACCGCATGCTCATTACCCTCACCGGTACCAAACAAGGGGTTAGTCCATAACTGGGCGCCATCTACTTTTTCGTTGTAGTAATAGACACCTAAGTGCCACATGGAAACATCACTTTGGTTGGCTATACCCAACTCTTGGCTATACCAACGAAAATCATCAGCATAGTAATCATTCTCTAAACCAAATGGGCCGTCATCGACATCGTCATAACGACGCAAAGAAGCCTCATCATATGAAGACGCTGAATACAGTGACATATCGTAAGTCAGTTCATAGTCTACCCGTACCAGTACGCCTTCGGTATCTACGTGCTCAAAGTCATCTGCTTTTTGAGTTTTATAAATATCATCATCTTCGACAAAACCCGTATATAAATCGGTACAACCGCTGCCTATACCTGGGTTGGCGCAAGCGTCTTCATAAGAATAACTAGCAGGGTTATAGCTATTAGGATCTTGCAGGCCTACTTGCTTGAAGGGCGCGGTATCGGGCTCAGCTTTACCATAGTGGTAGTTGGTTAATATACTTAGGCCTTCACCATTATCAAATAACAATTGAGCACGCGCTGCAAAGTCGTCAATTATGCCGGCCTTGCCGTTGCTCTCGGGGTTAATATTATCAAAAGGACCATCACTGGTGGCACGCAGTAAAGATAAGCGGCCAGCGAATTTATCGCCCATGCTAAAACCAAAGGCACCTTCAAAATTTCTAGTATCGTGGCTGCCCACCTCTACATTGATATAACCCGAAGCTTCTTGACCAATTTCTGGCTTAACGGAAATGAAGTTAATTAAACCACCGGTGGAGTTACGACCATACAACGTACCCTGCGGGCCTTTTAATACCTCAACACGCTCTACATCAAAAGTGGCAAAACCTTGCGCGATATTGGGGCCTATAAACACGCCATCTTGATAAATAGCGATAGGGCCGTTGTTGATAGGCGCAAAGTTATTGGTGCCTATACCGCGCATATACGGCTGGGGCGACGCACGACCAAATTCAGTGTGCCAGGTAAAGTTAGGGGTGTATAAGGCGATATCACCAGCCTCATTAACACCCAGGCTAGTCATCATCTCACCTGAAATAGCCGTTATAGCGATTGGAACGCTCTGTGATGTTTCAACCTGCTTACGCGCAGAAACTATTAATTCTTCTAATGCTAGTGCATGACCCAGAGGCGCGATCAAGGCTTGTGACGCCAAACCTATGGCCATAACTAACGGTAATTGCTTATTGAATACTGTCTTCATCATATCCCCACCCTTTACTTATTATTTGGTGGTTATAGCGGCTTCTTTATGAGCTGTTATTGACATTAAGAATACGCTTAACCCCATGTGTACCCTTATGAGGGTGCATCAGTTCAAGAGATAGGTAAAATACAAAATACATAGGAATAAGATAACTTTAATTTATCTTATTCCTATAGTTTTTCGGACTTTAATCGACATAAACCTGAATAAAAAAGGGCCAAGGCATTTACCCTCACAGCAAATTAACCTTGGCCCAAAACCTTACATTTTGTTGCTAACTATCGTTCAGCTAATACCTACGTATTACCCCCCAAACTGATAGTCAACACTTAAACCAATATAGCGAGGCGCGCCTGGTTTAAGAGCAAGGTAACCTAGTGAGCTAACATCGAAACCTGAACCAAAATACTCTTTACCACCTAAGTTTTTGGCAAATAATGCTGTAGTCCAGCGATCATCCGATGAGGTATACGATACTCTTGCTCCCCACAGGGCATAAGCATCCTGCTCTAAATGCTCGGCATTAGTCGGCTGGAAGTAGGTCTTACTCTGCCATGACACATCGGTTTGCACAGCCACTATAGCGCCGCCTTCTAGATTAAAGTCATAGCGTACTAAACCTGAGAACTGGGTTTTAGGCGTTAGTGAAATTTGATTACCGGTATTATCACCAAAGTCATCATATTCCGCATCCAACCAACCACCATTAAATTGCAGGTACCAAGACTCAGATGGCGTTGCAATAATTTCAAATTCCAGACCTGGCATTTGCGTGCTAGCAGCATTGGCCAACACGGTAGTGCTGCCTTGCGGGCCTGTCACACCGGGTATTTGAGACAAGATAGTGTTTTGCTGATCTTGATAATCGTAGTAAAACACCGCACCGTTAACACGCAGGTTGCCGTCTAAGAAGTCACCCTTAAAACCTACCTCAAAGGCATCTAATAGCTCGGGATCTACTGGGTCTAACTTGGCATTAAAAGCTGTTACAGAGTCAGCACAGCGAGTTGAGCCTGCTGCCAATTCACAACCCGGGTTTAGGCCATTATCACCTGCAGTAGTGGGGATATAGTCATCTAAAAAGGCTGCGCCATTAACATCGCCACCTTTAAAGCCGCGCGACAATGAGACATAGATTAAGTTGTCGTTATCGGTGCGGTAATCAAAAGAAAGCCTACCGGTAATCTCGTCCCAGTCTTTTGCCCGTGGTGTACCTACGGTAATACCGTAAGACTCATCAATGCCACCGGCAGCCAAAACATCACTCATGGAATACAAGGTGCCGTCACCGTAGTTACCGGGGTTGTTAACCAAGGGCATAAAGCCATTATACTTTTTGATGTCCTTTTCTTCGTAGGTCCAACGCAGGCCACCGGTAACACTCCAGCGTTCGCTTAGGTCTTGGCCGTACTGACCAAAGAATGCGTAGCTAGTGGTTTCGATTTCATGCTCATTACCTTCGCCAGCACCAAAGATAGGATTGGTCCAAATTTGTGTGCCTTCGGCGGTTTCATGGTAGTAGTAAGCGCCGGCATGCCAGATGCTTTCATCGGTATTGCTAGATAAACGTAGCTCTTGGCTATACCAGGTAAAGTCATCGGCGTAGTAATCATTCTCTAAACCTACGGCTCCATCGTCTACATCATCAAAACGGCGTAACTCGGCCTCATCATAGGAGGTAATCGAGTGCAGCGATTTTTCGCCATCAATGTCGTAATCCACGTTAACAAAAATACCGATGGTTTTTACTTTTTCAGAGTCATCGGCCTTAGAGGTTTTGTATAAGTCTTTATTATCAACAAAGCCGGTATACAAATCGGTACAACCGCTACCTAGCCCAGGATTAGCGCAGGCATCTTCATAAGAATATGTAGCTGGGTTGTAGCTATTGGGATCTTGTAGGCCTACGTTTTTAAACGGCGCCGTATCGGGCTCCGCTTTACCGTAGTGCACATTGGTTAATATGCTTAGGCCATCAGCCGCCTCTACTAACACCTGGGCACGCAAGGCTATGTCGTCAACTATGCCAGCATCGCCATTGCTTTCTGGGTTAACGTTTTCAGTATAACCATCATTGGTAGCGCGTAAGAACGAGAACCTACCTGCAGCCGACTCACCTAAATCAAAACCTACCGCACCTTCAAGGTTACGGGTGTTATGACTACCCACTTCAGCATTTAAATAACCTACCGTGCCAGCACCCAACTGCGGTTTAACAGAGATAAAGTTGATTAAACCACCAGTAGAGTTACGGCCATACAGCGTACCCTGAGGGCCTTTTAACACTTCTACGCGCTCTACATCAAAGGTCGCAAAACCCTGCGCTACGTTGGGGCCTATAAACACATTATCTTGATAAATAGCGATAGGGCCATTGTTAATAGGCGAGAAGTTATTGGTACCTATACCGCGCATATAAGGCTGTGGCGAAGCGCGGCCAAACTCAGTATGCCAAGTAAAGTTAGGAGTAAACAAAGCGATATCGCCTGACTCTGACACACCTAAATCCGACATTAAAGCGCCAGAAAACGCGCTAATAGCAATAGGTACATCTTGGGCTGACTCGGTTTGTTTACGAGCAGTTACTGCCACTTCTTCCATTTGTAAAGCATACGCAGCGGGTATTAACGCTGCTTGTGCCGCCACCATAGAAACTGCCAGTGACAGCTTTTTAAAAGTCATCGTTTTTTTCATCATCTATCCCATCTTATTTTTTATATAAAAACCACCTCTAGACATAAAAAAACATCTAGCGGGAATATTTTTAAGTGATGCAAAACAACATCAACAAACTGATTACTAATTGTTCTGCAATATTTTTAGACTACGGAGAGAATAGAGTTTTTTAAAATACTATTTTATTGGAGTCTGCATACATTAATCTTATGTATGCAACAATTTACATAACCGAAACGCTGACCTTCAATATTATTGCCTTTAAATAACATCCTGTGTTTATACTGGCCTACAATCAATAATAAAATAACAGCGACAGCATGGCATACATATGAGTAATAAAATCATAAAACTTATTGATCAAGGCCTATTAGAGGAAGCCCTAAGCCAGCTACAAGTTGCCCTGAAAAATAACCCCGGCAATGACGGCCTGTGGTTTTTAACCACTATTGTGTATGAAAGAATGAATGACCTGAGCAAGGCTTATTTTTGCCTAGAGTCAGCCCTAGCCTTACAAGCCAACAACACACACTACCTAGCCTACCAAGCGAAACTACTCAGCCATGGCAACGGTATTATTGCTATTTCATGCCACGCATTAAGCATGGCAAAAGAGATAGTCGACAAACTCGAGATCGCACAGATAGACACGCCAGAAACCCTAGTGATTATCGCTACGGTATACCGCAAGTTAAAAGACTTTGATCGCGCCTTAACGTGCTATGAAAAAGCCCTTAGTCACAGTAACCAGCAAAAGCCTATCAAAAACATACACAACGACTTAGCCGTGGTGTACCAGCTCTACAATCACAACCAACGGGCGCTTGAGCATTTTAATGCTGCTATCTCGAATAATACGCAGGATTACATGGCTTTTTGGCAGCTTAGCCAACTAACACTTGAGCAGCCTGAGAAAACCATCACACACATAAATAAAGTACTAGATCGTTATAGTGACGACACTAATGCACAAATCTACTTACATTACGCCCTTGCCAGAATTAAAGAAAAGCAACAAGACTATGCCGCTAGCTTCAAGCACTTACAGCAAGGCAGCCTAGCCTATAAAAAAATACACCCTTATAAGGTTGATGAAGACTTAGCCTATTTCAAACAACTGGCACACAGTTATACACAAGATTTTTTAGCCCACAGCAGCGCCGGTGATACGCCAGCAGCTTGCCCTATCTTTATTGTCGGCCTACCTCGCACCGGCACTACGTTGGTAGAGCAAATTATTAATGGCAGCCCGCAAGTGAGCAGCGCCGGCGAGCTACTACACTTTAACCGTTTCTTTGAAGCTGCCTGCAGCCAACGCAACCCCAGCCAAACTGGCCTAGCGCGATACCAGCATTTAGAGTCGCTAGACTACGACCAATTAGGCCAATTATATTTACAAAGCTGTGCGCCTTTAACGGGCGACACACCCTACTTTATAGACAAATACCCCTTTAACTTTATGCTCGTAGGCGCTATTGCCAAAGCTATACCGCAGGCTAAATTTGTACATATACAGCGTAACCCTATGGACGCCTGCTTTAGCAACTTCAAACATCTGTTTCGTTTTAACTCGGCTAACTACAGTTACTCACTAGAGGACTTAGGGCGCTACTACCTAGGCTATCAAGCGCTCACCGACCACTGGCAGCAATGCCTACCCAATAGTTTTTACACCCTAAGCTACGATGACTTAGTTAGTGATCCTGTAACGCAAAGCCAGGCCTTAATGCAATTTTTAGGCTTAGAGTGGCACCCCGAATTACTAGACTTTCATCTATCCAAGCAGGCGGTCTCTACCCCCAGTGCAGCGCAGGTAAAACAAAAAATATATCGCAGCAGCCAGCAACACTGGCGGCATTACGAAAAAGAGCTAACGCCTTTAGCGAATTTTTTTGAAGAATCAATAACGCACTAAAACAACTGAGTTAAAACTTTATATAGAAAGCGTGATATCTCAGTGCGTAAGGCGTTTTCTGGCAAGAAAGCGCCTTACGCACATACAATAAAAAACTACTCCCCCTGTTAGCCCGTTGAAGCCAAATAAAAAAAGGCCCATAAGCACAATGTACTTATGAGCCTAACGGACCTTAATCTTTTCTAGCCCTTCCACAAACCTTCGCTGATCAGCTCATCCTGCACATCACAAATTCCTTTGTGTAAGGTATTCACTATGGTATCCACCTCTTGCACACTTAAGATTAACGGCGGTGACATAATGTTTTTATGGGCCAAGGGGCGTATTAACACACCGGCTTGTTCACACTTGGCGGCTATGCGGTTACCTATCTCGGCTTCGGCAGGTAGTAGCTCTTTAGTTTCTTTATTAGCAACGTTTTCTACGCACATCATAAAGTGGCTACCGCGCACATCACCCACTATAGGCAGGGTAGATATCTTTTCTTTCAGTTGGTTTTCAAAATACTTACCGACTTTTTTAACATGGCCGCATAAATCCATGCGTTCCATAATCTCTATATTTTTTAAACCGACTGCGCAGCTAACCGGGTGACCAGAGTAGGTAAAGCCGTGGGTAAACATGGCTCCCTTAGCTTGTGGCACACTAATGACATCGTAAATTTCATCAGAGATTAAATTGGCAGATAGTGGAATATAACCCGAGGTTAAACCCTTGGCACAGGTAATAATGTCTGGCTGAAAACCAAATATAGTCTCAGAGCTAAACATTTCGCCCAAGCGACCAAAGGCGGTAACCACCTCATCCGACACCAAAAACACTTGATACTTTTTACACACGTCGGCAATGCGTTTGTGGTAGCCCTCGGGTGGCACTAATACACCACCGGCACCCGCTATAGGCTCGGCGAAGAAAGCGGCAACCCGCTCGGGGCCTATGGCTAGGATTTTTTGCTCTAGCTCATCCACCAAAAAGTCACAGAACTCAGCCTCTGTCATACCATCGGGGCGACGGTAAACGTCGGGCGCCGATACCCGGTGTACTAAGTCAGGGGCTAAATCAAAGCCTATGTGATCGAACTCAACGCCGGTTAAGCTCATCGCCAAATAGGTGCTACCGTGATAGCCATCGGTGCGGGTAATAATTTGTTTTTTGTCTTTTTTACCTAGGCGGTTAAAGTAAAAATGGATCATGCGCACGGCGGTGTCATTAGACATAGAGCCGCCGGTACCAAAAAATACATGATTTAGATTACTGGGAGCTAATGAGACTAACTTTTCTGCCAACTCAGCAGCAGGCGGTGTGGTCAGGTGACCAAAGCTGGAGTAATAGGGGATGCGGCGTGTTTGCTCGGCCATGGCCTCGCCCATTTCCGCATTGGCGTAACCTATGTTTACACACCAAAGCCCAGCGATGCCGTCTAGATACTTATTACCTTCGGTATCATACACATAGGCGCCTTCTGACTCCGCCATAATTAAAGAGCCTTCGTCTTTAAAGGTGGAAAAGTCGGTAAAGGGGTGCATATTGTGTTTTATGTCTTTGGCATGCAGCTCGCTGGTTTGATACTTAGAGAAGTCTTTCAATTGTGTCACCTAGTATGGGTTAATCATCATCTGTCGCCCTTATTTCACAGTATGGAAGTAAGGTTTATGCTCGAGTGTGAATACTGCCGCTAAATCTGTAAAATATTAAATATCATTACGATAGATAACTTTTTATTATGCAGGCCGACTAGCTAAATCCTTCAATAGATAATATTCTTTGATCATATTCGCCTAAGAAATAACTAAATATTATGAAATTTACCCTAAAACAATTACGTTATTTCCTCGCTGTTGCGGAACACGGCAACGTCACTGTCGCCAGTGAGCATCTGTTTGTATCCCAACCCGCCATCTCTAACGCTATCAATCAGTTGGAAGAATATTTCGGCGTGCAGTTGCTAATACGTCACCACGCCAAAGGGGTATCACTCACCCAAGCCGGCAGTGATTTATTAATTGAGGCCGGCCAACTGATACGCCACGCAGAAGAAGTGCAAAGCCATATTAAGGAACACAGCGAGTCGTTAATCGGGGCCATCAATTTAGGTTGTTTTGTCACCTTGGCACCGCTGTATATTCCCAAGCTGATCAACCGGTTTAATGAAATTTATCCCGATGTTAGTTTTGCACTGAATGAAGGTAATATAGAAGAAATCAGCCAATCCCTGCTCTCGGGTAAAACCGAACTGGCTTTTGTGTATGACTTAGGGCTTAGCGATAGGATAGCAATACACGAGTTAGCGCAGCTCACCCCCAAGGTGATACTGCCTTCAGACCATAGGCTCGCCAAGAAAAAAACCTTAACGTTTAAAGACTTAGAACACGAACCCATGGTGCTGCTGGACCTGCCTCACAGCCGCGAATACTTTCAATCGCTGTTTGACGGCCACGGTTTTAAACCGCTGATTCGCCACCGCACTGGCAGCTTTGAATTAGTGCGAAGTTTAGTGGGTAATGGCTACGGTTATTCGATAGTAAACCTATCGCCGCAAACCAATATTTGTTACGACGGCTCTAGCATAGTCACCATTCCTTTGGCTGAAGATGCTAGACCCTTATCGTTGGTGGTAGCCAGAGCAGCCAATGTGCGCCTGCCTAAGCGTTCAGAAGTATTCTTGGATTTCTGCAAGGCTAATTTTCAGATATAAACCTAGCTTAACCTGCAGTTTTTTTAACGTGCTCTGCAGGGTTTAGGCTCAAAAACTCACTCAGCGATTCAAAACTACAGGGCTTAGCGTACAAAAACCCTTGGTAATATTCGCAGCCGTGGCTCTTTAATATATCTTCCTGCTGTTTATCCTCTACACCTTCCGCAATTACATCAAGGCTCAGGCTATGGGCCATGTCGATAACTGCTGTCGCTAAATCACAGTCATGGCTATCGGTATGTATATGCTCAACGAAAGATCGGTCAATTTTTATATTATCAATGGGCAAACGCTTTAAGTACCCTAACGAGGAATAGCCGGTACCAAAGTCATCAATCGATATCGTCACCCCTAGTGTGCGGATTTTTTCCAGTAACTCTACCGATCTGTCTATATCGTTAATTAACATACTTTCAGTAATTTCTAACACCAAATACTTACCCTCAACATCCGCTGTCGCTAGCGCCCCTGAAACCTTCTCCACAAAATTAAGGGCATTGAATTGATTGGCGGAGATATTCACAGACATTTTTAAATGCGGCTGCTGTTGCTGCATTCTTTTTAAATCTTTACAGGCTACCAACAATACCCAAGCACCGATATCATTAATAAGCCCTATATCTTCAGCAATAGGGATAAACGCTAAGGGCTCTATTAAACCCTTCTCGGGATGCTGCCAACGTATTAATGCCTCTACCGAGTTAATGGCTTGGGTTTTGGCGTTAATAATGGGTTGGTACTCTATAAAAAACTGATCTTGCGCTAATGCCTGTCGCAAATCATGCTCTAAACCCAAGCGCTCTTTACTAAAGATATCCAAGTTTTTATGGTAAAACTCGTAGGAGTTTCTACCTTTTGTTTTTGCGTTATACATGGCCATATCAGCCATTTTCATCAACTGCGAGCCTTCTTCGCCATCGGCAGGAAACAAACTCACACCAATACTGGTGGTAACACTAATGGTTTCACCCTCAATAATAATGGGCGCACGTATGGCTGTTATCAATTTTTTAGCTATGCTGGACACAGTATTTTTATCAAGCACATCGTTTAGCAATATCGTGAATTCATCACCACCTAATCTCGCAACTGTATCACCCTCGCCCACGCAACTTTCCAAGCGCTTAGCGACAATCTTAAGTAGTTTATCGCCTACCTCATGACCCAGTGTGTCATTAATAAGTTTAAATCTATCTAAATCTAAAAATAATACCGCCAATTGATTGTCATGACGCTGCGCTGCTAACAAGCTCTGCTCTAAGCGCTCTTTGTATAAACGCCTATTGACTAAACCGGTTAACGCATCATAAAAAGCCATGCGCTCCATCTCTTTATGGGCGGCTTTTAGCTCACTGACATCATCGCAGACCACGACATATTCACTAGTGGTACTATCGGCAATTTTTACCGGTGAAACAGTGGCGGACACCCATTGCTTTTCACCTTTCTCGCTAACTATCTCTAACTCGCCGCGCCAGTATTTTTTCTTATTAATAGCCGTTAATAAGTGAAAAAGCTCTGCCGATGACTCACTAGCCACCGCCATATCCCTTAAACTAACACCCTGCAAAGTAGGACCTTCAGCAGAGAACAAATCACCCGCCTTGTGATTGGCGTAGACTATATCTAGGGTGTCATTAACGACTAACAGCGCTGAACTTGAGCTTTCTACCGCACGCGACAACCTCTTAAGCTGATAGCCGGCCTGTCGAGTTTTTTGGTTAATCAAGCACTGTGATATTTGCTCAGTAACTTCACCAATAAAAGCCTCTTCATCTTTCTGCCACTCTTTATATACGTGAGAGTCTACAGTCAAAACGCCGACTAATAATCCTTCTATGCGTATACCAGCGTCCACCGATGAAACAACAGTTTGATCAATCATGGCTATTGTTGCCAGCTCATTGTAACGCGAGTCCTCCTTCACATTACTAGAGGTAATTGTTCTATCTCTAACCAAGGCATTTCTATAAACAGGTACGTCTTTTAACGATAAATCAAAATTACCACTCTTATCTAGAATGCTATTTTCCTTATAGCCATAAGAGGATCGGTTAACCAAAATATCCGTCTGTTCATCAATCAAGCCTATATACACGCTACAATTCAACAAACGGCCAACTTGCGTACAAATAAAATCAAAAGCCGGCTCTACCTTGCCGGCCACAATAGAAGGATTCCCAATAATAGCCATAATTGCTTTTTGTTGCTCGGCCACTCTTTTCTTTTGATCTAGAATCTGCTGCTTTAATTCTCTATTATTATTGTTAGTTAACACCCGCGACACCAGATCTGCTAGCTGCGTATGAAAACTAATCTCGTCTGTTTGCCATTGCCTGGGCTTAATATCCTCACTAGAAATAATTCCAACTATTTCGCCTTCAAAAGAAATATGCGTATCTATGGTGGCTTCTATCTGCCATCTCTCGCGCTCTTCATCAAATTCTTGCTCGTCGTCATTAACAGAAGAGTCACTAATAACACTACGCTGGCCATCAAATTTGGCAAACCATTCGGGAAACTGCTCTTGGTTATAGTGATCTTCTGGTTCGTGATTATCTTTACTAAGCACATATTCATCGATGGCTTCTAAATAATCCCTGTTATCGTTTAGCAACCAAATACCGGTATATTCGTTTTGAAAAACTTTTGCCGCAGTTACACAAATCAGCTCAATAGCGGCATTTACATGCCCTTTATTTATATCGTCATGCTTGCCTAAAAATCGCAAAGCCTCATTTTGCTTTACCACTCTTTGCTGTAAGGATTGCTGCGGCACACCACACTCTGGCAGCGCAGGTTTATGGCTTTGTAACTCTAAAAACTGGCTCATTCTCTTTAACTCAATATCACTAAGAGAAGGCTTACCACTCTCAAAGTCTTTTATCTTGGTTTCAGCAATATCAATACATGCTGACAGCTCAGCAACACTCATCGGTACCGACAAACGTAAAGCTCGCAGGGCATGGCTGAGGTAATTAATATGAACAGTATCTGAATTCGGCATAAAGTGTGTAGGGAGCGCTCAAACTATGAACAGCTCACCCTTTGTGTGCTGTAAATGATGATTAATGCCTATTAGCTTAGCCTAATTTGTTACATAGATATATTGCCCACCAAGCAATTAATAGCTGCAACGTGGCCTATTATTCGCCGCATAGCTTATTGTGCATCGGCAATCGCGGGGGTGGTCCGCTTCAAAATGGAATAAACAAAAATATAAAGTAAAAACGCCGCAAAGCTACCCAAAGCCCCCATAATCATCACTGATCCATAACCCATATTGGCCGCTAACATGCCGCCAGCCATGCTGGGGCCTAAGGTTTGGGCAAACCCTTGAGCGGCGGGTACCAAGGCGACATAGCGGCCACTGTGGTCCATATTACTCAAGGTGCCCAGTTGATATATGTCGGTAAACAACCACATAAAATTAAACAACATGGTGCCAGCTATATAGCTTAATGCGTTTATACCCGTGGATAGCATCAGCAAGGTTAAGGTCATGCCCGCTAGGGCCGCAATTAAAGGCTTGGACTGCCCCAACCTGGTGCTTAATGCAGTAGCCGCAAAACAACCTAATAAGGTGCAAATCGTACCGGCTGTTAGCACATTAGCGATAAAGCTATCACTCAAACCTGCATCTACCCCCGCCCTTTCTATAAACGACCAATAAGAACCTATGGTGATATAAAAACAGGCTACGGCTAACAAGCATAACCAGGGTAAATAGGCGGGCACTGCCGGGGCTTGCTTAGTACCTTTCTCAACCAAAGCCTGCTCAGCTGCACGCGCAGGTAACCAGCCGATGAAGCACAGCGCCAACACAAACGAACCAGCAAAAGCCAAGAATATACCATTCACCCCCCAGCGCGCCGACAAGATAGGAAAGGAATACAGCTCTATGGCATTAATCGCCACTAGGGCAAACATCAAAATACTAAAATTGCGGCCGGTATTATGGCTACCCGCTAAGCTAGCCACTCCCGTGGCATAGCAAATACCGCTGCCAAATCCCGCCAATACACGCAAAGAAAATAAAGTTTCAAAATCGTGAAACAGGCTGGCGGCATAATTAGCCAATACCGCTATCACCACCCCCAGCGCCACTAAGTAACGGCGATTAACCCTAGCCACCAGCAGTGAGGTAAGTATGGATGAGGCGCACATACCGCCTAAATCCGCCGAGGCCAACCACCCCACCTGCTGAGCACTAAATCCTAAATTATCCGACAGCGCCCCCACCAACATGGGCATACCCATAAATACGGCATTGCCTATAAAACTAAAGACTATGGCAGCAGTAATGGCCTTGGGGTTATCAAACAGAGTAGTATTTTTTTTCATTATTAAATTCAACATCTATAGAGTGACGGTTCGCAATAACAGGCTAGCCCGCCAATGTAGAGCTAATGTAGGGATAGCGCCAACCCGTGGGTATAACCCCTTAGGGTGAGGTAGCAGCCTTTAGCCTAGGCTTAGGGCAGTGCTATCATCCATACCTAGCTCCCCTATGTAGATTTAACTCTGAGCCTTAACCCGAGCCCCTAACCATGAGCCAACTGATACGCGATAAGCTCTGTAGCCCCCAGTGGTACCAACAGATAGCCAGCACCACGCAGGCCATAGGCAGCGAGCTATGGGGTAAGCAGCTATTAGACGCCATAGGATTTTTGGTGACGGCCGATGCGCCGGTATTAATCATCTACCCCCATAATAGTGCACCCAGCACGGTTTACCTGCCCGATAACGATGGCCCTTGGGCGCCATCCGCCAGCCTAGATAATTATTACGAAGGGGCTTATTTGCTAGACCCGTTTTACCAAGCCAGCCGCAGCGGCTGCGCCACTAAGCTGTATCGTTTGAGCGAGGTGGTGCCCGACTTATTTCACAAAAGTGAATATTATTTTAATTATTATCAGCACTGCCAATTAGTGGATGAGTTCAACTACTTAGTGCAATTGCCACAGCAGCAAACCGCCTCGCTGTCGCTGGCCAGCAAAACCCCTTTTAGTGATGAGCAGGCAGAAGTACTCCACGTCATCGCCCCTTGGGTGACTAGCGTAATAGCACAGCACTTTAGCGCCCAGCCGCAGCCCCAGGGCAAACCCGGTTTTCACCAAAATATCGCCTCGGCGTTTACTCACTTTGGTAGCAGCGTGCTCACCGCCAGAGAATGTGAAGTTGCCCAACATATACTGCATGGCTATTCCACCAAGGCTATGGCTAGCAAATTACTCATCTCTATGGAAACCGTGAAGGTGCATAGGCGCCATCTCTATCAAAAACTGGACATCAGTTCGCAGCCAGAATTATTTTCCTTATTTATAGGCTCACTGGCCTCCGGCGAAAAACAATTAGGGGTAGACCCTTTGAAAGATTATATTTAACAGCACGGTTAATCTGGCATAAAAAAAGGGAGGCTGATCAGCCTCCCTTTTTACTTTGCATATCTTAAAATTATTACTTTAAAACTAATTGTTTAAAACTTATATTTTAAAACTGGTATTTCAAAACTTATATTTAAAACCTAAGCCTATTGTGCGCGGGCGATTGACAAAGCTATACAGGTCGCGGCCTGCTTGCGCGTTATCGGCCGTATTATTGTAAAACGCACCGCGGCCATAACTGTAGTTTTGCTTGTTGGCTAGGTTATCTACAAACAAGGTCGCCGACCATTGCTCCGCCTGCAAAATAACAGAAGCATCCCATAGCGCATAACCGGCTGTTTCACTGTAGTTAGGGTCTTGTTTATTAAGCGCGGTTTTGGTGCTGCTAATAAACGAGCCATTGAGGTTATAACTCAACTCCAGATTTTGATTGATAGGCTGCAAATAATTAAACGATAAGGATCCAGCATGGTCGGGCACGCCCGGCAAGCTATCACCATCAAAACCGGCCACGCCACCCGCGGCAAAATCATCGCTAAGCTGTGCGTCGGTATAGGCATAGCCCACTGTCGCCGTTAATGACTCGGTAACGGCCATTATTAACTCCAGCTCCACTCCTTTAGATTCAGCGGTTTCGCCGTTAACAATTACCGGAAAGGCACCCACCGGTGAGGCGGCATCAATCTGTATATCTTGCCACTCGATGAAAAATCCCGCCGCCGAAAAGCGCACACTGCCATCCATTAAGGTGCCTTTAATACCGGCCTCCCAGTTGGTGGCTAAGTCTGATTCATAACCGGCCAAGGCCGCCGCTTCAGCAAAAGGCGCGTTAGGGGTAACGTCCGAGGTCGGTATACCATTGGTGCCACCGTGGCGAAAACCTTCCGCCCAAGTAGCGTAGGCCATCATATCTTCGTTAATATTATAAGAAACATTAAATTTAAAAATTTGATCGTTAAAGGTTTTTTTAATGCTACCACCGGTTAAACCCAAGGGGCTGGCATTATCGTTAGAGCAAGCCACACCGCATTGAGGCAAATAAATAGTACCGGTAGATAGGTACTCTTGCTCAAAGGCACGCATACCTAAGGTGGCCTGCCAGGCATCGTTAAACTGATAGCTGAGCTCGCCAAACAGCGCTTGGTCGGTAAACTCGGTTTTTTGTATTTGCTTATAAATTTGATCTTTCACTATGCCCACGGCAGCTAGCTCGACGGTGCTGGCATAACCCGGCCCCCAGTCCCCAGGAAAACCCATGTAATCCCAAAAGCCGGGGGATATATCATTGGTTTCGTTATTTTGTTTTTGCTTTTGATAAAACGCACCGGCCACCCAGTTGATTGGGCCGTCGCTGTTAGACACCATGCGCAACTCTTGGGCAAAGGCTTCAGTTTTTTGCGGGTAATCACCATACACCGAATCGCGCGGCCCTATGGCGTAGTAAGCCGCCCAAAAATCAGCATTTAAATACAGCCCGCTTTGATCGCTAAGCACGCTGCTTTCATTGGTGTAGCTAGAGCTGCTAGAGCTTAGGGTCGCAAAACCCATATCCCATTCCACGTCTAAGGCCGTTAGGCTGAGTTCGCGCTCTAAGGGTTCTAAGTAACGGTTGGCATGAGCCAAGTCACCACCACCAAAAGCCTCTGCCCCGGCAGCAGCGCGGCCATCGGCTTCATCTTCTTGCTGTTGATGGGTTAACAATAGCTGTACGGTATCACTAACATCCCACAGTGCAGACAGTCTCACGTGTTTAACATTATCGCCATTGCTGTCTTTTTTACGGCTGTTTTGTGTGGCCGCGGCGGGGTTAAAAAAACCGCCTTGTAACAGCGGCTGGCCATTCGCATCTAAGCGCTGCAAATTATTGGCGTCTATATAACCTTGATTTTCTACATAACCCGCTACCGCACGCAGGGCAACGCTATCCCCTAACGGCAGATTGACGATGGCGTAAGTGTCTGAGTTAACACCGCTGGCTTCATCGGTAGTCGATAGCCGCGTGCCTACTTCGGCACTAAACTCACTGGGGTCTGGCTTTACCGGAATATGGCGTATCGTGCCGCCCAAAGAGCCAGAGCCATATAAGGTACCCTGCGGCCCGCGCAACACTTCTACCCGCTCTATATCTTTTAAATGCAGGTTCACAAATAAAGGCGTTTCGCCTATGTATACCGATACGGTAGGTGATGCTAAGGAGGCGGTATCGCTGGAGGGATCACCGCCGCTGCTTAGGCCGCGAATAATTAAGCCGCTGTTTATACCGGCTTCCCTAGGGCCGGAGTCCACATAGGTTAGGCCGGCCACGCTGCGCGCCAGTTTGCTAAAGTCGGTAATGCCTTGCTGCTCTAAGGCATCGGAGGTGGTGGCAGAAATATTGTAGGGCACATCCATAGTACTTTCGGCACGGCGCGTGGCCGTAACGGTGACTTCTTCTAGTAAATTTGCGCTGTACGCAGGCATTGCGCTGGCAGCACTAATGACACCCACAGCCGTAGCTAATACCGAGCGCTTAAGGATAGACTGAGCCATGCTTATTCCCCTATTCGTTTTATTATTTGGCAGCTGCACTTAGGCAATATGCCACTATGATTAAAACAAAAACGATATAGAAGATTGTGCTGGCGCTATATAACACCATTTCGTTACTCGCCCTAACACCCACAGGCCGGGGCCATACATAAAACCTTCACAGTCTATTGGCATAATAAGTGGAGCTGATACACTAACGCGACACAAAAACAGGGTGCAAAATGACGTTAAGCTTCTTACAAACCTTTCATTGGAGTAATGCCCTAAGCTTGGGCTGGTTTTTATTGTGCTGGGTAGGTTACAGCTATTTTGCCCACTATATGGCTAAGCGCAGCCATAGCTTGTCGTCGGTATTACACGACCACCGGGTAAGCTGGATGAAAACCCTGCTCAACCGCGAATCCCTGGTAGCCGATGCCGCGTTAATTTCAAATATAGAGCGGCAGGTGAGTTTTTTTGCCTCGACTACCATACTGGTGTTGGCAGGTTTATTAGCGGTTATCCCCAATATCAGCACCATTTACCAACTGCTGGCGCAAGTGCCTTTTTTTGAGCAGACTAGCGAATCCGAAATACAACTGCGCGTGATGGTGCTGTGCTGTATTTTTGTGTACGCCTTTTTCACCTTTACCTGGGCCATGCGCCAGTTTGGATTTTCTAGCGTACTGATGGGTGCCGCCCCGCTGCGTAAAGATGAAGCCATCTCAGAACAACATCGCAACCAATACGCACGCTATACTGCCAAACTGATAGACCAAGCCAGCCATACCTATAACTACGGTTTGCGCGCTTATTATTTTGCCATGGCCATCTTCCCTTGGTTTATCAGCCAGTGGTTATTTATGGGCGCTACCGCGCTAGTTGTTGCGGTGCTCTATCACCGCGAGTTTCACTCTAAGCCCTTGGTGACATTACGAGCTTTAGCAAAGATGAATAAAGACTAAGTTCTGCGCCCCCTTGCCCTTGCACTAACACTAACACTAAGACTAAGACTAGACTAAGTGTAAACCGCCTGTTGCCGTAGTTCGGCAAACACCTGCTGGTGTTTAGCCAGTTCCGCCAGCAACCATTGCCTAAAAGCAAAAGCTGCAGGGTTGTGAGCTTGCTGGGTGTTTTGCACTAAATAAATTTTGGCTTCATTGGCGCGTACATGGGGCAGCGGTTTGATTAAACGGCCATCGGCTAAGTAATCAGCCGCTACCAAATCATCACTGAGTATTACCGCCTCGCCATTGGCGGCCATTTCTAAACACAATAAGGCGTCATGCACGATAGCGCCTTGGCTAGTCTCTATATCGCTCACCCCCATATGCTGCAACCAATTAGGCCAAAGCTCGGTGGTAAATTCATGCAATAAGCTGTGTTGCTTTAAATCACTCAGTGCCTGTAAAGGCGTGGCCTTACTAATGATATTGGGGCTGCACACTACAAAGTCCATGGGCTGATAAATACCCTCACTAACAAAACCCGGCCCCTGCAGCGGTTTATCGTCTATCGCATAAATAATTTGCACATCAACATTGGGCTTAGGCCTGCTATCGGTGATTAACTGCAACTCAATTTGCATATTGGCGTGCTGCTGGCGAAATTGGGCAAAGCGTTTTTTAAACCAAGTGTCGGCAAAGGCGCAGTCTATCGCCAAACTCAAACGCATAGTCTCTTGGTTGCTCATCTGGTGGATGCGGTTAACCTCCTGCCCTATATCCGCCAGTGACTGCTGCAAAATCGCATACAGCGGTTTGGCAGCTTCGGTGAGGCTAATCCCCCTATTGCTACGCACAAACAACGCTATGCCTAATTGCTCTTCCAATATCCCTATTTGCCTACTAACAGCCGCCTGAGTAATACACAGCTCGTTAGCGGCACGGGTAAAGTTGCCGTGGTAGGCGGCGCGGGCAAAGGTGTTGAGTAGGTCAAGTTTGGGGTTGCGTAGGGTCATGTTTATTCTCAGGCCTAGAGGCCCTGTCATAAGCTGAGGTAATGGCATGATAAGAACAAATTGATTTTACCGCAACGACCATCGCACTAAGCTGGGCGCATTGTATTAATAACCTTCCATTGCAGGATATTCACTATGAGCGCCATTATCGCCGATCGCATCTTCTCCAATGCCTCTATCTATACCGTAGACCCTGACCGCAGCTGGGCCGAGGCTATAGCCATCAAAAACGGAAAAATTATTTATGTGGGCGACAACAATGGCGCCGAGGCTTTTTGGGGGGAGCACACCCAGGTAGACAACCTAGGCGTCAAGTTGGTGCTACCTGCCTTTATCGACAGCCATGTGCATTTAACCTCAGGCGGCATACAGGAGAACGAATGCAGCATGGATGATTTAAAAAGCAAGGATGAGATACTGGCCGCAGTAAAAAGCTATATAGATAAACAAGGCCCCGACGCCAGCGGCTGGGTAAAAGGCTCGGGCTGGAGCATAGGCTATATACCCGAACCCCGAAAAGAATGGTTAGATGAAATTTGCCCTCACCGCCCCATCTACCTCAACTGCAATGACGGCCACTCCTTATGGGTAAATTCCAAAGCACTAGAGCTGGCTGGTATCGATAAAGACACCCAAGACCCACTAGCTGGCGAAATTCAACGCGACCCAGCAACAGGTGAAGCTACGGGTTTATTATTCGACTTTGCCGGGCAAATCGTTAAAGACGCCATGCCCGTTGAAACCCTAGAGGAAAAAGTCGCAGGCTTACAAACCGGCATTAAACTCGCTCATCAATTTGGCATCACCACCATCACCGAGCCCGGCTTAGATGGTGACATGATGGCCCCCTATCACTACTTGTCCGACCGGGGCGAATTAAACATACGTCTGCGCGCAGCCATGTCACCGATTAACTGGCAGCCCGGCGCCTTTGGTGACGAGATTTATGACTTTGTAAATAATATTAGCCAATATCAGCGCGACGATATTACCGTTAACTCCATAAAAATTTACATAGACGGTGTCATTGAATACGGCTCTGCTGCCATGCTAGAGCCCTACCTGCTGGATGACCTCAACAAAAAAAGTAAGCCCTTCCACAGCCAAGAACGCTTAAATAAATATGTGTGTTGGCTAGACAGCCAAGGCATACAGGTCCACTTACATGCCATAGGCGACAAAGGCGTACGCATGGCTTTAAATGCATTTGCAGCGGCAACAGAGGCCAACGGCAATACCGATAACCGTCACCAAATTTGTCACTTGGAAATGATACACCCCGATGACTGCAAACGTTTTGCCGAACTCAATATTAGTGCTACCTTCCAATCCTTTTGGGCTTTTGAAGACCAGTATAAAAACTTTTTACGCAAGGCCGTAGGTGACGACAGAGTGCGCGAAAGAAGTTTGGTGATAGGCAGCGTGCATCGCGCTGGCGGCCGCTTGGTAGGCGGCAGTGACTGGTTTGTCACCACCTTAAATCCGCTAGAAGCTATCGCCGTAGCGGTACGCCGCATGGACCCACAGCTGCCCGACGGCGCAGCGCCCATCTATAACGACAGCGAGCGTGTGGAGCTAGCCAGTATGATAGCGGCCTACACCATCAATGGCGCTTACGTGAACTTCAAAGAGGATATTTTGGGCAGCTTAGAAGTAGGGAAAGTCGCCGACCTGATAGTCATGGATAAAAACCTGTTTGAAATACCCGCAGCAGATATTGCTAAAACCCAAGTGCAATTAACCGTAATGAACGGTAAAAACGTCTACCAACGCTAAGCCGTAAACAAGATTATCGTTACCCTAAAGGGCATGGCAATGAATAAGCCAAAGCATGTAAATACACATCGAATCCCTGCCACCATTATCAGTGGTTTTTTAGGCTCGGGGAAAACAACATTATTGAACCGCATACTGCGTGCAGACTTAGGCCTGCGCGCGGCGGTGCTAGTCAATGATTTTGGCAGCATTAATATAGACAGCCAACTCATCAGCAATCACGATGGTAATGTAATGAGTCTGGCCAATGGCTGTATATGCTGCAATATTTCTGACGATTTAATCGGCCAACTAGACGAACTGATCTCACAAGAAAACCCACCGGAATGTTTTTTAATTGAATGCAGCGGCGTATCCGACCCTGGCCGCATTGCCCGCATCTTAAACTACCGGCTATTTCGCGACAGAGCCAGAATAGACGCCATTATTAATATTATTGATGCCGCACAATTTAATCACACCCTCGAAGAATACCGCGACTTGGCGGCCTGGCAGCTCAAGCAGGCTGACTTGGTCGTGATTAACAAAATCGATCTCTGCGATGCAGAAACCATAGCGGAACTCAAACAACAATGGCTACCTGAACATGCTCGCGTATTTGCAACCAGCCACGCCGATGTGCCGCTATCATTAATGCTTAATGTAGATTTGCACCAGCCGCATGAGCATGACAGCCAAACACACGATTGCCAAGATGATCATAGCGATGACAATCACGGTGACTTGTTTGAAAGCATAGCCTGGCAAAGTGACCAGCCTATTAATATAACCGCGCTAAAAGCGCTGATCAAAGACCTACCCACAGCTATTTATAGAGCAAAAGGTGTTTTTATCAACCATGAAGCACCAGAGCAAAGTCATGTAATGCAAATGGTAGGTAAACGCATAGATTGCGTCAACACAAGCGAACAACAAGCAAACACGCAACAGCTCACTGATTATGATTGCCAAAAAAGGCTGTGTAGATTTTGAAATTATTAAGCAAGCACTACATGCGATAACACTCACTTAAATCGCCTACCGTCATTCACCAAACTTTCAGGCGACCATAAGCTATGAATAAAGCCCCAACGACGACCTTAGCATCAGGTAACAACCTCAGCCTTTGCCTAATTAGCTTTGTTGCCACCATCAGTTTATGGCCACTAATGGTTATGCCCATTATTGTAGGGGCGTATATTGATTATTTAGGTTTTGATGAAGGCAGTGCTGGCTGGGTGTCTTCCGCTAACTTAGCGGGCATTGCGATAATCACCTTGATCGTCTCGTTAAAAACTAAACACTGGCCTTTAGAAAAGGTAGCCCGCATAGGCTTGGCAGCAATGATTTTTTTAGACATTGCCAGCCTTTACTTTCACTCTCTGACAGCTTTTAGTTTTATTCGTTTTTTATCGGGCCTTGCTGGCGCCGCTACCGCTGCGGCTATTGCCCACCTAGAAAAACCTGAAAAAGGTTATGGAATTTACATTGGCTTTCAATTTTTATTACCTGCTATTGCCATTTATTACTTAGCACAACACCTTCCAAGCCTAGGATTTAACGGCATGATGTACATCATCATTCTGCTAGAGGTGGTTGCACTTTGCGCCAGCTCTGTTTTCACCCAGTATCCACTTAACCATAATATTGCAGAAATTGACCGACTAGAAAGCAGTATTATTTTACAACCACCCGCCCTTCTATCTTTATTGAGCTTATGCATTTATGGCGCAGCCACAGCGGCCATTTGGGCCTACGCGGACCGTATGGGATTAGCTGCGGGGCTAAGCTCACTAGACACGGGTAATGCCCTGTCTTATATCACCGCCATCTCAATATCTGGCGCTTTAGCGGTGATTTTTTAGGTGATCGATGGGGTTATAACAAGCCATTAAGCTTTGGCGTTGCCTTACAAATTTGTGGCTTGGTGATTTTACTCAGCAAACAAACGGCATTGAGTTATTATCTAGGCATAGCGGTATTCACTATGGATTGGGCTTTCTCTTGGCCTTACTTTTTAAGCATACAAGCCAACTTGGATCATACCGGCACCGTCGTCGTAGCCGGGCAATTTAGTAATTTGGTAGGCAACTCAGCCGGGGCGGCACTCGCTGCATTTTTAGTAGGTAGCGCCAATTACAACTCAGCCATCTATTTAGCGATAGGCTTGAGCTGCTTAAGCTTACTCTTGATATTGTCTGCGCCTTTGCTCAAGCGTTTAAC
This sequence comes from Dasania marina DSM 21967, assembly GCF_000373485.1. Classification (NCBI taxonomy): domain Bacteria; kingdom Pseudomonadati; phylum Pseudomonadota; class Gammaproteobacteria; order Cellvibrionales; family Spongiibacteraceae; genus Dasania; species Dasania marina. Next base: position 98,015 of record NZ_KB891575.1, read on the forward strand.
CACTAAGCAGCTATAAAAAATCACCCAAACCACACACTAATATGGCTCAGCCAAGGTAAATGGCTAGTGCCTTTTTGCAGCTCAGCTTGAAACTGAGCCCTATCAAAGGCTTCACCATTTAACACGTCGGCAGGCATAAATACTTCTGCCTGCACGCTGTCGCGCAGGTAATGTAGGTTAATTTTTTTGATGCTTTCGGTGTAGGCTATGCCTTCCCAGGTTTCATTAAGGGCGGCCATGACATCGCCACGCAGGGGCAGTAACACTACCTTGCCCTCTATACGAGCGTCGTCGTTGTCATCATCTTCTGGGTCTATATGCACAGTCACATCGGTAATGCTCTTCACATTTTTTAATAGGCTATCGGTAACCCACACGCCTATATTATGGCCTTCGGATACGCTGACTTTTGAGCCTACTTGTATGTGTATATCGAGCAAGGCATCGGCACCCATTTTTCGGCTACGCAACTCATGCACGCCGACTACTCCCTCAATTTGCATGATGATGCCTTTCATCCCGTCCACTTCTTCTGCCGATAGGGCGGTGTCGACTAACTCCTGCACACTCTCCCAGGCCAAGTCCCAGCCGATTTTAGCTATCATAATGGCAACTACTAAGGCGGCCACATTATCCAACCAACTAATGCCCAGCATGGCCCCGGCCACACCCACTAACACGACGATCGATGAGATAGCATCGCTGCGACTATGCCAAGCGTTGGCGACGAGCATTTTGGAATTATATTTTTCGCCTACGGCCTTGGTGTAGTGATATATCCACTCTTTGCTGACAATAGAGATGCCCGCAACCACTAACGCAGGCCAGGCGGGGATGGATAATTGTTCGCTATATAACAGCCGGTAAACGCTGTCGTAAGCCATGGCACCAGCCACGGCAATGAGTAATGCGCCTAAGACCACGGTGGCAAAAGTTTCAAAGCGGCCGTGGCCGTAAGGGTGATCTTCATCGGGGCCGTGATGAGAAAATTTTGACACCACGATCACCATGGCATCGGTAAGTAGATCCGAGAAGGAGTGTATGCCATCGGCAATCAAGGCATGGGAGTTGGCCAATACCCCTACAATAACTTTGGCGAAACCTAATAAGGCATCTAGCACTGCGCCTATCAGGGTGACTTTTTGAATTTCATGCTGGCGTTGCTGCGCGGGTGCATCCATGGTTTTACAAATTCACCTAAAAAGAATAAAGGTGCATTTAATCACAACCAGCGTTTAATGATTAGTAAAAAAGCAAAATGCCGACGCTAGTCCGGCATTTTATTGATGAATCAGGTATCCGGCAGCTAGAAGCTAGGGATTAGTGCCTAGATATTAGCTGGCTGCCGATAGTTCAGTAATATTAGACTCGCCTTCACCTTCACCCAAGCTAAGTAACACTTCTGGCTTGCCCTTGCAGGCAGTGATGACTTGCTCTTTATTGTGGGCTAATAACAAGCCTATAGTTTCGGCATCTTTTTCGCTAATACCTTCTGCATGCTTTTCTAAAAACTGGGTAAAGCTCTCAGCCAGCTCCAGCATTTTATCGTAGGCATCGGCGTCTTTTTTGTTATCAAACATACTGTCATCCCGGTCACATTTCCACATTGCCACAACGGCCATAAGCTCACCTTCTATGTTTATAGTTAGTTGTTAATAAAACGCGGTATTGAATCTTTTTACATAAGCGCCACTTACTGTATATAAATACAGTAAAGTTAGCAATGGCAACACTACCATAAAAACACATAAAAAAGGCCAGCACTACCGGCCTTAGCTGTTGTTATGCAGCGCTGCGCTGCCTATGCAGCTCTACCGCTTCGGCCAGCAGGTCTTGATGCTCAGCGTCTAAGTGGGGGCTGAGTACAGTCACCGCCTTTTTCAAAGCCGCAGAACAGGAGGCATCAATATTGATATGGCCCAGCTTGCGGCCAGGGCGCACCTCTTTGCCATACCAGTGGTAGCTTACGCAGGGCAGGCTGATACAGGCGGGGGAAAATTCACAGCCTATTAAATTCAGCATCAGCGTTGGCTTACAGTTTTGGCTTTGTGGCAAAGGCAAGCCAACTAAAGGCAATACCTGCATGGCGAACTGATTAGTCACCGCACCCATTTGGGTCCAGTGGCCGGTGTTGTGTACTCGCGGAGCTAGCTCATTCACTAATAAGCCCTGCTCGGTGACAAAACACTCCATGGCCATAATACCCACAAAATCAAGATGGTCGAGTATGTTGCCCAAGGCCGCTTCGGCCTGCTGTTGCAGCACGTCATCCACCGCCACATTGGCTAGGCTATAACGTAAAATACCTTCGCGGTGTATGTTTTCAGCCATGGGTAAAAAGTAGCTGTGGCCGCTGACATCGCGGGCACCGATAACTGACACTTCGCGCTGAAAGGGGATTTTTTGTTCGGCAATTAATTGGCCAAACATGGCCTCGGGCAATTGCTCGCCATTGTCAGGGCTAACGCGCCATTGGCCTTTGCCATCGTAACCACCAGTGGTGGATTTAACGATTAGCGCTTCACCCAATTGCTGATGGGCTTTAGCCACATCAGCACGGCTCTCTAACACGCACCAAGGGGCGGTGGGCACTTGCAGCTGATCCAGCAAGGTTTTTTGGCTATAGCGGTTAGGCAATAACTCAAAGGCCAAACGGTTGGCCCACTTATCTGAGGCATAGATACGATCTAGCCACTCGCTGTGGGGTAGGTGCTCTATCTCGGCGGTGATAACATCGTAGTCCGCGATTAACGCGGCAGCATCCACTTTCAGCCTTTGCGCAGTCGTGCCGCACAGCAACTCGCCGGTTTGCATATCCAGCCTATCAACTACCAAGCCTAGGCGGGCAGCTTCGGCAGCCATCATTAAACCTAATTGGCCATGGCCTAATATCAGCAGTGACTTCATGTAGTTAACTCTATTTATGCGGGTAAGCGAGGGTCGGCATTAGCCAATACGGTATCGGTTTGCTGCTGGCGGAAGGCATCGATTTTGGCCGCCACTTCGGCATCGCCCAAGGCAATAATTTGTGAGGCTAATAAACCGGCATTGGCCGCACCGCTGGCACCTATGGCCAAGGTGCCTACGGCAACACCTTTGGGCATTTGTGCGATAGATAACAAGCTGTCCATACCATTGAGGGCTTTGCTTTGCACTGGCACGCCCAGCACGGGCAAGGGTGTGCTGGCCGCAATCATACCCGGTAAATGGGCAGCGCCACCGGCACCGGCGATAATCACCTTAAGACCCTTATCCCTGGCGCTGCTAGCAAACGAAAACAGTTTTTCAGGGGTGCGGTGAGCCGATACCACTTCAACGGTATACGGCACGCCAAAGGTATCTAGCATTTCACAGGCTGCAGACATGGTTTCCCAGTCACTGCGTGAACCCATAACAACGGCGACGACTGCATCAGTCATAATTGCTTCTCTCAATAAGCATCAAGGCTAGGCCTTGTAGGTGTGGCCCTCAGCATTATACGCAGGGGCTCAGAAAAGCGGCTAATTGTAGCAGAGTCACTAGCTACCTGTGAACAACCCTAGTCCTTAGCTGACATTAGCGTCTGCGCAAGCTGTCGTCATACAGCTTTTACAGTAAGATAAAAAGGTCAGGCCGATATATCCGTAATATAAGCTATCATTAGCTTTAGCCAATTTATAACCGCAGAGCCAACGCTAGAATGTATAACCAGTACCAATTACAGAGTTTTCTTAACACCACTCTTGAGCACCTCAAGCAGCACGAGCTGCACCCCATTCCCGAAAACTATAAAGTCTGGTACGAATACACCAGTACCAGCACCCCCCAACTTAACGACGAAATAGATGCACTGATTGCTCAGCAAATAGCTATTAGTGAAGAAATCTGCCACAAATTATTAAAGAAGTATTTTGTTAGCGACGAACAAAAAGATTTTGATGCCGCGCGCTTAGCCTTTAGCCACTTGCTCAACATCATGATTAGCCAGATTGCTAACTGGAGCGACAGCAGTAACGACTTTTGCCAGGCCTTAGAAAAATGCACCACTAGGCTCAACAACGACCCCAGCATTAGCGAAATAAAAGATATCATTACCGACCTCACCCAAGAAACCTTAACGATAAGCTCGGCCAGCAACGATATTAACAGCATGCTCAGCTCACTCAACGGAGAAGTTAAACAGCTGCGCAAAGATTTAGAGCAGGCTGGCAGTGAAGCCATCACGGATAGCTTAACCGGGGCAGCTAATAGGCGCGGCTTGGATGAACGCTTACAAGCAGCCATAAGCGAAGCCAAAGATAAGCACCGCGATTTATCGTTAATTATGGTCGATCTTGATCACTTCAAAACCATTAATGACAAGTTTGGCCATAGCACTGGTGACAAAGTATTAAAACTGGTTGCCTCTATCATGAAAAAAAATTTGCGTAGCAGCGATTTTTTAGCCCGCTACGGCGGTGAAGAATTCACGATTATACTGCCCAATACCGACCTAGAAAATGCCATAAAAGTTGCCGAGCACTTGCGCAAGGCAATTTCTGCTAAGCAATTATCCACCGGCCGTAACGGCCAGCTTATTGGCCGGCTGACGATGTCTGCCGGCGTCACCCAATACCGTCTGTTAGACAATGCTGAAGAATTACTAGACCGTGGCGATAACTGTATGTACGAAGCCAAGCGCACCGGCCGCAACTCGGTAAAGAGCGACTTGGACGTATTTAACCCCCTACGCTAGTATTTATTTACTGGCAGCTGCGCAAAAAAAAGCCCCGCAATGCAGGGCTTTTTTACGCTTGTGCGGCAACGTAAACTTTAATCAAACGCGTGACGCAGGACGATAGTTTCTACCCGATCGGGGCCGGTAGAAATAATATCGATAGGCGCACCCACCACTTCTTCTATACGCTTAATATAAGCCCGTGCCGCTGCCGGCAAAGCCTCTAAAGTCTGCGCCCCCAAAGTCGATTCAGTCCAGCCTGGTACATCTTCGTAAACCGGTACTAGTTTGGCGTAGTCGTCACTATCAACAGGCGCCGGCGCAGGATTGCCGTCAGCATCGTTGTAAGCCACACAAATTTTAATGGTCTCTAAGCCATCTAACACATCCAGCTTAGTTAGGCATAAACCCGACACACTGTTAACCCGCACGGCTTGGCGCAAAGCCATGGCATCAAACCAACCACAGCGACGAGCACGGCCAGTAGTAGCACCAAACTCATGGCCTTTTTCGGCCAAGTGCTTGCCTACGTCGTCAAATAGCTCAGTGGGGAAAGGGCCAGAACCCACACGGGTGGTGTAAGCCTTGGTAATACCCAATACATAATCCAAGTACAAGGGGCCAAAACCACTGCCAGTAGCGGTGCCGCCTGCGGTGGTATTTGATGAGGTAACATAGGGATAGGTACCGTGATCTATATCCAGCAGTGAACCCTGCGCGCCTTCAAACATAATGTTTTTGCCGGCTTCGCGGTAGGCGTGCAAAATGCCGTTAACATCATCAATCATGGGCACAATTTGCTCGGCCATTTTCATGATCTCGTCATACACTTGCTGATAATCAATCGCGTCGACTTTGTAATATTGGGTCAGCTGGAAGTTATGGTATTCCATCACTTCTTTTAATTTTTTAGCAAAGCGTTCGGGGTGTTTTAGATCACCTAAACGTATGCCGCGCCTAGCGACTTTATCTTCGTAGGCAGGGCCTATACCGCGGCCAGTGGTGCCGATTTTTTCTTCACCCTTGGCTATTTCGCGAGCTTGGTCTAGCGCGATATGGGTGGGAAGAATAATAGGGCAAGCCGGGCTTAAACGTAGGCGCTCACGCACCGGTACGCTTTTTTCTTCCAACTCTGCTATTTCTTTTAATAAGGCAGTAGGGCAAACCACCACGCCGTTACCAATTAAGCAGATAACATTTTCGCGTAAAATACCGGAAGGAATTAAATGCAAAACGGTTTTTTCGCCGCTTATAACCAAGGTGTGGCCAGCATTGTGGCCACCTTGGAAGCGGACCACGGCCTGCGCTTGATCGGTTAGCAAATCAACGATTTTGCCCTTGCCTTCGTCACCCCACTGGGTACCTAGTACAACTACGTTTTTACTCATGTTCAATTCTCAAGTTTTCAAAATTCTCAGGCAGTTGCTAAACCCTATAGCGGTTTCACAACCCATGCACCCTGCTCTAACACTAATTGACGATCACATCCGGTAACCGCCGCTTGCTTGGATAAGGCTTGTAGCACGCGCTCACCTTGGGCGCGCAACTGCTGTATGGCTTGCCACAGGGCAACATCATCACTATTAGGCGCTGCTATCGCCGCGATATCGCTAGGCTCTTGTGCCGGCAACAGTTGCAACAGCGCTTTTAAGTCGGTGCTAAAACCGGTAGCTGGACGGGCACGACCAAAAACTTTACCTACATCATCGTAGCGGCCGCCGTTGGCTACTGCCTGCCCCATGCCTGGCGCTAAGGCAGCAAACACTAGGCCGGTGTGGTAGTGATAGCCACGTAGCTCGCTTAAATCAAAATAGATATTCACATCGGGCATTCTGGCGGCGATGCTGTCGGCCACTTTCGCCAATTCGGCTAAAGCCTGCTGCACAGTTTCACCGGCATGGGCTAGCAACTCTGCCGCCTCGGATAATACTTCACGGCCACCGTTTAACTGGGTTAATGCCTGCATCATGGCTGCCAGCTGCGGCTGCGCAACATGCTTGGCAATCAGGGCGTTAATTTCACTGCCTGACTTGCGCTGCAGGGCATCAAACAAAGCCTGTTTGGCCTCTTCCTCTAAACCCGCTTCGGCGAGCAGGGCGCGGTATATGCTGACATGGCCCAGATCTAGGGTGATGTTTTGTATGCCGCTGGCACGCAGGGTCTCCAGCATTAAGCAGATAATTTCTATATCGCTATTGATGCTGCTGTCGCCATACAGCTCGGCGCCTAATTGTATGGGCGAGCGTGAAGCCATTAAGGTTTTCGGGCGGGTATGTAAAACACTGCCGGCGTAGCATAGGCGCACAGCGTCATCGCGCTTTAGGCAATGGGCATCTATACGAGCAATTTGTATGGTCATGTCTGGGCGTATGCCCATGGTGCGGCCGCTGAGTTGGTCCACCACTTTAAAGGTTTGTAGGTCTACGTCTGTGCCTAAGCCCACTAATAATGAGTCGGTAAACTCCAGCAACGGCGGCATCACCAGCTCATAGCCCCAGGCGTGGTATAAATCTAATAATTTTCGGCGTAGGGCCTCTACCTGCTCGGCCTGTTCGGGCAACAGTTCTTCCACACCATCGGGCAGCAGCCAGCGATCAGCTATGGTCATTGATAAAGCCTTTGATAGTAAAAATTAGATGCTATTTTAGTAGTGTTAGCAGGATTAGCCCTGCCAGCATACTCATTAAACCCATGATGCGTAGCTGCTTATTGTTCAGCCGGGTCACTTGTATGACCATATCGCGCCACGAGCGAGGGCTTAAAAATGGCAACATTCCCTCGATCACCAACACCAAGCTTAGTGCGATGGCCAGATCCTGCCACATAGTCACCTCTATCGGTATGCTGAGGTGTAATACCCCAATATCTACACATAAAAAAACCGCGCAACCCTATGCTCTCGCATAATGTTGCCCGGTTAGCGCATTCTACCATAGAAAAACCCGGTAAACCTAGTGACTATGAGCAGCTATAAGTTGCTATGAGCGACTAGGTCAGGGCGCAGCCGCTTACTGAACAGCGCTGCTTTTTAGGTATTTAAAGAAGTCACCCTTGGGGTCTACCAACAAGATATCGCTTTTATCGTTAAACGATGACTTATAGGCATTAAGGCTGCGCACGAAGGAGTAAAACTCCGGGTCGCGGCTATAAGCAGCGGCATAGGTCGCAGAGGCTTGAGCATCGCCCTCACCACGTGTTTGCTCAGCCGTACTATAAGCCTCGGCCAACAGTATGGTCTGTTCACGCTCAGCTAAGGCGCGGATTTTTTCGGCCTCTTCGCGACCCTTGGAGCGCAGCTCGCGGGCTTCTTTCTCACGCTCGGCCTGCATACGACGGAATACCGGCTCGCTCACCTCGGGCGGTAAATCTATGCGTTTAACCCGCACATCCACTACCTCTATACCCAGACTTTCGCGCACGTTTTCATTGAGATCGTCGCGTATATGGGTCATCAGCATGTCACGCTCACCCGACACCACTTCGTGCAGAGTACGCGTACCAAACTGGTTGCGCAGGCCGTCGGTTACCCGGCTGGTTAAGCGGCTATGACCCACAGACTCTATACCGCCGGTTACCCGGTAGTAGGTGTCCACATCGATAATGCGCCACTTAGCGTAGGCATCAACGATCAAGCGCTTTTTGTTTACGGTAAAAAAGCTTTCTGGTGGCGCATCTAAGGTGAGGATACGCGCATCAAACTTACGGATATCGTCAGCAAAAGGCATTTTTACATGCATGCCCGGCGTAATCCCGGTTTGGACCAACTTACCAAAGCGCAGCTTGACCGCAGTTTGGGTTTCATCCACCACATATAAGGTGCTATTAGCGGCGATAATCACCACTAGTAGAGTTATTAGTAAAGGTATAAATCTATTCATTAGCGACTCCCCCGCTGCTGTCTGCGACTAGCATCTTGCTGGCGCTGTAGCTTTTTAATCACTTGTTCAGCAATGCTGTCTATATCTTGTGGGTTATGGCCATCATCAGCCTTAACATTGGAGCGCTGCTGCACGAGCTTATCTAAGGGTAGATACATCATATTGTTACCACCGGCAACATCGACCATGACCTTAGAGGTGTTACTCATGACCTCTTCAACCGCGGATATATATAAACGCTCTCTAGTTACCCTAGGTGCTTTTTTATACTCGGTTAACAGCTTTTCAAAACGCGCAGCCTCACCTTGAGCCTCAACAATAACTTTAGCGCGATAGGCCGTGGCCTCTTCTAATGTACGCTGTGCCGCACCGCGGGCTTCGGGAATAATACCGTTAGCATAGGCTTGCGACTCATTAATAAAGCGCTCTTGGTCTTCGCGAGCCTTAATAACGTCATCGTAGGCTTCTTTAACTTCTGAAGGCGGCTTAGCCTCTTGAATGTTAATTTTCACCACGTTAATGCCGGTGCCATACATATCTAAGTAACGCTGCAGGCGCACTTTAACGCGGGTACCCACTTCAGCACGGCCACTGGATACAACATCATCCAAAGTAGTGCCGCCCACGACATGACGCAGCGCACTGTCACTGGCCTGTTGCAAGCTTAGCTCCGGGGTTTTGACATTAAGCAAAAAGGCTTTGGGGTCGGAGATGTTGTATTGCACGGTTAGCGGCAACTCAACAATATTTTCGTCCTCGGTAAGCATCATACCGCGCGAAGAATATTGACGCTCTTCGGTGACTCTTACGGTAAGCACTTTATCAATTAGAGGCGGATTCCACTGTAAGCCAGGGGTGTTGGTATTAAGATATTTACCAAAGCGCAACACTACGGCGCGGTCTTTTTCATCAACCTGGTAAATGCCAAAAAGCCCCCACACGATAGCTAACACCACCACCGCCGCGACTATAAGGCCACCACCGATTTGTTGCGACTGGCCACCATTACCGCCAGATTTGCCGCCAAAGATGCCACTGAGCTTTTCTTGAAATTTGCGTAGGGCTTCATCTAAATCCGGGGGACCTTGGTTGTTGTTACCACCACTGCCCCATGGATTTTTATTATCGCCACCACCCGGTTCATTCCAGGCCATTATTTTCTCCTATCATACTGCGCTTTTATGAGCGCCGTGAGTAATACGTCAATGATTGCCGCGAAGTCTAACAAACTTTTAGTTGTTGCGTCGCTAATAACTCGGCGGCGTTAAGGTTTTCAGCTGCGACGATACGATTAAAGTCGCTCTTGGGTAAGCGTATTTGCAACTCGCATAAACCCTGTTCGCTGTAATGTTCGCTAGAGACTACATTCAACTCGTAGAGCGTAGCACGTAAACGCCCTTGGCTGGGCATTAGCGACAGCGTCCCTGTTATCTGCTCTTCACTCAGGCGTTTAGCCAAGGCTTGCAGTAATAGCTCTATACCCTCACCCGTTTGCGCCGACAGCCATACCCGCTGCGGCTCGCCTATATCGTTAACATCGATATGCGGCTGGGCAGTAACTATGTCCACCTTGTTGTAAACCTCTAAGCGGGGGATTTTATGGGCGCCTATTTCTTTTAATACCAACTCTACCTGCTCAATATTGGCGGCGCGGTCTTCATCGGCACAATCAATAATATGCACTAAAAAGTCCGCTTGCGCCGCCTCTTCTAAGGTAGCCCTAAAGGCCTCAACCAATTTATGTGGCAGATGGCGGATAAAGCCCACGGTGTCAGCCAACACGATAGGCCCCAAATCAGGCACCTTTAAGCGCCTGAGCGTAGGATCTAGGGTAGCGAATAACTGATCAGCCGCATACACAGCAGAATCCGTCATTTTATTAAATAAGGTTGATTTGCCGGCATTGGTATAACCCACTAACGCTATGGTGGGAATTTCATTACGGTTGCGGCTGCGCCGGCCTTGGTCGCGCTGGCTGCGAACTTTGGCCAAACGCTTAGTAATGGTTTTAATACGGCCGCGTAGCAAACGACGATCCGATTCCAACTGGGTTTCACCAGGGCCGCGCAGGCCTATACCACCTTTTTGCCGCTCAAGGTGGGTCCAGCCCCGTATTAAGCGGGTAGACATATGGTGTAACTGGGCCAGCTCTACCTGCAGCTTACCCTCATGGGTACGGGCGCGCTGGGCAAAAATATCCAGTATTAAACCGGTGCGATCCAGCACCCGACACGATAGTGCGGCTTCTATATTACGTTCTTGACTGGGGGATAAGGCATGGTTAAACAGCACTAATTCAGCATCGTGATCGATGATGTGCTGGCGTATTTCTTCCAGCTTACCAGTGCCTACAAAAAATTTGGAATGGGGTGCATCACGGCGACCACTGACATATGCCACGGGGTCACCGCCTGCCGATAGAACTAACTCTTTAAACTCACCGAGATTTTCTCGCTCATCTTCCCGTCTCAAATCTAAATGAACTAAAACGGCCCGCTCACCGGAATCTGGACGTTCAAATAACAATTAAATACCTCAGCTTATTCTTCATCCGCATCAGGCTGTGGCATACGTACCACACGAGAGGGGACAACAGTAGAAATAGCGTGCTTATAAACCATTTGGCTCACAGTGTTTTTAAGTAAAATAACAAACTGATCAAATGACTCAACTTGGCCTTGTAGCTTAATGCCATTCACCAAGTAAATTGATACTGGAATGCGCTCTTTGCGCAAAACATTTAGGTAAGGGTCTTGTAGCGTATGCCCCTTTGACATGTGACTCTCCTTCTAAGCCCAACTCGGGCCGTAAAATAATGTGTGAGACCTGATAGTTATCCAAAATAATAATGGCAATAACTATTATTGTTAGGACTGCCAAAAAGCAACCCGAATATCGCAGTCCGGCGTGGCTTAACGCGCAGCCACTAATACCAGACGAGGGTAAGTATAACTCAAATCACCGTAAGTGAGCTGTTTTGTCCAGATATTTTATCGCCAAGGCGATAGGATTTTCTCCTTCCAAACCCGCCACTGCCGCAGCCGTTTCAGGGCTAGACAATAAGCGGTTGTCAGCATCGGTGTGTATCCAGCTAAGCTCAGACCAATTGCGTAACCAAGTAAGCTGGCGTTTAGCCAGCTGCCGGGTAGCAATTATACCTCGCTCCACAACCTCATCATCACGCCAACGCCCCTCTAAGTATTCCCAGACCTGCCTATACCCTACCGCACGCATAGCAGGTAAATCCAAATGCAAATCCCCCCGCGAGCGCAAGGCTATGACCTCATCAACAAAGCCTTGTTCCATCATTTGTCGAAAACGTTGCGCAATACGCTGATGCAACACCGCCCTATCGACGGGCGCAATGGCCAACTGGGTGAGCTGATAAGGGAGTTGCGCCTGCGCTTCATCGGCCTGCGCCTGATGCAACGCCGTCATGGTTTTGCCACTGCCGCGATAGATATTTAAGGCCCGCTCTATGCGCTGGGTATGATTGGGGTGTATGCGCGCCGCCGAGGCCGGATCTACCGCAGCCAGCTCAGCGTGCATGGCGGGCCAGCCCTTTTGCGCCGCCTCGGCTTCTATCTGTGCACGCAAGGCCAAGTCTGTTTCCGGCATATCGGCGATGCCTTCTAGCAAGGTTTTAAAATACAACATGCTACCGCCCACCAACAATGGAATACGGCCACGACTGCTGATTTCAGCCATTTCACGCAGGGCGTCATCCCTAAATTCAGCGGTAGAATACACCTGCGCCGGGTCGCGTATATCAATTAAACGGTGTGGCGCTAAGGCCTGCTCTTCAGCGCTGGGCTTGGCACTGCCTATATCCAAGCCTTTGTACACTAAAGCGGAATCAACACTAATAATGTCGCAGGGCAGCCGCTGGCATAACTCTATCGCCAAAGCGGTTTTACCCGAGGCGGTGGGGCCCATTAAAAAAATGGCTGGGGGTAGGTTCGTTTCACTCATAACGGCATTGTAACCGATCACTTTTAATCATGTGACAAAATGAGCAAACTATTGCAAAGTCACTCTATCCTGCTACAGCTTATAAACAGCTTTTAACAATAACCATAAAACAACAATGGAGCCTATACCATGTTGACCTATTACGGCGCTAAAGACTCATGCAGCATACCCGCACAAATCATTTTAGAAATGAGCGGCCAAGCCTACCAAAATGTCTACCTTAGTTTTGACAAAGGCTTGTCCGAGGACTACCTCAAGCTCAACCCCACCGGCCAAGTGCCCACCTTAGTGGAGGACAGCGAAGTGTTCACTCAATGCGTAGGCATCACCACCTACCTAGCCGACAAATGGCCACAGTTAAACATGAGCCCTGCGTTAGACGCCCCACAGCGCGGCCACTATTTGAAATGGATGCACTTTTTAAACTCGTCTATGCACGAAGCCTATTTGCGAGTGTACTACCCCAATAAATATGCCGTTTCTAAACAAGCCTGCGATGAAGTCAAAGAAATGGCCAAGCAAGCCATAGACAAGCATTACAACATCGTTGATAGCTGGCTGGAGCAAGGCCCCTATTGCTTAGGTGATACCATCCAGGCCTGCGATTTATATCTAGCCACCTTAATCAGCTGGCAGGAAGATAGAGCGGCTTTATTTGCACGCCTACCGCGACTGCAGTTATTGTTTGAAAAAGTGACCCGCCATCCTGCGGCAAACAAGGTTTTTGTTGAGCATGGGACGGAGCTGTAATACTCGCTTTCAGCCCGTAGTACCGGTCTGTCGTACCGGCCAGCGTTCCGGTCATCGTACCGGCCTAGCGCCGGTAGCTATATACCCTCAAGCTCATCAGCCGACAACTCCCGACTCTCGCCCGCAGCTAGCGTCTCATCAAGCTGCAAATTTCCCACCGCCATTCTGTGCAACTCCAGCACCGGGTTTTGAAAACGACCAAACATGCGTTTTATTTGATGATAACGCCCTTCCATCAAACCTACGTCAGCCACATAGTCGCTAACGATCTTTAACTCGGCAGGTAGTGTGGTGATATCTTCAAAGGAAAAGTACATACCTTCCGCAAAGGCCGCGATGTAATCGGGAGTTACTGGCTTTTGCAGTCTCACGCGATACCATTTCATCACCTTAGTCGCCGGCTCCGATAAACGCCGCGACCAACGACCATCATTGGTAAGCAATAATAAACCCGTGGAATTAAAATCTAATCGGCCAGCGATATGCAAAGCGTTTTTATCGGACCGCTGCAACAAATCGATAACCGTTTTATTTTTTTCATCCTTAGTCGCACTCACCACCCCCATGGGTTTATGCATCATGATGTATACAGGCTCCCGCACCTGCAACACCTGACCATCAACCACGACATGATCAAACTCACCCACCCGCTGGTTAATATCCACCGCCACCACACCATTAACCCGCACCCGACCACGCGCCAACATCAAGCGCACATCGCCGCGCTTAATGCCCAACTTCTGACTAAGATAACGATCTAAACGGGCGTATTTGGAATGCATGGGATTAATTGATTCGCATGAAGGAAATGAATATTTCAGTAACGATTAAACTAGCAGAAAAAGGTTAGATACCGGATCAAGTCCTGCATGACTAAGAAGAAAATTTCGCATCACAAACACTAGCGACTATAGACTACGTACTAGAGACTGATGATCACTGCCCCCGCAAAAACAATTTATCCAACTCATCCAAACTCATTTGCGTCCACGTGGGCCTGCCGTGATTACATTGACCGCTGCGCTCAGTTTCTTCCATGTCGCGTAGCAGTGCATTCATTTCGGTAATGCTTAAGCGACGATTAGCGCGCACCGAACCGTGGCAAGCCATGGTGCCTAGTATTTCATTAATATGCGCTTCGATTCTATCGCTGCTGCCATGTTCGATTAAGTCGGCCAAGACATCGCGTACCAGTTGTTCAACATTGCCATTTTGTAAAATAATGGGAATTTGTCGAATCATTATAGTTTCGGGACCCGCACGCTCTACCGCCAAACCTAACTGAGAAAATAGCTCAGCATTTTGTTCGGCGTAATCCGCCTCGCGCTGGCTTACCGCTACGCTCTCGGGCACCAATAAAGGCTGGGCTTTAATACCCTCGCCGGCACGGGCCTGTTTCATACGCTCGTAAGTAATGCGCTCGTGAGCGGCGTGCATATCAACCAACACTAGGCCGTTGGCGTTTTCGGCCAAGATATAAATACCTTTTAACTGGGCAATGGCAAAACCCAAGGGCGGAATTTCATCAGTTTCTAAATCACTTAAATTAATAGGTGTTGCATTGCCCGCGGCAAAATTGGCCGATGAATAAGCGCCTCTATCACCAGCGCCAGATTGCCGTGACTGCAAGTTGCCAGCATCGGCTGTATTGCTGCTATACAATTCGCCATAACCTGTCAGCTGTTCTTGTACTTGGCCCATACTGGGACGGGCATCATTACGCAGCGACATCGCCGCTTGGCCAGCAAACTCTCCGGCACCAATACCACTAGCGGGTTGAGCATTATTGTCGCCGGTGGGCATGTGCTGCGCATCGGGACGCACATCCGCTAACAAGCGATGTAAGCTGCGGAATAAAAAGTCGTGTACGGTGCGGCCATCGCGAAAGCGCACTTCGTGCTTGGTGGGGTGTACGTTAACGTCGACGATGGCGGGGTCGCACTCTAAATATAAAACAAAGGCGGGGTGGCGACCGTGAAACAATACATCGCGATAGGCTTGGCGCACCGCATGGGTCACCAACTTATCGCGTATCACCCGGCCGTTAACATAAAAGTGCTGCAGGTCGGCTTGGCTGCGGGAAAAGGTAGGCAACGCCACCCAACCCCATAGGCGCAGGCCCATAGCTTCGGTGTCTATATACAGGGCATTTTGCATAAAGGCGGGGCCACATACCGAGGCCACCCGGCGCTCTTGCTCTAGCTGACTGTCACAAGCTTTTAAGGCGTGTATCACCTTGCCGTTGTGGCGCAGATGAAAACCCACATCAAAGCGCGCCAGTGATTGCCGTTTGATCACTTCTTCTAAGTGATTAAATTCGGTTTTTTCGGCGCGCAAAAATTTGCGCCTAGCAGGGGTATTAAAAAATAAATCGCGCACTTCTACCGTGCTACCCTGCGGGTGCGGCGCAGGCCCCACCTCTACGTTCATATCGCGGCCTTCGGTTTCGGCTTTCCAGCCCGCGCCCTGCACTTGCGTGTTAGACAAAATACACAGCCGCGATACCGAGCTAATACTCGCCAGCGCCTCGCCCCTAAAGCCCATACTGGTGACATTTTCTAAATCATCCAGCTCATATATTTTGCTGGTGGCATGGCGGCTTAGCGCCAGCGGCATATCATCTTGTGCGATACCGCCGCCGTTATCACGCACTCGCATGAGTTTGACGCCGCCGCTTTCTATATCAACATCGATGCGACTAGCACCGGCATCTAAACTATTTTCCACCAACTCTTTAATAACAGAGGCGGGACGCTCTACCACTTCACCGGCGGCAATTTGGTTAGCCAAACGAGGGCTTAATAATTTTATTCGTGACATTAAATATTCTATTTATGAAGAAGGGATAATAATTTTTTGGCCTACCCGTATAGACGAAGACGCCAAACCATTAGTTTTTTGTATATCGGCCACACTCACTCTAAAGCGCTTGGCAATATCGGACAGGGTATCGCCGCGGCTAATGGTGTAGGCCACTGTTTTATTGCGCTGATTTTTTTGCCAGGCGATCAAAGTCTCTGAAGGCGGGCTAGCGGCAAAAAATGTTTTTATACCATTAAAAATAGCAGCGGCCATTTTACGCTGGTAGCTGCTACTTTTTAAATTGCGCTCTTCGGTGGGGTTAGAGATAAAACCTGTCTCCACCAAGATAGAAGGAATGTCCGGCGACTTTAATACCGCAAACGCCGCCTGCTCCACACGCTTACTATGTAAATGCGAGATGCGCCCCATTTGACCCACCACCTTGCTGCCTACCTGCAAGCTGGAATCCAGCGTGGCCGTCATGGAGAGATCAGCTAATACGCCAGCCAACAACTCATCTTTTTCGCCTAGGTTAACGCCGCCCACCAAATCAGAACTGTTAGCCTCATTCGCTAGAAATTGTGCAGTGGTGCTGGAAGCGCCTCGGCTGGATAGCGCGTACACCGAGGAGCCTTTGGCGCGGTGATTTTTAAATGCATCGGCGTGTATGGAAACAAATAAATCGGCCTGAGCGCTGCGTGCCAACTTGCGACGCTTCTCTAGCCCCACATAGTAATCGCCACTGCGTATCATCACCGGCTCATAACCCAGCTCTTTCTCAAACAAGCTATTCAACTCTTTGGCTATAGCTAACACCACATGTTTTTCACGCACTTTAGTGGGGCCGGTGGCACCGGGGTCTTCACCGCCATGGCCGGCATCTATAGCAATAATAATGTCGCGCTTTTTACCGCTGTTATTAACCCGTTTAACGGTAGCCTGCTGCTGATTGACGTCCAACAAATCAATCACCAAGCGGTCACCATATTCGCCGCTGGCTTTTAACATAAAACTACGTGGCTTAACCCCGTGCTTAACGTCTAACACCACTCGCAGGTTTGTTTTATCTTGTACCCCGCTGCGTACACGGGTGATGGGGGTATTCGCTAAATCTAGGGCCGAGAGCTGGGTTTGTGATTTTAAAACCGTATCGCTGATATCCACCACGATGCGGTCGGGCTTGCTAAGCATCATCACCTTATGCTCTACAGCACTAGATAAATCTAACACCACCCGGGTGTGATCAGGCGCGCGCCACACGCGCACATCGTTAACGTTAGCGGCTTGCACCGCTAGCGAGAGCAACAAGCTGGCGTTAATAACAATCTGTAGTAGTAAGCGGTACAACATTTTATAACAGGCCTACGTAATGGCGGATTCGGGTGGCGAGTGCATGATAGCAACAGCCCGTATTTATTGTTATTCGCAATAGCTTATAGCGCGACCAGTTTGGCAATAATGCTTCGGCCTATGGCTGACTGCGCGTTAAGCTGTACTACGCGACCATCCTGGCTACCTTGATTAAGCGCTATCCTAACGATTAAATCTGCCGGGGGCAAAACACCTCGGCCTTTTTCTGGCCATTCGATTAAGCACAATTTTTCAGCGCCAAAGTAATCGCGTATGCCCATGTATTCCAACTCTTCAGGGTCACCCAAACGGTAGAGATCAAAATGGTAAGCTTCGCGCTCGCCTAATTGATAAGGTTCCACCAAAGTATAGGTGGGGCTTTTAACCGCACCTTGATGGCCCAAGCCCTGCAATACGCCACGGCTAAAGGTGGTTTTACCCATACCCAAGTCACCCTCTAAAAAAATGACGGCGCCACTATCGCAAGCCTGAGCCAACTGCTTACCAAAAGCCACCATGGCCTGTTCGCCCACTAGGGTTTGCTGCAAGCTATCGACTGCCATTAACTATCTGCCTCCATTAATGATGCGCCTAAGCACCGGTATTAAATCACTGGCCATTGTGCCACACATGCCCTGTTGTGCGGCAATATCACCTGCATAGGCATGTAGGCATACGCCTAGGCGAGCAGCCTCATTTGCGCTCAAGCCCTGCGCCAATAAAGCGCCCAGTACACCGCTGAGTACATCACCCATACCTGCCGTGGCCATGCCGGGATTACCATAACTGCACAGGCCCAGCCTATCGCTATTCAGGGCATCTGGGCCGTTGGCAACCAGCGAGCCCGCCCCTTTTAATATCACCGTAGCACCGTAGCGTTGTTGTATTTCAGCCACCGCGGCAAAGCGGTTGGCCTGCACCTCATTGAGGCTACAGCCTAACAACCTCGCTGCTTCTTTGGGATGCGGGGTTAGTATGCAATTACTACGCAAGGGCGATTTAACCACCCGGCCCTCACTAATCATATTCAGCGCATCGGCATCCAGCACCATGGGTTTTTCGGTTTTATAGGCCTGCTGCAGTAGTTGCTCACCCCAAGGGCGCTGGCCTAAACCCGGGCCTAGCACCAAAACTGTAGGCCGCTGCAATAAAGGTTCTAACTCCTGCCCCGACACCACACCGGTGGCCATAAGCTCTGGGCAGCGGCTAATAAACGCGGCGATGTGGGCTGGCTGGGTAGCGCAGGAAACCAAGCCCGCACCGCAACGAGCGGCGGCTTGGGCAGCCATTAATGCCGCTCCTCCCATGCCGGTATCACCCCCTATCACCATGACATGGCCATGCCGCCCTTTATGATCTGTGGCTAAACGCGCAGGCAGGTTAGCTAAGGACTTGGATAGTAGTAAGCGCTCACAACAAAAATCGACCTCAGCATAAACTGCCGAGGGCACTGCAAGATCATCAAAATATACATCACCGGCCACATCAGGGCCGACGCCGGTTAATAAGCCCTGCTTTAAGCCTATAAAGCTGATGCTGACATCGGCATAAACCGCCGCGCCTAATACTCGGCCAGTATCGCTGCACAGGCCCGAGGGTATATCCACCGCCAACACCGGTAGATCCAATTGGTTAAGCCAATGTATGGCCTCGCAATGTGTCGCGCGCACCTCGCCGCTTAGGCCAGTGCCTAACAAGGCATCAACTAGCACCCCTTCCTCTAAAACTATGGCGGTGCTAAAGGTTTGCACCAACACGCCATCTTGCAAAGCCCGCTGGCGCGCTGACAGGGCGTCGCCCTCAAAGCGACTGGCATCTCCCACCTGTATCACCTGTACCGCATAGCCATGCTGCTTGGCTATGCTGGCCATCACATAGCCATCACCGGCATTATTGCCACCGCCGCAGACGATAATAATGGGCAGCCCTTCTGCCACTGCTGGCCAGCACTGTAATAATAATTCGAAGGCGGCTCGCCCAGCGCGACGCATTAGGGTAAAACCAGCCATGCCCTGCTGCGCTATAGCGACGCTATCCAGCTCACGCACCTGTGCCGCAGTGTATAAAGCGGTGGGTAAATCGTCGCCACAACGTAAACGTCTTTTTGTATTCATAGCTGATTACTCTAGGGGCCCTGCTTTATGATGATAACAACAGCCATTCGTATTAGGCTGTCCGTGCTATTATACGCACCCTATTACCTAACTAGGGGTATAGCGGCTTAAAAGCAATTATAGGCTGGCTGGCACTGCGCTACCATGAATTAACAAGAGTGCATTTCACCCTCTGACTCAACATCTACCTCTTCATCTATCAATAACGAGCCATAACGTGAGCGACAGCGACAATCAACTAGCCACTATGCAGCAACTACCGGAGCAAATTCGGCTATGGAGCCGTGAGTTAGGTTTTGAACAAACCGGCATTAGTGATGTGAATTTAAGCCAGCACGGCAAACACTTAGACGACTGGCTGGCCAAAAACTTCCACGGCGAAATGGATTTTATGGCCAAGCACGGCAGTAAGCGCTACCACCCCGAGCAATTACTGCCCGGCACCTTAAGAGTGATTAGCGTACGCCTAGACTACCTACCCAACGAGCAGCAACTACAAGCGCAATTAGATAACCCCGATCAGGCCTATATCTCGCGCTACGCGCTGGGCCGTGACTACCACAAGCTGATGCGCAAAAAACTGGCCAAACTGGCCGACAAAATATCTACCGTGGCCGAACAACATCAATGCCGCGCCTTTGTCGATAGCGCGCCGGTGCTGGAACGCGGTTTGGCTGAAAAAGCCGGCTTGGGCTGGATAGGCAAAAACACCATGCTGATTAACGCCAGCGCCGGCTCCTGGTTTTTTTTAGGCGAGATATACACCAACCTGCCACTGGCCACCGACCCCGAACAAGAAACCATGCACTGCGGCAGCTGCACCGCCTGCCTAGATGACTGCCCCACCGGCGCGATAGTGGCACCGCATCAAGTGGACGCGCGGCGCTGCATCTCCTATTTAACCATAGAGTTAAAAGGCAGCATCCCCCAAGACCTGCGCCCGCTAATGGGCAACCGCATATATGGCTGTGATGACTGCCAGCTAGTATGCCCTTGGAATAAATTTGCCCAACATAGCCAGCAAGATGATTTTCAACCGCGCCATAATTTGGATAGCGCCAGCCTGCTTGAATTATTTATGTGGACTGAACAAGAGTTTTTGCAACGCACCGAAGGCTCGGCCATACGCCGTATAGGCTACGAGCGCTGGCTGCGTAATATTGCCGTGGCCTTGGGCAATGCCCCCAGCAGCATACCTACTATAGAAGGTTTAAAAAGTCGCCTGTCATACCCTTCACCCGTGGTGCAAGAGCATGTGCAGTGGGCCTTACAACAGCATCAGGCCACATCATAATTAGCTATTCCCAACATAAACACCCAAGCACCGTCGCTCTTGCGCAAAGCTGGCAGCGCGAATGCCCTGGGCCCCATACCCACAACACCCAGTAAAATACACTTTGCGGGCAGAGCCTGCCCACACATCCTGTGCATAAAAAAACCCAGCAATGCTGGGCTTTTTATACGATTAAGCTGTCGTTAAATATATATAACTAAACAAGGCTGGCATCCAAGGCATCTATACCGGCCTGCGCCACATCTTCATCTTGATCGGGGCTGCCCGAGCTACAACCTATACCCGCCACAATATCGCTGTTAATAAAAACCGGCAGGCCTCCTGCCACTATCATAAAACGCCCCTGATGGGAGACGTTCAAACCAAAAGTGGGCTGGCCAGGGCCGCTGGTTTCACCATAGGCACGGGTAGATTTGCGCGCAGCGGCAGCGGTAAAGGCCTTATCTATCGCTATTTGTATACTGGTAATACGCGCGCCATCCATACGCTGAAACATCAATAAGTTACCGCCGTCGTCAACAATGGCTATATCCATATCCACGCCTATCTCTTGTGCTTTTTGTTCAGCGGCCGCCATCATAATACGGGCATCGTCCAAGGTTAACTTTGCAACGGTTTTCATTGATTAACTCCTAAGCTTATTAAAAATATTATTAGTGATGCTTAAATAGGGTTACAGGAAAATTATTCCTCACACAAAATAAACGAGGATTTTAACCTAGCACAATGTACGGTTTCGACTAAGGGAATGCAAAAAACAGAGTATCTCCATTGAAGAACAATTACGAAAACGCCCCACCCTCCCCTAATATTTTCTCAACAACGGCCACCAGCTCAGAACCCGGCACAGGCCTGCTGTAGTAATAACCTTGAGCGAAATTACAATCATTTTCAATTAAAAAGCGTTGCTGCTCTAACTCTTCCACCCCTTCGGCTATAACATTGAGGTTTAGTTTGTGCGCCATGGCTATTACCGCAGCGGTAATCTCCATGTCGTTTCTATCTTGCGGGATATCGCGCACAAATGAGCGATCCACCTTCACCGTGTCTATAGGCAAGCGCTTTAAATAACTTAGCGATGAATAACCAGTACCAAAGTCATCTATGGATAAGGAAAAACCCAAAGCCTTTAGCTCTTTCAACGTCACTATGGCGTTTTCTACCTTATCCATTAACAGGCTTTCAGTCACCTCTAAACCCAATTGCCTAGCCTCTAAACCGAAGTCATCTATATATTGCTTAACCATGGTAATGAGATTTGGGTCGTGAAACTGCCTAGCCGAGAGATTGACGGCAATTTTAATGGTGCTTAACCCCGCCTGTTTTAACACTACAGCCTGCTCACACGCCATAGTGAAAATCTGCTCACCTAGAGGGATAATCAAACCGGTATCTTCAGCCACGGGGATAAACTCATCCGGCGGTACCAACCCACGCTCGGGGTGGTGCCAGCGCACTAAAGCCTCAACACCGACACAGCGTAAGCTACTTAAATCGATAATAGGCTGAAAGTACAATTCAAACTGTTTACTGCTAAGCGCCTGTCGCAACTCGGCCTCTAACTGCACACGTTTGGTAACTTCCGAGTTCATATCATCAGTATAGAATTGAAAATTATTGCGCCCTAAGGATTTAGCTCTGTACATGGCCAAATCAGAATTTTTCATTAACAGAGTACTGTCCACCCCATCTTCAGGGCACAAGGTAATACCTATACTAGGACTGATAATTAACTCTTTATCGTTAAGCTTAATGGGCTTGGTAAACATTTCTATTATTTTTTCTGCTGCGCGCTTGGTACCCGCCCTGCCCTTTACCTCGGTTAATAGCACGGTAAATTCATCGCCCCCTATACGCGCCACCGTATCATCTTCACGCACACAGGCCAGTAATCTATCAGCTACTATTTTTAATAGTGTGTCGCCAGCATCATGTCCCAAAGTATCATTAACCATTTTGAAGTTATCAATATCTAGATATAACAATGCAACCGGTTTTTTTTGCCGGTGTGAGGCTTTTATCGCATGCTCTAACTGCTGCTTAAATAACGCTCTATTCTCTAAGCCAGTTAAAGCATCATAAAATGCCATACGCTGCATCTTCTCTTTAGACTCCAGCAGCGAACGCTCTATTACTTTACGTGAGGTAACATCGTGTATTACCGAATAATATCTATCTATCCCATTTTCATTGTTGCGTACAACTTGCGCCAACTCCTCTATCCAGCGTACCTCTCCATCCACTGTCAACAAGCGATATTCAAAGCTTAATTTATCGACATTTTTATCGACTTCAAATTCTTTTAGTCTGCGATCTATATCATTAGCATCATCAGCATGTATACGGTCAAAAAAACTCACTTTGCCACTATAAAAATCACTGGCTGAGTAACCAAACTGGCTGACACTCTCTGATACAAACCTTACCTTCCAGCTTTCACCCACCCAGTCAATTAACACAAACTGGCCATGGTTAATCATATGTTCAAGCTCTTCACGACGCTTAGCAACGCTGGCGTAGGCATCACTCTCTTGCCGCATCTTATCCGCCAGCATAACCTGCGCCACATGATCCGCTACAGTACCCATGTAGGCTACTTCATCTTTATGCCATTCCCGCAGCTCGGTGTGTTCAATATTCAACACTCCCACCGATACACCATTCACTCTAATTACGGTATCGGCTACCGATTTTATCCCGTCCTCTGCTAAGTAAGTGAAACCCTTAAGCCTGCCATCATTTCTACAATCGCTAGCAGTAAGCGTTCGATACGCCTCTAATTCTTTATAATAACTATTAGCCGAACTAATACTGTAACTATCGTTATCCTGCCAAAAAGATTGTGCTGATAATTGATACAAGGACTCCGCAAATAAGAATTCTTTTTTGTCATCAAATAAATACACCCCTGCATATTCGACCCTTAATACTTCTGCCGTTAATCTGCACACATCCTCTATGGTTTTATGCCTATCGTTATCTATAGAAGCTTTGCCTTTTAGCAGACTTAATACAGCTTGATTTTGTATTTTTTCGCGCTGCAACTGCTGCTGATAGGCCTGTTCCGCCTTATGTTTTACATTTCTATCTAAAATAGCATTTATCTTTTCAGCCGCGCTCAAACAAAGTGCAACCTCTTCATCCAGCCACTGCCTCTTATCATTTACATTTTCTACGCTTAACATGCCTAGCATCTCAGTGCCGCTACAAATAGCCACATCAATAAGTGCACATATATCAAACTTTGTATGTAAATAATCAAATTCAGCTAATCGCTCATCCGCTTGACTATCATTGCAAACAAAATATTTTTGATTGGCTAATAACTGGTAATATTGGCAACCCTCCGCCCAGGTATAATCACCCGAATAAGTAAAATCTTTCTTTGACATCTGATAGAGGGCGACACCGTTAAAACTACGCTTATCGGCATCCAATAAATGCACCCCTACATACTCAACCTCCAGCACTTCCGAAAGCAATCGGCAAATTTCTTCTATACTTTTTTTGTGATCGTCTTGCTCGAACTGACTACTTTCCAATAAATTCTTATGCGCTTGCTGACAATTTTTTTCTACTCGGTAACGACGATCTGTGTTTTTCTTTTTCTGCACATTTTTATAATTAATAACCAACTGTGCGACCTGCTCAGACACCTCACCAGAAAAGGCTATTTCGTCTGGCAACCATGATTTAGCGGTTCCTATATGCTCTATAGACAGCACCGCCACAATCTTTCCCTGCGCCCGCACAGCCACACACAATAAGGAAGAGATGCCTTCACTGATAAATAATGCTAAATCTTCATTTACACGGGGATCATTACAGACATCATTTACCACAACCACCCGCTCTTGCTCTATAGCCTGAAAAAAACGAGGATAATCTTTGCGCGGGTAATTATTAGGGCGCTGATGCTGTTTAGTGCCACTCTCATATTCATCTAAGCCCAGCAAAACATCCTGGCCATCACTCATCAGCCAAATGCCCGCGACTTCAACGTTTAGCACTTGGGTCACTTTTTCTAATATTATCGGCACCGCTACCGCTATATCCCCTGTAATAATGGCATCCACTCTAGACAATTCAAAAATAGCGCCGTGATATAGACGCTGTTTTTCTAACAGCAAATCACGGTCACTTTTACTTTCAGCATTCATATAGGCCAAGGTAACAAGGCTGGCGACCTCGCCGTGAAAGGCTACTTCATCGCTATGCCATAACCGTTTATCACCTACATGCTCAGTAAAAAGTAATCCCAGAGGCTCGTCGTTAAGATAAATAGTGGTGCTCAGTGCGACGGTCACGCCCCAATCAACTATTTGTTGCTTGGCAAAGGCGTCAATATCGGGGCTGGGACGAGTAAAGTCGGTTACGCGCGTACGCATACTACGGCTACAGGCGAAATAATCAGGTAGAATTTTTTTCCTGTAACGCGCTAATTGAGTCTCATTCGCTGCGCTAGCGTATACAGTAAAGCAACTTAAAGCTTCGTGTTCAGCAAACAACCATATACCCACATACTCAGTCGCCAAGGTTTTGGCCACGTTGGTAACAATAACTCGTGCAGCCACAGTGAAATCACTATCATATATAACACTTTGATCGACCAAGTGATTAATAGTTAATTGCTGTTGGTTTATGCGGGTAATACGCTGGCTGTATTCGTCTATATTGTGCTTATAAAATTGCTCGGGAAACATCAACTCCAGCAAGCGCAAAACATTGGCCGCATCTATTGCCATGGCTTGGCCAGCCTCTAGGCCATAAACCAAATCCACAGGAATATTGGCTAAGCTGGCCAGCTCAACCTCGGTTAGACTTTTATTCTGGCGACAGGTTTTAATCGCAGCCGCCAAATAACGGGGGTCGAATAAATTTTCCAGCGCGGAGGGTGTTGTTATAGTCATAAAATAAAAAGCACAATACACCTAAATGACAAATACTAAAGTTGACAGTTTAGACGGGGTAATTGCTATTGAATAGCTTTGGTTTTATTTAAACACGTAAAAATAGTTTTCTTCTGCTTCATCTCATATCGCATCACAGAATAACTCTATTTTTGTTCTATCTTCGATTAACCCTTAGCCTATAATACGGTTTTATCATCTTCACCAGCGCGGGCCTAGCTATGTTTGAAACTCTCTCTCTTTTACCTGACGACCCTATATTAAGCTTAGTCACCGCTTTTCAGCAGGATAATAACCGTCACAAAATCGACCTAGGAGCGGGTGTCTACAAGGATGAAACCGGCACAGCGCCTATACTAAACAGCGTAAAAGACGCCGAGAACCGTTATTTAAGCGTGCAAAAAACCAAGAACTACACCGGTATAGCCGGTGATCCCGATTTTAATCGCTGCATGGAAAATCTGTTATTCGGCAATCAACACCCCGCCCAGCAAGCGCAGCGCCTCAGCACCCTGCAAACGCCTGGCAGTAGCGGCGGCTTATATTTGGCCGCGCAACTGATAGCCCGCAGCAACCCTAAAACTACGGTATGGATGAGCAACCCCACCTGGGATAATCACTATGCTATTTTTGCAGCCGCCGGTTTACGCACCGCAGCCTACCCATACTATCGTATAGGGCAGCAAGCAGTGGACTTTGCAGAAATGCTAGAAACACTAAACAGCCAAGCCCAGGCGGGCGATGTGGTGTTATTACACGGCTGCTGCCATAACCCTTCGGGTTCCGACTTATCGGCGCAGCAATGGCGCGAGCTAACCACACTAGTACTAGCAAAAGGCTTAGTACCGGTAATCGATCAAGCCTACCAAGGCTTTGGTCAGGGCCTACAAGAAGACGCCTACGGCATACGCTATATGGCGGAACACTTGCCCGAATTAATTATCAGCGCCTCCTGCTCGAAAAACTTTACCCTTTACCGTGAGCGCACTGGCTGTATTAGCGTTCTCAGTAGCAATAGCAGCCAAAAGCTACAGATCGTCAGCCAACTGCAAGCCATAGCCAGATCCTGCTACTCCATCCCCCCCGCCAACGGCGCGGCCATCGTCAAAACCATTTTGATGGATAGCAGCTCAACACAGGCTTGGCAGGATGAAGTAGAGACGATGCGCTTACGCCTATTAGCCATGCGTACCCAGTTAGCGGCACAACTGCAGCAAAAACAACAGCGGGTAGACTTTAGCTATTTGCTAAAACAACAGGGCATGTTTTCATTTTTGCCCTTGAGCACACCACAAATTACCGCGCTGCGCGAACAGCACGGTATCTATATGTTGGTATCGGGTAGAATCAGTTTTACAGGCCTAACAACGGCCAATATAGGCTACACCGCCGACGCTATTGCGGCGGCAGTGATGCAATAAGCTGCAAGCCACAAGTTTCAAGCTACAAGAGCAAACCCACAACACGTGAGCCTTATATCTTGTAGCTTACCTCTTACCTCTTACAGCTTGAGGCTTAAAGCTTAAAGAAATGTTCACGATAGTATTGCAACTCGGCGATAGACTCACGTATATCGTCCAAGGCTAGGTGAGCACCTTTTTTAGTGAAACCCGCCTCCAAATCTGGGCGCCAGCGCCGCATCAGTTCTTTAGGGGTGCTGACATCTAAATTGCGATAGTGAAAGTAGGCCTCCAGCGCTTTCATTTCACGCACCATAAAGCGCCTATCTTGGCCCACGCTATTACCACACATAGGCGACACCCCTGACTCTACATAGGGCTTTAAGAACTCTATGGTTTGTTGCTCGGCTTCGGCAGCGCTAATGGTGCTTTTGCGCACCCGCTCAACTAAGCCAGAAGCGCCGTGATGGCTGGTATTCCACTCATCCATTGCCGCCAACACATCATCGGGCTGGTGTATGGCCATCACCGGACCTTCGGCGAGGATGTTTAAATCACTGTCGGTGACGATGGTGGCGATCTCAATAATACGATCAGTTTCGGGCTCTAGGCCCGTCATTTCTAGGTCTATCCAAATTAAATTGAGGTTGTTAGACATGTATAATTCCAAGTATTTGTGCGCTTAGGCCATTAAATCAGGGTTAAGTGTAGCAAAGCACAGCCTAAGGATTAATAATACGCCCATCTATTTTTGCAATGAGCACTTAATGTCCAAGCGCAAACTCAATCGCCGTCAAAACTGGCGCATACAGAAAATCCAAAATGAACGCAGCGAGCGCGCCAACAAACGCAGCCTACGCATAGATGAACAAATTAATGAAGGCGAGCTGGGGCCAGAGCAAAATGGCCTAATCATCGCCCATTACGGCCAGCAAGTGGACGTAGAATTGATAGGTCAACCCGGAGTGGTACAACGCTGCCACCTGCGCGCCAACCTAGGCTCTTTGGTGACCGGCGATAAGATTATCTGGCGCGAGGGCAAACCCACCGGTGTAGTCGTCGCCACCACTGATCGCAACAGCGAACTGTCACGCCCCGATAGCCACGGCAACCTGCGCCCCATCGCCGCCAACATCGATTATATTGTCATCGTGCTGGCCCTACACCCCGAGCCCCACGCCAACTTAATCAACCGCTACTTGGTAGCTGCCGAGGCAGTCAATATAGAGCCGTTAATCTTGCTCAACAAAGTTGATCTGTTAGATGAAACCGGCCGCCAGCAAATGGATGAGCTGCTGCATATTTATCCACACATAGGTTACAAAATTTTAGAAGCGTCTACTAAAAATCAGGATGGCCTCAGCGCGTTAAAAGCCACACTCAAAGATCGCACCAGCGTGTTTGTTGGGCAATCGGGTGTCGGTAAATCATCGTTGATTAACGCCCTACTGCCGGGCGTGGATATAAAAGTGGGTGAACTGTCACCGTCTCGCAACAAAGGCGTGCACACCACCACTACCGCTAAGTTATTTCACTTCCCCGAAGGCGGCGACTTAATCGATTCACCGGGTATACGCGAGTTTGGCCTATGGCATATGAGCCGAGAGCAAGTGGCCGACGGTTTTATAGAATTTCGCCCCCACTTAAACATCTGCAAGTTTAGAGACTGCAAACATGAAGGGGAGCCAGGCTGCTCGTTGCAAGCAGCTATAGATGAGGGCAAGATCAGCAAAAAAAGAATCGACAGCTATATATCTATTGCCAATTCTTTAGAGCAGCTGTAAACATCGAACTAACTGAAAAAAATAAAACCTGAACCACATGCGCTCTAACCATCGAAAATCGGTATCAGGAACACTTACAAAAACTACAGACCACTACACATGGCATAACTCTTTCAATTCACACTCCACCATTTCGGCAAAGCTGGCTAGCAACTCTCTGCTTTCACTGTCAAAGCTGCGCGGCTTATCATCAATAATACACAGGGTACCCAGCTTATGCCCTTGGCTAGAGCTTAATGGGCAACCCGCATAAAAACGTATATTGGGCGGACCCGTGACTAAAGGGTTGTCGCTAAAACGCTCATCTTCCAGCGCATTCTCAACCACAAAAACAGCGTCGCCCAAAATGGCATGGCCACAAAAAGAGATATCCCTAGAGGTTTGCTCAGCGTCTAAGCCACAGCGTGATTTAAACCACTGCCTATCCTTATCAACAATACTGACTAAAGCGATAGGCACGTTAAAAGTACGCTGCGCTAAGCGGGCAATACGATCAAAGCGCTCGTCAGCCTTAGTGTCGAGTATATTATGCGCAACTAAATCCAGTAAGCGCTGCGCTTCGTTGTCAGGAGAATCTGGCGTTTTCATGGGC
This sequence comes from Dasania marina DSM 21967, assembly GCF_000373485.1. NCBI lineage: Bacteria > Pseudomonadati > Pseudomonadota > Gammaproteobacteria > Cellvibrionales > Spongiibacteraceae > Dasania > Dasania marina. Next base: position 127,557 of record NZ_KB891575.1, read on the forward strand.
TATCCCTATTTATCAATAATGGCCCTGGTGGCCTTGAGACACAATCAACGTCCAATAACTATAAACTATAAGCCCGTATTCGCCACCGCCTTGCATGTGCTTTTAAAGCTACATTTAGTACAATCACCGCCCTTGTTATCAACAGCCATCACTAAGGATGCTTTGTGAACGTACTTTTCATTATCGCTCAATATCTTACCCCCCAACATTTACTGTCTCGCTTGGTAGGTAATATCGCCGACTGCGAATGGCCTTGGGTAAAAAACACCTTTATTACTCGCTTTATCAGCCATTACGGAGTGAATATGAGTGAGGCCGCCGACCCCGAGCCGCTCAATTACAAAAACTTTAATGCTTTTTTTACCCGCGCCCTAGCCCCTGATGCCCGCCCCATCGTTGCCGGTGACAACAGCATCGCCTGCCCAGCCGATGGCTCCATTAGCCAGCTAGGCGATATTGAAAATGGCCGTATTTTTCAGGCCAAGGGTCAAAGCTATAGCTTGCTAGAGCTATTAGGCGGTGATGTAGAAACGGCCCAGCCCTTTGAGGGCGGTAAATTCGCTACGGTTTACCTATCCCCCAAGGATTACCACCGCGTGCATATGCCCATGGCCGGCACGCTTAGGTCCATGACTTACGTACCCGGTGATTTATTCTCGGTTAACGGCACCACCGCCGATAACGTTCCGCGCCTATTTGCCCGCAACGAACGTGCTGTATGCATCTTCGACACCGAAATAGGCCCCATGGCCGTTGTGTTAGTGGGCGCCATGATAGTGGCTGGTATAGAAACAACTTGGGCCGGCCAAGTTGCACCGCTTAAGCGCCAAATTCAAACCCATAACTATCAACAAGACAGCCAGCAACAGAGCATACGTCTAGAAAAAGGCCAAGAGATGGGCCGCTTTAAGCTAGGCTCTACCGCGATTGTTATCTTCCCGAAAGGTGTGATGGAGTGGGATGATAAATTCTCAGCGGAATACCCTACCGTGATGGGCGAGCTGTTCGGCGAAATCACCCCAGCGTAAAAGCTACGCAATTTAGGTAGTTATCTTGGCTGAACTCAGCGACCTGCAATACGGGCTTATTGCCCTTAGCTTTATTTGGAGCGGCTTTGTACGCTCCGGCTTAGGCTTTGGTGGGGCAGTGCTATCACTGCCTTTTATGTTGTTTATACACAATGACCCGCTGATTTTTCTGCCGTTAATTTCCGTGCATTTATTGTTTTTTTCGGCCTTAAGTATTTGGCAGGATCAACGCCAACTCAATAAATCAGTCGTTGCCACCCACAGCAGCACTATCGATTGGGCCTATTTAAAAAAATCCCTGTCGATAATGATAGTGCCCAAGTTAATTGGCGTGTTTGGCTTAATCACCCTGCCTAGCAATATACTCAGCGGCATTATTTTTATAATCGTCGCCAGCTATGCCATTACCTATATTATTAACAAACCCTTTAGCAGCAATAATAAATGGTTGGATATTTTCTTCTTGTGCCTGGGCGCTTACGTTAGTGGCACCTCGCTAATAGGCGCGCCCTTAATTATTGTCGCCTTTGTCAATCACGTCGCCAAAGAGCAGCTGCGCAATACGCTGTTTATGCTGTGGTTTATTTTAGTGGCGATTAAACTGGCGGCGTTTATTGTTGCGGACGTGGACCTGCAATTAATTCACCACCTGTGGCTACTGCCTTGCGCAGGTTTGGGCCACTGGCTGGGTTTGCTATTGCACAAAAAATTATTACAGGCCGAAACCCAGGTTTTTTTTCGGGTGGTGGGCTGCGCCCTATTGCTGGTTAGCCTTATAGGCTTATGGCAGATGTTTGCTTAATTTGTAGCTTGTAGCTTGTAGCTTGTAGCTAAAAAGCCTAAGCCCTATCACTAGTAAAACTCAATACATCACTGATATTATTTTGCTGCAAAGCCAACATCACCAAGCGGTCAAAACCTAAAGCCACCCCAGCACACTCAGGCAAGCCCGACTCTAGCGCCGCTAATAAATAGCTATCGCTGGCCATGACGGGCCTAGCTAATTGCTGGCGTTGTTGCTGCTCTTGCTGAAAACGCCTAGCCTGCTCGGCACTGTCGGTTAGCTCAAAATAGCCATTCGCCAACTCTATACCCTGCACATATAACTCAAAGCGCTGCGCCACGGCGTGGCCGTTAGCATCCATCGCCACCTTGGCCAAGGCAGCTTGGCTAGCGGGGTAATCATAAATAAATAGCGGCGCAGCAAAGCCCAGCTTGGGCTCTATCACCTCGGCAATTAATAGGTTTAACCAATCGTCGCACTGATCGCTGTGCATTTGTATATCGATGTGCTGGCGCGCAACTTGCTCCAGTTCTTTAGCCGTTGCGGTGTGCGGGTTAATCGCCAAATACTGTTGAAATAACTCACCATAAGCAATCTGCTGCGCGGCAGGGGCAGCCATTACCGCTACCAATAAATCAGAGATTTCAGCCATCAACTGAAAATGGTCAAAGCCGGGCCTATACCATTCCAGCATAGTAAATTCAGGGTTGTGCCTACGACTTTGCTCGCCCCCTCGAAACGCTTTGCACAGCTGGTAAATAGGACCGCTGCCCGCTGCCAGCAAACGCTTCATGGCATATTCGGGAGAGCTTTGTAGGTAGTAAGGCTGCTCGCCTAATAGCGGATTATCCGCCGTTAAAATAGGCATATGCGGGTCGGTAACCGCGTGGCTACACAACAAAGGCGTTTCCACTTCCAGCACATTGCGCTGAGCAAAAAACTGCCGCACCTGCGTCAATAATTGTGCACGTTGGGTTAATTGCTGAATACTTGCGGAGGGCTGCCAAACTGACATAAACGTTACTAACAAAAAAGAATAACGGCTCCGCTGCAATCAGCAGAGCCATAGAGGAAGGGCTTAGCTTTTTGCACGGCTAACGTATTCGCCGGTGCGGGTATCTATGCGCAACACTTCACCTATATTGATAAACAAGGGCACACGTACAACCGCACCGGTGGTGAGGGTTGCAGGCTTGCTACCACCTTGGGCGGTGTCGCCTTTTTCACCTGGGTCGGTGTCGGCCACTTCCAAGTCCACAAAGTTAGGCACCTGTACTACTAAAGGCGCGCCGTTAAACAAGGTCACCACACACTTATCTTGTTCTTTTAACCAATCTTTAACATCAGCAACAGCATTGGCGTCGGCCTGATACTGCTCAAACGTATCGGGCTCCATGAAATGCCAAAACTCACCGTCGCTATAAAGGTACTCGGCATCGACATCCAGTACATCGGCGCCTTCCAGCTTCTCGCCAGACTTTAATGAACGCTCCCAGACACGGCCGGTTTTTAAGTTGCGAAACTTAACGCGGCTAAAGGCTTGACCCTTGCCCGGGCGTACAAATTCGTTCTCAAGAATGGTACAGGGGTCGCCCTCTAACATTAGTTTCAGACCATTTTTGAATTCGTTGGTTGAGTACGTAGCCATTTTGCACACTGCCTTTACATATATATTTATAGTTTATGTAAGGTGTTGATTTTCAACAACTTACTGGTATTTTTGATGCCAGCCCTGCGCTCAAGATTGCGATAAGCTGGGCGATAACGCCTCTTTGCACTTGTGGGCCTAGACATACAGGGCTGGAATTACAGAGCGTTAACAACCTTTGGGGTTATCCAATTGCGGGCAATTATACCGTAGTCTTGCCTCAAGTTTAACCAAGGCCACACTAGCAAATACTTATTTACAGGAAGGAGGGGCAGAAAGGGCAGAGGCGCAGGCTAAAGGCGGGCCATTTTAGGCCCGCCTTTAGCTGAAACTTAACGAGCCAACGGTCAATAACAAGTTACGATGGTAGATATCTAAGGGGGCACATAGCACCTCAGCCAAGTAAGGTAATCTTGCTGAGTAGACTCAAGGTAGCCGTTAAAATCGGCAGGAGTGGTGCTGACTAAAATCATGGAGTGCAGCGACTAACATCTCGCCGAAATAGCGACACTGGCCAGTGTTTTTCACAGACCTAGCGCATTGATAAATAAGCGCTGAATCAACACCATTCAACTAAACATTAATGCGCTGCTTAGCCCTCCTGCTGGGCCATAACGCATCCATGTTTACGCTTGCCGATCGCAAGAACAAAAAATAACAGGCTCAGTAATACCGCAACAGCAGCCAGTATATTCACAGCAATATAGTCATTAGCGGTAATAAATAACGCCGCAAGGCTAGGCCCTATAGCCGCGCCAGTGGCATGAAATGCCGGAGCAATAGCTACCGCACGCCCCCCTTTGTCTACCGCATTAACTGCCGCGTATTGAAAAGCTAAAGAAAAGTTCCACGCAAAATTGTATAGCGCAAGCGCAAGCACAAACTGCAACAGGCTCATTCCCGCTAATAATAAACATAGTGATAACAAGGTAATAACCGCCCCTATAGTCAAAGGCCGCACATAACCCCATCTATCCCCACACCATGCTGCAGCTAGCGCCCCCAGCACGCCTAAAGAAACACCTGCCGAGAGAGCCATACCAATAAATTTGGCGGAAAAGCCATTGGCATAGGCCATTCTTTCTATAAAGGTCCACACCACCCCCACATTAAAAAAGAACAGCAAACATCCGCCCAAAGCCCATAGCGCTGCGGATGTTGGTAATATTTTTTTAACCGGCGGCTGAGTCACTGCCATACCCGCTTGCGGCAAAGCCGAAACCAAACATAGGCCCACAACAGCCAACACACTAAACAAAATAAGCCCAGCCTTGGCACCAGCTACCGCCGTTAGTGTCGGTAAAAAAAACAAACCTATAACCTGAAAAAGAACTTGGGCCGCTAGCGAGAACCCAAAGCAACGCTCTGAATTGCGATTATCCGATAGCGCGGTTAGCACTAATGAATAAGCTGACCCCCCACCTAAGCCTCCTAGAAACACTAAAAGAAAAAAAACCAGTAAGCCATCAGCAAATATAGCGCCAAAGAAAATCACCGCAACCACACTCAGCGCTATATAAGCCGCTTTATGCCAATCAACTTTACGCACCCAAAACATCGCCAGCACTGAGCTAATCGCTGACCCCAACATAAGCGTAGAAGCCAGCCAAGCTATCTGCGGGCTGTTTAATCCCCTGTCACTAGCGACGGCACCAACAAACAAGGGAAGAACTAAAAACGGTGCCATCGAAATAAAACTTATAGCAACGGCGGCTGCGACGGCTGAGCGATCATTGACGGTAGTCATGCTTAGGGTTGACCTCTGTTAATTTTCAAATAAACACCACAAACCGCCACTATACTTTAAAACCTGTAGGTAGCCTCTATGCCATAAGTACGTGGCATAGAAGGTATTCCCTGCAGGCCACTGAACTCAGAACCAAAGAACAGGCCAGTAATGGGGTACTTCCACAATACCGAGTCACTTTTTTTATCTGCTAGGTTTTTACCCCACAAATACACACTATAACTTTCATCGGCAGATACATAACCTATACGCGCGTTAACTAAAGTTAAGCCTTCCACTAACAAGTCTTTATCATTAACCGCATCGGTATAGGAGTCATCTTTGGTAGAACCATCAACATGAAGTTCCAACACCGCACCAGAATTTAATGGGTACCAGTAATCCATATTGGCCGCGGCAGTCCAGTCAGACACTAATTGCAGCTTGTTACCATCGCAGTCCACACCTACACCATTGCAATCATCGTAAGAGGTGTATTCGTGATCCAACACGCCAGCGCTAAAGCCAAAGGATAAATTATCGGTAGCCACCCAGCGCAGCTCCAACTCTATACCGTTAATTTCTGACTCACCGGCATTAGTAGTGGTAAACCCTATGCCTAATAGCTGGCCGACTTGCATATCTTCATAATCGGTGCGGAAGATAGAGGCATTAACCTCCATGCTTCTTTCAAAGAAGGAACCTTTCAAGCCCAACTCATAGGAGGTAGCGGTTTCAGCGCCAAATTCAAATAGCTCGGGACTGGTAAAATCAATCACATCAGTTTGAAAACCACCACTTTTCGTCCCCCTACGTATAGAGCTGTAAACCTTGATGTTTTCATCAATGGCATAGCTAGCGCTAACATCACCAGACCATGATTGGTCACTGATATCAGGTGAGAAAGATACCGTAGGGAAACCTATACCCGCATTTTCTAGCTGGCTAAACTGACTGCTTTTATCTTCATCGGTGTAACGCAGCCCTAGGGTTAAGGTTAAATCTTCAGTGGGGTACACATTTAAAGTACCAAACGCAGCCCAAGCTTTGGTATCGACTTCGCTTTCGCTAAGAATACCAATAGTATTTTCAGGGTAAGGTAAAACCGATGTTACCCTAGCAGCCTCTATCGATTGGTCTAAATAGTAAAGCCCTGCCACATAGTCGTAGCTGTCATAAGATGGCGAAACTATTTTAAACTCCTGACTAAAGGTGTCGGAGTCATCTTGAAACTCTGAATAGGTTAACGTTAATGGCCCAGCATCATCATCGGCCAACAACTCAAAGTCTGCAAAACGCTTGGCGGTAATAGAGCTTAAGATAAATTCCGACTCCGTTTCAAAATTTACTGTTAGGCTGCTACCGCCACTTTTTATCTTTTCGCTATTTGGATCGTTGCTGTTAATTTTATGCGAGCTACTTTGATACCATCCGGCAGCAATATCGTTTAGCCCTGGCTCTCTAGTAGCACCAAAAATCTGTCTATTATCCTGCTCTAAATAATCGCCAGAAAAAATAATTTCTGTGCGGTCGTTAGGCGTCCAATACAAGCCCATGCGCCCACCTACACGATCTTCACTCATCTGATCTTTACCATCGCTAATGTTTTTAACATAACCATCACGCTGAAAAGAAAAGCCACTAATTTTACCGTTAAGCGTGCCTTCGACTATTGCGCCTGAAACACCAGCCTCAACATTAACTTTCGAGTAGTTACCTAAAGTGGTTTTAATCTGGCCTTGAAATTCGTCATAGGGCATTTTCGTTGTAATATTAATAGCCCCGGCAATAGTATTGCGGCCAAATAAAGACCCCTGTGGACCACGCAGCACTTCAACCTGCTGTATATCACTGAGCGGGAAATTAAACGAAGCCGGACGACCCGCATAAACACCGTCTATATATACCCCCAAGCCACTTTCCTGGCCTGCATTTCTGGACACACTGACGATGCCGCGTAAGCCCCATGAGTTAAGCGAGTTGCCATTGGGGTCCATCGCCAGGTTAGGCACGTTAGTGACTAAGTCACTAACCGATGTAGCACCTAAATTCTCTATTGTGGTCTCTCCTAAGGCGGTAATAGCTACAGGTATATCCTGTACATTTTCCTGACGCTTTCGTGAGGTTACAATTAACTCTTCAATAGTGGCGTTCTGGCCTAAAGCCGGCGTGGCCACAGCGCCCATACCCGCACCGGCAATAGCGGCACAGATTGCGGTAGTTTTAAACCTAGACGATATTGTTTTCATAATACTTTCCCCACTAGTTTTGAGACTAAAATACTTACATTATTTATTTTTGTTTTACTCAGAAAAATGTACTGGCTGACTTAATAAGCTTCAGTATTCATTAAGCAGCGCCGTCAATAATGACGTTTCCTTACAGCGTTTGCATTGACACTGAATGACAATTGTTGACGCAGATGGAAAAAAGGCAGCCGAAGCTGCCAAGGAGACCAGAAAAAAGTATTACTACTCACGCAATCTAGAATAACTAGCCATTACACGACACAAGGCATCGTGGTCTATAGCCTCTAAAACACGACCAGCAGGTTTTATAGTTGCCACTGACTCTGCCGCTATCATGGCATTTAACACTGATTCCTCTACCGCCTGCACGGTCGCCAAGTAAAGCGTGTCGCAGTGAGCATCGTTCAAACACTCAAGATTAAAGCTGGTGGGCTGCTCTGCCCCCAATGGCGGCATAATGATGTCGTTAGCGGTAGAAAAAGCCATCATAATATCGCCAGAAAAATGGCCACCATAGGTGCCAGTACGCCCTATACCCAAGGCCCCACGTTTAGCTAAACGCTTAAGCTGAGCGGGCAGTAATGGCGCATCGGTAGCTATAATAACCACTATAGATCCCTGCTCATGGCCACTGCTTTCAGTAATAATGGCGTTTTCAGTAATATGCTGGCCCACCGGCACACCACATACGGAAAATTCCGGCCGCAAACCAAAGTTTGATTGCACCAAAGCCGCCACCGTATATTGTGTGCCCTGCACCTCTACCACACGCGAACTGGTACCCGTGCCACCTTTAAACTCATAGCTTTGCATACCAGCACCGCCGCCCACGTTCCCCTCAGCCACAGGGCCAGTAGTTGCGGAATCTAGCGCTGCCAAAACATGTTCTTCTTTAATATGTCGGCCGCAAATATCGTTTAATAAGCCATCGTAAGTCTCGGCAATCACCGGCATGGCCCAAGAGTGATACTGCTCAAAATAGTCCTTATGCTGTTCCAACATCCAGCCGACGGTAGCGTGATGAGCCATACCTACGGAATGCGTATTGGTTATGCAAATAGGGCTGATAAAATAGCCTGCGTCCTCTATCCAGTGTGAGCCCGTCAGCTCACCATTGCCGTTCAAATCATAAAGCCCTGCCCATACCGGCCGAGGCAGCTCTTGTCGGCCCCTAGGCAATATTGCTGTCACGCCGGTATAGACCGGCCCACTACCTACCTTTAGTGGGCCATCCCCGCTATTCAAAGTGCAATACCCCACCTCTACGCCAGACACGTCAGTAATGGCATTCCATTTTCCCGGCGTCCCCTCTAATGGCAAGCCCAAATCTCTAGCTCTTGGGGGGGCAACTTTTTTCATTTCAACATCCTCATAAAAGCGGGGCACTGTTTATTAATCACATGCTGTAGCTCTCTGCTATAGTTACCAAATAATCGTTGGTTATCAGCACTACTATTTAGTAAGGTTGAATTATGAAAGAATAATCTAACGGTGACATTGACGCCCCACGACAACTTATGACGCATTTTGCGCAAAGCGCTTACATACCATGCCCCAAGCCAACTTAAACCAGCCTATTATCAGTACCGTTTATTCCAAAATATTAATCGATTTTTTAAGCGGGAAAGGCGTTGATGTGGATCAGTTTTTAACACAGCTTTCGCTACAAAAATACTCACTAACACAGCCCGACACCATCTTACCCATGGCCACGTTTCAAATGATGATGGAAGAAGCTGCACGCTTTACCGGCGACGAAAATATTGGCTTACATTATTATGAAAATATCGAACTACAAGATTTAGGCGTTTTAGGTTACGCACAAATGAATAGCAAAAGTATTCGTGATGCTTTGAATATAATTACACGCTACTACAAACTTTTTCAAAGTGACAACGAAATGCTGCTCAGCGAAAATAACGGCAATATTCATTTATCTTATAGAATATTATCTAAAAAAATCATTCCCAGTCGACAAGACTCTGAAATGACAATCATGGCTTTTGTTGCGACTATTTCCGCACTATTAGGTAAGCCTTGGCGGCCTATAGAAGTACACCTGCAACACCCCCAGCCCACAGATATAAGCGAACATCAACGATTGCTATGCAATAAAATCTTCTTCAGTAGCCCAACCAATAAAATCGTTTTTGACTCATCGCTATTAGACACAGCCATCGCTGGTGCCGACTTAAAACTTAGTAGTTCTTTAGAAGACGCCTTAGAGCAATTGCTCAGTTTTAAAATTCCTGCCCCTAACGACCAATGGCTACATGAGGTACAGGACGCCATTATCGAATCGCTGAGCAATGGCCCACCTAATATCAATGAAATCGCCGAGAAGTTTCATATGAGTGGCCGAACCCTGCAAAGACGATTGGAAAAATACGACCTTAGCTTTAAGGAAATGCTAGAGCAAATACGCCTACAAATTGCCACCAATTTCCTAGAGGCAACAGACTTATCATTGCTGGATATCGCATTTATGCTCGGTTACTCCGAACTCAGCTCCTTTACCCGCGCCTTTCGCCGCTGGACCAATCACCCCCCCTTAGAATTTCGCCTGCTACACCGCGCCCAACCGTCAGATAACGGCTAATCCACACCCAGCCCACCACAACGACTACTAGCCTCCATGCTTATCTTGGTATAATGCTAAGCGTTTAAGCCCTAACCTTGGCCACAGCTGGCTATGAGCAGTACATCTATGACAGCCCCTACCGACTTAATTTGGCAGAGCAAAAAACCAGCAACCGCTAACTGGCAACAACAGCTGAAAACACTGATACGCGAGCCTGCCCAGCTATTTGCCCTGCTGGGCCTACAAGCCGAGGATATGCCCGCACACCTAGCGGCCTGCCAGGACTTTTCCCTGCGCGTGCCCATGGCTTTTGTCGATAAAATGCAGCCCGGCGACTGGAACGACCCTTTATTGCTGCAAGTGCTGCCACAAGGGGCCGAACTGCTAGCGCAACCGGGCTTTATCGCCGACCCCCTGCAAGAGCAGAGCAACAACCCCCACCCCGGCTTGATACACAAATACCATGGCCGGGTGCTATTGGTGGTGAGCGGCGGCTGCGCCATCAACTGCCGCTACTGCTTTAGACGTCACTTTCCCTATGAGGATAACAACCCCAGCCGCAAGGAGTGGCAAACCGCACTGGACTATATCGCCGCCGACAGCAGCATAACTGAGGTGATACTTAGCGGCGGCGATCCGCTGGTCGCCAGTGACAAGCAATTGGCCGAGCTAGTCGAAAATATAGCCGCCATCCCCCATGTGCACACCCTGCGGGTTCACAGCCGCCTGCCACTGGTCATCCCCGAACGGATTAGCGATGAATTCGTCACCCTGCTCACCAGCAGCCGCTTACAAACCGTGTTTGTGATTCACTGCAACCACGCCAACGAATTAGACAGCCGCGTACAGCAAGCCATGGCCAAGCTCAAGGCGGCAGGCGTTACTTTACTCAACCAGTCGGTATTACTAGCGCAGGTCAATGACAACAGCGCAGCGCTGCAGGCACTAAACGAAAAACTCTTCGCTATGGGCGTACTACCCTATTACTTACATGTGCTTGATAAGGTGCAAGGGGCGGCCCATTTTGATGTAGCCGAAAGCCACGCCATAGACCTGATTGAGTCACTGCGGGCCAAGCTGCCCGGCTACTTAGTGCCTAAATTGGTAAGGGAATTACCCCAACAAGCTTCAAAAACCCCCATCCCTGCACATTAAGCTTGTTTATAAGGTCAAAAAAGCGGATTCTTCTATCGAAATATCAACAAGTTAGCGAACTCTGCTACACTTGATGCTTAGCCTAATGACCCATTTAAAATTGTAATAGCGCCTTATGAGCAGTGATGATCAAATAAGAATTAGAGTTCCTCGACAAGACTTGGAAAATTCTAGTTTTTTTACATGCAAAGAAACCGCCGTTATAGAGTGGGTAGCGCAACTCCCTAAAGCCAATATAGGGCAAACAACTAGGCAATTATTTCAAGCCATTAGCGAACTTAATCGTGTGCGATTGCTGCCCGAAGAACGCTTTAAAATACTGGAACAATTGCGCGCGCAAATACATTTTGTTAGCCGCTCGCTAAGCAAGCACTATTTAAATCAACCTATTATACTACCCAAACAGTCCAAACAGGTCGCCAACCTCAGCCATACCTTGCACCAGCAAATGGTCATAGGCTATACCATAGTCGCCAGCCATGCGTCAGCACTGGGCAAGCGCATCGTCGGCGGCAAGCCCGAACAGCTGATCGCCAAATCGCTATACCGCGCCATTACTGAAAGCACGCTCAACTTAGTACGCCACTACCAACTGTATGAGTCGGCAGAAAAACAACTGTGGCAGCAACTACATCAATTTTATCTACTCGCCAAACAGCACAATGCGCTTAACACCCCTGTTAGCGACAAAGAAGTTAACGACGGCAGCGTGCTTAATGGCTATATACGCGCTTTATTACTAGGCGCAGCCAAACCCAAACAGCTACGGCAGGAAGATTTCAAGCACTTACTAGCACCGCTTACTCGCTGGGGGGAACTCTGCCAAATAGAGCATGCCAGTCAGGACAGCCTGTTTGTAATTAACCCCTTGTCGGATTCCTCACCGCTGTATAGGGAAGCCTACGAGTCTGCTATCGATAGCAACTGGCTAAGCCTAGATACCCGCCGCCTTACTCAGCACATTGAAAACCTAAGGCAGCAACAAAGCGGGCTTATGATCACTGACGGCGCCTTTATTATTTCCAACGATTTACTGGGTCATTTGCTATTAGCCTGGAGCGAAATGAGCAAGCGCACCTTTATGCGCCTAGAGAGCAATGACGAACTGAATATCAGCGTGGGCTTAAGCTCTACCCATCACTTCTCCTCTGGTGAAATGAGTTTTGAGGCCCTGCTGTCAGATAGCAACTCCGGCTCTATCGTGATGGAAAAAACCAACCGCTTTATGCGCCCACCAACCATAGAAGCCCGGCATAAAGATGTATGGGATAGCCCCTACGAATCTAATGTAGGCCAAACCAATGTCGCCATGGAGTCTATAGATTTTCATATCAACAAAAGCCTGCAAGACGATAAAGAAACGTCCAAGTATAAAGACCACCAGGTTAGCGCACTCAACTCCAGCCCTAAAGGCTATTGTATAGAATGGCCCGATGACAACCCCATATCGATTAAGGCCGGCGAAATCGTCGGCATACAAGAACCCCACGGCCACAACTGGAGCGTAGGGGTCATCCGTTGGATAGATCACCAACACGATAAGAGCACCCAGCTAGGGCTAGAATTAATCAGCCCCACCGCCTCGCCTTATGGCGCGCGCATAGTACAAAAAACCGGGCCACAAAATGAATATTTACGCGTGCTAGTACTGCCTGAAATGGCCAGCCTCAACATACCCGTTACGCTTATCACGCCCAGAGTACCTTTTAAAGAAGGTCAAAAAGTTACCCTCAACCAGCAGGGTAAAGAAGTGCAAATTCAACTTACCAAAAAACTCAATGAAACCGGCGCCTATAACCGCTTTGAATTTAGAAAAATTAGCTCGGTAGCTAGCAACAGTAAAAAAGCTGCACCCGGCACTACGCATGACGGAGATCTAGACTCTTTGTGGAATAATTTATAAACACAATAAGCAAGCTTTAAGTCGTTCACAAAAATAATAAACGCCCTTTGTGATTAACTTTAGCTTCAAAGATAATAGTTTTTAAAACGGTGATTATTAGAAATTATGGCAAGAAAAAGCACCATCAAGCTGCTACTGGTTAATGAATCAGATAATGCCGGCGAACAACTCATTAGCATTTTTCGCAATGCCGGCCGCGTAGCCAGAGCTCATAGAGCTGCATCTGCAGAAGAGCTTTTTACCGCCCTCAAAGACAAGGATGACTGGGATTTATTGATCGCCGATGACTACCATCCCGAAATAAAACCCGAGCAATGCCTAGAGCAGTGTAAAAAAGCCAAGCTCAGCCTGCCGGTGATTATTCTGCGCGAGAACAGCGGCAACCTCGCCGAGTTATTTGAGGCTGGCGCCAGCGATGTAATAGACCCCAGCGACCATGCCAGGCTGTGCCACGCCACCTTCAGGGAAGTCTCTAGGCACAATATTGTTCGCAAAAATCACAGCTTAAGCGAACACTTGGCCGAAGCCGAACAGCGCTGCGAAATGCTGCTGGACCAATCTCAGGACGCCATTGCCTATATCTCTGATGGCATGATCATCGGCAGCAATCAATTGTTTGCAGAAATATTTGGTTACAGTTCACCCGAGGAATTGGATTGCCTGCCTATAGTCGACATGATTGCCGACGGCGATCAAGACAAGTTTAAGGGCTTATTAAAAAACCAATTAAAAAGCGATGACAGCACCCAGTTTAATTTTTCTGGCTGCAAAGAAAATGGCGAACACTTTGACAGCCATGTGCAACTCAGCCGTGCAGCTTACGACGACGAACAATGCGTACAGCTCACCATAGGGCAACAAAGTAATGGCGGTGAAAATGCCGTCAGCATGGATCACGACCCCGCTACCGGCCTCTATAGCCACGACTATTTTATTGCTCAGCTAGATTCCCATATTAAACAAGCTGCTGCTGGCACCACTATCAGCACTGCCATGTTTATCAGCATTGACCAATTTGGCTCGCTGCGCCGTCGCATAGGCATTAGCAGTATAGAGACGGTGATTATCGATATAGCCCAACATATACAAAGCCACACCCAGCAAGAAAATTGCCTAGCCCACTATTGCGATGACGGCTACACCATACTGTTATCAGATACCGGCATACAAAAAGCTCTAGAACTAGCCGAAGCGCTATGCAAAAGCATAGAGGCGCATATTATTGAAGTGCGCGGGCAATCACTGCAGTGCACCGTAAGCATAGGCGTAGTCGCTTTAGACGGTAAAGCCTCAGACCCTTATCGTATTATCGATGGTGCCTTTGAAACCTGCGAGCAAATTCGCAGCGAGGCTAATAACAAACACATAGGCAATAGCGCAAAAATCCATATCCCTGAACGAGAACGTAAGTCAGTGGGCGACGCCAGCGGCGATATCGAACTGGATCAAATGCTAGAAGAGGCCTTGGAAGACAACCTCTTCTCACTACTATTCCACCCTATAGTCAGCTTGCGGGGCAGCAGTGGCGACCACTACGAAGTACTGGTCAACTACAAAGATGAGAACGAGCAGCTATTGCCCGCTAATAAATTTTTAAACCAGCTTAATTTTCAAGCCACCAACACACGGGTGGATCGCTGGATTATTTTAGAGGCCACCAAGTTGCTTTCCGCAGAGCGCGACAAAGGCCAAAACATATGCATGTTAATTAATTTAAGTGCCCACGCCTTGCACGATGACGGTTTAATCCCCTGGCTGAGCGTGGCCTTAAAAGCCGGCGACCTACCCGCCGAAGCTATAGCCTTTCAATTTGACGAGCAAGATTTAAACAATAACTTAAGCGCCGCCATTAGTTTTGCTGAAGCCTTACAAAAATCCGGCTGCCGCTTATCGGTTAATGACTTTGGCAGCAGTGACGAGCCCATCAAATTACTAAAACACACCAACGCCAACTATGTGCGCCTCAGCAACGCTTACGCCGAACAGCTGCAAAGCAGTAATGACACCGAAGCACTCAAAGCCATGGTGAGCAGCATTAACGAAAATAACTGCAAAGCCATTATCCCCGATATACAAAACGCCTCAGCCCTAGCAGTGCTATGGCAAATAGGCGCAGATTTTATCCAAGGGGATTACTTGGCTGGACCCAGCTCAGAAATGGACCACGAGTTTACGGATATAGCTTAAGCGCCCGCAGGGCGCTGCAAGCTGCAAAATTCTGGAGACGACCTCACAGCCAGCAAGCTTTTTTTGTTTTTTCTTACAGCTTGTCACTTGCCGCTTGCGGCTGCTCTTTTATAGCGTAGCGATCCCCTATCCCCAGCAAATATAAAATACCATCTAAGCCCAAGGTTGAGATAGATTGCTTGGCCGATTCTTTTACTAAGGGCTTGGCTCTAAAAGCGATACCCAAACCGGCTATGCTTAACATAGGTAAATCATTAGCACCGTCACCCACCGCTATTGATTGATCTAGGCTAATACCTTCGCGCTGAGCGATCTCGCGTAATAGCTCGGCCTTGCGCGCACCGTCCACTACCGTGCCGGTTACATTACCGGTTACCTTGCCATCAACAATTTCTAGGTCATTGGCGTAGACATAATCTATGCCTAATTTTTGCTGCAAGTGACGACCAAAATAGTTGAAACCGCCGCTTAAAATAGCGGTTTTATAGCCCAACTGCTTTAAGGTGCTGACTAGCTTTTCGGCACCTTCGGTAATCGGCAGATTTTGGGCTATGCCTGCTAATACACTTTCGTCCAAACCTTTTAATAGCGCCACCCGCTCTTTAAAACTGGCGATAAAATCTAGCTCACCTAGCATGGCCCGCTCGGTAATCGCTGCCACTTGCTCGCCCACCCCGGCGGCCTTGGCTAGCTCGTCTATCACCTCAGCTTCTATCAAGGTGGAGTCCATATCAAACACTACTAGACGACGGTTGCGACGGAACATATTGTCCTCTTGTATCGCCACATCCACATCATACTTATTCGCTAACTGCATCAGCTCGCCGCGAAAACTCGCCATATCGGCCAGGCTGCCCCGCACCGAAAATTCCACACAGGCTTTGCTCTTTTCGCTGTTTTCATGGGTTAGCGATACCCGGCCCGACAAGCGCTCTATGCGATCGATGTTTAAATCGTGCTTAGCGACAATGTCGGTTAAGGCCGAGATATGCAGCGCGGTAATTTGCCGCGACAACAAGGTAATAATATGACGCGCCTTACCTTGCCCCTGCACCCAGTGCTCGTAATCTTCTATATCTATAGGCGAAAAACGCACCGAAAAACCCAGTTCGTGCACCTTAAATAAAATATCTTTTAATATAGGCGAGGATTCAGCCGCGGCAGGCACCTCCACCAATATCCCCAAGGACAGCGTGTCGTGTATAACCGACTGACCTATATCCAAGACATTAACGTCATAGGTCGAGAGTATGCCGGTAATAGAGGCGGTTAAGCCGGGCTTATCATCGCCGGCAATATTAATCAGAATGATTTCTTTCACAGAGGGGTATCCACACAACACAGAGAATGTCGCCATTGTAGCGGAGGAAACAAACGCTATCCACGCTAAATATTCGGCTGCGCCAAAAAATGGCTGCCCTGCCACAAGGCATAGTTTATACTCGCCATATAACAATAAACCCCCGCAGCAACCGGTTGTCGCATTATTTTGATTAGCTCACTACTTCAACAACCCTTTATACGCAAACTACCTTTTGCCAACAAGTTGGCCGCCTGCGGTGCAGCGCTTTGCCTAGGCAGCTGCCTAGCGCTGATTGCTATTAGCCAACAATCTATACAGGCGCTTAACAACGCCAACCTAGAGCAACTGGGTAACCAGCTCAGCCAACAACTGGCGATCAGCGCCAGGCCAGCGTTAGTGCAGGGCGACACCCTCAGCCTACAGTCACTATTAGTCGAGTTAGCCAACAGCGAAGCCATACACCAAGCCGCTATTTACAATGTAGAAAACAAACCCATAGCCGAAGCGGGGGAACGCATAGACGGCAAAGCCTATATGGCCCCCATACACTACCAAGACAGCATTGCCGGCCACAGCTTAGTGGTAATTAACAACCATCCCTTTGACGCCCGCGCCAATGGTTTATTGCTACAGCTACTCTTGCTAAGCCTGTTACTCAGCGCCTGCTGCTATGCATTATGCCTGTGGTTAGGCGGCAAACTCAGCCAACTCTTTAATGAACTACAGACACTTATCGCCGCAGCTAACTATCCCGCTAATACCCGCCGAAAAAACCTACCCTACAGCGGCGAAGACGAACTACAGCAACTGATACAGCAAACCTTAAAAGGCCCCAACCCGGCGCCACTGCAAAATTGCAGCAACGAGCTAGCCCTACTACACATACAATTTGAAAGCCACGAAACGACACTCAGCCAGCAGCAACTAAAACACTATCAGCAACAACTCAACACCATAGGCAAGCTCTACGACGGCCGCGTTGAAATCACCAGACCCTATAGTTTTAGCGCCAGCTTTTATCAGAACAAAGACGAAAACGATCATCCCTTTAAAGCCCTGTGCTGCGGAAAAATTATTGAACAATTATTTTCCAGCGACAACAACAAGCCTGTATTTTATGCCAGCGTCAGCATGGCCGAACACAGCGACGACTTTAGCAAACAGCAATTAATTGCCCAGGCTTGTGAACAACAAATAGGCGAGCAGCGCCTAAGCATAGATCAAAGCATACTAGAACATGCCAGCGTCAATGGCCGCATAGAAACCGCCGAAGGCCGCGACGGTAGCGGCATAGAATTTAGCCCGCCCTATAATGAGCTGATAGAGCGCCAATTTAGCGCCCTGCAATTACAGTTTCAGCGCAACTAGTTAGCGCGTATCACAAAAAAAGCAACGCCCCTCTAACGATCTATCAACCGCAACAACAAGGCAGAAACTGCAAACTTGAGATTTTTAATCACCTGCTCGCTATTAGCCACATGCCTAACATAGACATCTATCAGCACGTAATGCGACATAGTAAACAAGGTTTGCGCCAAAGCCTGTAACTCCACCTCATCAACATCCGGGTAAAAATATTTAAACCCCTCCGCCGACTGTTCAACAACAAACTGATCATGCTTCAAGTCATGCTGATGCAGCTCCGGGCTAGTGCGCAATACGTGCAGCACTTCAGGTAAGCCAGGCTGGTTGGCGTAGAGCGCAACCGTGCCTCGCCCCACCTGCTCCAACCAAGCCATGCAGTTATCGTAGTGTTTTTCATGGGGCGAGTTACTCAGAAAATTGTCTTTATGAGAATCCAGCCACTGGTCGGCAATCAGATAAATGATCGACTCTTTATTGGGGAAGTACTCATAGAGCGAGCCCTTAGACATACCTAAGCGCTCGGCTACCTTTTGCATGGTAAAGCCATCCACTCCTTCGCTTTGCAATATCTCCCTAGTGGCCGCCAAGATGCGCTCAACGGTTTTAATCCCCCGCGGCTGCGAAGGCTTTTTTCTCACTTTTATCTCTTTCGAAGAGTCCTCAGACACCATCTTAGTCAAACTGCTACCTCCTTCACTCATAAACTCCTGTCACCGCCAAGCTAACTGACCACTCTGTAATGCAGGCCAATACTGCCCCATAAGCTCTGCTAAAGCCAAGCAGATATACACTCAGCCGTATAATCCGACCCTGAGCACACAGAAATTAGGCAGCAATAAACACGCACAAAGCCGACTTACAAGTCATAAGCAAGAAAATAAGAGCTTACAATAGCCCAGAAAACATTAAAAACGGCTAAACAATGATCTTTAAAAAGCGTATTGACACACAATAATCCAGATAGTATAAATACTGCCCGACTAAAGGGTCGGGTTTGTGGTGTGTTAATAGCTGTCTCGCCATAAGCGTTTTGCTTTACACCAATAACGATAGCAAGTAGCAGGAGACACGTATGGCGTATTCACCCATTAGCAAGATTATTAGCAAGATCATCCATGTAGGCGAGAGCGGCCAGCAGCAAGGCATTCCCCTCAAAGAAGCCTTAGAAATACATGACGAGCAAGCCTTAATTCTGGCAAAACAACAAAAACAACAGCAGTTAGAAAACCAGGACCGCAGAAACTTTTTGCAAAAAACCGGCGTAGCAGCGGCCGTGGCAACGGTAGCTGCAGGCGGTATATTATCGCCACTTTCAGCTAAGGCCCAGGGCGGCCCACCTTCGTCATCTGACCCGCGCGTGGCCGTAATAGGTGCAGGGCTGGCCGGCTTACGCTGCGCCCACAGGCTCAATAAGCTAGGCAGCGGTTTTAATATCAGCGTATACGAGGCCTCTACCCGCTTAGGCGGCCGCTGTTATACCGCCAGAGGTTATTTTGATGACGGCCAGATCACCGAATGGGGTGGCGAGTTTATCAACACCTCACAAACCGAAATCCGCAACCTCGCCCACAAACTGGGGCTAACACTGGATGACGAACATGCCTCCCCCCCAGACGGCAAGCAATGGATGGGCTATGTGGATGGCCAGTACTACACCGAAAGCCAAATCGGCAGCGACTGGGATATAGAGCTAATCCTAACCCTTAACAACGCCCTACAGGCCGCCCCCAACCCTGGCCAAGTCACCTACGAAAACTACAATGCAGAGCACCTGCGCTTAGACAATATGCTAGCCGCCGACTGGATGGATGAAATAGGCCTAGGCCGCAACAGCTCTATAGGCAGGCTAATGCTAGGCCTAGGGGTAAGCGAATTAGGCGTAGACCCCAATGAGCAATCAGCTCTCAATATGCTGGGCATTATGGGCACTAGGCCACAGCCTGCCGCTGAACGCTTCCGCATACGCGGCGGCGCCGATCAACTCATCACCGGCATGGAACAAGAACTACCCAGCGGCACGGTGGTTACCGATAAAGCCCTTACCGCCATACAAGGTGACTCCAACGGCCCTTACACCCTCAGCTTTAACGATGGCAGCTCCGCCGTGTGCGACGCCCTAGTATTGGCACTGCCCTTCACCACCTTGCGCGATGTCGATATAGCCCCCGCTATTTGGAATGCCTTCCGCCCGCAAAAACGTCAGGCCATCAACGAGCTAGGCATGGGTCACAACGCCAAAGTACAGGTGCAATGTAACAGCCGCACTTGGCACAACCCCATCAATGTAGGCGGTGAAATTATCAGCTGTAATGGCAGCACCCTAACCGACCCCGACAGCCATATCGTTAGCTGGGATCCAACCTCCAACCAAGCGGGCAGCAAAGGCGTACTGGCTAATTACTTAGGGGGCAGCAAAGGCTTAAACCTTAGCAGCACCCAGCCATTCCAAGTTTCACACGCCAATGATGTCAGTAACTTTTTAAATAGCGTAAACAATGTTTTCCCGGGTACTGCTGCCGCCTTTAATGGCAAAGCGTTAACCTCAGACTGGACGATTAACCCTTGGTCTAAAGGCTCTTACTCTAGCTTTTGGCAGGGCCAGTACACCAGCTTTGGTGGTGCGCCAGCCAAACCGGAAGGCAATATATTCTTTGCCGGTGAACATACCGACAGCAAAGACCATGGTTACCTTAACGGTGCCGTACGCTCGGGGGAGCGCGCCGCGATAGAAGTACTACACACCTTCTATTAAGGCCTTTGAGCCTCGCTAAATAGACTATTTGCTCTTTCAAAATAGTAGTGACAGCAAAAAAACTATGCCGCTAAGCGGCCCAGCTCCTCGGCATAGTTTTTACAGCCTAACAAATAGTCTTTTAGCGCGGCTCTTTTTTAAATCATTACTACCAATACAAGTTAATTATTTTATGCAAATGTATCTCAACGGCGAATGGCTAGACGCTCAGGACGGCGAACAAATACCTGTTATCAACCCTGCCACCGAATCCCTTATAGACACGGTACCCAATGCCGGCCCCAGCGATGTGGAACTCGCGGTGCAATCCTCAGCACAGGCCTTTCAGCTTTGGAAAAAAACCGTTGTGCCTGTTAGAAGTCAATTTTTACAGGGCATGGCGCAAAAACTTGCCCAGCATAAAGAAGCATTAGCTCAGCAAATAACCCTAGAACAAGGTAAAACCCTATTCGAGTCCCGCTGCGAAATCGACTGGTCTATAGAATGTATAGAGTATTATGCGCAGCTGATAAAAAACGGCATAGGCCGTGTGGTACCCCCCATTTACGACTCAGCGTTTAATTTTGTAATTAAAGAACCCTATGGCGTCACCGCCTGCATTATTCCGTTTAATTATCCTTTTCTGTTAATGTTCTGGAAGATTGCCCCGGCACTCGCCGCAGGCAATACCGTAATCATTAAACCTTCAGAAAAAACACCACTGGCCACCTTAATGCTGGCCAAAATGGTGTTTAGTGATTTCCCCAAAGGGGTGATCAACATTATTACCGGCCTAGGTGAAAAAATGGGGGACGCCCTCACCTGCCACCCCGACGTACCCACCATAGCCTTCACCGGCTCTACCGCAACCGGCGCAAGAATCGCGCAAAAAACCGCGGGCATGGTTAAAAACCTACACTTGGAACTAGGCGGTAAAGACGCCGCCGTGGTGGCCCCCGATGCCGATATCCAGTTGGCCGCCAGAGCCTTCGCCAGCTCATCACTGTGGAATGCCGGACAAATCTGCACCTCAACGGAACGCATCTACGTGCCGCGGCAAGCCTACCCACAATTTATCAAAGCCCTGCTTGCGGTATACACAAATATACAAGTAGGCCACGGCAATGATGACAGCACCCAAATGGGGCCGCTATGCGATGAAAATAGCATACATAAAATCAACGCCCACGTAGCAGACGCCATCGCCAAGGGCGGGACATTACTAATAGGCGGTCAAAAATGCCCGCAATTTGAGCAAGGATTTTTTTATCAGCCCACCATTATTAGCAACGCCAACCACAGCATGAAATGCATGAACGAAGAATCCTTTGGCCCCCTAGTGGCAGTGATGCCCTATGACGATTTTGCTGAGGCCATCGCCTATGTCAATGCCACAGACTACGGCCTAGGCGCCTGCCTAATGAGTAACGACATGCACCTTATTCGTCAGTTTTACCAAGAGGTTAAGGCCGGCACCATTTGGATTAACGACACTCTACCCGACAATGTCGCGGCCCCTTTTGGCGGCATGAAAAAAAGCGGCACAGCTAGCAGAGAGCTAGGCCCTGAAGGCTTAGAAAGCTTTCAAGAAAGCAAACACGTGCACTGGGAATTTGACCCTAGGCAACGGCAAGAAAATTGGTTTTATGGCGAATAAAACCAACTAAGCAGTAACCTTACGCAAACCTACACCACAATAATAATGGAGAACAGCCATGCACTATAAAAAACGCTTAGCCGCCGCCATCACCGCCGCGGTCGCAATCAACTGCCCCATAAGCCACGCTGCCGTGTTAGAAGAAGTCATAGTCAGTGCGCAAAAACGTAATGAAAGCCTACAGGATGTGCCGATTGCGGTAGCCGCTTTTTCGCAGGAGGAATTAAAAAAATCCGGCGCCAATGCGGTGCAAGATTTAATCGAATTTGTACCCGGCGTAGAATTATTTGATGATCGCGGTGCCGGCCAACCCACTTGGGTTATACGTGGCGTAGGCCTGGCGGATTTCAACTCCAACAACACCCCCGCCTCTGCCATTTATTACGATGATTTTTACCTAAGTTCCAATGTAATGGGCGGTATAGGCTTATTTGATATAGAGCGGGTAGAAATTCTTAAAGGCCCGCAAGGCGGCCTCTACGGTAAAAACACCAGCGGCGGTGCAATACTCATACATTCACAAGCCCCCTCACTACAAGATGGCAATAACGGTTACCTGAAAGCCTCTTACGGCAAATGGAATAGCAGCACACTGGAAGGCGCTGTAGGCACAGCCCTTAGCGATAAAGTAGCCATACGTTTAGCGGCCACCACCCACCAGGGCGGCGGCTGGCAGGACTCTTTAGCCACCGCTAAAGATGACGAATGGGGCGACAGTGATTTTAGTGCCTACCGCGCACAATTATTATTTCAAGCCAACGAAAATGTGGATGTGCTATTTAAAATCGATGGCGGCTACGACCGTTCCGAAACCACCCTGCTATACAACCAACCGGTATACGACGCGGTCGGTGATTTTTGTCAGGCCGCCATTAATGGCAAGGCCGATGAGGATAGCTGCTTTACCTTTGGTAATGTACTAGATCCCAGCCTACCGCTACCCTCAGAGCAAAACAAAGATGGCACCAAAGTGTTAGCGCCACCGACTAATGAGTTAGATAACGCATGGCAGGCGCTCTCTATGCGTATTAACTGGGATATGGATTTTGCCACCTTTACCGCCATCACTGGCTATATCGATTACGAGAATAAACAAGAGTTTGATTTTGATGCCGAAGCGCCCAACTTTTTAAATGAAAGAGAGGGTGATGCCGAAATTAAATCTTGGTCACAAGAATTTAGGCTCACCTCTAACAGCAGTAACAAGTTGGAATGGTTAGTGGGCTTCACCTATGCCGAAGATGAGATATCCGATAACCGTAAAGGCGATTTAACCGACTTTCCTTTTTTCCAAACCTCTAGCGAAAGAGGCTTTGAGCAGGAAAATAAATCCTGGTCTACCTATGTGCAGTTGAAATACCAACTTAACGACTACTTGGCCGCCAATGGCTCGCTGCGCTACACTGACGAAGAAAAAGAGATCTTTAACGTCTTCCATTACAACGTAGATCCACTCAACAACTTCGGCGGCCCTAGCTATTTTATTAATAATGTAAAAACCGACTATGAACTGGATAATAATTATTCTGGCCACTTAGGCTTAGATTGGACCCCCAATGAAGATGTACTGGTGTACGGTAAAATAACTCAAGGCTTTAAATCCGGTGGTTTCTTTGGCGGCTTCGCCTTTTATGAAAGCGATGTACAACCTTATAAAGAAGAGCGCGTGCTCTCCTATGAAGTAGGCTTTAAAAGCAATTGGCTAGACAACACCCTACGGGTTAACGGTGATATCTTCTTTTACGATTATCAGGAAGTACAAGGATTTATAATAATCGAAAGTGATGTCACCAACACCCAGCTGTCGAAGCTGGATAATATGGGCGATGCCGAACACTTAGGCTATGAGCTAGATATTATTTGGTTGCCACAAGCGGTAGAGGGCTTAAAACTAGCCGGCAGCTTTACGTGGTTGAACGCCAAATTTACCGAAGCCGATAAAACTCCGGTATTCGACCCCGCTGGTAATACCCAAACCCTAGACGGCTTAGACAGAACCTTTGCCCCTGACTTTAGCTATACCTTGCAAGCCAATTACAGCTGGATGCTTAACGACGCTTACGAGGCCGAGGCCGAGCTAGGTTACAACTGGCGCGATGATATCGTCTCTAAAGACTCAACTATCAGCCCATTAGATCACGCAACAAAAGGCCAAGATGGGTACGGCCTGCTAAACGCGCGCTTATCTATCGCTGATGTAGAGGGACGTTGGGAGCTTGCTCTAGCTGGCAAAAACTTAGCCAACGAAGAGTATGCCGCCCGTGTTACCACCGACGATGTTGTTACCTACCCGCTAGTACCTGGGCAACCCCGTAGCTGGTCTATAGAAGCGCTGTATAACTGGTAGTACGCCTTTATAGAAAAACCTAGGTGCATTTATTATCGGCAATAACCACTGATATAAATGCACCTTCTTTTTAACAACGGCCTGCAGCTTGTCGCTGCATCGCCTCCTACGGCAAAGTTATGAACACATCTTATGTTGAAGAAACGCTTGCAGAAACTATAGCGCCTACTCACAACCCTAATGCTACTAGTATTTTTCGTCCAAAATCGATTGCAGCAGCGCTGTGGCTTAATCTTGTAGCCTCACTAATGGTGCTAATACAGCCCGTCATTATTGGCGCTACCGCCAACCAATTCAGCCTTAACAATCAACAGCTGGGTTATTTTTCTGCCGCTTTATTATTACTGTATAGCCTAAGCTCTACCTCTGCTTTATTTTGGGTACGACGCTATAACTGGCAGTACAGCGCGGCGATTAGCTTAGCGCTATTTATTAGCGGTTTTTTTATTGCCATGTCATCCGAGCAATATCTCATTAAATTCATTGCCTTTGGCTTTATTAGTTTGGGCAGCGGCGCCTTATATTCGCTGACCCTAATTATTTTATCTGACGCTCCCAACCCTGATCGTGCTTTTGCTTACGCCATATCTATGCAGGTTGTGGGTTCTAGTCTACTTATTTTTCTCATTCCGCAAGCTGTTAACCTGTGGGGCTTTGACAGTATTTACAGCCTAATGGCAGGTATGGCGCTATCGGGGCTGGCTGTTATTTACTGGTTGCCATGCGCCGGTAGAAACGTTGAGAATCTTAGCCCTAACGCACTAAGCGTATTAACTAACCCCAAAGCCTTGCTCTCTGTTGCCGGCTGCTTTTTGTTTTTCTTCAATATAGGTTGTGTGTGGACCTATATAGAAAGAATGGGCGTGGCCTCAGACTTAACCACTGAAAGCGCCAGCACCTTACTCGCTATAGCTGCCATGATAGCCATCATAGGCTCTTTGGCAGCATCCTTTTTAGGCGATCGCTACGGCAGGCTTAAGCCTTTATGTTTAGCAACCGCAGGCATAGTGTTAGCGGTTTATGGCTTGTCTTTTACCATCTCCGCAGAGTTTTATTTTGTTTCCGCACTGCTATACGCCGCCATGTGGAACTTCTCCATGCCTTACCAATATGCGGCGGTTAATCAATGCGACCCCTCAGGTAAAGCAGTAGCACTAACACCGGCCTTTCAAACTCTGGGCGGCGCGTTAGGCCCAGCCGTCGCAGGCTTATTAATTTCTAACAGCGATTTTATTGCGGTAGGGCATTTAGCCACAGCCGGCGTAGTACTGAGCTTATGCCTGTTTGCTTTTGCCTTAAAAAACGCTAAACAAACCGCTTAATTTTAATCAGCAAAACCCTATGTATTAACATTTATGTATTGAAGGAAAGTATTATGTCTAATGAATTGTGTTATTTATCGGCGGTAGACGCCATACAATTATTTAGCTCTGGAGAACTATCGCCAGTAGAAGTATTACAGGCGCAAATCGACCGCGCCCAGCAAGTGGAGCCCGAGGTAAATGCCTTAGTGTTTACCTTTTACGACGAAGCTATGGACATGGCTAAAGCTGCCGAAAAAGCCTATCGAAATGGCACGGCTAGGCCCTTAGAAGGTATCACCGTGGCCATAAAAGATGAGCTAGCCCACAAGGGTAAACCTAGCACCCATGGCTCGTTATTATTGAAAGATCATATAGCCGATAACAATGCTCCAATGATGCAACGCTTACTCGATGCTGGCGCCATACCCCATGCCCGCACCGCCACCCCTGAATTTTGTATGCACTCCTGCACCATGTCGAAATTATGGGGCGTTACTCGCAACCCATGGAACTTGGCCTATAGCCCCGGCGGTTCATCGGGCGGTTCTGGTGCGGCATTAGCCTCAGGCACCACCACCCTAGCCACCGGCAGCGATATTGCAGGATCTATACGCATACCCGCGTCGCAAAATGGCATAGTTGGTTACAAACCGCCTTTTGGCCGCGTACCGCAGTCGCCACCCTGGAGCTTTGACACTTACTGCCACGAAGGCCCCATGGCTAGAACTGTTGCCGACACCATCTTATTTCAAAACCAAATTAACGGCCCCCACCCCAGTGACATTGCCAGCTTAAGCCCCAAACTTATTCTGCCTAACAGCTACGACAATATCGCCGGTATGCGCATAGCCTACAGCTTAGATTTTGAGCATCGTGTAGTGGATAATGATATACGTGAAAACACCTTAGTTGCGCTACAGAAATTTCGCGATCTAGGCGCTATCGTTGAAGAAGTCTCTATAGGCTGGACTTCACGCTGCCGCCAAACCTATTTAACCCACTTATATTTTTATGCCATGGGTATACTAAAAAAATCCCTTACCGACCCTGCCGAGCACGAACAACTCACCACCTATGTACGCTTTTTATTAGAGCAGTCTAACGGTGTTAGCATTCCCGACATTATTGATTCTAAGCAACATGAAGGTGAAATGTACCAACAGTTTACTCACGCAACCGCAGACTATGATTTATTTATCTGCCCCACCATGGCAACCGCTAGCTTTGCCGCCGATTGGGATTTTAGTACTACCCCACTAGAAATAAATGGCAAAACATTAAATGTTAATTTTGTAACGGAAATGCTGACCTATTACTTCAATATACTCAGCCGCTGCCCGGTATTAAACATGCCAGCGGGTAAAGATAGAAATAATGTGCCCACCGGCATACAAATTGTAGGCAAGGCTTACGACGAACACAGTGTGTTTAAAGCGGCTAGCGCCTATGAATCCGTCAATAAACCATTTTTTGCTACCGGTGATTATCCCAAGCTTTAAAGCTTGGGATAATAGTGAGCGTAAGGCTACTCAATAATGTCTGAACAACTTTGCTATTTATCGGCAACAACGGCAATCAAACACTTTTCATCGGGCGAGCTATCGCCCGTAGATATTCTGCAAGCACAAATTGCCCGGGCAGAAAAAGTGGAACCTACCGTTAACGCTTTAGCTTTTCAGTTTTATGAAGAAGCCTTACAGGCCGCGCAAGCGGCCGAGCTCGCTTATAGGCAAGGCCGCGCCAAACCCTTAGAAGGTATCACCCTAGGGGTAAAAGATGAAACTGCGCAACAGGGCAAGCCTTGCACCCAGGGCTCGCTATTATTAAAAGATGCTATCGCTGACCACACTTCACCGATGTTACAGCGCTTGCTAAACGCTGGCGCTATTGCCCACGTACGCACCACCACCCCTGAATTTTGCATGCACTCCAACACCCTCTCTAAACTATGGGGCGTTACCCGCAATCCTTGGAATAGTGCCTACAGTGCTGGCGGCTCATCGGGCGGCTCAGGCGCTGCCCTAGCTTCTGGCACAGCCACCCTAGCTACCGGCAGTGACATAGGCGGCTCTATTCGTATACCCGCTTCACACAATGGCATAGTCGGTTATAAACCGCCCTATGGTCGTGTGCCGCAATCACCGCCATGGAATTTCGATACTTACTGCCACGAAGGACCTATGGCGAGATCGGTAGCTGATATTATTTCATTTCAAAATCAAATCGCCGGCCCTCACCCCAGCGATATTACCAGCCTCAGCCCCAAGCTTATTCTGCCCAACAGCTATGACAATATCGTCGGCATGCGCATAGCTTATAGCTTGAACTTAGGCCATAGGGAAGTGGATGTAGACGTACAACAGAACACCTTGGCCGCCGTCAAAAAATTTCAGGACTTAGGCGCCATCGTAGAAGAAGTGACTATAGACTGGACTGAACAATGCATAGAGACATTTTTCACCCACATCTATTTTTATGCTATCACTGTTTTAAAACAACAGTTTGGTTCGCCCGCACAGTTAGAACAGTTAACGCCTTATGTGCAATCACTGTTTGCCGACAGCAAAGTGATTAGTATAGATGACCTACTCAACGCCAAAGCGCATGAGGCTGAAATGTATCAGGCCTTTACCCGCGCTATGGCATCTTATGACGTGCTGATATGCCCCACCGCAGCTACCGCAAAAGTGCCCGCCGACTGGGACTACAGTGTTAACTCGCTATGCATCAACGGCAAGTTGATTAGTCCCAATTTTGGCTCCGACTCTATGACTTATTATTTTAATAGCCTAAGCCGCTGCCCAGTGCTGAGCATGCCCTCCGGTAAAGATAGTAATAAGGTGCCTACCGGCATACAAATTGTGGGCAAGGCCTACGACGAGCACAGTGTGCTTAAAGCGGCTAGCGCTTATGAAACGCTGCAAAAGCCGTTTTTTGAATGCGGGGATTATCCTAGATTTTAAATACCGTTGGGGCAATAAGATATAAGTAGGTTTAGCGCTGAATCATCATCGCTAAACCCTTCATTGCTAAACCTGTGACAGCAATGTAAAGCTAGCAGCACGTTTATTTAAATCACAGCTCACTATTGTTCAATCACTACATCAACTAGCTTTTTAACTAGCGGCGCAACAACAATAATCGTCGGGAAAGCAATCACAAAAGAAATGCTCCACGCCCGCAACCAGATAGTAAGAAGATTATCGACCAAGCCCATATTGATCAAAGTCACCACCATAGACATAATCGATGACATTAATAATGACATAAAAAACGAAAACACATAGCTCGTGTATTTTTTAGCTATCACTCACCACTCCCCCAATATAAGCAATAACATCACTGCCCACGGTAACACATTCTTTATCCTTGCACTTTCTCCGGCACTAAAGCACTGCCGTTATCGTCCAACTTATCGCCCTCCATCAGCTCTGCCACTAACATGCCCGCGATAATAAAACCTGCTCCCAACCAAGCATAGTTGCTTAGAGTTTCCGACAATATCCAAAAACCACCTAATGCGGCAAACAAAGGTTCGGTGGCATAAATCACCCCTACCCGCCAAGCATCCAAATATTGCTGGCCTATAGTTTGTGCCACATAGGCCAAACTGGTCCCGACCGTGCCGCCTAACAACAGCGCCAGCCACAAAGTCTGCCCCACCTCAGTACCCGCTTGGTAAATTAAATGTTCGGGCAGAGCAAGCAAGGAGCTTTGCTCGTAGTAAATGGCAGCTAATAAACTCAACACGGTTACGGTGATTAATTGCACTTGGGTTAGCGCCAGAGCATCGACCTCCCGTGCATAAACACCGGTGTAAACAATATGCACAGCAAACATCAGGGCACACAGTAATACCAGCAGCTCGCCAACACCAAAGCCAGATACCCCGCCGGTTAACAACAAGGTACCGACAATAGCTAAAGCCACCCCCATCCAAACAAACCACTGCTGCGGCTGCTTTAACCACAACAAGGCAATGATGGGCACCAAAAGCACATTTAACCCGGTAATAAAGCCGGCATTACTGGCCGTGGTGTATTGCAGGCCTATCGTTTGTCCGGCGAAGCCGATAAACAACATAGCCCCTAAAACAATGCCATGATGTAACACGTTTTTCGTCAACTTGGCCCACAGTTTTTTCCGGGCTAGCACGAAGTAAAGCGACAAGCTAAGCACTGCAATCGCAAAACGTAAGGTGTTAAAGGTATGGGGGCCTAAGGTATCTAGCGACATATGCACTAACGAAAACTCTATACCCCAGACAAAACTAATAAAGAGTAAAACCCAACCCCAAAAATGCGCCTTTGACTGCATACAACTACCACTAAATACATTAAAAAGAGCGCGCAGTTTAACAGTGCCTATTATTTACACAACGCCGATTTGAGAAACAATAGGGTGACAGCGCAATAAAGCCCTGCATCGAACTATGGCGTTGTCATCTAAGACATAAACTCAATTCATAAAAAAGGCGAGACTTGCCAGCAAGCCCCGCCTTACTCAACACAAGGTTAACATTAATTTTTAGCCGCTTTGGGCTCTATTTTAAAGTCCACGGTTAAGTCTGCCCGGTATTCCACCTCATCAAAAGAAGCTTCTTCTTTGGGCTGCCCCATATAGCTCATAGCGGCATCTTGCACCGTGCGCTTGGCTTTTTGTGCGCTAAGCACCACCCCTTCCATCATCGCCGCCCCCCGAGTAGCTGCGCGTACCATACCCCCTTCTCGGAAATTAACAGGGGTTAAGATCACCCCTAAGGAGCTTTCATAAAAGGCTTTTTGCTGCATTACTTTTTTTAGCGCTAGCTGCTTCACTTTGTTATTGAATTCATCTTTTTGGCTGTGCTTAAAGCTGGTATCCGATAAATCTATAGCCGCGTTTTCATCAGCCACCGTCGCTAAGGTTTTTAAATGTGACTCCTCAGAGATTTCCACCGCCATGCGGTTAATCACTTTATAGCTACTGGGCTTGCTGCCAAACCAGCCAAACTGCGGCGAGGTGGAAAACTTGGCGCTATTGATCTTATCGGCCGCTATACCGGCGGCCAGTAACTGTTGGCTGACCTGCGCCCGCAATGCGCTGTTATTGGCCAATGCCTGTGACAGTGATTTTTCTTCAGTAGTGAACACCAGATTAACTATCGCCATATCGGAATAGGCGGTTTGCTCGGCGCTAGCATAGATACTGACCACGCTATCTTTAGGGTGTAAAAAACGGCGCAGTTCTTCTGGCCCACCTTTTACTTCGGGCTCGGCGCTGGCCGCCACGCTAAACATGACTGCCAGCAAACTCATTGCTATTGTTTTCATAGTTGTTTCCTTTGATTGAATAACGGTGAAAAACCAGGCCTAGGCTTAACGCAAGGAGGCCCATAAATCTTGTAAGTAAAAAAAGCTAGACCCTAATAGAAAACCCGGTTTGCGCAATAAAGTTCCGCCGGGAAAGCTGTAGTGTTTGATTTGCTGCCATACATCGTAGCGTTCTGTGTTGCCCATCACCTTTTCAGCCAGCACTCTGCCGGCAATATGAGCAGGCACTACACCGTGGCCAGAAAAGCCCTGGGCAAAATAAACATTGGCCTCATACTCACCCACAGAAGGCATGCGGTTTACCGATAAATCGATATGGCCGCCCCAGGCGTAATCAACATTTACATCCGCCAGCTGCGGAAACACTTTCAGCATATCCTTGCGCATCACCTTGGCGATATCTTTGGGGTCTACGCCTCTATAAATAGTTTTGCCACCAAATAATAAACGGCCATCCACCGATAGGCGAAAATAATCCAATATATGGCGTAAATCACACACCGCCGCATCACTGGGCATGAGTTGCTTTGCGCGCTCGGCGCCTAAAGGCTCAGTGGCGATAACAAGGGTGCTGGAGGGCATAATTTTCTTTTGTAGCTTGGCCGCGGTTTTACCCAAATAACAATTGCCCGCCAAAATAATTTGCTTGGCTTTAACTCTGCCCTTAGCTGTGTAAACAGTAGGTTCGTCGCCAGATTCTATCTTTAGCACCGCTGAGTTTTCAAAAATGCGTACACCTATGCTGGCCGCCGCTTTAGCCTCGCCTATGGCGTAATTTAAAGGATGAAAGTGGCCACTGCCCTCATCATATAAGCCGCCTATGTAGCGATCGCTGGCAACATGCTGTTGCATATCCTGCTGTGATAGCACGGTTACTGCATGAGGGTAATGCCATTGGCTCAGTTCCTCCGCATAATGCTGCACATCGGCCAAGTGCGGCTGGTACATAGCGGCGGTAACGTAACCCTTTTTAATATCCGCGTTAATACCGTATTTTTCGGCGCGCTGATAAATTATCCGTTTACCTTCCTCGCTCAAGTCGGCAAATAATTTAGCGGTCTCGTAGCCAAAGCTATTGGCTAGGCCATCGTAGCCTGCATTCCAGCCGCCAATAATCTGGCCGCCGTTGCGCCCCGAGGCCGCCCAGCCCATTTTAACCGCCTCTAACAACACCACGCTGTAGCCCTGCTCGGCCAATTCTATCGCCGCTGACATACCGGCATAGCCACCGCCCACCACGCAGACATCGGCTTCGACATTATCATTAAGTGTGGGAAAGTCTGTCGCGCCATTGGCACTGGCGGCGTAATAGGAATTAATGTGTTGGCCTCGGGCCTGCTCAAAAACGCTCATGAATTTACCTCAATTTTTTGCTGCACAGCCACTCAACGCTATGTTTGAGCATAGCGTAAGAGAGTGGTGATATTAAAAATATTATATCTTGTAGCTAAGCAGCCGCCACCAAAGAATAGAAAACATGATAGGCCACAGAGTGAACTACAGTGCGGCCGTCATATTGAGGTAGGCTTTGACGAAAACAAAACCTAGATAATGTAGAGGTGCAGGTCTAGTCATAAAAACCGTTTAAATAGTGGTGCTGGATTAATCCAGCACTTCTATGCGATCCACTTTTTGGAAGCCTCTAGGTAATTTATTACCGCGACGACCGCGTTCACCAGCGTAGTGATCCAGCTCGTTAAACTTCATATTGAGGTAGCGCTTACCGGCATGTACCCGTAAGCTTTGGCCTGCGCGTATCACCTGCACCCCTACCATAAATTCTTCGCGGGCCTGCAAACGCGCCGAGGGTATACCAATAATTTTATTACCCTTACCGCGCGCCATCACCGGCAAATCGGCGATGGGGAATAATAGCATGCGGCCTTCATTGCTCACTGCTACCACGCTAGCCCCTGCTACCTCACCTACGGCTGAGGGCTGTAACACTCGGCCACCTTTGGGTAGGCTTAAGGCTGCTTTACCGGCTTTGTTTTTGCTTTGTAAGTCTTCAAACTTAACCACAAAACCATAACCGGCGTCAGAGGCGACCAAGTATATATCGTCGGCCTTACCCATCAACAAACCTTCAAAGCGCACGCCTGAAGCTGGGTTAATGCGTCCCGTTAAGGGCTCACCTTGGCCGCGGGCCGAGGGTAGGCTGTGGGCCGCCACGGTATAGGAGCGACCACTGGAGTCCAGTATCACCACCGCTTGATTAGACTTACCTCTGGCGGCCAAGTGCAGGTTATCCCCCGACTTATAGCTTAGCGTGGCCGGGTCTAGCTCGTGGCCCTTGCCTGAGCGTATCCAGCCTTTTTCGGAGAGCACTACCGTAACCGGCTCGGTAGTCATTAAATCTTCTTCGCTATAAGCCTTGGCTTCCACACGGCTAACAATAGGCGAGCGCCTATCATCGCCATATTCATCCACCACCGCTTGCAGCTCTTTTTTAATTAAGGTTTTTAAACGGCGCGGTGAGCCTAAGGTAGCCTCTAGGTTTTCACGCTCTTTGTTTAGCTCATCTTGCTCGGCACGAATTTTGACTTCTTCTAAGCGCGCTAATTGGCGCAGCTTGGTATCAAGTACATATTCTGCTTGAATTTCACTTAATTCAAAACGCGCCATTAACACTTTTTTAGGCTCGTCTTCGGTGCGAATAATATGGATAACTTCATCTATATTTAAGAAGGCGATTAATAAACCGTCTAATTTGTGCAAGCGCTCTGACACTTTATCTAAGCGATACTGCAAACGGCGGGTGGTGGTTTCCAACCTGAATTCCAGCCACTCCGAGATGATACGATTAAGGGCTTTTACTTGCGGGCGACCATCTATGCCTATCATATTCATATTAATACGATAGCTGCGCTCTAAATCAGTAGAGGCAAATAGGTGGTTCATCATGGGCTCTAGGTCTACGCGATTAGAACGCGGCACTATCACTAGGCGCGTAGGATTTTCGTGATCCGACTCATCCCGTAAATCCGCCACCATGGGCAGTTTTTTCGCCTGCATTTGGCCGGCAATTTGTTCTAATATTTTTGAACCCGACACCTGATGCGGTAAAGCAGTAATCACCACATCGGGGCCTTCTTTTTGCCAAATTGCCCGCATCCGCATGCTGCCTTTGCCGGTCTCATACATTTTCTGTATGTCGGCGGGAGCGGTAATAATTTCAGCTTCGGTGGGGTAATCAGGGCCTTGTACGAATGCCATTAAATCCGTCACGGTGGCCTTAGGATTTTCTAACATATGAATAGTGGCGCCTATCACCTCACGCACATTGTGCGGGGGGATGTCGGTGGCCATGCCTACCGCGATACCGGTTACGCCGTTTAGCAATACCGAGGGCGCCCGAGAAGGCAGCACCTTAGGCTCATCCATAGTGCCATCAAAGTTAGGCTGCCAATCTACCGTGCCCTGGGCCAACTCGGACAACAGCACATCGGCAAAGCCGTGTAGCTTAGACTCGGTGTAACGCATAGCGGCGAAAGACTTAGGATCATCCTGCGAGCCCCAGTTACCCTGGCCGTCTATCAACGGGTAGCGATAGGAAAAAGGCTGCGCCATCAACACCATGGCTTCATAGGCGGCGCTATCACCGTGCGGGTGAAACTTACCGATGACGTCACCCACAGTACGAGCAGACTTTTTGTATTTAGCGCCGGCTTTTAGGCCCAACTCGCTCATGGCATAAATAATACGGCGCTGCACCGGCTTGAGGCCATCAGCTATGTTTGGCAGCGCCCGGTCGAGAATAACGTACATGGAATAATCGAGGTATGCTTTTTCGGTGTAGCTCTTTAGGGAGAATTGCTCTACCCCATCTTCACCAATAATAACCTGTGACATAGGCGGTTCCTGACTTGCGTAGTTCTAAGTATGTAGCTGCTGCGGCATAAGATGGATTACACAGCAAAAAATTAGCCCCGATTATCTCTGAGAAATCAGCCAGTTACCAGCCATCATAAGTGTTTTACGCAAGCGGGGAGGGGTAATTACCTAGTTTCAAGGCTGTCACAAAAACCTATACTGCACAGCAATTGACCAGCATCACCGCCAACCTTTAGGAACAACCCCATGCCACCGATTAGCAATGTTGTTGAAATAGAGCATTTTCGTCATTCTGATGCCACCATGACCGAGCAAGAGCAAATAGACGACATAGGCGCCAGTGCCTTTTTATTACTGCGCGATCGGGCTGAAGCCCAAAGGCTGTCGGTTAAACAAGTGATAGCCGAGCATATCCTAGGCCTAGCCATGGTTATAGAATCGGTGGAAGGTGGCGAGGAAGTACGTCGACTACTGGCCGATATAGAGAGCAAACTTAGCAGCTAAGCTAACACCAGCACTTTCAGCCGCTTAACGAGGCGCACGCCCCTTACACGCCCCCTCCAAGTAATAAACCACCTGCGCATCGGCACAAGCCGTGCAGGCATTGCCATAACTCTTCGCCAAGCTATTCTGCTGCACCCCGCATACCGGGCGATATTCGCGGGTACAGATTTGTGGCCGTGGCTCAGCACAGCCGCCAGCGCTATCGGGCACACTGCGCTCAGCCGAGGCACAGCCCAATAGCGCCGCAGCGCAGGCTATATGCAACATTATCCTTTTTATCATTTCCCTACCCCTTGTTTACTACTATTAAACCTCAGCACCTTGCTAACCCTACTACAGCAGCTTGGTTTTATGCTTGTGGCAACGCTCACACTCATAGGCCGTCACCAGTTTGCCCTGCTGCACATCGAATTTGCGCTCGGTGACTATGCGCCACTTGTGGTGGCCCTGCTTACACAGGGTATGGCCCTTAAATTTTTGTTTTAGCGGCACTTTTTTAAAGGGTAAAATGTCGGCCACAGAAGCCCCCGGATAGCTATTCAGGCTGATTAAAAACACGTACCATAGCGCCCCTTTACACGTAAATCACCTACTATTACCCACTGTCACCTACTTAATTGTTGAGTTTAATCATGCAAGCCACTAAAGACACTGTTGTTAGCTTTCACTACAGCTTATTCGACGCCCAAGGCGAAAAAATTGAAAGCAGCTTGGACGCGGAACCCAATCTATTTTTATTTGGCTATAACAATGTTTTAGCCGGTGTTGAGAACGCCATAGAGGGCAAGTCGACAGGCGACAAGCTAGAGATAGAGTTAGCCCCTGAAGATGCCTTTGGCGCACGCAAAGCAGACATGCAGCAGCGGGTGCCTTCAAAATACCTCAAACACGAAGGCAAAATGAAACCCGGCCAAACCGTGCGCATTAATACCGAGCAAGGTATGCAGGTAGGCACTGTAGTAAAGGTGGGTAAATTTAATGTCGACGTAGACTTAAACCACCCACTGGTCGACCAGGCCGTACGCTTTGAAATAGAAGTGATGGACGTGCGCGCCGCCACCGAAGACGAAATCACCCATGGCCATGCCCACGGCAAAGGTGGTCACGATCACTAAACTCAGCTACTGGCACTAAGACCCAGAACGCTAAAGACCAGTAACTTCACCCGCCGCAGCTTGCTCAAAAAATCGCAGTACATACTCGCGGTTGGCGGGCTGCTGAAAGGTGGCAATATGCGGGCCCTCGTATTGTAATAAGCGCTTGGGCTGCCCCGCCAACTCATACAACCGCTGTATTTGCCCTGCCGCAACAATCGCATCCTGTTTGCCGTGAATCAACAATAAAGGGGTGGGCTGTATCTGCGCCACCACCTTCTCTAAATCGTATTCATCCCCCAGCAAACCCGCCGCCACCCACTGCCAAGGCCAGGTTAGCCAGTGCTTGGCAGCCGTCTCTTTCGCCATCTGCGGATAACTGGCAAAGCCGGCATCCAGCACTACCGCACTTAAGGATTGCTTTAGCTCAGGCTCAGTAGCCACCACATAACCCGCCATGGCGGCCCCCAAGCTCTGGCCCAAAATATAAACTGGCCGCTGCTGCGTTTGCGGCTGCTGTAGCAACCACTGCCAGCCCTTTTTAATATCCACCAATACCGCTGGCAAAGTAGGCACACCCGTGGACAGGCCATAGCCGCGGTAGTCCAACATAAACACTTGATAGCCACGCTGGGGCAGCCAATAAACGCTGGCGATGTGGGTACTAATGTTTTCGGCATTGCCGTGTAAGAAATACACCGTGCCTTTGGCGGGGCCTACTGCCGGTAAAAACCAGCCGTGTAAACTCGCCCCATCGCTGCTGTTTATACGCACATCCGTATAAGCCAAATCGATATCGTCCGGGCTGCGCACATGCTCTTTCATAGGATAAAAAAACAGGCTCTCGCAGCCTGCCAAGCACAGGCTTAAAGCTAGCAAACATAGCAAGCGCCTAGGTTTAAAAATAATGTCTAAAAGAAACACTGGCTTCGTTTACCTGTTGCGAGGATTGCAGACGACGATTAAACATAAAGCGCACGGCATTGTTTACATCGAGTGACCAGTTATAGCCCAAGCTCACGCTATTGCGCTCTACGCCATCGAGAAAACGGTAATGCTCTGCAGCCAATAAGGCTTGGTGCTTACCATTCCCCCACAATAAACCTAGTGCTGCGCCGGGGGCAAGATCCAGCTTTCTCTCCAAGCCATTATTATATTCCAAACGCAAGGTGGCCAAGGTATAAGCCGAGAGATCGCCATAAATCGTATAGGACAAACCCGCGCCGCCATTCACTTGGCTGGCCAACTCATCTTTCCCCCCCACCCACTGCCGCTCTAAACCGGCGTTGACCCGCCACGACAAGGGTTTGAAAAATTGATCTCTGGGCGCCAGCGATGCGATTTCTATGATATCCAAACGCTGCAACTGCACAGATTCATCTTCCTTAGCCCGTAATACTATGCGGCCCATATTTAATGAGGCTTTGGCGGGATAGCCATCTTGATTATCCAACAGGTCGTGGTAACTCATGTGAAATTCTATATCGGTATAGGTCTTGCTCTCCTCTTCACCCACCGCGACTGCCCACATTTTTGTTTTGTGGCCCAGCTCGGGCGCCACCGGCGTAACAATGGGCGGTAATTTTATAGGCGCATCGCCCTGTTTTATCGCGCGCAATAAGGCTAAGTTTCTACGGCTTACATGCTCATCGCGCGGCAAGCTATTGGTTTTATAACGCAGGTAACTGTAAGCGGTGTGTGCTACTAATTGCTGACGCCCCTCTGGCAATGCAAGATAATCCAAGCCTTGCAATAAGGCTTCATCTTCAGCTAAGGTCGCTGCTAAGTTTTGCTCCTCATCACTTAACGCCGCTAGCGCATGTTGCAATTTTACTTGGTTGGAGGGGCGATAATGCACGTCACTGATTAAACCCGCTTCGCTAACCACCCGCACGGTATCTATGGGTATGGCGACATCAGTAAATTGCGCGGTGAGCTCTAAACCGGGGCGGGCAATATCGAGTAGCTCCATTAACCGCAGCGCGCAGTTTTCATCAAAAAAATAATAATCAAAATTAACTAAGTTTAATTCCCAAGCGTGAGCCATAAACATAGCCAGCTCTGGCTCGGTAAAATCTAGGCGATATTCCCACAGGTCGCGGTTATCCATGCGCGAGTATTCTTTTACTTTTTCGTAATAGGGCTTGGCATCAAAGGTACCAGGGTAGCCGCCAAATAAACCGCGGTAGGCGTAGAGCAAGCCGTTTTCATTATCGGGAATATTGGCGCCAAAACTCAGCGCGTAAGACAGCAAGGTGGTGCCCTGTTCTATATTGCCGGGATCTACCCGTAAAAAAGTATGGCCGTACATGGATGAAGGGCTGTTGATATAACTAGAGGCAAACACTAACACCAACTGCGTTGCATCTATATTGCTGCGCCATTGTTCGTATTCATCACACGCTATCGCTGGTAACTGTTGTTTCAACTGCGGGTAATGTTTTAACAGCCACAGCTTTCTGGCGGGGTATTTACATTGGCTTTGTGGGTTTGCAACAAAAGCCTTCAGTGTCGCAGCTAACTCTGACTTAGGATCACTATGGCCGCTATCGCTAATAAAAAATGTTTTGTCATCCACATAGCTGTGAAATTGATTATGCCAAACGTTGGTGGGCTGCTTACTTTTATAATGCAGTAAATTTAACCACTGGCCGTCATGCGCCGCGTGTGCAAGCTCTTGTTCTGATAACTGATGGGTTAACTCAGCTGGCAATTCATTCGACTGCTCATTCGGCTGTTCATTCGACAATAAAGGCTGCCCAGCCATGGTTGCAGAATAAGCACAGCATAAGCCGACAACGACGAGCAATTTGGCAAAGCTCATACAGCAACGATCCTAAAAGGGGTGAAATATTAGAAAGTAGTGACGGCCAGAACGGCCGTCACGAAGTGCTTATGATACGTATTTAGCTAATTGTGCATCACTTTGCATCACTGACCACATAGAGGCTAAAACATGCTCAGTGGTCACATCTTCTGCGGGGAAAATTTTATCAAAGTTATTGTGCATGGCTAATTTAAAGGCCACGCGATCTTCAGCGTTAACACCTAAAGAAACCGCCACAGCATTTAAAACTTCGCCGTCACCGCGAGCAACATCTTCGCTAAATTCATCCAGCAAAGCGCCAACATTAATCATCTCTTTACCGCCATAGGTCAGCGTGCCGGAGGTGTTACAACCATTGGTGCCTGAAGTCATACCAAAGGTGGCGTTACCGCTAGTGCCGTTAGTAATAGAAGCCACTATATGCGAAGGTAAACCTGACTGACCGTCAAACAACATATTACCCCAACCGCAGTTTGGACCGCCGGGTGCCTCGGCCATGGCTACTGTTGAGCCTGCTAATAATATTGCGCTTACTATAATCCGTTTCATAATTGCCCCCTAATGGGATAGTGTTTATAAGTGTATTAATTGCGGTTTTTAAACATGAAGTAAAATGCCCCATTGCCGCTACCCAAAAAGACTATCACAGCTTTAGCAAAGATCAATCAATAAGAGCGTTAATGTTAAGCCTCTAATAAAAATGTGACGGGGCCGTCATTGGTTAAGCTCACTTGCATGTTGGCGCCAAACTGACCCGTTTGTATTTTAATCGATTTAGCTTTTAAGGCCGCAATCATATACTGGTATAATTCTTGAGCTAAGTCGGGTGGTGCGGCAGTAGAAAAGCCCGGCCGCAAGCCCTTATTAGTTTCCGCCGCCAAGGTGAATTGCGACACTAATAATAATTCGCCATTAATATCTTTAAGGCTGCAATTCATTTTGCCAGCCTCATCCGAAAAAATTCTATAGGCAATTAATTTATTTACCAGCTTATCGGCTTTGGCGGTGTCGTCGTCGCGCTCCACCCCCAATAACACCAATAAACCTTGTTGAATTTCGCCTACGGTTTCACCCGCCACAGTAACGCGCGCCTGCGTCACCCGCTGTAGTAATGCTTTCAATGCGTATGCTCGTAATAGTGTTATGGATTATCTTCAGGGCGTAGCCTTATCGCCATATCTTCAGTGGCGCGCACTAGCGCATCGGCAATACTGGGCTCGCCAGCTGAATGACCGGCATCACGAATAATATGCAGCTCGCTATCCTGCCAGGCCGCGTTTAAAGCCACCGCGCTATCTAGCGGACACACCATATCGTAGCGGCCGTGCACAATAATACCGGGGATGCCGTTTAACTTATCGATATTCTCAAGAATTTGATTGTCACCAATAAAAGCGCCATTTATAAAATAATGTGCCTCTATACGTGCCATGGCTAAGGCCTTGTGTGGCTCGCCAAAGCTCTCAGCTAAATCGGGGTTGGGCCGCAAGGTGGAGCAACGCCCCTCCCAAACCGACCAAGCTTTAGCGGCCTCCATACGTTTAATTTCATTACTGCCGGTTAATAATTCATAGTAAGCGCTAATAAAATCCTCGCGCTTATCCTCGGCAATAGGCTTGATATAGTCTTTCCAGTAATCGGGGAATACGTGATGAGCACCGCCTTGATAAAACCACTGCAACTCTTGCGGCCGGCACAAAAAGATACCGCGCAACACTAAACCCAACACACGCTCAGGGTAAGCTTGTGCATACAGTAAGCTCAGGGTAGAGCCCCAGGATCCGCCAAACAATACCCACTGTTCGATTTTTAAAAACACGCGTATCGCTTCTATATCGGCGATTAAGTGTGGCGTGGTATTAAGACTCAGCTCGGCATGAGGCGTAGAGCGCCCTGCGCCGCGCTGATCAAAGGTAATAATGCGGTATTTTTCGGGGTCGTAAAAACGACGACTATTGCCATCGCAACCACCACCCGGGCCACCGTGCACAAACAACACCGGTATACCATCGGGGCTACCGCTTTCATCGATATAAAGTAGATGGGGCTCATCAACTGCGAGCTGGTGGCGAGCATAGGGTTTGATTTCAGGGTAAAGAGGCAGCACAGCTATATCCTTATTAGAACGAACCGGCTAAGTATCACCCATATTAGCTGCATTGCCCATAACTAAGTCGCTTAGCGCTAGGCGTAAACGATACAGTCGCGCCCTTTGTGTTTGGCTTGGTATAAGCAGTGATCTGCCTGACATATTAAGTCTTGAACTTTTTGGTGTTGATCTCCAGACACCACGCCAAAACTCAAAGTGGGATGAACCTGATGACCCTCATACTGCAAGCTCAAATCTGCCACAGCCTCGCGCAGCTTTTGGGCCACTAACCTAGCGCTCTCGCTGTCGGTATCGGGCAGCACCACCAAAAACTCCTCACCACCCCAGCGTGCAACTACGTCTTCGTCACGCAGGGCGCTGCGCAGAGCATCGGCCACTGCGGCAATGACACAGTCACCACAGTCGTGGCCAAACTGGTCATTAATCTGCTTAAAGCGATCGATATCAGCCAGTATTAAACCGTAGCGCTCTTGCCGCTGCTGGCTGCGACGCTCTTGTTGCGACAGACACTCACGCATATGGTGGCGATTGGCTAGGCCCGTTAGCTCATCGGTGCTGGCCTGTATACGCAGGCGGTCGCGACTGGATAATAGCGAGCCTATAACTCGGCTGCGATCGTACTCCAGCAAAAAACTATACATACCCAACAGCATAAAAATACCTAAGAAACGCTCCTTGGCAATATACTCGCCGGCTATCAAAGGCGCAGCAATAAACATAGAGACAGTGGAGGGTGCAAAAAACACCACTATGCTCGCGGCTAACGCCACAGCAAAGCACAGCCCGCCCCAAAAATGCCCTAATAAAAAGAAAAAGGTGGGGGCCATGGTTAAAGCCCACAGCACATCGCCCTGCAAGTCGCCGCCCTTCAGCAGCAAATAGACATATAAACTGAGTATGGCTATAGCCACTATCAATTGCGAAGGCCAGTTCAATACGGAATCCGCATACCTACGGACTACCACGACATGCAAAGCCATTAATACTAATAAGCCGACACCGGCCAAGGTACGGCCAGCCATTAATAACTCGAAGGATAAAAAACCACAGTAAATGGCCATGCCAGTCAATAAGATAACGGCTAGATGGCGCTGCTGATCTACCTTGAGGCTCCAGTTGCTAAAACCGGGCTCAGAACCATAGCCAGAGCTAGCACTAGGGCGCCGCAGATAACGGGATAAGTGATAAGGACTGGTAGCAGTGCGCTGCTTGTCCTCATCGGCTGTCGATAGGGGGCTAAATTTATGTACTGTCACCTCAAAACCTCTATGTTCTGGGGGGCCTTTTACCGCTAACAGGCGTCCATTTATAATTTTTATTGGCCATCTCCTGATGGCTGCTTTGCTCTAACACTTCTGTGCTCTAACACTTTCACAAAGTGTGACGAGCATCACACTGCAGGAAGCATAGAGACTGCGCTGGTGCCAAGCAAGCGTTAACTTAGCACCAATTGCACTATCAAATAAGCAAATTGCCCTTTTGGTTATTTGGAGCGCTTACGCTCATTTTCCGTCAATAACTTTTTGCGTATGCGTATGCTTTTAGGGGTAACTTCTACCAACTCATCATCCTCGATGAATTCTAGAGCCTGCTCTAAGGTGTGCTTAATGGGCGGCACTAGCGTTAAGGCTTCGTCAGTACCTGAGGCACGTACGTTAGTCAGCTGCTTACCTTTTATGGGGTTAACCGCTAAATCGTTGTCGCGAGAATGAATGCCGACAATTTGGCCTTCATAAACTTCTACCGCATGCCCTAAGAATAAACGCCCACGGCTCTGTAGGTTAAACAAGGCAAAAGCCGCTGTTTTAC
This sequence comes from Dasania marina DSM 21967, assembly GCF_000373485.1. NCBI lineage: Bacteria > Pseudomonadati > Pseudomonadota > Gammaproteobacteria > Cellvibrionales > Spongiibacteraceae > Dasania > Dasania marina. The sequence continues at coordinate 171,015 of NZ_KB891575.1, forward strand.
CTTTAACCATGCTGACTAGTACGCCATTTTGACGCTTACCTACATCACCAATTTTAACCGGGCCGTAATGATCGAAGATACCGGTCATGATGCCTGAACCCGATGTCATGGTTAAAAACGCACCACGGAAACCAATTAAGCCACGCGAAGGCATAATAAATTCTAAGCGTACGCGACCTTTGCCGTCGGGCTCCATGTTAGTCATCTCGGCTTTACGCAAGCCCAGCTCTTCCATGATGGCACCTTGATGCTGTTCTTCAACATCGATAACCACTTGCTCGTAAGGCTCTAAGATTTCGCCATCCACTTCTTTTTGCACAACTTCAGGGCGAGACACAGCAAACTCAAAACCTTCGCGGCGCATGGTTTCTATTAATACCGACAAGTGCAATTCACCACGACCCGATACCACAAACTTATCAGGGGTGTCGCCAGCCGATACCCGCAGGGCTACGTTATGAATTAACTCTTGGTCTAGTCTGTCTTTAATATTACGGGTAGTAACAAACTTACCTTCTTTACCGGCGAAAGGTGAGTTGTTAACAATAAAGTTCATGCTAACGGTAGGCTCATCCACGCTTAATGCAGGTAATGCCTCAACCAGATCGGGGTCACACAAGGTGTCTGAAATACTCAAGCCATCGATACCGTTAATACAAACGATATCGCCAGCGGTGGCTTCTTGGGTTTCTACTTGCTCAAGGCCTAAGTAACCTTTTACGTTTAAAACTTTACCTCTACGCTCGTCGCCATTGGCGCTCTTAACAGTCACTTGCTGGTTAGGCTTTAACTTACCGCGGGTAATACGGCCTACACCGATAACGCCTAAATAGCTGTCATACGCTAGAGCAGATATCTGCATTTGAAATGCACCGTCAGGGTCTACCTGTGGCGCAGGCACTTGCTCGGCAATCATTTCATATAAAGGTGTCATATCTTCAGCCATAGCTTCCGGGTCGGTACCGGCAATACCATTAATGGCTGAAGTGTAAATAACAGGGAAATCTAACTGTTCATCGGTGGCGCCTAAAGAGTCAAACAAATCAAATACTTGATCCATAACCCAATCAGGGCGAGCACCGGGCCTATCGATCTTGTTGATAACAACAATGGGACGCAGGCCTTGCTCGAAAGCCTTAGAGGTAACAAAGCGGGTTTGTGGCATGGGGCCATCTACCGCGTCTACCAATAGTAATACCGAATCGACCATAGAGAGTACGCGCTCTACTTCGCCACCAAAGTCGGCGTGCCCGGGGGTGTCGACGATGTTGATGCGGTAGTCTTTCCACTCAATGGCGGTGTTCTTAGCCAGGATGGTGATACCACGCTCTTTCTCCTGATCGTTTGAGTCCATGAGGCGTTCAGTGCCTTCATCACGGCGAGCCACTGTGCCCGATTGGCTTAATAACTTATCAACCAAGGTAGTCTTACCGTGGTCAACGTGGGCAATAATGGCGATATTACGTAGATTCTCAATCACAAGAGGGTACCTAAAGCTGGTCAAAAAGGGCGCAAATTATACACGAAAGCCGGTTAACAGATAGTATTTATTCACCAATCGCTGCCGGCAACGCATTAATTTATAGGGATTAGCCTCCGCGCAGCACTTCTGCAGCGCTACAATTGCCGTTAGAATAGCGCACAACCCCTTTTTATTACTCTTTATAAAGCAGAGCTCAACATGTCTAAGCCCGTACTTATACGCCTAGTAATTATTAGCTTTTTAGCCATAGTGGCTGGGCTATTTGTTTACACTGATAGACAAGAGGCCCACTATCAGGCCACGGCCCCTGATCAAATCAGCGCCATGCTGCAGGATATAGACAGCTGGCAGGCGGCCGACCTTAGCCAACATCTTTCCAGCGCCGCCAAAAGTGTGGTTAGCCCTCAGCAGCTTAGCAATGTGCTAGACCTTTACCGCCCGCTAGGCCAATTTGAGCGCATAGAAGAGCTGCATTTTTCACGCCTAGCCAGCGCTTTAAGCCTGCTAGGCACCCGCTACATCAGTTATAGCGGCATAGTTCAATACAGCCGCGGCCACGCCGAGCTAACCATCACCCTAGTGCACGATGAAACCGCCCCTGACAGCGATAAGCTAAAAATATCCAATATCAATATGAGCAGCCCCGCCCTTGGGCTTTAGGGGTTGGTCGACAATAGCCAACGCCCATAGCGTAAAACAACTACCCATAAAAAAACTCCCTCAGCCCCATCAGGCTGAGAGAGTTTAACGATTTATTTGTTTGCTATAACCGGCAGCTAGAAACTACAGCGGGCGATACACCTTAACATTGCTATAGCCTTGCTCCACTAAGTGTGAGGCATGCAGGCGGCTCATCACACCTTTATCGCAATACAATAAATACACTTTGTTTTTATCCAGCTCGGCAAACTTGCCGTGCAATTCATAGAAAGGTATTTTTTCTACTGTCACATTGTTAATTTTTAAAGGCTTGCGCTCTTCTTCGCTGGGGTGACGCACATCAATAATAATGCCGTCTTGTATAGGTACGTTTAGTACCTCTACCTCAGTACTAGCCATTTCAGCTAAGTCAATTTTATCGATATTGACGAACTGGGCATTGGCCACAGCCTCATCAATTAAATCAAAGTTAAACTTTTCTTCCTGATTAACTATCCTATCCATCTTGGCTCTAGTGGTAGGCTTTACCGAAATCACGCCGCAGTACTCGGGCATCACAGCAGCAAAAGGCTCAGTGCCAATTTTTCTAGAGAGATCGATAATATCGCCCTTATCCATGGTAATTAGCGGCCGCAGCACCAGCATATCGGTAGCAGCATCCACCACTGTTAGGTTGGTCAGGGTTTGGCTGGACACCTGCGCAACACTGTCGCCAGTAACGAGAGCCTGCACGTTTAAAGACTCAGCCACTTTGGTGCCCGCACGCAGCATCATGCGCTTTAACACCACGCCCATTTGCGAATCATCTATGTTTTGTAAAATTTCTGATACCACCCCCTCAAAAGGCACGGTTACAAAACGCACCCGCGAAGTGGAGCCATACTTCAGCCACAAATACAGGGCGACTTCTTTCACTCCTATTTCGTGATCGCGACCACCTAAATTGAAAAAACAAAAATGGGTACGCATACCGCGCTTCATGGTGAGGTAGGTTGAAACCGTAGAGTCGAAACCGCCAGAAATCAAACTCAGTACCGGGTCTATGCTGCCTAGTGGAAAGCCTCCCAGACCGGCGTGCTTGTCGTTGACCACATAGAGCTTATCGTCGCGCACCTCTAAGTTTACCGTTACATCGGGGTCGCGCAGCCTTACCCCTGCCGCCGCAGTGTGCTGCAACAAGCCGCCGCCCACATAACGCTCTAAATCAGTGGAGTTAAAATCGTGCTTGCCCGCCCGCTTACAGCGCACCACAAAAGTCTTGCCCGTTAGCCGCTCACCCCAAATCTGCTGCGTTTTTTCATACACATCCTGCATATCCCCCAAGGGGAATTCCACCACATCCAAGAAGTAGGCAATGCCGGGGGTGCAAGCCAAGGTATCTATCATCTGCCCGCGCAGCTGCTCATCATTAGAGCTGCAGTGCACCACCAGCTTATCCCAGTCTTTTTGTATACGCACCGACTCATGCAACGGGCCTAGTAACTTTTTAAGGTTATCGCTAAGGTTCTTCACAAACTGCTTGCGCACCGGCTTGCTCTTAATCGTAATCTCGGGGAAAAACTTAACGATAAACTTCATAATGTCACTAGCCCTGTCAGGGGGATAAAAAATGGCCGGCAATTATACCCAGTTTAGCCCACAACAAAACGCTTAGCGGCCTAGACCCTTGCTAGAAAGATCCCAAAACCTCTTCACACAAAGCGCACCAATATCAGGCACAACCGCACCATGATGGTGCGCATGCAACTATCACGAAATGTGGAGGTAAAATAATCTCCTTATTAATCAGTTGGTTAGCAGGCCGCACAAGCTGGCATAGCGATTGCTAATAGCAAGCTATAGCCTGAACTTAGCTCGATGGCGAGGGAGCTGAGGTAAGCCAAGGCAAAACCCTATATACTCACTCGCAATCGAAACGACTACAGCTATAGTTGTAAACCATAGTTAATTAACAACCTTATAGAGAGGAAGCTCAACATGTCAGAGAACACTCTGAACCTAATTAAAGACAACGATGTACGCTGGGTAGACCTGCGCTTTACCGACACCAACGGTAAAGAGCATCACGTCACCATACCAGCTTCAGAAGTAGACGAAGGCTTTTTCGAAGAAGGCAAAATGTTTGACGGATCCTCTATAGGCGGCTGGAAAGGTATTAACGACTCAGACATGATTTTAATGCCTGACGACTCTACCGCCGTTATCGACCCCTTCACCGACGACGTCACCCTAAACTTGCGTTGCAATATTGTTGAGCCCACTACCGGTCAAGGCTATAGCCGCGACCCTCGCTCTATAGCGGAGCGTGCCGAATCCTATATGCGTGCCACCGGCATCGCCGATGCAGCCCTATTTGGCCCAGAGCCTGAGTTTTTCGTTTTTGACGACGTTAAATGGCATACCGAAATGTCTGGCGTAGGCTTTGAAATCAACTCTGAAGAAGCGGCTTGGTCCTCTAACAAAACCTTCACCGATGGCAACACTGGCCACCGCCCGGGTGTTAAAGGCGGCTATTTCCCAGTGCCTCCGGTCGATTCTTTACACGACCTACGTGGCGCCATGTGTAACGCTATGGAGGCCATGGGCCTAACCATAGAAGTACATCACCACGAAGTCGGCACCGCTGGCCAATGTGAGATAGGCGTAGGCCCTAACAGCATCGTACCTAAAGCCGATGAAGTTCAAATTTTAAAATACTGTGTACACAATGTGGCGCACGCCTACGGCAAAACGGCTACCTTTATGCCTAAGCCAGTAGTGGGCGATAACGGCTCTGGCATGCACGTACACATGTCTTTATCCAAAGACGGTAAAAACCTAATGTCTGGTGATGCCTACGCAGGTATGTCAGAAGAAGCTTTATTCTGCATAGGCGGCATTATCAAGCACGCCCGCGCCATTAACGCCTTTGCCAACCCAGCAACCAACTCTTACAAGCGTTTGGTTCCCGGTTTTGAAGCCCCTGTTATGCTGGCCTATTCGGCACGTAACCGCTCGGCCTCTATACGCATTCCTTATGTACCCAATCCTAAGGCCCGTCGTATAGAAGCGCGCTTCCCCGACCCCGCGGCCAACCCTTACTTATGCTTCACCGCATTGTTAATGGCGGCGCTAGACGGCATCCAAAACAAAATACACCCTGGCGATGCAGCCGATAAAGACTTATACGACCTACCGCCAGAAGAAGCCGCTGAAATCCCAACGGTTGCCTCTAGCCTAGAGCAAGCGCTAGAAGCCTTAGATGTAGACCGTGAATTCTTAACCGCTGGCGGCGTTATGGACAACGACATGATCGACGCTTACATAAAGCTGAAGAAAGAAGAGATACAGCGCTTAAACATGACGACTCACCCTGTTGAGTTCGCCATGTACTACAGCTGCTAATCACGGCTGTTAAGTGCTAAGCTAAAGCCCGCACCATCTCATGGTGCGGGCTTTTTTTTGCCTTGTATTTCACCCTAATGACGCCCGCCCTGACACAGGCTTATGCTTTACTCGCAGCTACACCACAACTACACCACAACAACCGCCACAGCGAGCCATAAGCACTATGAACAAATACAGCACTAGCGAGTCTATAACGCTATGCTACAAGTAAGTGTTAATTACCCAACTTATGAAGAGAGCCGCCATGCACAGCAACCTACGCCACCACCTATTGACCGCCGGCTTGTTGCTTACCAGCCTAGCACTGTGCAGCCAAGGCTATGCCGAGGTGTATAAAACCATAGACGAACACGGTAACCCCCAGTTTAGCGATCAACCCCAACCTGACGCCCAGCCGGTGGAGATAAAACAAACTAACACTGTTAAGCCCGTAACCGTATCCCCTGTTCGACCCAGCACTAAGCCGCAAAAACCCGATGCGATCTACCGCAACTTTGCCATTACCAGCCCCCGCGATGGCAGCCATATAGGTAACGGCTTGGCCCCCTTTAACGTTAGCCTTAGCGTGCAACCCAAGCTGCTGCAAGGCCACAAAATTCAGCTATTTATAAACGGCCAACTGCATAGCGCTGGCCGCGGCTTAAGCCGCCAAGTCGCTAGCATAGAGCGCGGCGAGCACAGCCTTAGCGCCACCATAGTCGACCAAAAAGGGAATGTGCTGATCAGCAGTGCCCCGGTAAACCTTACCGCCCAGCGCCCCAGCCTACTCAACCCCGGTAGAAATAGCCGCTCTGCACCCTGAGTCGCCCCTCCACACACCCAGCTCCATGCGCAACCCAATCATAACGCACCACTTTAGTGCGTTATGATTTATACTGCCCATTAGCATCTGCCCCGCATAGCACAGAGCAGCACTAAACCCGTGCCCTGCGCCGCTGGCAACAAGCTGGATTGAATATTGCAAGGTTGTCTATTTCAAAATAGCGTTAGGTATTACCACAACCACCTGTCACCCCTACAAGTATCCAAGACTATGTCGGCATCGCAGCTAAATATTAATATTCTCGATAATCTCAAAACCGCCATCGTGGTGGTGCGCCCCGATTTGTCCGTCAATTATATTAATACCGCCGCCGAAGCGCTGCTGGAGATTAGCGGCCGCCGAGTGATAGGTGAGGCCATCGATAGCTTATTTACCGAACTGGACCCCAGCGATAATGGCCTGCTGCATGCCATGCGCAGCTACAACACCTTTACCAAGCGCGAAGCCAAACTACAGCTCAATAACCGCAGCCTGATTACGGTGGACTGCGTAGTCACCCCCACTTACAAACAAGATCAAGTCAGCGCACTTATCGTCGAGCTACAACCGCTGGATTTAGTGCTGCGCATCAACCGCGAAGAGGCCTTGCTGGCAGCGCAGGAAAACGCCCACACCTTAGTGAAAGGCATGGCCCACGAAATCAAAAATCCTCTAGGTGGCCTGCGTGGCGCGGCACAACTACTGGCCAAGCAATTACCCAATAATGAGCTACAGGATTACACCAATATTATTATTGATGAGGCCGACCGACTCAGCAATTTGGTAGATCGCATGCTGGGCTCCAACGCCCTGCCCAATTTACAGGCCATTAATATTCACGAGATTTTAGAGCACGTAAAGCAGTTAATCGATGCTGAAACCAATCAACAAATCACCCTACTGCGCGACTACGACCCCAGCACCCCCGACATTACCGGCGACAAAGAACAGCTCATCCAAGCCGTGCTAAATGTCGCCCGCAACGCCATGCAAGCCCTGCAACGCCAAGCCATAACACCAGCAGAGCCGCAACCAGATCCAGAACTACAAGCAGATCAAAAACCACAGCCGCAAATTATTTTTAAAACACGGGTGCTGCGCCAATTTACGATAGGCAGCCATCGCCATCGCCTGGTCTGCCATGTAGAAATTAGTGATAACGGCCCCGGCATAGAGGAGCCACTACTCAGCCGCATCTTTTTGCCCATGGTCAGCGGCCAAGCTAACGGCACAGGCTTAGGTTTATCGCTGGCGCAAAATATTATCAACCAACACAAAGGCTTAATTGAATGCCATAGCCGAGCCGGTGAAACACTTTTTTCTTTATACATCCCCATAACCCAGAGCCGCAATAGCAATAACAACAACAAGGACTACGCATGAATGACGCCAGCACCGTTTGGGTAGTGGATGACGACCGCTCTATACGCTGGGTATTAGAAAAAGCCCTTAACCAAGCTGACATCAGCACCCAATGTTTTAGCTGCGCAGAAGATTTACTACAGCAACTCAAACAGCAACAACCCCAAGCCATTATTAGCGACATACGCATGCCCGGCTTAGACGGCATAGCCCTGCTGGATCAACTCAGCAGTAGCCACCCTCACTTACCGGTGATTATCACTACCGCCCATTCCGATCTAGACAGCGCAGTTAGCTCTTACCAAAGCGGTGCCTTTGAATACCTACCCAAACCCTTTGATGTAGACGATGCCGTGGCCGTCACTCAACGTGCTCTTATTCACGCCCAGCAACACAGCCAGCCACCGGCAGTCGCCAAGAACAGTGGCAGCAGTAAAATTATCGGCGCAGCCCCCGCCATGCAAGAAGTATTTAGAGCCATAGGGCGCTTGTCACAATCTAATATCACCGTTCTCATTAACGGCGAGTCGGGCACCGGTAAAGAACTGGTGGCCCACGCCTTGCACACCCACAGCCCGCGCACGCAAAAAAACTTTATCGCCCTCAACATGGCCGCCATACCCAAAGACTTAATGGAGTCGGAATTATTCGGCCACGAAAAAGGCGCGTTTACCGGCGCCAATGCCGTGCGGCAGGGGCGCTTTGAGCAAGCCAATAACGGCACCTTATTTTTAGATGAAATAGGCGACATGCCCGCCGATACCCAAACCCGTTTATTGCGGGTATTAGCCGATGGGATTTTTTACCGGGTAGGTGGCCACATTCCTATACAAGTGGATGTACGTATTATTGCCGCCACCCACCAAAACTTGGAGCAGCTAGTCGCCGCAGGAAAATTTCGCGAAGACTTATTTCACCGCCTTAACGTGATACGTATACACCTGCCGCGCCTCAGTGAAAGACGTGAAGACTTACCGCAACTGATCACACATTTTTTACAACAGGCCGCCAAAGAACTAAACAGTGAAACCAAAACACTCAGCCCGGAAGCCGAACAGTTTTTATGTTCACTGGATTGGCCGGGCAATGTGCGACAACTAGAAAACACCTGCCGCTGGATTACGGTAATGGCCGCCAGTAATGAAATATATCTTAGCGACCTGCCCCCCGAGCTAACCAGCCCCAACCGCCTAAACAGCCACACGGCAGCTACTACTAGTAGCTGGCAGCAAAGCCTTAGTCTATGGGCACAGCAAGCGCTAAGCTCGGGCCAGCAGGATATACTCAAACTGGCACTGCCCGAATTTGAAACCTTAATGATTACTGCAGCGCTAAACCACAGCAAGGGCAAAAAACAAGAAGCAGCAAAACTACTAGGCTGGGGGCGTAACACCCTTACCCGAAAAATGCAGGAATTAAACATGAGCTAACCGGCAAGCAAGCTAACTATAGCTATACTACAGGCATCACTTCACCCTATTGCCCATAGGTGGTTACATGAAAAAGGCCCTACTGCCCCTTCTGCTTTGCTCAGCCTTAACTAACGTCACCCTAGCTGCCGAGCCAGGAAATTCCCGCACTAACACCCACAAAGGGGCTTATGCAGGTTTGGCTTTTGGCGCTAGCGACTATGATGATGGCGAGTTATTCGAGCAGCTGCGAGTGAGTAAAAGCCACAACCTCACACGCTTATACGGCGGCTATCAATTTAACCGCTACTTCATGGCCGAAGCCGCACTGACCAGCTTAGGTGAACATGAAGCCAAAAATACCCAAGTCGATATAGACACCACCTTTAGCGCGTTAATGTTTTCTGTGATCGCCCAGTACCCCAGCGATTTTGGCTTAGCGGTTTATGGCCAACTAGGGCTGGGCTTGGTGAGTGTTTATCAGGAGTATCACTACATCAACCCTAACACCAACTTAATAGAAGGTGATGATGACGAAAGCGATGGCGCTTGGCTGACTGGGGCTGGGCTTAGCTATAGCGCGCCACAACTTGAAAAACTGCGCTTTCGTTTAGGCTGGGAGCGCTATTACCACGACACCGATATTATCACCGCCAAAAATGGCTATATCTTTAGAGATAGCCAACAACAAAAAATTGATGTGTACTACTTAGGCGTTAGCTATCGCTTTTAACGGCTAGCGTTATTTTTTGCGACGTTCGCAGCGCTCACGGCGATCATCATCATGCATTTGCTGGCTAAGGCCAAAGTTTAAACGCCTATCCAACTCCTGCTCGCGCCTGTCATCGTGATGTTGATAACGGCATGCACAACGCGCAACCGAACAACCCGCCAAAGGCAGCGAGGGCACATCCCCCACCAAGTAACGCTTACTCTGATTAGCCATTGCCGCCGCACAGGCATGCTCCTCGCAACAGACACTAATGGCATGATATGGATTAGCTGGTGCTTTTTCGGCGGGGCTAATTCCTGCACGCACTCCTACACGCCCCGCTGCACGCTTGGGTGATTTTTGACTTCTTGTAACGGGAGCTTTAAGGTTTTTTTTATTATTAAGGGTAAAAAATACTGCTGCGGCCAATACTGCACATAACAACCACCACATAATACATCCTCATTTTTATTGTTTATTGTTTTTATAGGTTTTTAGCTTGTACTTCTATGCTGCGAAATGCCTGCTCAGTCGCCGGGCCGCAAACGCCCTCGCTGGTAATCGTATAATAAATATCGCCAGCAATCTCTCTAAAAATGCATTCACCCTCAACTACACCGCAACCTTCTAGAGCCAAGAATGTAAAACTAAAAGGAGCTGCACAGGCATTCTTACCCGTAGTGCTAATATCATTTAACATCCGCTGAGCACCACTTTCAGCAGCCATAAAAGCGCGTGCCGATAATACCTCACGCGCCACCGACGCACTACTGGCGGTAAGCACCTGCACCATGGCCGCCGCTAAAATGCTAAGTGCCACTAAAATAAACACCACAATAATAAGAGATATACCCTGTTGTGCTTTTTTGTTACTCATCACTCAGTCTCGCGCCAATAAATAATTTTGTCATGGCCACGATAAGAACCAAAAGTAACGCGGGCGCTAGGGTTATCGGAAAAAGTACCGTCGGCATCCCAGTCGTATTGCAACCAACTATCGACTGTGAGAGTAAACTCTAAACTGCCGGTATTACCTGCACCCGGCCTAGTAATAGTGATGTGCTTGGCGCTGTCAGGCAGGCCTCCACTCACCGTAGCGGGCGCACCGGGAATAATGAGCGGCGCATCAACATAACATTCTAAGGTATCCGCAGTAGGCGGGTCAGGGTCATCACAAGTATAAGTCCAAGCATCGTACCGGCTGTCACTATCATTAGTGTTAGTCACAAAGGCCGTGCCATCCCAATACTGCAGCTCAAAAGGTAGGTCCAAGCTACCTGCAGGCGTTTCGGGGCCGTAGGCGGGCGGTATATACACACGGCCGTAGTATAAATCCATGGGTGTACTACCCAATTGCTGGTGGTCATCCCCGGTTGGAGCAACTGTATCTATATCTAAAGCCGTAGCCAGCTGGCTAATGCCATCGCTATCGGTAATCAGCAAACCCACTACCACATCATTGAAAGGGTCATCAACGGCACTGGCATTGCGCGCAATGGTTAGGGGCACACTAATCACACCCGATTTACCGTCAGCCATGGTGGCAATAATCGCTGACGGTGTTAACCGTGAGTTTAAAGAGACGCCTACATCATCTACTGCGCCATAACTAATCTGGCTATTAATATCGAGTTTATTGTAAAGGCCGGTATAGTTTTTGGTGCGTACGCCATTGGCATTCACCGCATGAATTTCATACTGGGCGATAAACTCTTGGCCTAAATAGGAGTAACCACTGCCGCCTGGCAATATGGCGTCTGTATCCACGATAAAGTGATGAGGGGTGAAGCGGCCGACATAATCTAAGGTGGTGGTAACATTACCAGCGCCCAAATAATCACTACTGGCCACACCCGCAGTAAGCGCAATAATACCGACCTCATCCCAACTGTAATTACCGGTGTAAGTACCGTCAGCTGTTTTTGTTAAAGAGCCGCTTAAAATACCCGCCTCGGCAGCTATCGGCCCCGGTCCCACCAAGGCGTGACTGAGGCTAACTGATTCTGGCGCACTCTCGTTACCGTAATTAGGAGTAATATCACCCTCCGCGTCCAACACTAATACCGTTACTGGAAAATCAGTGCCTGCGGTTATAAACGCGTTACCTGATGCATCGGTGGCCGCTGGATTACCTGCTATTTGTATTTCAAAACTTGCTGGTTTAACAACAAACGGATTGCTGCTACCCGCGGTACTGCCATCAGTAACAGTTAATAGTATTTGACCTACATCTTTATATTTTTCGGTAATAGAAGCCTGACCACTTACAAAAGTTACATCTATAGCTGAGCTAATAGCATTGCCATTAATAGTCGGCAATAAGCTACCGGTAGTAGGGTCGGCGTAGCTATGGGCAAAGTTTAAACTTTTAACACCTTGGTAAGACTCAATCACACCACAGCTTGGATCTGAAGGAGTAGTGCCAAAGGCGGCAATGTGAATAGCAAAATCACTGCCCGCCGTTTGAGCAACCACAGAAAGATTTGTATCTATGGTATTAGGTGGGTTATTCACCAAAGCACTGCCGGTAATAGTAAAACCACTTTCAGAAAAGTTAAGGTTGCCCTCTAGGTCATCATCACTGGCACTGCCATCGTCCGCTGAAATATTAATACTTAAAGGTACCGTAGTATCGGTGTCGCCGTGATCTAAATTAAACACCGCGACGCCATTATCATCAGCGCCTATGACATTGCTATAAGTGTAGGTCGCTATGCCATCGTTAGCTGTAGCATCGTTAAAGCTGCCCTCACCTGTTAACAACGTCCAAGTACCTATGCCACTATTGGTATCTAATGTGATCGTCCCGTTATAATCTTCGTAAGTTGTATTATCTGCATTCTCAGCAGTAACCGTTACCGGAGTGTTGAGGCAATAAATAGCATTAGTGTTGTGATCTATATCAAAGTGATCGGGACCGGAAGGGACATCTATAGTCGCCTCTGCTATTTGATCGGTAATCACCGCCGCGCTGGCATTGCTGATTAATAAGCGAAATACACCGCTGCCCGCGCTTGCTGTAGGAATAGAAATTGTTGTCGTAGTGCTGCCTGCCGGTATGGTAACGGTTTGAGTAGTCGTAGTGCCGGTATAGTCCACACCCGATATTGCCGTGCCATCTACCGTTTCATAGTCAACGGTAATATTACTGCCGTAGCTAGCATCCAGCGTTAAGGTAAATACGGCCGTATCACCAGCGGCCACGGTAATATCGGCGACAGTTAAACTAGGTGCATTTGAAGGTACGTCATCATTGGTATCGTCTTCGGTATCACCGGTAGACTGCGCCGTTACAAAATCCCAATCGCCAGTACCATCGGGTTTGCGGCGTATACGCTTTTCACCGCCACCGGATTTACCACTGGCCGTATCGTAAGGCAAAGTGGCAAAACAGCTACTGTCTTTTTGCGGCTGATAACTATCATAGGTTAAGTAGTCAATGGTATTACCACTGGCATCGGTGAATAAAATATCAAAGCCGTCATCAAAGCTTATATAGTCACCGGGTAAGGTTGCACCTTTCAACACTAACCAAGGAGGTGTGGTATCGGAAAAACTGCTTACACTAATTTGGCTGGTACAGCCTGAGCCACTATTTTCGCAAATTCGTATACGCCAATTTGAATACACGCTGTAAGGTATATTGGTGTCTAGTAATTTAAGCTCGACTAAGTCATTGGCATGATTACGGCCATTTGATCTATATTTACTAACTTCATTAATGCTAGCTAAGCCTACATAAGAAGAGCAGGCCGCAAATAATTGCTGCGAAATAAATAACAACATCAAACTAATGACAGCGGTATATTTATTTAAGCGCTGAGCATTTCTCACGGCACATTCCTCACAAACACTTCGTGGCTAAAGCGTACCCATTCATTACTGGCTTGGGCATTGCTAAACCGAAAGTCCACATGTACAACAGCGCTTCTAGCCAACACCCCTGGCGTGTAAGTAAACGGCGTAACCGCACTGATATCAACGAGCTGTATATCCACCGCCAAAGGGAACCCCACGCCTAGCGTGGCAACATCAGTGGCTTGGTTTTGTAGCCAGCCATAGCCATCGTGACGAACCAGTTCCTTATTGCGCACACAAAAACTTACCGGTTCGTTGATTATATAAAAACGCTTAGAACTGGATTCACTGCGAAACTTATGGCCGGGCGGAGTGAAATTAGTAAAGTTAACTTGCCGCTGTAGATCGGTATAAGCACCCGCCACTGAACCCAAATCCACTACCGCTTTGCGGTTATATTGATAAACATCTTTGTTTTCTATGCTATGCACCGCCACTCGCTGATCAGTGTCTGCAGTATAGTTAAAACCCGCAGCCTGTAGCTGGGCATAGTGACCATCGGCCACAAAATTCAGATAAGAGGAGGCGGCAGCGATAGGGGCAAACTCTATGCACTCATCCTTTACCCTTATGCTACCGGGCAAGGCGCTGCGTAGTTCACGGCTCACCCGCTCTACCGCAAAGCGACCCTGCTGGGTTAATTCGGCGCGGCGCGTGCTGTCGTTATAAATACGTACACTATCGCCTATAAATATAGTCGCCCCGGCCGAGAGTAAGCCTAGCAATACAATCACTGAGACTAATTCGACTAAGGTAAAGCCCTGCGCTTTTTTTATAGTGGGGATCATTTAAAAATTCCCCTTATACACCTTAAAGGTGATGGCCGTGCCTGCGCCAGATACGCCGGGGGGGAATACCTTAACGATAATTAATTTGGCGCTGTGATTAGTATCTGCTGTGCCGTCATAGTTGCCATCATATACAACACAGATATTCATTTGAAAGCGACCAAAATCTTCCAAGGCGTTACCGGCATCGGCAGTTTTATTTCCTAAGGCATCTTCAATATCAAAAAGGCCGCTGCAATAATCATTGTAATCATCAACATCGTCATAGGCAGCTCGGTTGGATTCACCTTCTGGGCCCATAGTGATGGTGCAAGGTGGTGCGCCTACAGCATCGCAGGCGGGTACACCACCCACGGGGGTATTTTCATCAAAGGGACGGCCCAAAATTTCATCAACCAAAGCCTCGCCTAATTTGGCAGCGCGGGTTTGAAATATAGGCTCTATGGCACGCGGGGCTTGATTAAAGAAGAAGTTAGCCAAGGCAGTAAATGCTAAAGCGGTAACGACCATAGAAGCAATCACCTCGATAAGGGTAAAACCTCTCTCGCGCTTAGCGCGGCGCGCATTAACAGGCATGTACATACCCTACCGGATTGACACAAACCGCTAAGCCCATAGCTGCTATGTTTATTTTTTGTTCAAGGGAAAATTGCGTACCGACCGAAGGGCAGCCATCAAGAGCATTGCCCAAGCCATCAAAAAATATTCGCGTATCCACTATGGCTACATCGGCATCAACCACTATGCCATTGCGCCATTCTTCAGTGGGGCCAATTTTTTCAAAAATAGGGCCCGCTAAACGCACCACAGAAATGACGTTGCTGGTGATATCGAGAAAGTAACAAGAGCTGGGGTTTCTATCGTACATGGCACGCTGTTGCGCCATGCGAGCAGCGGCAATAATTTGATCTTGCGCGGAGTAAGCCGAGAAATCGTTAGTGCCAGTAAAGGAGGGAATAGCCGCAACGGCTAAAACACCTAGCAACACCATCACCGAAACGAGCTCGATGAGGGTGAAGCCAGATTGGCTGGCTGCTTTTGGGTTTTTCATAGGCGGCCAACAAAAAAGAGCAAAAATTTGCTCTGAATTAATTACAATTCGATTTTGTCACTACTACATCGGGAATATCTGTTGCAGCTGTTGCCTCAGTAAACTCTAGACGGCAAGTTGCTGAATATCCCATGTAAACTGTTACACCACCAGCTGTAGTTGGAGGCGCAGCAGCCATTGTTGTATCTGTAGTCCACGCGCCACCAAGTAGAAAGCCTTCTCCATCTATATCAACAGCCGTCGGGGTACCTAAACCTAAAGAGTAAGCATTGATGTGGCCATTAGTAACATAAATATCGAGGGTACCATCTGCATCGCTATCAATTTGGGCAACACCGCTTGTCTTAGAATCCAATAATGCTCTAGCAAAAATTTGCGTATCGGCTCCTTGAATAGCGCCTTTAATACCCTGCAAAGTTGCTTCCTTCGCATCCGCCTGCAAGTTAATAAAACGCGGCAAAGCCGTCACAGCCAATATACCTAGTAACACAATAACGGCTACCAATTCGATTAGGGTAAAACCCGATTGTTGTTGTTTCATGGTGTTCCTCTCTTTCTTATAAAAATTATAATACTAGTTAAGGTTGGGCTTGGTGATAATCACCTCGCCGTCTGCTAAATCATAATCAAAGTAATGGGTGGCCACGGCACTGGGCTTACCATTAACGATTAATTCGTATCGGCATATATCGGCGGTATTGCCGGTGTCATCACCGCCCGCTTGATCGATTACCGAAGCAAAATATTTGGCATTCACCCTGTCGTTAGGGTTGGTGGTGATAGCTGGTGCGGTTTGCATCACGCTTAACCACACCTCTACACACTCGGTGGCGGTTTGGCTATCTTCCGAGGCGTCGCTGGCGGGATCAGTATTGGCAGGCCAGCCCGACTCATTCATATAAATAATTTTGCCATCCAGGTTAATAGCTACTTTATTGCTGGGCGAGGTATTGCTGCCGCCTTTAAAACCATCCACCAACCACTTGGCGCGGGCAATATTGATGCCGGTGACAAAGCCTCCCGTCATGCCCTCTAAACTGGCAATTTCGGCCTGTTCGGTGACATCTAAAAACCGCGGTAGCGCCTGAGCCGCCAATAAACCAATAAGCACGATCACCACTACCATTTCGATAAGGGTAAAACCCGCTTGCTTTCGGCCTGCTGTAATCTTGTTTTTATTCATTTTTTCATTGTACTCATCGCAATATTGCAAGTATAGACAATAATTTAGGGTTTACTTCTAATACTTTACATTAATTTGTAATTCAGTCTCTAGTCTCTAGTCTCTAGTCTCTAGTCTCTAGTCTCTAGTCTCTAGTCTCTAGTCTCTAGTCTCTAGTCTCTAGTCTCTAGTCTCTAGTCTCTAGTCTCTAGTCTCTAGTCTCTAGTCTCTAGTCTCTAGTCTCTAGTCTCTAGTCTCTAGTCTCTAGTCTCTAGAAAATTTTTGCTCGTGGCTAGCGCCTGTCAACTACTTTCTGCCGTTCATCTAGTGACTATCAACTAGCGACTCACCTTATTTTCCCTGCATCACACTCATCATGTCCCACATAGGCAGGAAGATACCCAGCGCCAAGACCATCACTATACCGGCTATACACACGATTAATATGGGCTCTATCATGCTGCTGAGGTTTTGCAGGTCGTAATCCACCTCTTCTTCGTAATACAGCGCTACTTCAGCCAATAGCTCGTCAATCTGGCCAGTTTCTTCGCCCACTTGTAGCATTTGCAACACTAGCGGGGTAAACATCTGTGATTGGGTGGAGGTGCGTAGCAAGCTCTCGCCCCGTTGTATGCCATCGCGCATGCCACTAATTTTTTCGCCTATATGGCGATTGCCCACCGCCTTGGCGGTTAAATCCAGCGCCTGTATTAGCGGCACCCCCGAACCCAACATCATGGCAAAGCAGCGGCTAAAACGCGCCAGCATAGAACGCTCTAAGATGCTGCCGATTAAGGGTACGCGCAGCTTGCTTCTATCCCACCAACGCTCACCGTCATCGGTTTGTAAGTAATAACGTACCCCAAAAACCACTAATACTATGCCCACTGCCAATAGATGCCAGTAATTGACAAAAAACCAAGAGGTGCCTATTAGCACCTTAGTGGCCCAAGGCAGGTCGGCACCAAACTTGGCAAACATATCGGCAAACACAGGTATCACGAATAAGTTTAATATCACTATCGCGATGCTAATAGCGATAAGCACAAACATGGGGTAGCGCACGGCGGTTTTAATACGCCGCCTAGTGTCTTTTTCTAAGGCCAAATATTGCGCCAGCTGCTGAAAGGCTAAATCTAATCTACCGGTGTTTTCACCCACCTGCACAATATTGACGTACAGATCGTCAAATACATCTCCGTGGCGCCGCAGGGCACTGGATAAGGCCACACCCGTGTTGAGGGTATTACCCACATCAAGCAACACCTTGGCTAAGGTTTCGTTGCTAACCGATGCCGCCATACCGCGTATGGACTGGTTAATCGCCACCCCTGCCCGATTTAAGCTATACATTTGGCGGCTGAACATAATCAGTTCTTCCAGGGCGACTTTTTGCTTAAACAGCCTAGGCAGTTCTAAAGCCGTTTTTTCTACGGTTTCGGCTATAGCTATGGGGGTTACCCCGCGCCCCTGTAGCTGGCTGGCCACCGCATCCACCGACAAGCCCTCTAAGGTACCGGAGACTAGCTCGCCGCCGCGGTCCCTGCCTCTGTATTTAAACTGCGCCATGGCTTAAGCCTCTGCCTCGGGCTGTTGCGGCACCTGCGCTACGACTTTAACCTCACCCTCTTCCGCTATTTGCTCAGATACCCGTAGCACCTCCTCTATAGAGGTAACCCCCTGCACGGCAAAATCCAAGGCGCAAAGGGTTAGCGGCTTAAAGCCAGGCTGCTTTCTCGCGGCACTGGCAAAAGCGATGGGGTCAGATACCCGCAGGGCATCGGCCATTTCATTGTCAATTTCCAGTAATTCAAAAATACCTATACGACCGCGGTAACCGGTGTGATTACAATGGGAACAACCACGGCCAGTACTAAAGGTCATGTTTTCAACATCACTGACTAAAGCCCGTAACCATTGCTGCTCTTGCGCTGAGGGCTGATAGGATTGGCGGCAACTTTCACAGATGCGGCGCACCAAACGCTGAGCCACTACCGCCCGTAGCGAACTAGCCACCAAATAGCCTTCCAAGCCAACATCAATTAAGCGCATGGCGGAGGTAATAGCGTCATTGGTATGTAAAGTAGATAACACTAAGTGACCAGTAAGCGAGGCACGCACGGCGATTTCTGCCGTCTCTTGGTCACGAATCTCACCGATTAACAATATATCGGGATCTTGCCGTAAGGTGGAGCGCAGCACTTGGCCAAAGCCTAGGCCAATTTTTTCATTTACCTGCACCTGAGTAATACGCGGCAAGGTGTATTCCACCGGATCTTCTACGGTAATGATTTTCTTTTCGGCTTTGTTTAGCTCTTGTAGTGCGCCATAGAGCGTGGTGGTTTTACCGCTACCGGTAGGCCCGGTAACCAAAATCAAACCATGGGGTCTGGTCACTTGGCGGCGGAATCTTGCCAGTAAATCTTTGGGCATGCCCACGTGATTTAAATCTATGGCACCGTCGCCCTGATCCAGCAAACGCATCACCACCGACTCACCAAACTGGGCCGGCAAGGTGGATATACGCACATCGATGCTGCGGCCTTTTACCGATATATTAAAACGGCCATCTTGGGGCAGGCGTTTTTCGGAAATATTTAAACCTGACATCAGCTTTAAACGCAGCACTAGCGCCGGGGCGATGCGCTTTTCGTTCATGACATGTTCTTGTAACACACCATCTACCCGCTGACGTATACGTAATACGGTTTCATCGGGCTCTATATGTATATCGGAGGCTTTAACCTGCACCGCATCTTCAAAGATAGAGCGCAGTAATTTAACCACTGGCGCATCTTCGGCGCCGGTGGCTTCTAGATAATCTATATCGCCCTCGTCGTCGCCCATCTCATCGCCCAGCTCTTCAGCCAGCGACGAGATTTCATCGGTGCGTCTATACAATATGTCCAGCGAATCCAATAGCTCAGACTCACGTACTACCGCCAAATCCAAAGGCTGCTGAACAATGCGCGACAGCTCATCAAAGCCAAAAATATCGGTGGGGTCGGCCATACCAATCAGTATGTTTCCGTCTTGCTCTTTTAACACCACCGCCCTATAGCGGCGAGCATAGGTTTCCGGCAGACGTGCGGTTAAGTCAAAGTTAAAATCGTAGTTACGCAGCTGTATAAAAGGCACGGCCAATTGCTGTGACAACAGGTTGAGCATGGCGTCTTCTTCGATAAAACCTAAATCGATTAACGCCCTGCCCAATTTTTTGCCACTGGTTTTTTGCGACGCTAAGGCATCGCCCAGCTGCTGATCGCTAATTAAACCTTTGCTAATCAGCAAATCACCTAAACGAATTTTTTTCACTTCTTTATTATTCGCCATTGGCACCCTCTACTGTCGATGATGGGTAAACGTTTACAGCGCCAGCTAAGGCCTCGTAGCGGCTGCGGGCATAGTCACGCAGCGATTGATTAATACGGCCTGCGCGCATAGCCTGTAAAAAATCGGCTCGCGCATCGGCTTTTAAGCCCGCTAACTCTTGTGATATAGCCAAGCCCACCCACCATGAACCCTGCCCGGAATCAAAGCGCAACAAGCTTTTATACACTTGTATGGACAAGGGATATTGCTTAGCGCGCTGCGCCGCCATAGCCAACAGTTCGTAGTAAGGGGTTTCCGATTTAAGATCAGGCTGCTTGCTTAATAATAACTGCACCGCTTTTTCAGGCTGCTGGTTAAGCACCAACAAATGCGCCTGCAAACGACGCAATGCACTAGCCTTGGCAACAAGGCTGGGCTGCGTATCTAAGGCAGCCTGAGCATCGGCGTGACGATTTTGTTTTATTAACAGTTCAACCAATAGTACCTGGCTAGCTAGCGCCTGCGGGTAGCGCTGGATAAATCTTCGCAGCAGCACTTCGGCGGCGGCTTCATCGCCACTACGTATGGCACTATTGGCCTCCTTAACCGTTAGCGTATCTTGTTGGCCCACAGTTAAAGGCGTACTGGTTTTTACACGCTGGGCAGGCGCGATGTTTTGTATGGCCACGGGTTTGGCTGCTACGGCGGCAGGCTTCGGGCCGCTAACCACGGGAGTGGGCTTAGCCACTAACAATAAACTTAACTGCTCACCGTTCTGACGCTCGCGCTTTACCAATACCGCCTGCTGTAAATCAAACAGCAGCACCATGCCTTCTTTATACGGGCGAAATGAAACGGCACTCACCGGTGCTTGCGCCGACGCCAAGTGCGGTGGTAATTGCGCAAGCACCTGATTAAAAGTTATCGCTAACTGGCGCTGATTATTAGTCAGCTGATAATCCAGTGGCTGCGTGGCCACAATATGTACCTGCAAACCCTCGGCAGTTGGTTCAAAGTTTATCGCGCTTATAGTAGGCTGTGCCGGCGCTTGCGTAGGGCTAGTATTTTCCATGGACTTGTTGTTAAGCGCGGAGGCATCTCTAGGCTTAGCTTGCTCAGCCTGTACGAGTATTTTCTGTGCCTCAACGAGACTAGATGGCGCTCGGTACTGTTGCCACAACACGATTGCCACTGCGGCTAAAGTCAGCACCAACAACAGCGCATACCAAGGCCGTTTGGGGGTTTTGCGTGTAGGTGCCTGCGCGGTTAACCATTCTAAATTTTCACTTTGGGCAGGCTGATCTACGCGACGTTTTTCTAGATCATTGAGCATGTCATTCACTAAACTCACGAGCACACACTCCAAAACCAACGCATCAATACATTAGGTAATACCGCATCCTCGGTATCATTAATTGCCGCCAACACATGCCGCCTCTCGATTTGTTTTACCCCTTTACCATAGGCGCACATTAAAGATTTATGGCACAACATATTAATCAGCCTAGGCACCCCTCTGCTGGCCTTAGCAACCAAAACCACAGCACTACTGTGAAACAATTGCTCACCATGATAGCCAGCGGTGTTTAATCGATGCTGTATATAGCTGCCCACACCATCGGTATCCATGGGCGTCAATTGACAGGAAAAAGTGATGCGCTGTTTTAATTGCCGCAATTCGTGCAAGGCTAGCAATCTATCTAACTCAGGCTGGCCAAATAAAACGATATGGATTAATTTACTGGTTTCGGTTTCTAAGTTGGAAATTAAACGCAGCGCCTCTAAGGTTTTTTCGGGCATGGTTTGCGCTTCATCAATTATCAACACTACCCGCTTACCTTCAGCCACTAACTCAATTAAACGTTCATTAATCGCTTTTTGAAATTCATTGATGCCATCGCGGGTTTTACATTTCACCCCCAACTCTTCCGCCAGGGCCTTATATAAAGCCGCGGGGTTTAAAAATGGATTGGGGATGTAAGCGCTGTAATAGTCATCGCCTAAACTGTTTAATAACTTACGACATAATAAGGTTTTACCGGTACCAACCTCACCAACTACCTTAATAAAACCCTCGCCATTACTTAGCGCTACGCGCAACATATTAAAGGCTTCGCGATAGGCCCTGACATTAAAAAAGTACGAGGTATTGGGTGTTAAACCAAATGGCTGTTCTTTTAACCCAAAGTATTCGTTATACATAATTGTTGCCGCTTAGCAAAACGCTAATCTATTGTCGCCCAAAGTACATGGGCTCCATGGCATCGCGAAACTGGTCGAAGCGTCGCGCTGATTCATTCAGCGACTCCGTCATACCATCGGCACCGACGATAACGGGCTTAAGCAAAATCACCAATTCGCTTTTAACGGTTTTATTGCGCTCTTGGGTAAATAAATGCCCTAGTAAAGGGATATCCGATAAACCCGGCATACCGGAGTTATCTTCTACCGCAGTGTCTTGCATCAGGCCGCCCAACACCACCACATCACCGCTGCGAGCATACACGATGCTATCAGTTTCACGTATGGTGCTTAGCGCTAAAGGTAACTCCAACACTGAGTCACCTAAACTCACTATCTTAACTTGATCAGATACTTCGCTAATTGACGGGTGTATATGCAGAATAATTTCATTATCCCCACTGATTTGCGGGGTAACATCTAAGGCTATGCCTGAGAAGAACGGCGTCAATTCCACTTCGGGGCTACTAGTAGTCCCGCCGGAAGAGGTCGTTGTAGTATTAGACACCTGGGTGACAAAAAACTCATCCCGGCCCACTTTAATCACCGCCTGCTGATTATTAACCGTTGATATTCTTGGACTGGATAACACCTGCACATTGCCCTGGGTTTCCAGTAATTGAATTACCCCGAAGAAGTCGCCAGTATCAAAAGCCAAGCCAAATACGCCACCGGCAGCCGTGGCAGGTGACGAGCCACTAAGGCCAAAGGCTAAGCTATTATTGCTGCCGGGGTCAGCCAAGGCGGTCCAGTTAATGCCGCTTTGATAGCCATCGGATAATTGCACTTCTAAAATTTTTGCCTCTAACACCACCTGCCTGCGCATGATTAATTCGGTGCTGCGTAAATATTCTCGCACCACCTCTAATTCACCGGCATCGGCTTTGACTACAATCACACCCGCTTGCGGTGTCACCACCACACTGCGGCCATCACCGCTACCAATTAACATGCCTAGAGTTCGCCTTAGCTCCCCCCAAAAATCTGACTCGGTAGTAGTTTCTATTAAAGTGCCGACAGAGGTAGCACCACCATTGCGGCCGCCCCCGCTATTATTCTTTTTGCTGGAGCTGTTGCTATTATTGTTGCCGCCACTATTGCTGCTACCGGCACTAGTCACCTGACCGGCACTAACTTTGGTTTCGGAAAGGCCGCGACGTTTCAAACTTAAGTAATCAATTTTAAACATTTCTGACTGCAGGCCATCGGGTAACACCTGATACAGATTGCCACGCTTTTTATAGGGATAGCCGTAAACTTCACGCACCACGTCCATCACCTCTTCTACGCTGACATTGCGTAATTCCAAGCTAATAGTGCCGGTAACGCCTGGGTGCACCACCATATTGTAAGACGTATCTTTTACCAGCCCCATAAAAAAGCTGCGCGCATCAACATCATCGACATAAATCTCAAAGCGCTCTTCTTCATTACTCGCGGCGCTCAACTGCGAGCCCACGCTGGGCAATAGGGCATCGCTAATCGCCGCTGGCGGCTCGCCAGCGGTAGCTTTAGGCTGCGCTGCATCAGTGAGAATTTGCCTTGCATTATCAACCGTACTGGCATCCCGAGTTTCCATGGGAGTCCACGCACAGGAGGCTAATAGCACAAGTACACTAGAGCTTATTATTTGCCGACCGACCATTTATTGTTCCCGCCTTATTGCGACTCGTTTTGGCTTTAATTCTATAACACGCCCGTTTTTATCTAAGCGCACTAGCTTATGGCTAATTGAAAGTACTGTTGCGCCGTTAATGCTTTCGCCCGCCGAGAGAGCTTTGCCATTAATAATAGCGACCTTACGTGTATCTGATATTAATACACTGTTTAAATAATATTGTATTTTAGCCGCTCGCTCCGCGCCAAAACCCGGCGGCTTAGTGGGGTCAGAGGCCAACGCCTGTGCGCTTAGCGCCCACACCGCAACTAGCAATAAAATAGCTTTATCTAAGCGCATGCTAAACACCTATCCAATCGGGTGACAAGCTCACGGTATGCACCTCTAGAGTGATATTTGCCTTGGGGTAGCTCGTTACTTCGTAATGCATAGCATCCCAATTAAAACGCCAAGGTAATTGTGACAGTGCTTCAAAATAGTCTATGGCCGCCGGATAGCTACCCTCTAAACGCAAAATAAAACCGTGTTTATACAAGCCCTGCTTGTTATCGGATTCGCTATTGGCCGAACGTTGCGGGCCTTGCTTTGAGGCTTGCTGTTCGTCAATAAGAATCACTACCGGTTTATTTTCTAAGGACAGCAGTTTTAACTGGGTATTTTCAGCCAAGACTTTTTCTAATACCTGCGGCATAAGCTTGGGCGGAATTAAGGTTAATAGTGAAGCCTGTATGCTTTTATCTAAGCGTAGTAAGTCCGTATTTAGCTTATCGCGTTGAACCAACTTGGCTTTATTAACCCCCACCGCCAGTATCATTTCTAACTGCTGTTTTTCTGATTTTTTTTGCTGTTGTTGATCCTGCAACTGCTGTTGCTGGCGCGTCATTTGCGCATTACTTTTTAGCACCGGCTCTAGCAACAACCACTGCAAGGCAAAAAACAATACCGCAGCCACCATTACAAACACCATCACCCGCTCGCGGGTTTGCAGAGCATCTATCTGCTGCCGCCAACCAATAATGCGCGCTTTAAAGGTTTCTCTCATAGTTTGTTATCCTTCGCCGCGGCACGTATTTCAAAACGTAAGGCATTGCGCTGCTTTTCGGCTTGCGCCATGCGCAATACATTAAACTGCTGGCCACTAAACACCGACTCCTGTGATAGGCGTTGCATATATTGTGGTAAATACTCGGGCTTTAAGGTGTAGCCCATCAAGGCCATTTGACCGCCTTGCTTGCCTAAAATAATTTCGGTAAACCATAAGCCCTGCAATTGCTGGCGCGCCAAGCCACTAAGATGCTCAGAGAAACCTTTTTGCTGGTATTGGTCGCTGGGGTCTATGCTGGCCAGCAATTGCCGCCTAAAGCGTATAGCTGATTCTAATACTGCTAGCTCATTCACCAGTGTGGAGTTATTTTCTTGTGCTTGTTTTTTTGCACTTAAGCCCTCTACCTGTTTAGCGAGCTCGGCCTGTTGTGCACGCCCCTGCTGTAACGCTTGATTAAGGCCAGTCTGCTGCCACAGCGCGATAACATAAACCAGCACCAGTACCAACATAACACCGCCTAACAGCCACGCCTGTTGGCGCGCCGAAAACGGTGGCTCTACAACCCTATCTAGCTGGGAGACTAGGTTAATGTGTTGCATTAACGGCCCCCTTAGCATGGTTAGATTGATTGCTAGACTGATTATTAGACTGACTGCTAGCCTGCTTGCCCGGACCAGTGGCGGCACCTAGGGCGGTAACGGCCAAGGCCAGCTCTTCTGCCGGCAAATCACTTTGTACTAGAGCGCTAACATTTAACGGCGCGACATTAACCCCTAGCTGCATAGACAGAAAATCGCCCAAGGCTGCAGTAGCGCTAATCGCTGGTGAATAATAAAGGTTGGAGATAATGCCCTTGCCCAGCTGGCTCTCATAAAAATCTAAGGAGCGCTGTATTTCTAGCAACAGAGCCTCAAACTGCTGTAAATGATCGCCCTCACCGGCAAAGGAGGAATACCCTATATCCATTTTACGGCTCAGATAAATCTGGCCATCCTCTATTAGATTAATAAAACCTTCGCCTTCTAATAAATGCAGTATGGCGGTGCCGCCGCGCACTTCCGGCAGGGCAGCCGATAAATTATGTAGGGCTAATTCTGAGACCTCTATACAGTCCAAGGCCAAGCCTGCCGCTTCTATAGGCTGAACTAAGCTCTGTAAACTATTTTTACGCATCACCGCCACATAGAGCATAGACTTACGACCACGATAGGCATCTTTAGGCAGGCTAAAATAATCAACAGCGGCATCGCTAAGAGGGTAATCGACTAGATCTTTCAAACGCCAGCGCACCGCTTCAGCCATTTCACCGGCTTGCACTTCGGGCGACTCGGCGAGGGTGAGCTGATAATACAGGGGGTGCAATACCAAGCTGCAAGGTTTATCCTGCCAATCGTGCTCATCGACCAAGCCGCACAATATCTGCTCGGCCTCGCCAGCCTGAGGGTAGCTACAGCAAAAATCTACCGCGCCTGCGGCATTAATATTAACCACGCGTAGGCCGTCTGGCCCCATGGCCACCGCTACTCGCCCTGTCGTAGCTTTTTTATTTTTCAACCAGGGTATTGTTATTTTCATTCGCCCTGAGTTTCTCCCTCAGCCATTAAAATACCGACTCTATATGCTTGAGCATTGTTGCAGATTTGCTTATAACTTCACAGTTTACTTGTTGTTTTTTTTGTAAGCCCCTGCTTTTTATAGCAAATTCTTGTCAGAATTCGAGTATTTAGGGCCACTATCCAGCATTTAATAAAAATACTTTTAGGTGGCGAGTTTACCCGCTGCAATAAAAAATTATACATACGGCCAAAAATCAGCCAAAATTTACCCCGCCCGCATCACAAGCCAACCCCATTACCAGCCAGCCTAGGGAGAATATCATGACGGCAAACACGCCGGATAACGTCGGTAAAACCATTAAAGGCAATAGTAAACGCCAGCAAATACTGGTGATCGCCAGAAAAATTATTGACGAACAGGGCTACCAAGAGCTGAGTTTTAATCACATTGCCAGCCAGCTGGAAGTCAGGAAGTCTAATGTACAGTATTACTTCCCCTCTAAGCAGTCATTAATGAACGCGCTAATTGATGAGGCCAGAAACTATACCGATAAAGACCTGTTCCGCGGCGAGGCCGACCTCGACATAGACCCGGAAAAAACCTTTATGCGCTATGTTAGCGACTGCGTGGGCAGCCTATTTAAATCCTCAGACCGCAACTTCTTCCGCAACCTATTCTGGCTGGCCACTTACGACGATAAAATAGCTGACGACGTCAAACAGTTGTATAAAGCCTATATCGATGACCTCACCCGCCTTATCACCTTACTCAACCCCTACATCAGTATTGAAGAGTGCCGCGCCAAAGCCACCATTATCGTGTCGCTATATGAAGGCTTAGGGGTGGTGGTCGACACCGATCTGCAGCTCAGCAGCTCAGAGAAGCTTATAGAAGCCACCCACCAAAGCGCTCTAATGATAGCCAAACAAGCCTAAGCCGCCAGCCTCAGTGCCGCCGTTTGGCGGCGCCTGACCTCAGCTCCAACCCCTTTCTAGAAACCGTCAACCCCTTTACCTTCGGTTCATCAGAGCCTTTTTTGGCCCGCAACCAAATATATTGGTAATGATTCAGACTTTATGACAGACTCCCCGCCAAGCTTTCACTAAATATTAGTAAAGGCTTGCTTTATAGAACAGGTCAGATACCGGCGAGCCTCATAACGACAACGATAGCAGCCCGCCTCAAGATGTATTTTGGAGACACTACTAATGAAAAAAAGCAGCTTGGCATTAGCCATTAGCGCCACCCTTACCGCCCCCTTCTTAACCGCACAAGAAACACAATCTTGGGCCATAGAAGAAGTGATCGTTACCTCACAAAAGCGTATGCAAACGCTGCAAGATATACCTATTGCGGTAAGCGCCTTCACCGGTGACTTTATCGCCGATGCCCACATCACCGACGTCAAAGCATTAACCACCTTAACGCCTGGCGTTACTGGCGACTCTGACGACAGTTTTCTAGACACCTTAAACATACGCGGCGTAGTCACTAACGACTTTGGCGTAGGTGCCGAGCCTTCCATAGGCCTATACCAAGACGGCGTTTATCTAGGCCGCACCGGTGGTGCCGTTACCAGCTTCTTCGACTTAGAAATGATAGAAGTGGTTAAAGGTCCGCAAGGCACATTGTTTGGCCGTAACTCCTCTGCAGGTGCCATCAGCATCGCCACCAAAAAGCCCCATGAAGAATTAGAAGGCTCGTTAACCATAGGTGCCGCCGAAGATGGCTATAGCACCTATACCGGTGTTTTTAATACGCCACTTAGCGACACTTTCGCTATGCGTATGGCTTACTTTCACGAAGAGCAAGATGGCTGGATCAAAAACATAGCAGGCGGCAAGGATTTAGGCTTTAACAATGTCGATGCTGGCCGTTTATCGTTTGCCTATATGGGCGAAGCACTATCCGCCACGCTAAGCTTCGAATACGAAGATCACGAAGCTAATGGCAGCACTTACAACGTATTAAACCGCGACACTGACCCTCGCCTAACAGGCTGGGAACGTCCTAGCGAAAAATACGGCGAAGTTGCCAGCGACCTAGGTGACGACAGCAGCGACGAAGGTGAAGTCTGGGGTGCAACCCTAACCTTAGAATACGATCTTAGCGACGAATACGCGCTAACCTCTATTAGCGCCTACCGCGGCCACAACTACTACTACTTAGAAGACTTTGACGGCTCAGCTGAAGCTATAGACCACTATTCCCAAAACCAAGAACAGGAATACTTTAGCCAAGAGCTACGCATTAACTACGAAGGTGAAGGCGACATTACGTGGTTTGCTGGCGTATCGGTCTACAAAGAACGCTTATCGGCGCAAGTCAGCGACAGCTATGACGAAGACACACAGTGCTCATTCTCAGCTACAGCTTATGCCGCCGCAACATATGGCTTAGGCCTAGTCGACGAAAGCGCTTATACTCCCGACTGTAGCGCCTACTACTTTTACAACGCCGACACCTATGGATTCCAAACTGGCGTAGCCGGCAACGGCATGGTCACCGAACGTCGCGCCGTCGATGCTGAATATGAAGGTTGGGGCGTTTACGGTGATATCACCTGGGCCGCTACCGAAGACTTAGAGTTCACCTTGGGTGCACGTTATACCCAAGACAAACGCGACCTAGGGCTATGGATGCTAGAAGACACTGAGCTAGCTAACCCCTCTATCTTTAACGGTGCCGCATATACCGATGGTTATGTTTACCAAGACGATGACTGGAGCAACTTCTCCCCTCGCCTGGCGGTGAACTACTACATCAACTACGATGTTTCTGTTTACGCTACCATTTCACAAGGCTATAAAGCTGGCGGCTACAACACCAACAGCCTAGGCTATAAAGACCCTGCTAAAAACGGTGCCTACTACGCCAATGAAATTCTTAATGGTCGTTCAGGTGACGCCACTGACAACGCCTTGATTGAATCTTTCGATCAAGAAGAAGTCACCAACTATGAAATAGGTGTTAAATCGAAATGGTGGGATAACCGCATAGAAGCCAAAGCCAGTATTTTTCAATACGACTTTGACGACTACCAAGTTAACTACTTTGACGCAGACATAGTTGCTACCCGCGTTGTAAACGCTGGTGATGCACAAGGCCGCGGCTTAGAAGCCGACTTGCGTATACTGCCTACACAAAATATCGACATCTACTTAGGTGTAGCTTTCCTGGACACTGAGCTGACCAAAGTTAAAACGGCAGCTATTTGTACCGACTGTAAAGGTAATACTTTGCCCGGCACCATAAAAACTAGCTACGCTTTAGTTGCAACTTACATCATGCCGTTTCCTGAATCCGAAATGCGCTTCGCGCTAGAAAACTTCTACCAAGACGAAGCCTCGGTAGACTTTGACGACCGCAAAGAAATTCGTGGCGATGACTATAGCAAGTTTAACTTCCGCGTTATCTATGCCCACGACAATGGCTGGACAGTAGAAGGCTATATTGAGAACTTAACCGATGAGGAATACTATAAAGGCGCTGCCTATGATAGTTTCAGCATAGGTTCACACCAGATCTCACCAGCTAAGCCTCGTACTGTAGGCGCCAACGTAAGCTACCGCTTTTAATTAACGCTTACTAGCACCATTAAAAGGGCTGGCCATTGGCCGGCCCTTTTTTTTGCTTTAACACTAATAACAAGTACAGTGGCTATAGTCCCTAGAAAAACCTTCTGCCAAGTAAAGTAACTATGACAAACAATCCTAGAGAAACTTTTTTCCAAGCCTTAAATGCCTACAAAACCGGCAACATTGATGAGGCCGAAGCATTGTGCAAAAAATTACTACAAATCAACGCCAAAGAAGTAAACACCCTAAGGCTATACGGCCAAACCCAACACAAAAAAGGTAGGCTAGGCGAAGCCGAAAAAGCCTTTAACGCTGTTATTAGCTTAGCCGGCGACTACGCCCATGCCTATATAGATTTAGCCCTAGTCAAAAAAGAGCAACAGGATTACGCCAGCGCTGAACAGCGCCTGCAACAAGCACTGCACATAGACAGCAAACTACACCAAGCCAGCAAGTTGCTACATGAAGTACTGCTGGAACAGGGCAAAACAGAACAAGCCCAAGCCATGAGCGGGCATTTTCAACAACGCGAAAAAATTACCGAACTGATAGCCGTGGCGCAGCAGCAATTACGCGACAATCAACATGAGGCCTTAGAAAAAACCGGCCAAGCGGTGCTAGATGTGGACCCAAGCAATATGGCTATTTTGCTAATACTGGGCGACTACGCCAGCTCTAAGCTCAACCCACAACGGGCCGAACAGCTATACCAAAAAGTACTCAGCAAAGCCCCCGAAAATTGGCGTATATGGAACGGCCTAAGTCGTGCCCAGCTCATGCAAGACAAGGTGAATGAAGCGGATACCAGCCTAAAACGCAGCTTAGAAATTAACCCTAATGCCGACGAAACCTTAATCATCAAAGCTGACGCCTATATCAAAAACTACGATTACCACCAAGGTATCAGCCTACTTAACAACATTTTAGAAAAATCCCCAGACTTAAACGGTGCCCGGTCACAACTAGGCCTAGCCTTAAAAACCATAGGCGAACAAGAACAAGCCATCATAGAATTGCAAACCTGTATCGGTAACAATGAAAATTATGGCGAAGCCTACTGGGCGCTTTCTGACATGAAAACTTTTTCCTTCAGCGACCCGCAAATCGCCACCATGCAACAAGCACTCAATAATAAAGAGCTACCAGAAAAAGACCAAGTCTATTTCGGCTACGCGCTGGGTAAAGCCCTAGAGCACAAAAAAGATTACCGCAACGCTTTCGGCCACTACCAACAAGCCAACCGCGTACAAAAAACCCTGGTGGATTACAGTGCTGCAAGCAATAGCCAGCAAATAGATACTATTATCGCCACCTATAACGCTGCTTTTTTTGCCCAGCTAGAAAACAACCCTAGCCTTGATAAAGCAAACCAAGAAGTAACACCTATTTTTATTGTCGGCCTACCTCGTTCTGGCTCTACCCTGCAAGAGCAAATACTCGCTAGCCACTCACAGATAGAAGGCACCCAAGAATTACCCTATATGCCGCGTATCGCTGCCCGCATGGCCACTCTTTATCCCAAAAGCAGCTCTCCTAACAGCCCTACCAGCAACCCCGCCAGCCACTTAACAACCAGTAACATTCAAAAAGCAGCAGCCCATTATTTAAAACAAGCAGAATTTCACCGCCAACAAAAAGCACCGTTTTTTATCGACAAGCTCCCCAATAACTTTGCTCATATAGGTTTGATTTTATCCTGCTTCCCCAACGCTAAGATCATAAACGCCCGTCGCCACCCTATGGACAGCTGCCTAGGCTGCTACAAACAACTATGGGCAATGGGCCAGCACTTTACTTACGACCTCACTGATTTAGGTTTGTACTACCACGATTACGACAGGCTTATGCAACACTGGCATAAGGTATTACCGGGTAAAATTTTAGATGTGCAATATGAAGAAGTGGTGGATGACCTGCCCAGCCACGTAACGCGCCTGTTAGATTACTGCGAATTACCCTTTGAGGAAAACTGCATCAACTTCCACCAAACCGAGCGCGCGGTAAAAACCTCCAGCTCGGAACAAGTGCGCAAACCCATCTACCGCTCAGCGCTGGCCTACTGGCAAAATTTTGGCGACTTATTAGATCCACTACAAACAGCACTAGGGGACGTGTTAAAAAAATAAGAGGCAAGAGGCAAGAGGCAAGAGGCAAGAGGCAAGAGGCAAGAGGCAAGAGGCAAGAGGCAAGAAACTTTGGACCTGCGCATTACTAAATCAAGTCTTTTTTATCTTTTTCTTAAAGCTTACCTCTTGTAGCTTACATCTCAGCCTGAAAGGCTGATAAATACTTGCAGCTTAAAGCTCGCCGCTCGCGGCGAGACTCATTCGCCACCGATGGCTGAGCCGGATACTGTCGCTACATGGGCAGGCCCCTCCCCCCTTTATCTAAAAGACGCCCGCGTCCGCTACTGAGCCTTAAGGCGCTGCGCTGTCTCATCCGCTACCGCGGCCAGCCCCTTTATATTTCGCGACAGCACCCAGCTCACCCCTCTACCATCAAGCGTATTTCAGTATTGTCGACAAGGAATATGTACCGTAATGCCACTACGATTTGTGTAGGCAATAGCCCAAGGTTATTGCGGAATATCAAAGATGAGCGCTGAACGAGCGAATGAGACCGGCTGCTTTCCCCGCAGGGGTGACGGGCTCAGGCGGGAGTGAAGGCAGCCCGGAGGGCCGCCATCATGCAGCAATAACCTTGGGCCATTGTCAGATTAAAACATTTACTCTATCAGAAAATTTCACAGCATTTTTTTCATTACTGTAAATACTTAGGCCAGTACAACTGGTTTTCTAAAACCGAGGGCTAACTTTTAATATTGTCGGTAATAAATATGCACTGTGATATTACTGCGATAGGCAGGCAATGGCCCGAGGTTATTGCGGAATATCAAAGATGACCGCTGAACGAGCGAATGAGACCGGCTGCTTTCCCCGCAGGGGTGACGGGCTCAGGCGGGAGTGAAGGCAGCCCGGAGGGCCGCCATCATGTAGCAATGACCCTGGGCCATTGCCGAGCTAAAACTTTTCAACTGTAACAATCAGCAAACTTTTCATAAGGTTTGTTTTTTCTTACAACTTACAGCTTGCCGCTTAAAGCTCGCCGTTCACGGCGACACTCATTCGCCACCGATAAAGCCCTGTTGCCGCCAAGCTTCATAGCTAATAATCGCCACCGAATTTGATAAGTTTAAACTGCGACTAGTGGGTTGCATGGGGATGCGCAGCCGGTTTTCCAAGGCGATGCTATTCATCACCTCATCAGGTAAGCCGCTGGTTTCTGAGCCAAATAACAACACATCATCAGCTTGGTATTGCAGCTGATCGTGGGGCCTACTGCCTTTAGTGGTGCAAGCCAATATACGCCTATCCCCCATCGCCTCTTTAAAAGCGGCGTAATTAGGGTAGCGCGTTACTCGGTTTAAATCGTGGTAATCCAAGCCGGCGCGGCGCAGCTTTTTTTCTTCAAAATCAAAACCCATAGGCTCAATAATATGTAGCTCACAACCATTGTTGGCTATCAGCCGAATAATATTCCCCGTATTAGGGGCTATACGGGGTTCGAATAAGGCAATATGAAACATGACGCACTCTCAATGTACTTTTTGCTCAGCCTAAACTAAAAAACCGCAGGCGCTAATCGCACTGCGGTTTTTTTAATCACGCTCTAAAGCTTAGTGTGCTTCTGGCGCTGGCGCTGCTTCAGCTTGTTGCTGCTGTTCAGCGGCGGCTTTTTGCATGGCCTGCACGTATAGCGCTTCAAAGTTAACTGGCTGTAAACCTATGGCCGGGAAACCACCTTTAATCGCCAAGCTATCTACCGCTTCACGCACATAAGGGAATAATAGGTTAGGGCACATGATGCTAACCGCACGACGCAGCTGCTCATCTTCCAATCCTTTAATTAAGAAGATACCCGCTTGGTGCACTTCAATTAAAAAGGCCACGTTATCCTCTAACTTACCCGTAATAGTCACAGACAAGGTCACTTCGTATTGATCGTCAGACAGCTTGTTGTTTTTGCTACCTAGGTCTACCTGAATTTCAGGCGCCCATTGTTTGGTAAAGACTTCCGCCCCTAAAGGCGCTTCAAACGATACGTCTTTAATGTATAAACGCTGTACTGCAAATTGTTGTTCATTCTCAGCCATGCTGACACCTCTCTTTATTGTATTGTCACACTAGCCAGCACATTGCACTAATGCATCGAATTTCCCTGCGCGTTCCAACGCAAACAAATCATCACAACCACCGACATGAGTATCACCTACCCAAATCTGTGGCACCGTGTGGCGGCCACCTTTCTGCATCATTTCTTGTCGCAGCTCAGGGTTACCATCCACAATTAATTCTTTTACTACTACACCTTTGCTTTGCAATAACTGCTTGGCGCGCGTGCAAAAAGGGCAGTAATTGGAGCTATACATTAATACGTCTATAGACATTACGATACCTCAGGCAACTGCATACTTTTCCATTCCATCATGCCGCCACTGAGGCGAAACACCTGCTCAAAACCCGCCGCAGTTAACTGCTTACCGGCAGCGCCAGAATGCTGGCCCATTTTGCACACCATCACTATAGGACGATCGCGGTAAGGCTCTAACTCACCTAGGCGGGTAGCAAAGCTGCTAGACGGCATGTTAATGGCGTCTACTATATGCCCAGCTTTAAATTCAGCCTTATCACGCACATCAATGACTACCGCCTCTTCTTTATTAACCTTGTTAATCATTTGCTGTGGTGACAAGCTAGCGCCACCCTTCTGCGACTCGTACTTCATCAACACAATAAAGCACACCAATACCGCGCTAGCGAGCATCCACTGCTGCCCTAAAAACTCTATAAACAATGCCATGTCTAATATTTACCCAATTCAGTAATAAGTCGCTAGCACTTTCTACAGCCTGATACTGCTGCAGGCTGCCTAGCAAAGCTGGCGATTATACACAGCCTAGGCAGTTTTCTCACGGCTAAATCACTAGCGGCGAATTAACTGCGCTGCCATTAGCCAAACTCTAGCAATACCGGTAAAATTCGCCCCCTTAGAGATAAGGGCAAAAAGTCAGTCTTCAAGCCCTAGCTCGCCATAACGCCACGTTTGCGAATTATCGCCACTGTTTATCGCCACTATAGAGATGTTATGAATACTGAAAGCCCAAAAAAGCCTGTAGTTTTAGTCATTCTTGATGGCTGGGGTCACCGTGAGGACCCTGAAGACAACGCCATCTTCCACGCCAACACCCCCAACTGGGACAACTTGCTTAAGCAATACCCCAATACCTTGCTTTCAGGCTCAGGCCCTGATGTCGGCCTGCCCGAGGGGCAAATGGGTAACTCTGAAGTGGGCCATATGAGTTTGGGCGCCGGTAGAGTGGTGTACCAAAGCATTAGCCGCATTGATAAGGCCATTACCGATGGCGACTTTTTTCAAAACCCGGTTTACAGCAAGGCCATTGATCAAGCACAAGCCAACGGTAAGGCTGTACACATTTTTGGCCTACTCTCTGCCGGCGGTGTACACAGCCACGAAAAACATATCGCCGCCATGGTTACTATGGCCGCCCAGCGCGGTGCCGAAAAAGTCTATGTACACGCCTTTTTAGATGGCCGTGACACACCACCACGCAGCGCCCTACCTTCACTACAGGCACTGACTCAGCAATTTGACCAGCTAGGCTGCGGCCGTATCGCCAGCGTGGTGGGCCGCTACCATGTAATGGACAGAGACAACCGCTGGGAGCGCGTACGCCCCGCCTATGAACTGCTAACCCAAGCCAAAGCCGCCTATAGCTTTGACAACGCCAGCGATGCCTTGGCCGCGGCCTACGCCCGCGATGAAAACGATGAGTTTGTTGCCCCCAGCGTCATCCAAGCCGACGGTGAAGACAGCGCCGCCATCAACGATGGCGACAGCGTGATCTTTATGAACTTTAGAGCCGACCGCGCCCGCGAAATTACCCGCGCTTTTGTCGATAGCGATTTTGCCGGCTTTGAACGCGCCAAAACCCCGGCCCTGGCCAACTTTGTCATGACCACCCAATACGCCGCCGACATTAAAGCCGATTGCGCCTTTCCCCCCGAAAAGCTCAGCAATAGCTTTGGCGAACTGATGGCGAAGATGGGCAAAAAACAACTGCGCATAGCGGAAACTGAAAAATACGCTCACGTCACCTTCTTCTTTAGCGGTGGCCGCGAAGCCTTATATGACGGTGAGGATCGCGAACTGATACCTTCACCCGATGTTGCCACCTACGACTTACAGCCAGAAATGAGCGCGCCTGAGGTAACCGAAAAACTCTGCGCCGCCATGGCCAGCGGCAAGTACGATGCTATCATCTGCAATTACGCCAACGGCGATATGGTAGGCCATACAGGTGTGTTCAGCGCTGCGGTTAAAGCCGCCGAAGCGATAGACGTCAGCGTTAAGGCTGTAACTGAGTCCGCCCTAGCTAACGGCTTTGATTGCCTAATCACCGCCGACCACGGCAATTGCGAGCAAATGCACGACCATGTGTCGGGCCAAGCGCACACCCAACACACTACCGAGCACGTGCCCTTTGTGTATGTGGGTAAACGCAAAGTCAGCGTTGCCAAGCAAGACGGTCGCCTAGCAGATGTCGCCCCCACCATGTTGGCCCTGATGGGGCTGGCGCAACCGGTGGAGATGACTGGCGTATCGCTGCTTAGCATTGATGACTAAGCAAGCCATAACAGGCGTCGTTTATCGACGCCTGTTATGCAAACCATCTCGACTAGCCAACATAAGCCAAGACAACCCAACACCCCATCGATAATAATAAGGCTGCCTAATGGCCCGTATGCTTAGCAAATCCGCAAGCTGGATTTTACGCTTCACCCTTAGCATAAGCCTATGCCTGAGCGCTTATGCACAGGCCGACGACAGCCGCGCCAATAAAGCGCAACTGCAACAGCTCAACAGTGAAGTGGCACAATTAAAAAAATTACTCTCGGGCTTTCAGTCACAGCGCTCTGAACTGGAAAACACCCTGCGGCAATCTGAGGTCAATATAGGTCAGCTGCAAACGCAAATCCGCAAAACCCAACAACAACTCGATAGCGAACAAAAGGCACTGCAACAATTGCAAAGCCAACGCCAGGCGCTACAAGGCCAAAAGCGGCAGCAGCAGCAGCAAATCGAACAGCAGATACGCTCGGCCTTTCAAATCGGCCAGCAGAAAAAACTAAAAGTGTTACTCAATCAGGAAGACCCAGAAAAGCTCAGCCGAGCGCTGGCCTATTACGATTATTTTAATCGCGCCCGCGCTGAGCAAGTGGCCGCCTATGCCGACACCATCACCAACATCAATAAACTAGAGCCCGCCATACAACAAAAAACCGATAATTTGCAGCGCGCTAAAGCGCAGCTGCAACAAGAGCACCAAGCCCTGCTCAGCAACAAAACCAATCGAGAACAAAGCCTAGCCAAAATTAACAGCAGCATTAAAAACAAGCACCAGCACCTAACTAAACTCAATCAAGATAGAAGCGAACTAGAGCGCTTAATCGAAGCGGTAGAGCAAACCATTGCCAACATCAGCATACCCAGCGACTATCGCCCCTTTGCACAGCTCAAGGGCAAACTACCTTGGCCACTGGCAGGCAAGCCCAGCAATAGCTTTGGCAGCGCCCGCGGCGGCAGCGAGCTGCGCTGGCAGGGCATTAATATCCCCGCCCAGGCCGGCAGCAGCATTAAAGCCATACACCATGGCCGAGTGGTGTTTTCCGATTGGCTGCGCGGCTACGGCCTGCTAATAATTATTGATCACGGCGATGACTATATGAGCCTATACGGCCACAGCCAAAGCCTACTGCGCGAAACCGGCGACTGGGTTAGTGCCGGTGAAACCATAGCTACCATAGGCAACAGTGGCGGCCAACAACAAAACGGCGTGTACTTTGAGATTCGCCACAGCGGCAAGCCCAGCAACCCGGCGCTATGGTGTAAACGCAGCTAAACTGACACTGGGCGAGAAGCCGGTTACAATCAACCCGCCGGGCTAAAACACGGTTAGCCTCAGCCCAATCAATAAGGACTTTCCATGACGCTATCGCCTTTTTCACGGGCCACCCTGCCCAGCTTAGCGCTATGCGCAGCGCTACTTTCACTCAACAGCCACGCCCAAGACAGCGAGAGCACAGCCCACAGCAACGCAGCCAGTGCCGACGACGAGCCAAAAGCCGTTTTGCCGCTAGATGAACTACGCACCTTTGCTGATGTGTTTAACCACATACGCCTGAGCTATGTCGAAGAAGTAGACGACGAAACCTTATTGGAATACGCCATCCAAGGCATGCTAGAAGGCCTAGACCCACACTCCAGCTATTTAAATGAAGAGTCCTACGACGACCTACAAGTCAACACCTCCGGTGAGTTTGGCGGCCTAGGTATGGAAGTAGGTATGGAAAACGGCTTTGTTAAAGTCATCTCTCCCATAGACGACACCCCCGCCGATAAAGCCGGCATAGAATCCGGCGACCTCATTATTAAGCTGGGCGACCAACCGGTAAAAGGCCTAAACCTCAACGAAGCAGTAAAACTCATGCGCGGCCCCAAGGGCAGCAAAATTGTTATTACCGTGGTTCGCGAAGGTGCTGCGCAACCCTTTGAACTCACTCTTAAACGCGACACCATTAAAGTAGCCAGCGTCAAAAGCAAAGAGCTGGACCCCGGCTACCACTATGTGCGCATAGCGCAGTTTCAAGCCAATACCGGCACCGAATTTGCGGCCATACTGAAAAAAATTCACAGCAGCCAAGAGCCCCTTAAAGGCCTGATCCTAGATTTACGCAACAACCCCGGCGGCGTACTGCAAAGCTCGGTAGAAGTGGTAGACGCGCTAGTCAAAGAAGGCCTAATCGTTTACACCTTGGGCCGCATAGAACATGCCGACTTTCGCCACTCCGCCACCGGTAGCGACCTCATAGACGGTGCCCCCGTGGTAGTACTGATTAATGGCGGCTCAGCCTCGGCTTCAGAAATAGTGGCTGGCGCCCTGCAAGATCATCACCGCGCCGTCATCATGGGCACCAACAGCTTTGGTAAAGGCTCGGTGCAAAGCGTAGTGCCCATCTCCGAAGACCGCGCCATCAAACTCACCACCGCCCGTTACTACACCCCCAGCGGCCGCTCTATACAGGCCCAGGGCATAGCCCCCGATATAGAAGTTGAGCACGCCAAAATTGAAACCATTAAAACCCGTGGCGGCATTACTGAGGCAGACCTCAAAGGTCATTTAAAAAGCGGGGACGGCAGCGAGAGTGACAGCAAAGAGCGTCGCAAAAAAACTAACACCGCGCTATTCAACCGCGACAATCAATTGTATGAAGCTCTCAACTTACTTAAAGGCTTAAACATTCTTAGTGCCGGCAAAGCCCAGGCTGACACTAAGCCTGCTAGCGCAGCGCTATAACCGGCCGTGATGAAAAAGCTGTTACCGCTACTACTATTGAGCTGGCTAAGCTTGGCCAGCCACGCCGAGCTGCCCAGCATTATTATCGTCATCGACGATATAGGCCACAGCTATGAATTAGGGCAGCAGGCTATACAGCTGCCCGGCCCGATCAACTACGCCGTGTTGCCTCACAGCCCCAATGGCCAAAGGCTGGCAGAGCTGGCCCACCAGCAGGGCAAAGAAGTATTACTACACGCCCCCATGAGCACCGTAGACGGCACCCCTGCAGGGCCAGGCGAGTTAGGCCCGCAACTTAACCAGCAACAATTTATTTATCGCCTGCAACAAAACCTCAACAACATCCCCTATGTGGTCGGCCTCAACAACCACATGGGCAGCCAGCTCACGCAAATGCCCAAGCCTATGGCTTGGCTGATGGCCGAACTTAAACGCCAACAGATATATTTTTTGGATAGCCGAACCAGCCCGTTAACCGTGGCCGAACAAACTGCCCAGCGCTATCACATCCCTCATTTAAAACGCGATGTCTTTTTGGATAACCAGCGCAGCCACGCCGCCATTACTAAGCAGTTTGAAAAACTATTACGCCTAGCTAACAAGCAAGGCTATGCCGTAGCCATAGGCCACCCCTACCCAGAAACAATTGCGGTGTTAAAACAGGCGCTGCCCAGCCTAGCCCTACGCGGTTACAAACAGCAACTGGTCTCTCGCTTTTTAACACCGCCCAGCACCCCCTGCCCAGCGCATAACAGCCTAGATTATCTACTCAATAAACCTTGCCGCGACGAAGGCCCCACCCCTAACACCGCCGCCGTGGCGACAATTAAATAGCACCAAAACACAGCCTTGCGCCAAAAAAAACACCCGACCTACTTTTAATTCGACAAATACAGAAAAACAGGGATAAACGGCCAAAAAAACGGTTCCATAAAATGGAAATCGCGCTAAACTATTAGCAACTTAACAAGAGCTGAGATTGAATCTAGCCATGAGCGATATGATGCATAGATCCGAAGATGTGTACGGCGCACCAGTCCCGGTCAGAACTGATCGTTTTTTCGCAGCGCAGGGAGCTTGGTATTTTTCCACTAGAGAGGGCTCTTCTATAGGTCCCTTTGACGATAAAAATGAGGCCAGACGCGGCCTTAATGATTTTATCGAGTTTATGACCTTGGCCGAGCCCAGGACATTAGACAAGCTGCACAACGCACTCGCCAGCTAACGCTCAAAAATTTTATACAAAAAAGCCCAGTCTATGCTGGGCTTTTTACGTTTTGCACTTTAGCTTACAAACGCACTTCCACGCCTTGCTCAGCCATATAACGTTTAGCCTCAGGCACGGTGTATTCACCAAAGTGAAAAATACTCGCGGCCAATACCGCATCAGCACCGCCTTCTTTTACACCATCTACCAAGTGCTGCAAATTACCGACGCCACCTGAGGCTATAACAGGCACGCACACCGCATCACTAATCGCCCGGGTTAACGCCAAATCAAAACCTTGCTTAGTGCCGTCGCCATCCATGCTGGTTAATAAAATCTCACCGGCACCGTAGGCTGTCATTTTTTTTGCCCACTCTACCGCATCTATACCGGTAGCTTTGCGGCCACCGTGGGTAAAAATCTCCCAGCGCAGCGGTTGGCCTTGAGCACTAACCCTTTTAGCATCTATGGCTACCACTATGCATTGTGCACCAAATCTATCGGAGGCTTGTTTGACAAAATCAGGGTTATAAATAGCCGCCGAGTTAATCCCCACTTTATCGGCACCGGCATTTAACATGGCGCGTATATCTTCCACCGTGCGTATGCCGCCACCTACGGTTAACGGAATAAAAACCTGCTCGGCAATTTTTTCTACCGTGTGTATGGTAGTGGCGCGGCCTTCGTGAGTGGCGGTGATATCTAAAAAGGTGATTTCATCAGCGCCCTGCTCGTTGTAACGTTTGGCCACTTCTACCGGATCGCCGGCATCGCGTATATCAACAAAGTTAACGCCCTTAACCACACGGCCGTTCTCTACATCTAAACAGGGGATTATGCGTTTTGCTAAAGCCATAGTCGTTACTCAACTGCGCCATACGCGCCTATAAAAAATTAACTCTGGCCATCCCAGGCTAAAAAGTTTTGCAGCAACTGCAAGCCTGCGGTGCTGCTTTTTTCAGGGTGAAACTGCGCGGCAAACACATTGTCGCGGCTGATAGCGGCATTTATGCTTACACCGTAATCGGTGCTACCTGCCACTAAGCTCGCATCTTGCGCCTGCACATAAAAGCTGTGCACAAAATAAAAGCGTTCGTCTTGCGGAATTTTAGCCCACAGCGGATGCGGTTTTTGCTGATGTACATTATTCCAGCCCATGTGCGGCACTTTTAATTTTTCACCGCGGGCGCCTTGCAAATGCTCGCCAAAAAATTTGACCTCGCCGGGGTAAAAACCTAAACAGTCTACGCCACCATTTTCTTCGCTGCGCTGCATCAAGGCCTGCATGCCCACACAGATAGCGAGCAAAGGCTTAGTCTTCATCGCCTCGGCTACCACCTGATCTATACCCAGCCGTAAAATTTCCGCCATACAATCGCGTATCGCGCCCACACCGGGAAATAATACGCGGTCAGCCGCTAGAATTGTTTCGGGGTCGCCACTCACCAACACTTCAACATTATCGCCCACATGCTCAAGCGCACTGGCCACCGAGTGCAAGTTACCCATGCCATAGTCTATGACTGCAATAGTAGATTTTGCCATGAATTAGCCAACCTAAATAAAAATAAAAGAGGTAAAAGAATAACGCCAAGCTATTAAGGCCTGACGTTACTAGAGCTTACAACATACCCTGCTACAACACCCCCTACTACAAGACGCCTTTCTACAGCGTAACTTTCTACAACGTGCCTTTCTACAACGTGCCTTTGGTAGAAGGCATAATGCCAGCCATACGTGCATCAGGCGTTAAAGCCATACGCAGGGCGCGGCCAAAAGCTTTAAACACAGTTTCGGCCTGGTGGTGAGTGTTTTTGCCACGCAGGTTATCTATGTGCAAGGTGACTTGCGCGTGATTGACAAAACCGTGAAAAAACTCGGCAAATAAATCTACATCAAAGCCTCCTACACTGCCGCGCGTATAAGGCACGTGATACTCCATGCTGGGGCGACCAGAGAAATCGATAACCACGCGCGACAATGCCTCGTCTAAAGGCACATAGGCATGGCCGTAACGGGTCATGCCTTTTTTATCACCCATAGCCTTTGCAAAAGCCTGACCTAGGGTAATACCTATGTCTTCAACGGTGTGGTGATCATCTATATGTAAATCGCCTTTAGCGCAAACATCTATATCTATCATACCGTGGCGGGCAATTTGATCCATCATATGATCTAGAAAAGGCACGCCTGTTTCAAACTTGCCTTCGCCTTTGCCATCGAGATTAACCGATACCGTAATTTGGGTTTCTAGGGTATCCCGTGAAACAGTGGCCTTGCGGTCCGCCATAATAGTCTCCAATCGACTGTAGCCTCGGAGTGATAAAACATCAGCATCCAAGTATTTAGCTGTAAAGCTGGTTATTATAAAAAAACCCCAGCATGATTACACCATCTCTTTTCACCTGTACCTGACTATATCCTAAATACCTTATGTCCAAAGCGTTTAACTTCAGTGCCGCCGTACTCAAATGGTTTGATCAACACGGCCGCAAAGACCTACCCTGGCAACATAACATCACCCCCTACCGAGTTTGGGTGTCGGAAATCATGCTACAGCAAACCCAAGTAGCAACGGTTATCCCCTATTTTGAACGCTTTATGGCGCAGCTGCCCACCGTGCAAGACCTAGCTAAAGCTAGCGAAGACGAGGTGCTGCACTTATGGACAGGGCTGGGTTACTACAGTCGCGCCCGCAACCTGCACAAAACCGCACAAGTCGTCTGCCACGACTTAGCGGGGAAGTTTCCCAGCGAGGTCGAGGCCCTTTGCGAGCTGCCCGGCATAGGCCGCTCCACCGCCGGCGCCATTAGCGCCATAGCCTTTCAGCAAGTGGCCGCCATTTTAGATGGCAACGTCAAACGCGTGCTGGCCCGCTGCTATGCCATAGCCGGCTGGCCCGGTAAAGGTGATGTATTAAAAGCTCTGTGGGCACAGGCCGAGCAGCTGAAACCCAATAAGCGCATAGCCGACTACACCCAAGCGATGATGGATTTAGGGGCCACCCTCTGCAGCCGCAGCAAACCTCAGTGCCAGCGCTGCCCCTTGCAACAACACTGTCAGGCCTATGCCAACGACAGCCAAACCGACTACCCCGGTAAAAAGCCGAAAAAAAACTTGCCGGTAAAAGCCACCTGTTTACTCATACTGGAAAACGAACAAGGCGAACTATTACTAGAAAAGCGGCCCAGCAGCGGTATTTGGGGCGGGCTGTGGATATTCCCGCAGTTGGAAAGCCCTCTAGACATAGACCAGCATCTAGAGCAGCAGCAACTACACAGCTTGGGAACTCAACAACAGTGGCCCAGCTACCGCCACAGCTTTAGCCACTACCACCTAGACATCAC
The DNA here is from genome assembly GCF_000373485.1 of Dasania marina DSM 21967. NCBI lineage: Bacteria > Pseudomonadati > Pseudomonadota > Gammaproteobacteria > Cellvibrionales > Spongiibacteraceae > Dasania > Dasania marina. The sequence continues at coordinate 215,030 of NZ_KB891575.1, forward strand.
CCCCGTGCATATCAAGGTGCGCGATCCCGGCCAGCAAGTAGCCGAACGCCAGCAGCTCTGGTATAACAGGGCGCAACCGGCCAATATCGGGCTAGCCGCGCCCATTAAAAAATTACTCGCCAAGCTAAACTAATCTTTTGGAGCCCTTCATGGCACGCACCGTCTTTTGCAAAAAATATCAGCAACAATTACCCGGCCTCAACGCCCCGCCATACCCCGGCCCCAAAGGCCAAGACATTTTCGAGCAGGTTTCACAAAAAGCTTGGCAGGAATGGCAAAAGCACCAAACCATGCTAATTAACGAGCGCCACCTCAGCATGATGGACGCCAAAGACCGCACATTTTTACAGGAGCAAATGGACAAGTTTCTCAGCGGCCAAGACTACGAACTAGCCGAGGGTTACGTGCCCGAAAACAAATAATCACAAGGACTTGACTCATAGCCAAAGAGCCTGTTTAATACGCGCCTCCTGTAGCCCAGCTGACTTGATCACTGGTTGTACAGCAGGCCCGGTTAGCTCAGTCGGTAGAGCAGGGGATTGAAAATCCCCGTGTCGGTGGTTCGATTCCGCCACCGGGCACCATTATTTATAAGTAGACCCACATTTGGCAACGAATGTGGGTTTTCTTTTTTTAGATCGTAGGAATCGAACCACGTGGTTCGATGCATGAATGCCATCCTTGGCATTCACCCTACGGGCAGCCTAGCGGCTGTGTTAAACGGCTTTCCTGCCGTTTAATCCGCCACCCACATCATCACTTGAAACAAACTCATATTTAGCAACGAGTACGGGCTTTCTTTTTTTAGATATTAGGGAGCAAACCACAGTGGTTCAATGCATGAATGCCATCCTCGGCATTCACCCTACGGGCAGCCTAGCGGCTGTGTTAAACGACTTTCCTGCTGTTTAATTCGCCACCCCAGCCCAGAGAACCAACCCTTTTACTCGACCCAATCACACATCAATATACTCATTAATCAACATAATAGGGTGACGCAATCAGAGAACCACGCCTTTAGAAAGACTAGCTAATACCCTCATAAGGCATGGTGATTCATAAGCTAACCTAGCCGACCCATCTAAAGACCTAAGCATGCTATTTTAATTATCATCAAGGACACCTTGATATATTTGTCACATATCACACATTAATTGGCCATTAATCCCCCGAACACAAGCCTACCCATCCACCCATCTAACAAAAAAGCACATAAATATTATTTATAACAACACTCACCCTTGACCAGCACAAGTACCATCAGGCAACCTACGACCATTAAAATACGAATAATAAATTAAACTTTTCATGGATTAGTGAAAGTAATAACAATCTTAACCGCACTCAAACATACCCAACAAAGGAACGGATATGAAAGCATTGCTTCCCAGCAGTAACGTCAGCTTGATAATTACCGCATGCATTCTTCTTCAAGCTTGCGCAATTCAACCTAAACCACCCATTAAAACAGCAGCTCCAGTCAGTATAGAAGAGCAAAAAGCCGCTCAACAACAAGCAATACAATCTTCCACTATTAAAAAGCTAACGCTCAAAAGAAAGGTAGCTTTAGGCAGAATAACTAATGAGACCATGCATGGGAAAAGCATGCTAAGAGACTCTCATAACGACCCACTAGGCAAGCAAGTCTCTGACATGCTAAGCCAGCGGCTGATAGAAAGCGGCCAATTCTTAATTATTGAGCGCCCTGACATCTCACGCCTCAAATCTGAATCAGAACTTTCTGGCTCAGAGCTAAATATTGTGGGCGTTGACAGCTTAATCATGGGCTCTCTGACAGAATTTGGTAGAACAACCACAGGCTCCACAGGTTTTTGGTCTAAGTCCAAGAAACAAACCGCAACAGCAAAAGTTGCAATGCGGCTGGTTGATACAAGTAATGGCTTAGCTTACTTTAGCGCCACTGGCGCTGGAGAAGCATCAACGGAATCAGGGGAAAGTGCTTTTTCTGGTTCCACGGCCTCTTATGACGGCGCATTAAATGACAAAGCCATCTCTAATGCCATATCTGATGTTGTGGATGATATTATACGCAATTTGAACAACAGACCTTGGAGCACCTACATATTAAGTAATAATAACGGCAACATCTATATAAGCGGCGGTGAACTTCAAGGCATCAAAAAAGACATGATTTTTGACCTCGTAACAAAAGGGAAAAAAATCAAGTCACCTCAAACAGGTTTTTTCATTACTCTTCCTGGAGAAAAAATAGCCAAGATTAGAGTTCTGTCCTCTTTTGGTGATTCTGAATCCAGCCAAGGTTCTATTACGAAAATCGTTTCGGGATCTATAGGCAACAAAAACATTAATGACTTAAAAGTAATGGAGAGCATCAACAATGATTAAGTTATTCACTATAGTCTTTACCTCTATTTTACTAGCCTTGACTTATGGCTGCTCCGGAACAACAGCCACACACACATCCGCTATCATTGATGACAGACCCGTTCTAGTTTTTAACTTTGAATCAGGAAAACCATCCAGTCCAGTTACAATTCTAATCGATAACTTAGCAATGGGAGACGCGATTGACTTTCAAAATGGCAAACAAGGTCTAAAAATTATTAGTGGCACTCATATTATTAAGCTCGAGTACAAAGGCAGAATAATCTTGGAAGATAAAATCTATGTTGGCCAAGGCTCGACCAGGACTATAAATATAAATCTAAACCAAGGAGGATAAAATGATTACTAGCAGCTATAAAAAACTAATAATAATCAGCATTACGCTACTTTTATTTGGCTGTGCAAACAACCAGGGAAGATGGGGGAACTATTCTAATGAGCTCTATACATATTACAAAAGTCCTACCGACGAAGAAAAGAATGAATTATTAGCAGAATTAGTGAAAATATTTAAAACCGCAGAGAAAAATGGAGCCTCTCCTCCTCCTGGCCTCTATGCAGAATATGGGACATTTCTATATGAACGAGGTGATTATCCGGGAGCCATTAACTACTACACTAAAGAAAAAAACTCTTGGCCAGATAGCACCCACTATATGAATGCTCTTATAAATGCACTCTCAAGCCAAATGCAAAATAATAATAAGGAAAACTCATAATATGAAAAAGTTAATTACTTCACTTATCATATTACTTGCGGCAGCTATTAGCGGGTGTGCAACACAAAAACCAACGCCTTATGATTGGTCTGCATTCCAAACCGCAAGCCCTAGCTCTATATTGATAGTCCCTGTACTCAATAAAACTATCGATGTAGATGCTCCTTTGTATGCATTGAGCACACTTTCCATTCCTTTAGGGGAGAAAGGCTATTATGTATTTCCGGTTAATACAGTTAAAACTACGCTAGAACAAGAAGGGCTATATGAAGGTGAGGCAATAAAACAACTAGGCACTCCAACTCTCGTAAATATGTTTGGTGCTGACGCCGTTCTTTATGTTGAAATTCAAAAATGGGAAGCTAACTACGCAATTCTCAGCACAACGGTTACAGTCTCAGTAGACTACCTTCTTGAGGATAGTCAAGGGAATAAAATTTGGTCTGAAAGCGTTACCACGGCCTACTCACCGCAAAACAACAATTCGGGAGGTGATCCTTTAGCAAACCTAATTGCATCCGCCATATCGGCAGCTATAACTCGTGCGGACCCGAATTATATACCGCTAATGATTCAAGCCAACAATCGAGCATTTATAACAGGCCATAGCGCATTACCACCAGGACCATATGCTAGAGTTGATAAGAAGTAAGCAACTTTGAAAACCATAACTAGACACTACTCTAGTTATGGTTAACTGCATATTTATTCTGCCCACCTCGGACTAATCAAAATTTGCATTGATCTATCATCAAAAGCCTGCACCTTGCCACCTATCTTTTAACCTCCCCCTATAACCTTGACGAACAACATCCCCATTGAAGCGGCATAGGCAGCCTAGCGGCTGTGTTAAACGACTTTCCTGCTGTTTAATCCACCACCTACATCACCACTTTAAACACCCTTATATTTGGCAACGCATGCGGGCTCATGAATAACATTTGCACAGCGCCTCCGTGCCCTTTACCATGCCGCCTCATTCGTTTTCACTTAGCCACCAGCCAAAAACCACTACCCCTGTGGTTAGACTTGATGCATTAAGGTAAGCCCGTGTTTAAAACACTCACCCAATTTATAGGCTTGGAACATAGCACTACCAGCCATAAAGAAAAATTTATCTCCGCCTTAGGCGCACTGCTAGGTATCGCTGCTATTTATGGCCTCTCGAGCCTATTCTTTTCGGGCTGGGCCGCTACCTTAATCGTAGCCTCTATGGGCGCTACAGCTGTGCTCTTGTTTGCGGTACCCCACGGTACCTTATCGCAACCCTGGGCGGTGGTGATGGGGCATGCGGTATCAGCCCTAATCGGCATTAGCTGCCAAAAATATTTAGGGCAATACGCCATTGCACCGGCCTTGGCGGTAGGCTTGGCCGTAGGTGCGATGAGTTATTTACGCTGCATACATCCACCCGGTGGTGCCACCGCACTCACCGCAGTAATAGGCGGGCCAGAAATCGCGGATCTGGGTTACGGCTATTTACTCAACCCTATCGCCTTAAATGTGCTGGCGATTATGGCCATCGCCCTTATCTTTAATAATTGTTTTTATTGGCGGCGCTACCCTCACGCCCTAATGGCCACCCCAGCCAAAGCTAGCACCACTAGCCAACCCCTGCATTTAAACCATGAAGATTTATCGGCCGCCATGCATGCTATGGACACGTATATAGACGTCAGTTCAGAAGAGCTGGCGCTGTTATTTGAAAAAGCCTGGGCTCATTCGCGGCTCAGCCGCAGCAAGCCTATAGATATAGGCGTGTTGGGCTGCTACAGCAATGCTGGCATAGGCAATGAATGGTGCATAAGGCAGGTGCTAGAAATGCCCAGCAACAGCAATGACAAAAACGCCCGTTTACTTTATAAAAATCTTGCGGGAGCCGATGTCCATAATTCGGGCATCTGCACCGCCGAAGAGTTTGCCCAATGGGCCAGTTTTGAAGTGGTTTTAGAGTTAGGGCGCTGGTCTAAGGCCATCCCTAAATAAGCTCGCCCAGCCATTGCGGCATGGTTACTCAATGGTAATGGTTATGCCGTAGTTTGCGCGATAGGGGCTATAGGCTGCATAGCTAGCTTTATACTGCTAACACCGGCAGCCTATAAACTAAAACAACTGGCTCGCCAACAATAAGCACTGGCCATAATTAAATAAAGCCTCAAAGTCAGCCATAGTTAAGCAAGGGTTGAGTATGGTTAGTTTTAGCGCCGACTTATCATCACGAGCTTCACCTAATACCGCCACACCTTGCACTAAGGCATCTTAGAGCTTGTGGTTGAGTTCATTAATATCGCCGTCACCATGCACACAACGGAACAGCACTGCCTTTAATCCGCCGCCCACATCACCACTTTAAACAAGTTCATATTTGGCAACCTGCGCGGACTTTATTTTTGAGATTGTAAGAAGTTTAATCACTCTAAATGCTTACCAATACCATTGCGTTCTAGCAATCTTAACAGTGCCGGCCACGTTGTTTTCTCGCTGTCACCAAACCTACTAATTTGGCTTTCAGCTTTTTCGCAAATTTCTTGAGAGGGCAACACTAACTCGCGTCCCATAGCCATAGCATCGATTTGCACTTCACAGGTTTTTTCTAAGTAATAGATTGATGTAAATGCATCGGCAACGGTATTGCCTACAGAGAAAGTGCCATGGTTGCGTAAAATCATCGCCTTGCAATCGCCAAGGTCGCGAACAAGCCGCTCTCGCTCACTATGGTCCAGAGCAAAGCCTTCGTAATCATGATAAGCAACTTTACCTATATCAAAATAAAACTGATTAACCGGCAACAACCCTTCTTTTAAAGTCGCTACTGCACACCCTGCTCTAGCGTGTAAATGAATTGCACAATTGTGGGCATTATCCGCCCTGTAAACTGCACTATGAATAGTAAAGGCGGCTGGATTAACATGCCCACCATTTACCGCATTGCCGTCGATATCAACTTTTACTAAATTAGATGCCGTGATCTCATCGAACATATAGGCCGATGGATTCAATAAAAATAGCCCCTCTTCATCAGGAACTCGCGCCGATAGGTGCGTCCAAATAAGGTCACTGAAACCATAAAAGTGACATAACTGAAAAGCCGCTGCCAAGTTAACACGCTGTTGCCATTCGGCTGCGCTGCAGTTAATGGGGTTACTCATACTCTATCTCCAGGTAGTCTGGTTTACTTGTAAATTAGGGTTATTGTCATAACACCTTCATTATAAAGACTAAACCCCATTAGCAACTACATAAAGCTATTTATACTCATGACATCATGCATAAAAATCACAACAAACGATTGCACACAGCTGAACTGAGGTTACTTCACCTAAATAAAAACAGGTAATAATCCCTCAAAACGTCCGTCGATGTTTTTTCTGGGTTGTTTTTTTCTGGACTATTTTTTCTGGACAACAACAATAACAACAACAAGGAAACAGCCAGCAACACAGTGCTAGCCCGCACACGCTACTTAATAGCCATACAGACCAGAGGTAAGGCTTTACGAAATTTCATACCCACCTATGATAGGCCTGCAGAGTTATTTGACCGCGGGGCCACGTGATTATTTTTACTGATGACCCGGCCTGGCGGATCGATAGGGATGATGCCATTGCTTATGCTAAGGCTGCCTTACATCAAGTATGCACTCATGAATTCAGAATCAGAATCAGAATCAGAATCAGAGCTTCATACGTAAGAACAACAAAAACAACAACGGCCACAGTTAATATAACTATGGCCGTTGTATATTGACTAGCAATAAGACACTTACACCAAGCTTAATACCAGAGTATTAAGCTTAATGAGCAAAGCCTCAAAGTCAGCCATGGTTAAGCAAGGGTTGAGTATAGTGAGTTTCAACGCCGACTTATCATCAACACGAGTTTCACCTAATACCGCCACACCTTGCACTAATGCCTCTAACCTCAGCTTACGGTTAAGCTCATCGACATCACCACCGCCATGCACGCAACGGAACAGTACCGTTGATAAAGAAGGCTCTGCTAACAACTCAAAGTTATCCTGACTTTTTATTAACGCGGCCACCTCTAAGGTTTGCGCTAATAGGTGATCGTACATCCCACCCAACGCTTGTGGGCCAACATTTTGCATGGTCATAAATACTTTTAAGGCATCAAAGCGTTTAGTGGTTGCAGTAGACTTATCCACCAAGTTGGGTAAGTTGTCGTGCTCGCGATTTAAGTAATCAGCGTGATGTAGCAGGTATTTGAAGTTGTGCTTATCTTTTAGCAACAGCGCGCCGCAGCTAATGGTTTGATAAAACAACTTGTGAAAATCTACACTCACCGAGTCAGCGCGCTCTATACCCGCCAAACGATGTTTGTGGCTACTTAAAATTAAAGCACCGCCATAGGCGCCATCTACATGCAACCACAACGACTCTTGTTGAGCAAAGTCTGCCATCGCCGCCAAATCATCTATGGCACCGTGATCGGTAGTGCCCGCCGTGCCTATCAAAGCAAAAGGCAATAAGCCCTGCGCTCTTAATTCGGCAACGGTGCTGGCTAGCAATTCTGTTTTCATGCTGCCGTCGGGATTAGTATCCACGCCACATACCGCACTTTCACCCAAGCCTAAAAGCGAGGCTGATTTCTGCACGGTGAAGTGTGATTTTTTCGAACACACAATGCGTAACTTGGATGCGTACTCAGGCAAACCTAATTTTTGAATGCTGTGCTGGCTGGTTTTATCGGCCATCCAATCACGCGCCAGCATAATGCCCATTAAATTACTCTGGGTGCCGCCGCTGGTAAAAACACCATCCGCGTCTGCGCCTAACTCATAGGTTTCACAAGCCCAGTCAATCACCTTTTGCTCTACATAGGTAGCCGACGAGGATTGATCCCAGGAATCCATAGACTGGTTTAAGGCTGCAATGATAGCTTCCGCGGCAATGGCAGGCATTAACGGCAAGGTATGCAAATGCGCTATGCAATCAGGGTGCTGCACAAAGATAGAGTTTTTCACCACTAATTCAGCGGTGTCATCGATGACTTGTGACAAGCTAGCATTGCTTTGATTTAGATTTACCTGTTGTATCGCCTGCTCTAATAAAGCGGGAGACATACCGGAGTAAGGGCCGGCAACTTGCTCAAAGACTTTTTTCATAACCTGGGTGGTGTGATTCATCACCTTGGCAAATTCATTGCTGCCTTCGGGGCCAGTATGTATAAAGTGTTTGCGCCACGCTTGCTGCTCGCTAGGTTCGGGGCGTAAACCGCCACCGGCAGCCAAGATAGCGGCTTCCATTACCTTCAAGGCAAAATCGATTTGCTCGTAGCTAATAATTAGGGGCGATAGAAAACGAATCACCGAACCGTCACGGCCGCCTTTTTCTACAATCAGGCCCCGCTCTAGTGCTGCGCGCTGTATGCCTAAGGTAAGTTTTGGATCAGATACAGGTTCGCCAAATTTATTGATCTCACCTGAGGGCTTAACTATTTCCATACCCAGCATTAAACCTTTACCACGCACTTCCGCCACGCAGTTGACCCGGCTTTGAATTTTTTCTAAGCCTACACGTAAATACTGACCGGCATCACGGGCGTGCTCGACTAACTTATCGCGCACAATAATTTCTAGCGCCTTAGCACCAGAAACCATAGCCAATTGGTTGCCGCGGAAGGTACCGCTATGCTCGCCAGGCCGCCAAGTATCTATAGCTTTATTAAAGGCCAATATAGACATGGGCAAGCCGCCACCTATGGCTTTTGACATGCACAAAATATCGGGCATAACGCCTGAATCTTCAAAAGCAAAACGCGATCCGGATTTACCTATGCCGCATTGGATCTCATCAAAAATTAATAAGATACCGTGCTCGCTGGTAATTCTACGCAACTCGCGCAACCAAAAATCGGGCGCGGGTATAACACCGCCTTCGCCTTGTACTGGCTCAACAATAATGGCAGCCGGTTTCATAATGCCCGCTTCATCATCATTTAACAGACGCTCTATATAACGTATACCCTGCCTGGCACCTTCATCACCGCCAGCACCAAAGGGGCAGCGTAAGCTGTAAGGGAAAGGCATAAAATGCACGTCCGACATTAGGCCGGTGCGTCTAGCTTTGGTGTTGAGGTTACCCATCATACCCATGGTGCCATTGGTCATGCCGTGGTAAGCACCGCGGAAGGCAAACATGGTGTTGCGGCCAGTGGTTTGTTTGGCTAGCTTAATCGCAGCCTCTACCGCATCGGCACCCGATGGCCCACAAAATTGTATAGCAGCGGTAGCGGCAAACTCTTGGGGTAAAAAGTTTTTAACTTGCTGGATAAAGTTACTTTTAACCTGCGTGGTGATATCTAGGGTTTGGTAGGGCAAACCTGAATCTAATTGGTCTTTTAAAGCTTGGTTAATTTCGGGATGGTTATAACCCAAAGCCAAGGTACCGGCACCAGCCAAGCAATCCAAAAAGATTTGGCCACGGGTATCTTCTACCAAAGCACCATAAGCACGCTTAATGGCTATAGGCAAACGGCGCGGATAAGAGCGTACTTCTGACTCGTGCTCAGCCTGGTCCAATAGTATTTGATCAGGCGTCAAATCATAAACGCCATCAACATATGGAATTTGTACAGAGAAAGCAGTAGCGATATTAGATTCGCCAAACTCAAGCGTAGTGGTCATTTAATTACCCTAAAGTTAGGTATAGCGTAGCCGCCGCACATCACCAGATGGTCAGCAGATACAGATCAACAAACCCGCTTAGCGATGAGCTAATACGGCATACAAAAATTTAACAGCTAAAGAAAAATCTGTGATCAGGAAGATCGACTGGGCTCAAGGCTCAGTGATAATACTGCAGTTAGGAAGAGCAAAGCGGATGCGTAGAATAAGTGTGTTCAATGTTGGGTCCCATATGTATGCCGACTTTACGGCTTAAGTATCCCGTCTATTAGCTAAAGGCTTAACTAATACCTACAACGCGCAACAGCACAACTTTTGGTTGTCTGGCGCAATACCTTTCAGCGTCGCTCAAGGAACGAACACACACTGAAATCGGCGGGCAAAATACTCAACTTACTGTTTTTTTGCAAGCATTTTTCAAACTATTTTTAGCCTTTTTGGCTAGCCTCTGCGGGGTGGGCTCGGCAACATTCTCGTCATTCCTAACTGAAGCCTGCATATCGCCACAATTAACCACAGATGGAGCGTTTTTGAGCGTTAAATTAACCCGCTACCAGCCATAGCAAATGTGACCCCGCTCTCACTTACACTCCTAGCGATGCTTTATGATACACGGCAAAAAAGTCGAGCAAACAACCCCACTATGTCACCCACTATACCTCCTGAAACCGCTAAGCCCCGTGATATTTTTGTTGATAGGCGCAGCAGCCAGCAGGCCCACCAACAACCCTGCCGTAGAAGCCGCCATAGCACCATGGATTCACGCCCCTGGTGGCTAAAAACCACTTATGCCACCCAACAGGCCAGCGTCAGAGTATTAGAGGGCGCCAGCGAGGAGAGGAACGACAGCAGCAGTAACAATAAGCATTAATTATTTTTGTGACAAATTTACACTATGGCCGCCGCTACATTGATATAACTTTAACTAAGGGTATTAAACGCCTAGTTTTCTTAGGTTTTTCCAAACTCGGCGCTATCTCCCCCCAAAATTAGCCGCTCTTAGGGCTACGTTAGCTGCACATTTCTGCTAGAATTGCCCATTCGGCTTCCATTAAAAAGCCAAGCGAAACCTAGCTAACAATAACGGAGCTTAGCTTGAACACTGTTACAAGAAACGTCACAGGAAATATGTTTGGCGATAGACGCCTAGACAATGACCGCCGTCGCCAAAAATTGCCTATGCCAGCCGGTCTAGATCGGCGCGCAGGCTCGCGTCGCGAAAAAGCCTTCCAGCACAAGCCTTGGTGGCTCAATGTGGACTATGCCGAAGAGCTGGTTAGTCTTAAAGCTAGCGAAGTACTCAATCGTGAAAATATCCGGGTTCGCAATAACCCCAACTATAAAAAGAACCATAACGATTAGGGGCTTATTCTCAACACACTGATAAGCGCCTTGCTTATCAGGCACTCAAAAACCCCACCTCAGCTAACAACAGCTCTCTATAAAACCGCCGTCAGTTATCCAACTCCTTATAAAAGGTTTTACGGCTGTGTATCATTTCTTTATAGGTTTGCATCATAGAGAAATCCACGGCATTACCTGCGGCCTTAAGACGCTCCATTTGCGCCTCCAGCTCGACCAGTTCTTCCAGTAACTTGGCTTTGACTAAGGCTGTATTTTGTAGCCCCACGCCACCTAGGGTTTCTTGTTTTAAGGAAGGCTTCCCCAGCTTCAGCGATCCAATTGCTTTGCTCATACCTTGTACCTCGGCTTGTTGGTTTTTTTGAAGAGGTACAACTCACTGTAGACAAGGCCAAGCCCGAACACACAATCAGGCCCCAAAATAAGCCACCATTTCTCAAAATAGTCTAAGCAGCGTTTTTATTACATCCTATTTCGATAAAGCACTACTGCTAGCTGGCTGTTACTGCGCCTTATTGCGCTCTTTTAAACGTGGCTCTGCCACGCTGGTAAACTGGCCTTTGCTATCCACTGCTATGGTTTGGGTAGAGCCATAGGGCCACAAGGTTTTGGTGCTATGGCCTTTGGCCTCTAGGCCACTGCGTATAGCCGGCGGCATGGTTTTTTCAACATACAGGTTTTCGGGCTGCCACTGGTGATGAATACGCGGCATGGCTATCGCTTCGTATAAGGGCTTGTTCAAATCCAAATGATTAATTAAGCCCAGCACCACCTGAGTAATAATGGTGGGGCCACCCGCCGCACCTATGGTCATAATCGGCTTCTCGCCTTTTAACACGATAGTGGGGCTCATGCTGGACAGCGGCCGCTTACCGGGCTGTATGCTGTTGGCTTCGGTGCCGACCAGACCATAAATATTAGGCACGCCGGGCTGCGCCGAAAAATCATCCATTTGATTATTCATCACCACCCCGGTGCCCGGGATAATCACCTTGCTGCCAAAGGTGGTATTCACCGTGGTGGTAATCGCCACCCAGTTACCAGCCTTATCGGCAGTGGCAATGTGGGTGGTGTGCTTACCAAATAAATCATACTCGGCACGGGGCGGGGTGCCGTGCGTTGTTACCGCCAGTGCTTTGTCTAAGCTGATTTTGCTGGAGAGGGTTTTGCCATAGGCCTTATCGATTAAGCCCTTGGGCACGTTGACAAAATCCGGGTCACCCAACCAATAGGCGCGGTCAGCAAAAGCCAGTTTCATTGCTTCGGCTATCACATGGTAACGGTCAGTATCTGACAGCGCCGCCAAATCAAAGCGCTCTAAAGTATTTAAGATTTGCGCCACATGGACACCGCCAGAACTGGGTGGCGGAAAACCAACCACGGTGTAATCGCGGTACTGGCTGACTACCGGCTGGCGCAGCTTCATCTGATAATTCGCCATATCTTGCTCGGTGATTAAACCACCACTGATTTTCATCCACGCGGCGAGCTTTTTGGCAAAATCCCCTTTATAAAAATGGGCCGAGCCCTCTTTCGCAATCGCCCTATAGGTTTGTGCCAAGTCTTTTTGCACCAACTTATGGCCCACTGGCCAAGGCTCGCCATCGGCAGCTAACAATACCTGGGCCGACGCAGGGAACTGACTGATTGTTTTTTGTTTGCTTGTTAAGCGGCGTGCATAAATATTATCGATGGCAAAACCCTGCTCGGCGATATCAGCCGCAGGCAACAGCGCATCGGCATAGCTGAGCTTGCCACCCTGTTTGAGCATATATTCAAACACGGCGACAGAGCCCGGCACGCCTATCGCCAAAGGCCCGGTCACGCTTAACTCACCATCGGCCTCGCCGTTGCGCAAATACATATCGCGGTGGGCGGCAGCGGGTGCCATTTCGCGACCATCGATAGCCTCGATACGGCCATCGGCCCAATGCACCACCGCAAACAGGCCACCACCTATGCCGGAGTTATGGCTATCCACCACCCCTAAGGTTAAAGCCGCCGCCACCGCGGCATCTATGGCATTCCCGCCCTTGGCCAAGGCATTCATGCCTGCCTGCGTGGCCAGCGCATTCACCGTGGCCACCGCGCCGCTGTCATCTTCGGCAACAGCGGAATAAGAAGCCGCCTGCGCCAGCATAGCCATAGACAAAGCGGTGATAGCGATAGCGGGCTTAAATATACGAGTGAGCAAACGCATGGGAACTCCTGTTAAGGTAGGGTGCTGAGTATCATCCCGAGAGACTACCCGTTTTGTGTAGTTCATACAAAAATTACTGTTTTTCTTAACAATCCGAGGCTGCACGGGGATAATACGCCTCCCTCATTACGCTTAAGCCTATACATGATTAACTGGCACACGATAGACACTGTTTTGTTAGATATGGACGGCACCCTGCTGGACTTGCACTACGACAACCATTTCTGGCTAGAGTACCTGCCACGCCGCTATGCCGACAAACACCAGCGCCCTATAGACGAAGTAAAAGCCGAACTATTCAGCCAAATCATGTCGCAAAAAGGCCACCTAAACTGGTATTGCCTAGATTACTGGAGCCAGCGCCTGGAGATGGACATCATCGAGCTCAAGCGTGAAATCAAACATATGATAGTTATACGGCCACATGTGGAAGAATTTTTGCGTCAGCTCAGGCACTCCCATCATCAAGTTATCTTGGTCACCAACGCCCACCGCGATGGCCTAGTACTCAAGCTGGAGCAAACTGGCCTAGAGCCTTGGTTTGATGAGATAGTCGCCAGCCACGATTATCAAGCACCCAAAGAGCAACAGCAATTTTGGCAGCAGCTACAGCAGCAACACCCCTTTGACCCGGCCAAAACCCTATTTATAGACGACTCCATCAGCGTATTAGAGTCAGCTCAGCAGTATGGTATTAAGCACTTACTTACCCTGCTACAGCCGGATAGCAAGAAGGCCGCTCAAACTAAAAGCGACTTTCCCAGCATTCTGCACTTTGATGAAATTATGCCGCTAACTAGCAAGAACAAGAACAACACACCATCGAGCCAGCATGAGTAACAAGTCCAGCAGCAACAATATCAACAGCAGCAAAGCCGATAACAGCGCTAAAATTCGCTTAGACAAATGGCTGTGGGCGGCGCGTTTTTACAAAACCCGCAGTATCGCCAAGCAGGCCATAGAGGGCGGCAAAGTGCATTACAACGGCCAGCGCGCCAAGGTTAGCAAAGAGGTAGAAGTAGCCGCCATGATCACCCTGCGTCAGGGCCTAGATGAAAAAGAAGTCGAAGTGCTAGCGCTATCCAACCAACGCCGCGGCGCACCCGAAGCACAAGCCCTGTATCAAGAAACCGAGCAAAGCATCACTAAACGCGAAGCCAGCGCCAGCCAACGCAAAGCCTTTCACGGCTCGGGCCTACCCAGCGTGCGGCCCACCAAAAAACAACGCAGGCAAATACATAGGTTTAAAGAGGACGCTAGCGAATAGTCCCTAGTCTCTAGCTAGCGACTATTGACTACCAACTAGCGACTGCCCTTATAATCCCCCCAATCCTTACTACCAGAGCCTCCCATGCCCGACCATATTCAACGCTTTATTTTTGATGACGCCGATATACGCGGTGAGCTGGTTCAATTAGAACAGAGCTATCAAACCACGCTGAGCAAACATCACTACCCGGCCCCTGTGGCGCGGTTACTGGGTGATTTTTTAAGTGCCGCCGCCCTGCTTAGCCAAACGATTAAGTTTGATGGCTGCCTCATCTTGCAGGCCCGCAGCGAAGGCGAAGTCCCTCTAATTATGGCCGAGGCCACCTCGCAAGGGCATGTGCGCGGCATAGCGAAGGAGGCTGACGCGGCGGTCAGCGAGGATTTTCAAACACTATTAAAAAACGGCCAGCTCAGTATTACCATAGACCCCGCCAAGGGCCAGCGCTACCAAGGCATAGTGCCCTTGGATGGCCGCAATTTAGCGGCCTGCCTAGAGCATTATTTTGCCCAAAGTGAGCAGCTCTCCACCCATATAATCCTTGCCGCTGACGGCAGCAAGTCGGCCGGCATGCTGCTTCAAGAGCTGCCCGTGAGCGCGGCGCACGGCGCCCAAGATCGCAGCCAGCAATGGCAACATGTCACCCAGCTAGCTAACACCCTCAAGCCACAAGAGCTGCTAAACCTTGACTTTAATACCCTGCTACACCGCCTCTATCACCAAGAGCAGGTGCGCGTATTCGACCCCAGCACACTAAAATTTCAATGCAGCTGCTCCGAACAGCGCACCGAAAAAGCCATTTATGCCTTGGGCCGCAGCGAATCCGAAGCACTCATAGCAGAGGCCGGCGAGATAGCCATACGCTGTGAGTTTTGCCACCATGACTATCGATTTGGCAGTAAAGACCTTAGCCGTATTTTTAAAACGCCCTTGCATTAAGGGGATAACAACGACCCGCGCCGGCTCGCAACAGGGTAAAACCCTTTATAAGCAGGCCGTTACGGGACATAAACCTGAAAAAAAACTCCAAATAAAACAAGGGTTTTGTAGTAGTTTTACATAATTAAAAAAGCCAAGAATTACCGGTATTCTATAGTCAACACGCTGGCCTCAATGGGTGATTTTTGCCATAATTGCGCCCCCTTTGAAGGTCGGACCAGCCTACGCTCAAAAAGCACGGCCGATAAATCCGATGACTAATGTAAATGGTATACAACCAGGAACTGAGAGCATGAGCACGACATACACCAATTTAACCCACGCCCAATTCATTGAGGAGTCGCTGAAACGCGGTGAAGGTACCCTAACTGACACCGGCGCTTTATCGATTACTACCGGCAAGCGTACTGGCCGTTCACCCGCCGACCGCTTTGTCGTTAAAGAACCATCCACCGCTGACGCCATAGATTGGGGCTCAGTTAACCGCCCCTTCGACGCCGACAAGTTTGATGCTCTCTGGAACCGCGTTGAAGATTACCTCTCTCAAAAAGATCGTTTTGTTTCTCAGTTGCACGTCGCTGCTCACGACGAGCACTACCTACCCGTTGTAGTTAATACCGAAACAGCCTGGCAAGGTTTGTTCGGCCATAACATGTTTGTTCGCCCTGCCGAAGGCAAGTACAACCCTAGAGGCAAAGAAGAGTGGACTATTTTAAACGTTGCCAGCTTTGAATGTGACCCCGAACGCGACGGTACCAACTCTGAAGGCACAGTTATTCTTAACTTTGCCCAACGCAAAGTATTATTGGCCGGCATGCGCTACGCCGGTGAAATGAAAAAAGCCATGTTCTCTGTGCAAAATTTCTTGTTGCCAGAGAAAGACGTTATGCCTATGCACTGCTCGGCTAACGTAGACGAAGACGGCGAAACCACCTTATTCTTCGGCTTATCGGGCACCGGTAAAACCACTCTTTCAGCTGACCCTGCTTGCTTCCTTATTGGTGATGACGAGCACGGCTGGGCCAAAGGTGGCGTATTCAACATCGAAGGCGGCTGCTATGCAAAAACCATCAACCTAAGCCAAAAGAACGAGCCCATTATTTGGGATGCGATACGCTTTGGCGCCATCGTTGAGAACGTCGTGATAGACGATAAAGGCCTCGCTGACTACGACGACGTTTCATTGTCTGAAAATGGCCGCTGCTCTTACCCACTAGAGCACGTAGAAAAACGCATTATCGAAAATGCCGCTGGCGAACCTAAAACTGTTATCTTTTTAACCTGTGATGTATCGGGCGTTATCCCCCCGATCTCTATCCTGTCTAAAGAAGCGGCGGCCTTCCACTTCTTAAGTGGCTACACAGCACGCGTTGGCTCTACAGAGATGGGCGCAGAAGCCGGTATACACCCGGCCTTCTCAGCCTGTTTTGGCGCGCCTTTCATGCCTCGCCCTGCGGGCGAGTACGCTGAGCTATTAATGAAGCGCATTGAAGACTTCGGCTCGCGGGTTTACTTAATCAACACCGGCTGGACTGGCGGTTCCGGTGGCGAAAACGGCCAAGGCTCACGCTTCCCTATCCCAGTAACCCGTGCGGTTGTTGCGGCAGCGCAAAACGGCTCACTGGTTGATTGCGAAACCGAAACCTTAGAAGCCTTAAACTTAACCATTCCTAAAGCGATTGCCGGTGTCGATGCTAAATACATCAACCCACGCGAAGCTTGGGAAGATAAAGCAGCCTACGACGAACAAGCGGCTAAGTTGGCCAACTTGTTCCAAGAAAATATCAAGAAGTTTGATATTGCTGATGCCGTTGTTAATGCGGGCCCTAAAGCCTCTTAAACATTTCAGTACCGGGCAAACCCAATAAAAAAAGCCGTAAATTCGCAAGAGTTAACGGCTTTTTTTATGCTTCACGCTTAATAACAGCGTACTAAAAAGGCTGCTCAGCTCGCCACTGATAAGGCTGATTGGGGCGATATACAAAAGGGTCATAGCGCTGACCCATTAAGGCCTTTATCGTGCCATCTCTGTGCATAGCCTGTAACGCTACCGAAATTTTATTAATAAATCGCCTACCTTCTGGCGTATTCCTTGCCGTCATCATGTCGTAACCTACTCGCACAGGAAAACTGGCAGCGTAATTTAATTGTTTAATATGGGGCAACCAGTCCGGTAAAAAACCCACGATAACATCTGCATCGTGGGCTATAAATTGTTTCATTTGGCTAAGCTCATTGGAGACATAGCTAAGCGCTACGCCCCGTGCTACTAGCTCACTATAATAGACCTCATAACCTAACACCCCGACTACCTGCTTACTCGCCAACTGCTGATAGCCGCTAATAGCCGGTTCCCCTTTACGAGTAAATAGGTGCAGCTTATACAGACCCAAAGGGTAGCTGGTAATAATATTGTCTTGGCCCAACTGAGCAATTAGCGTGTCTGTCATGCCGTAAATAGCCAGTGATTTTTTATTAACCAGGTCAGCCACAGCATTTTTTAGGGGCGCTACATTTTCATTTATAGTGATGCCAGCACGGCTGGCTGCCTCTTGTAAAATCAGCTGGTAAGGCCCATCCCCCCGCGGACTAACAACCCCCATAAAAATGCCCGCCGACACCACTACTGGTTGAGCAGGGGTAGATGCCCACGCAGGGAGCACAGCGAACTGCCACAAACAAACTATCAATAAACAGCGCAAGCGCAACATAAAAATAAAAACCTATAGCCATAGACGTGCGCTAAGTATAGGTCAAAACCACCGTACCGCCTTTATTTAGTGTTGCAACACTAAGGTTAAAATTCATACTCCATAAGTAACCTAAGTGTGGCATCAGGGGTTTTAGCATCTAGACCCATGATAAGCCCAGCTTCCCATTTTATTTGCTGACGCCCCGCCAAATGCAATTGGCCCAAAAATGCCGGCCCTATGCCCTTGGTATCTTGGCTCATGTACAACTCCAGCGCGGGCTCCAAAGACGCGCTATAGCGGTAACGGGCTTGCAGGTTTAACTTAGTTTCCAGCTCATTATCTATATCGTCGCCCCATTCAGAAATCACAAACGCATTGGCTGTACCGCTCCACCTGCCCCATTCTTTCTCAACAATAAGCGCCGTGGCAAACTCCCATATATCTATATCTTGTCGCTGCTCCAGCTCAAACAGCAGCGCAAAATCGGCACTGTATTCGCCCTGCTCGGTAAGCTGCCATTTAGCTTCCAGCTCATAAGCCGCTAATTCTATTTGCCCGCCGCCCAACTTCTCGGCTACCACATAAATTTCTGCAAACCAGCGATCATTAATCGACTGGCCATAAGCTAATAAATACTGCTGTACACTTTTAGACTCGCCTTCAGGGTCGGCAGTAATAAAACGCAATTCTATTTCTTTTTCTAAGGGCTGCACATAAGGGTGATAAATCTTATCCACACCTAAACCATCTGCCCAACTCCCTTGCGTAAAACCACCGAACCATACGGACAATACAATAAACTGATAAGCTAAGAATCTATTCATAAACACACCATTCCCTGTGCCCGACGCCTAGCAAGCATAGTTATTAAAAAGACACTGAGCATACCGCTGGCATAGGCCACAATTTGCAAGCCACTAGGGGTAGCTTCATAGCCTATTAATGAATATAAAATATGGCCCGTAATAGAATGCTCAGCAACCCAGTATGAGCTATCCCACATCGGATGGGCCGCGGGTAACCAATCGGCCTGTGTTAATTGTAGCGTGGCCTGCGACAACATATTGCCACTGAAAATCGCCAGCAAAACCCCGTAAACTCGCGACCTATAATGTGCAGACACATTAATAAGGCCGTAGTACAGCAACACCCCTACACTAATACCTATACCAAAGCCCAAGCCACTGCCTATCATCACCGCGGGATAAGCCTCATGATTACTAGAAAATCCTTTTAGATATAAAATAATTTCCGCGCCCTCTCTACAAATAGAAAACACCACAGCGCTAGCGCAGCACACCATTAAAGCGCCCGGGTTTATCGCGGTGGCGGCCGAATACAGTTGCCAAGACAACAGCATTAACAACAGGGCAATCATAGCCTGTAAAAAAGCATTCAACACTTCTTGGCCAGCATAATTAAACCACTCTGAAATATCCGCCATAGCGCGGGCATAGCAATAGGCAACAAAAAATCCCAATAAAAAACTATAGAGCAACCACGCTTTAGATTTTAGCCATGGCCCGGTCATGGCCAACAGCATACTAATTAGCAAGGCCGCCTCTAAGGTTTCTTCTAGGATTAATGCAACAGAGTTAATAAGCATTTGCTTGGCCTTTGATTAAGCTGATCTTACTTAACACGAATAATTCCCTGTGCGGTTTTAGGATAAAACTCACCAAAAAACGGATAGTCGCCAGGCGGCAAAGGACCTATAAAAATAACCGCTTTACGCCCCCCCTCTATCACTTTCTCACGGTTTAGCTCATAACTTTCAAACTCTTCAGCACTAGTGTCTTGGTTGTGCAGTAATAGCTTCACCTTAGTATTAGCTGGCACCTCGAAATCTGAGGGGAAAAATAAATGATCTTTAATCACCAAATGAAAAATCGGAGTCTCTGCATACGCAACTGTTAGCGGCAGCAATAATAAAATAGCAAAAACGATATTTTTACTCTGCATTTAAACCTCGTTCAAACTATCAATATTAGGAAAGTAAATATAAAAATCCGTCCCGGCTCCTAAACTTGAATCGGCCAGTTCTATATAGGACTTATGTGACTCAGCAATATTTTTAACAATGGCCAGCCCTAAGCCACAACCGGCCTCACCAGAACTATGACGGTCGCCGCCGACTCTGTAGAAGCGTTCAAACACCCTACTGCGCATAGACGGAGCGATACCAACCCCTGAATCTGCAACGCATAGCTGGACATTCTTAGCCTGCCGCTTAACACTGACATGAATAACCCCCTGCACAGGGGTGTATTTGTGGGCATTACTTAACACATTTTGCAGCAGCGTTTTGACTGCAAACTCATCGCCCCGTATGTAGGCCACCTCACCTGAGAAAGATAATTTCTGCTGCTTTTTGTCAAACTGATCACTTTCATCAGCGAGCACCTGCTGCACCAGTGAATAAAGATTAATTTTTTTCATTTTGGCGTTGTATTGATCTGGGGATATACGGTGTAAATTAAGAATTTGATCAACTATATGCACCAGCCGCTCTACCGTAATATTGATATTAGCCAACTCATCTTGGTGCTTAGGCAGCAACTCAGCAATATTATATAGCTGCACTTTTAAGGTGCTAATAGGCGTGCGCAACTCATGCGCGGCATCAGAGGAAAACTGTCGCTCACGCAAAAGGGAAGTTTCTAAACGCCCCAGCAGGCCATTTAAAGAGCTCACAATTTGCACCAACTCTGTACGCGAGCTTTGAAAACGCAAGCTACTTAAATCATCGGGCTGTTTATCCGCCAGCTCTGTAGCCAACTCCCGCAGTGGGCTTAAGCCTTTAGTAACAATAAACCATATCAGCAAGGCCAATACCGGCAAACCTATCACTATAGGCATTATCGACTGCAAAATAACATTTTCGGCCAAGATAAACCGCGCATCGGTACGCTCTGCCGCCATCACCCAAATGTTTTTTTCAGGCTGATAATAAGCTGCTGTACGCCAGCGGTAGCCGTTAAAATTACTATAATTAAAGCCCTGTTCCCGTGCCTGTATGGCCGTAGTGGGCGCATTCGTAGCGGCGGCTAGCAACTGCTGGTCGCGCCACACCTGAAAGGTAAAATCATTATCGACTGTCACTGCGGCTAAGGCCTGCTGGCTTTGTATGCCGCCCATAAGCTTAGCGGTATCCAACAACTGCTTATCAAATAGTTTGTCGGCCGCCACCATACTAGATTGATAGCCGCGCAGTGCCGCCACAAAACTGAATAGCATCACCAAGGCTAAAATAATGCTCACTAAAAATACGCGTATCGATCTCACGAAAGATTAACCTTGTAACCCACACCGCGCATCGTCTTGATGAAATCTGCACCAAACTTTTTACGCAAGTGATGTATATGTACTTCCAAGGCATTACTGGCCACCTCCTCACCCCAACTATATAAGCGGGCCTCTAAGGTGTCGCGCGTCTGTACCCTGCCGGCATTTTCCATTAGGCTTTTTAACAGCATATATTCGCGCCTAGACAATTCAATTTCAGCGGCGTGAAAGTTAACGGTCTTTTTTTGTATATCTAGGCTTACGTCGCCGACGGTGATTACCGAGGTTTTATGGGTAGTCAAACGGCGCTCTAATACTCTCAGCCTAGCGAATAGCTCGCTCATATCAAAGGGCTTCGCTAAATAATCATCAGCACCACTATCTAGGCCATGGATTTTATCATCCATCTCATTTCTAGCGGTGAGTATTAATACCGGTAAATCAGCTTGTTTTTTACGTAGCCGCTTTAGCACACTGATACCGTCCATGTCGGGCAGACCCAAGTCCAAAATCACAATATCAGGTGGCTCGGTGCTCACCACATGCAAGGCCGCCTCACCGGTAGCTACGGCATTAACCGTATGACCCTGCTTAGCCAACGCCTGCTGCAAACCTTTAGCCAGTAAGTGATCATCCTCAACCAACAACAGCTGCATGCTAATCCTTTTACGCTATAACGCGTGCCGCATAAATAAGTGTATAAACGGCGTTATCATACACCGCTATTCGCTATTTTTATTGGCATAGCGAAAAATAATAGGCAGTTTTTTTACTAGCGCCCCATGCACTAGATTAGGACATAAGCCATTTAAGCGCACAAATAGTTTTTCTGGCCAGCCCATAAATTGCTGACGCCTATTGCCCTTTAAGGCCGATATCACTGCTAGTGCAACGTGCTCTGGGCTATCACTGCTATTGCCCAAAGCTTCATTAAGCTGATTAACCGCGCTGGAATTTAAATCAGTACGGGTTGCCCTAGGTGCCAAATACAACACCTGCACCCCAGTACTGGCCAACTCACGCTGTAAGGCCTCGGTAAAGCCCCGCAAACCAAATTTACTGGCACAATACACGGCAAATCCGGGATGGCCTATGCTGCCAAAAGTAGAACCTATATTGACAATAGCGGCGCTGCTTTTTTGGGTTAATAAGGGCAGCAGTAATTGGCATAACAACATCGGTGATAACAAATTGGTATTGATCATCTGCTGCAGCCGGTCACTATCTTGCTGGGAAAAAAGCTGAAAATCCATCACCCCTGCCGCATTAATATAGATGTCTATAGCTTGCCGCTGACACTGCTCAACAATCTGCTGCCTACCCTCTACACTGTTGATATCCGCCTGTATCAAGCTATGCTGGTGCTGCAAACTGGCGCCTAGCGCATGCAGTGCCTGCTCACTGCGCCCCACTAATAATACGTAGGCATTACGTTGGTCTAATTGCTTAGCAATAGCGGCGCCTATGCCTCCCGTGGCACCTACCAACAAAACTGTTTTATTGCTTACATCCATCTTGCTCTCCAGCGGGTTAAAATATTAGGCGGCTAATGCTAAACCATGCTGCGCTGTTAGCGTGCGAAAAATATTGCCATACAATTGGTAGAATACTTTTGCAGAGTGAATAATTTCTTCCTGCTCTTGCGGGCAGGTAATTTTGTTCATTAAGTCCTCAAAAAACTTTACATGCTCTATATCCAAAGAACCGTGGGAGTAAAGATAGGAAAAAGCTTTTTTAGGCAGTGACAAATTGTTGCGTATCGTATCGGCAGCGTTATCGGCGGTGCTAATACTGGTGCCCTCCAACACATGTACCATGCCAAAAAAGCCTAGCGGATTGACCCGCTGAATTTTGTCGTAGGCATAACTCACCATCAGCTCGGTGGCAATATTGGGCCGGCTATTTCTTGCGGTTTCCTTGTCATAACCACAGGCCGCTATATCATTGAGTATCCACTCTTGATGACCCAGCTCCTCCTCTATATATTCAGCCACCGCATTACGCAACCACTCTTTGCTTTCCGGCAAGCGCGCACCTACTGCCATTAATAAGGGCACGGTATGTTTTACATGGTGATAGGCTTGGGTTAAAAATGCCACGTACTCATCTAAACTCATGCCGCCGGCTAACGCGTTCATGATTATGGGCGCCTGTAATAGTTGCTCGCGCTCACCCTGGGTTTGCAATTGTAAGCTCTCAAAAAAGTTCATAAGACACAGTCCTCTACAACGGGTTGGTATAAGGATTCAATAAGCTCGGCATAATGATTGGCTATAGCGTCGCGTTTAGGGCGGCCATTTGCCGTGATTAAATCCGGGCAATGGGATAAGGGTTGCGGTAATAACTGCCATGCCTGCAGGCGCGCATAATCAGGTAACTGCTGATTAAGCTTATCAATACACTGTTGAATGGCGGCCTCAGATGTTGCTGCCATACGCGGCGTAATTAAGGCTACGCAATAAGGCTGGGCATCGCCAAACACCACACACTCGGCGATGCTGGTGTTAGCTAACAATTCGCTCTCTACCCACTCAGGGTTAATATTGCGACCATAGCTAGATATTAATAGGTTTTTTTTGCGACCATGAATATGTAAAAAACCTTCTGCATCAATACTGCCTAAATCACCTGTATATATTTTTTGGGGGTACCAACTAGTCGGCTCATTGGCATAGCCCAGCATACAGTTACCTGCCACCACTACCTCGCCCTGCTCTATACTCAGCTGCAGCTGCGCCAAAGGCTGGCCGACGCTGGCAGGCTGATGCTGCTGCGACGTATTTAAGCTAACTACCGAAGCACACTCCGACAAGCCATAGCCCTCAAAAACGGGTATACCCAAAGCTAGCGCTTTGTTTAATAAAGGCTGCGCCACTTTACCCCCACCTACCGCAACAAATTGTAATGAGCTGGGCGGTTGCCAATTTTTTTCAGCAGCCAGCAATAACAACTGTAATAACTGTGGGGTAACAATCAAGCTATGCACTTGATAGCGACTAATAAGGCCGCACAGCTTTTCAATATTGATGGACGAACTACCTTCAAAGCCCAACTCTTTTAAACTGGGCACTATAAGTTCGCCACCCGCCAATAAGGTGGTATAAACCCCCGCCACATTTTCTAACAGCGTGCTTAACGGCAAGACACAAAGATGCTTGTGCTGGCTGAGTCCGGTGCGCTGATTTAGCACTTTAGCCTGAGTCATTAATTGCTCATGGCTTAAACACACCCCTTTAGGGTTACCGGTAGAGCCAGAAGTAAACGTCACCTTACCCGTATTATTGGGGTAACGAATTAACGCCGGCGGCTTACGGCTATTGGTTAATATGATTAAGGCCAAATCACCATAGGTTTGTGGTTTGACGCTGGCAGGCATAGCCAACGCAGATAATACAGCCATAAAAAAATCACTGCGTTCACAGGCTATGGCATCAATATTATTGCTCTGCACTATATGGCTAAGTTGAGACTGCGAAAAAAACGTAGGCAGTGGAATAATACAGATACCCGCGAGTTGGCAGGCTAAATCCATCAGCACCCAGGCTATGCTGTTATCGCAACACAAGGCCAGCACTTGAATATTTTGCGCCTGCAACTGCGCAGCATAAGCATGACACTGGTCGCTTAACTGCTTGCTGTTAAGCGAGCGTGTTGTGCTGCTTAGTACCGCATTAGCATTAAGCAGCGTCAGTATAGTTTGCATGCTGAGCACTCCTGACTACACGGGGTGGTAAATCATCCGCGACTAACTGTTTAGCGCAAGCCTGTATAGACGATTGATAGCTATAAAAGTAATTGGCTAATAGTTCATTGCTCTCTATCGCAGCTAAGGCCTGGCGTATATTTACCGCGGCAATATTAGGCTGCCCGGCATAGTAACTACCCCAACCAGCAACACCGTTAGTGAGCTTCTCTGGTTGCGCTGCGCCAATAATATGTAAGTCGAAACCACATCGCGCCATTATCGTCTGTACTTGTTTGGTGGCCGTAAAAACCACCCACTGCAAAGGGCTTAGACTTAACACCAAAGTGAGATATAAAAAAATAAGCTGGCTGGAGCCTCTATGTGTGGCGGCTAAATTACCAATTTCGGCCACTGTGCCGCGGCTAACACCTTTATTGATTGTCTCGGCTAGCTGCTGCTCTATCGGCCGGTCTAGATATTGCTCTAAAAACAATTCGCGGCTAGCGGCTATACGTATACCCACTACAGAGCTCACATTATCTTCACAACATAGGGTTAGTAGCTGCGGCATAAACTCGCTGATAGTCGCGCCATAAACCGTAGTAAATTGCTGTGCGATATACGCCTCTACTTGCTGGCGACTGTTTGAACTTTGACAAACTAGAGCCAGCTCAGGCCTCAGCCTTAATAAACGCTGTAACAAGGCCGCCTTGCGGGAGCTGTCATGACAGGAGGGTTGCTGCAGGGTAACGTTGGTATTCATAGCCCAAATCCCATAATAGTATGACTTGGGCTTAGAATAAGGTATCAACCTTAAGGGAGTATTAAGTCTATAAAATAATTAACCTTAACGCATCCCACAACAATTCGAGGATATTAATCAGCCGGGCTATTGGGTTGACAGGGCTATTTTGTTAACCGAACGATTAAACTGCGACAATTGATCGGCACTATTTTCATGCTCTTTTGAGCCCTTATAAAATCTCGGCAGCTCAGCAACAAAATCGGTTAACAAACGCTTATCATTGGCCGTTAAACCACTACCCTCTAGAGGCCCATCATTTAAGGTTGATAGCGTAGTGCTATTAAGCGAACTTTTTAAAGATAAAATAAATTTGGCATGGGGTGTTATTAACGCATTGCCGTGCCAATCGCCCACCACGGTATAATCACGCTGATAGTCGTCAGCAAACAAATTCTGACCAAAACTATAGGTACTCGCTGGCTGCTCATAGCCTAAAGCCGTTAACAAGGTTGCAGGCACATCTAAATGGCTAGTCATGTAATCAACTACTTGCGCTGCTTTCCCAGGCATATGTATAACCATGGGGACTCGTATTTGCTCTTGCACAAAAGTAGAGTTATGCCCCCAGCGCCCCTTCTCCATAAACTCTTCACCATGATCGCCGGTAACAATCACTATAGTAGTCTCATATAAACCCTGCTCTTTTAAGGCATCGAATACCAGCCCCAAACGACTATCTAAATAATGGCTAGAATTAATATAACGGTTTTTTATTTGCGTGATATTCTTGGCGATATTCACCGATAAATAATCAAAATCATCGAGATAATCTTTTTCGACAATATCTTGATCGGGGAAATAATAATTGGCATGAGCTGACTCAAAAAACATAAAGGCAAAAAATGGCTTATTTTTGGCATTCGACTGCTTGATATAGTGAATCAGATCTGTGGTATTTTTCTTATCCCGCTGCCAACCAAAGCCAGGGCTATAATGCTCTTGTAATTGCTCGGGCTTAAAGCGCGTAAATATCGTTTTATCAAACTCGGGGTAAGTAAACCGCGCACTGGTAAATGCTTTTAAGCGATAGTTATTATTGATCAACACATCCAATAATAAGGGTGATTGTCGCCCATGCAAAATATCAAACCAATAAGAGCCATACAAACCATAAAACTGGCTAAACATGCCTAAACGCGTGCCATTACCGCCGCTATAATGTGAAATGAAATTGCTATTATGTGCAGCAAAAGCATAAGTATTGGGCATAACCCGGCTATCCAGCATATCGGAACGTAAAGACTCAGCAGTTAACCACACGATATTCATAGGGTTTTTAACCGGCCCTAACTCTTCTGCCACCAAGCCTGGATAATCAACACTGCCAGCATAATCGGCTTTTACCCCTAGCTGATCGTTGCGTCGGCTAAAGCCTAAACGCTCTAACAAATGCCTAGAAGTCACCGGAATATGCCAAGCAACACGTGAAGCAACCGCCAAATATTCAGCGCCAGAAGCAAATGCCGCCCAAGCATAAACTGACGCTTCAACGGCAAAAATAGCCGTCACCATAACGGCTAACAAGCCCTTCCTAGAAAGTATTGACTTAAGCCTCTCCACAGGTAAAAATCGCACAGCAACGATATAAAAAACCATTAAGAAAACAAACAGTAAGCATGCTGATCGATAAAAAGATGCCGACAACCCTAGCGCATCTATACCGCCAGGGGTGGTTAATAAGTTAATCACAAAGCCACCTATGTAAAAATTATACATGGCATGTAACTTATAATTTGAAATTAACAGCATGATTATTAACAGCGCTGTCACATGAAGCATATAGGCTATACTTACAGATCGGTAGCGCATATAAGCATACCGCAGTAACAATAACGGCAGTATAAAAACCACCGCCTGCCAACAGGCAGCAACTAACATGTACAGCATCGGGCCTAAGCCACTCACTGCCCCTACGGCATAACTTACAATAAATAGAAAAGACACTACCCAGACTAAAGCAATAGAACGGCCTACATATGTTTCATGCATAAATCATATCACCCAACACTGATAGTAAATGTAGTACCAGTATGGGCTAGCAGCCTTAAGGAAAACTTAAGGCTGTGGATAATCTTTAATTACCTCACTCTAATAAACAACGCGCTAAGTTTGACATTGGCTATATCGCTTTAAAACACTACTTTTCTAGCTTTAACGCTAGCAATGCACCACTAATCACCCGGTAAGCCGACTTGAGTAACATCAACGCCAATAAAACTGCGATTATGCTATCAGGATAACCGGAATCAAAAAACCACACCGCCGCTGCTGCAAACAGCACTGATAAATTAGAGGCTATGTCATTGCGCGAGCATTCAAATACCGAGCTCATATTGATATCTTCATGACGGTGCCGCCACAGTAAGAACAGGCAGAAACCATTAGCCAGTAAACCGGCCACACTAAATAAACCCATCACCTCATAAGAGGGCAGTACCGGGTTAAAGGTTTTATACACCACTTGGGCCAGCACAAAACAGGCCGCGAGAAAAATTAACCCCCCTTTAAACAAAGCCGCTTTCGCCTTGGCCTTGGTGCCACGGCTAATCACATAAAGACTAATGCCGTAAGTGAGAGCATCACCAAAGCTATCTAAGCTGTCGGACAGCAAAGCCGTAGACTGGCCATAAAATGCAGCAGCGACTATAGCGACAAACATTAAGGCGTTTATCCACAACACTTTGACTAAAGTGCCGCGCTGCTGCGCCAGTAAGCCTTCGGCTACGCAGCTATTTTCGCAACATGAACCCATTACCTACTCCTAGCCGCCAAGGCCAATTAAAACGTAATTTATAAACGCGTCTTTATAAACACACGATAGAGGCCATATTTATAATCTGCAAACGGCTAGTATATGCTAGCCAGCGAACTCTATGGACGACATTAATTTTTGTAATAATGTATTTACAAACTCTTGTTTGGCTTGTTTTTGTAACAACCACCACAGCCATTCCATATAACGAACCTGTTGCTTTGCTTGCTGTAACTTCTGTTCGTTAATGTTGCCACTATAACTATGGAGAAACCACTGCTCATCTTGCTGGCTAAGCTGCTGGTTAAGTATTACCGTTGCCAAGTCAAAATAGGGATCACCTAAAGCTGAATACTCCCAATCAATTAAATGCAGGCCGCTGTCGCTCAATAGTACATTCTCTGCCACCAAATCATTATGGCAAAGCACTGGCACCGTTATTGAGGGTAATTGTCTAAAGTAGTCTTGCAAGCACTGCTGATGGCTTAGCAAGTCATTAGATACCGCTAACTGCTCTGCCGACTGCCAATAGCGCTCGGCCTTATCGGCAACAATCAAGCTGGGCAGATCTCCAGTTACAGAAATAGCGTGCAACGTTTGTAAGTTCTGCGCTAATTGCTGTAATTTATCGGCTCGAGACTTTGTCGAATAGTAAAATAAATCCGCTTCCACATAGTGCGTTATAGAATAATTTTTATCGGGGCATAAATAAACCGGTGCTGGCGATAGCCCGTGCTGAGCCGCTAGGCAGGCAATGGTATATTCTGCCTCACGATTAATATTGAGCTGTTGAGTTTGCGCCGAGAACAACCTCAATACATAGCGCTGGCCAGCTAGCTCCAGCAGAAAGGATTGATTGGTTAAACCGCCCTCTAACTGACGCAGCAACTGCGGCTTAGCCGATGTAGCCAAACCCCAGTTGCGGTATTGTTGTAATAGATGATTTATGCAGTTGCTGGGCACAGGTCTTGCTCATCGCGGTATATGGCCCGCCATTGTACATAACCTATTACCACTATCACCACATAGATTGCCATTAATAAAGCGGTAAGGTAGAGACCCCTATCCACATATAAATAGGCAGCGACACTGTCTATGACTATCCAATACAACCAGTTTTCCAATACTTTTTTTGCCACCATATAGGTGGTAACGACGGCACCCCAGGTGGTAAAAGAGTCTAAGAAAGGCCAGGCCGCATCGGTATTCTCTTGCAATAACCAACCCGACATAACAGATAACCACACCGTGCTAGCAATCACCGCACTATGGGTTTGCCAGCTCCAGCAACTGATAGGTAACTCAGCCTTACCGCTTCCCGTTTTGCGCTGCCACTGATACCAACCATATACTGCCATGGCCATATAATAGACTTGCAGTGCCGAATCCATCAGCAGGCTAACATCCCAAAACAGCACGGTGTAAATCGCCGTGCTGCCTAGAGCGGCATACCAACAACTGATTTTTTCTTTCATCGCCAACAACAAATAGGCCACGCCCAGCAACACCCCCGCCAACTCCCATAGCGACATAGCCTGCCAGGCAGCTAATATTGCATCACTAAAGTCCATTACAAGGCCTCATAGCCAGGAATAAATTTAGCGACAAACACCCCCATGCCAAACTCCTCACGGTGGGCCTTCATAACGACCTTTAAAATATCCATCACTCTGTCGTACTCGCCCATCACTATGGTCGCAGTGGGAAAGGTTTGCACCTGCACGTCACCGTGTTGATTGAGGCGGGCGATAAAACTATCGATGGGAGGAATAAAATTTTCGTTGTTGGGGTAAAGACTAATTTCTGCTGTAAGCATCATGGACATGTACCTTAGTAGTGAGTCATGCCGGCCTAAAGCCGGCATCTATTTAAAAAATAAAGTAATCAGTGATTAAAAGTTATAGCGACCAGAAACGCCTATTATTCTGGGTTCGCTTAATTGCGTATAGGTATCGCTAGCATAGAAATTTTGCGGATCGTTACCAAAGCCACTAAAGCCGCGAACAGCGTAATCTTCATCGGTTAAATTACGCGCCCACAACGAAAGACTCCAACTATCTACAGCGTAGTTAAGCCTGGCATTAATCAAATCGTAATTACCTGAACGGGCATTATGGCTATCAGAAAAATAAAAGGCATCTTTACCCTCGGCTTCAACTCGAATACTTAACGCATTAGTGATCTCATACTGAGCCGCCACTGAATACTGGTAGTTAGGCGCATGGGCCTGATCTCGCCCAGAAACAGACAAAGTATCGTCCTCAATATTCGTTTCCAACCAGCCCAGCGCCGTTGATAACTGTAACTGCTCTGTAGCCTGGTAAACCGCCTCGAACTCCAATCCGTAGTTATTACCCTCACCGGCATTCGCTATAAAGTCGGTAAACTCTGTGCTGCCATCGTTGCGAGGCGCTGAAAATGAGGCTTTGACTTGTTGGTCTTTACGCTCGGTGTAAAATAAGGCCAGCCGAGTTTGCAAACGATTATTCAATAACGAGTGCTTGGCACCCAGCTCATAAGCCCATTGATACTCGGTATCAAAATCTCTATCTTGGGCGGTTAGCGTGCCATCAGTATTCACACCACCCGCCTTATAACCTCTGGCTATGCTGGCGTAAACCATGGCGTTATCACTATAGGCATAATCCATAACCACCCTACCGCCATATAAGGTTTCATCACTATCAATATCTAAAGCATAGACATCTTTATACTCAGCCTGCCAATCTTCAACACGCAAACCGACAGTTAACGTTAACTGTTGTGTTAGCGCTGTAGCTGTTTCTGCAAAAATAGCCTGGCTAGTGGTATCAAAGTCGCTGGTAAAGTTACTGCTTAAATAGGTGTAAGCTCTATCCAGCGTTTCACTTTGATCTCGTACATAAACCCCTAGCAACCACTCGGTACTGTTATTAAAAATTTTGCCGGTCTCGCCAGACAATAAACGAAACTCTAGGCTACCCGAGTCACGATCACGCAGGTAATTATCAAATGAGGAGTATTCCCAGCCAGCGCAGGGCGTGCCATCACATAAACCTACATAGCTCCAGTCTTCGTCATAGCCATATTCTATATCGCTGTTTGAATAACTAGCGATAATTTCTGACTTTAACGCGCTAGAAATAACCCAGTCAGCATTGATAGCGATAGCGTTAGTTTCCTGCTTATCGTGACCAGGCTGATCGGCAATACTGTTGCGAGAATTATCAAAGGTAAATACATCGTAGCCATTATCGATATCGGCCCTGAACAAGCTCACATCTATACTGAGATCACTACTGGCTATCCAACGCAACTTGGCTCTGGCGGTTAACTCATCAAAATTATTAGTGTCTTTTTTATTTAAATACACATTATCCATGTAACCATCGGATTGATGTTGTTGCACCGCCACACGATATAACAGCTCATCGCTGATAGGGCCACCAACGGCAGCACCTAGTGAGTAAGTATCGTACTCCGCCACGGTTGCTTCTATGTAGCCGTTTAATGTTTCACTGGGAGCTTGCGACTGAATAGCAATCATGCCAGCCAAGGCATTAGCGCCATAGCGTGTACCCTGTGGGCCGCGCAAAATTTCTACCTGCTCAACATCAAACAGGGTGCCGACAGTACCTATACCCGTAAAATCGACACCGTCGATAATAACGCCCACCGATGGATTGATAGGCTCGATAAATTGCGAGCGCTCACCGATACCACGTATTTGAAAATAACGCGCACGCGAGCTACCGCTAGCAAAATTAACATTGGGAGCCATAGCCAACAATTGTTCTAAGTGCTGAGCATGGCGCTGCTGTATAAGCTCTGCCGAAAAAACACTGGCGCTTACAGGCGCTTGTTGCAGAGTGGTGTCGCGAAAATCCGAGCTAACAACCACGGTTTCTATTGACGTATTAGCGTGAGCGGTAGCACTGATAGACAGCGCCAATAAAGATTTACAAAGAGTTTTCATAATTGGTCTCTAAAAAAACATAAGAGACCCGGAAACGGACGTGCAGAAGGGTAACGTGTGCAAACAATGGCCATAGCCACTGCTTACTTCCCATCCCTACGCCGGTATTAACCGGATCAGGTTCAAGGGGTTCGTAAACGTCTCAGGCCAACTTTTAACTCGTGATCAAAAAAGGCCACCCCCAGGGTGTAGTGCTGAGCAAGTAACAGTTGGTACCAGCCGCAGCGCGAGCTATTATAGCCTAATAGTTTTAAAAGCAAAGATTTACCGCTGCTTGCCGATACATAATTCACCCCCTTGCACCTACGGAGATACAGATTGTCTGTTAGACCCAGCCAAATACAACGCTTAAATGTACGCGATTTACAAATGGGCATGAGCGTCGTGGAGCTAGACCGGCCTTGGCTAGAGTCGCCCTTTACCGTACACGGTTTTAAAATCAAAACCCAACGCGAGCTCAGCCAACTGCAAGCGCTGTGTCGCTACGTTTATGTGGTCAATAAAAAGCCTAGGCCTATAGATCCGGTAGGCAAGCAGCTGGTACGCCATAAATACCGTAACACCCTCACCTTTGAACACGCCCTGCCCCAAGCCAAAAGCGCGCACCGGCAAGCCAAAAGTATTATTAAAGGGTTTTTTAAAAATATGCGCGCGGGCCGCAGCTTTGACGCCACCGTCGCCAAAAAAGCGGTGCAGCAATGTGTGGCTGCGGTTATTGCCAACCAAGAGGCCATGATTTGGCTGGGGCTATTAAAAGAGGTGGATGAATACACCGCCGAGCACAGCCTCAATGTCGCCGTATACGCCATTACCCTAGGCAGGGCCGAAGGCTTATCACCTGCCGATTTAGAAATATTGGGGCTGTGCGGCATGCTGCACGATATAGGCAAGGCCAAGGTGCCACTGGATGTATTAAATAAAGAGGGCGCACTTAGCGACACCGAATTTGCCCTACTCAAAAAACACACCAGCCATGGCCATGACATGTTAATGAGCAAACATGACATACCGGAAATTGCCGCCGAGGTTGCCCACAGCCATCACGAGCGCCTCAACGGCCGCGGCTACCCACGGCAGCTGCACGGCGATAAAATCTCCTATTTCAGCCGCATCGTCGCTATCGCCGACGCCTACGATGCCATTACCAGCAAACGCATATACAGCCCCGCCAAAACCGCCCTAGAGGGCCTGCGCATATTATTAGGCGCACAGGGCAGTCATTTTGATGCCAACTTAGTCAACAAATTTATCGCCACTCTGGGCATATACCCCGCCGGCAGCGTAGCTGAACTCAGCACTGGCGAAGCCGCCTTGGTCATGCCCACACCTCAAGCCAACAATGACAAACCACGCGTATTAGTGATACGCGACAGCGACAAGCAACCCTGCCCCAAGCGCCAGCTAGACCTAAGCCAAAACCCCAAAGACGATAACGGCGAGGTCATTACCATTAGGCACCTACTCTCCAACGGCTCATTTGGCATAGACTTGGCGCATTATCACGACAAGATTACGGAATAAGCTGACCTTGTCAGCAGCTACAAGCAGCAAGCCTCAAGCTATAAGCCAACCCTCTTGAAGCTTGAAGCTTGCAGCTTGCCACTTATAGCTGCCCCTTCCCCCTAGCACTTTTTTTTTACCGCAACAAGCTGCCCAGCGCCCTATGAATTCTGCATAATGCGCCTTTATTCTCCATGCCTAATAACAGAGCGTCAGTATCCTCATGAGCAGTATTTTTCAACGTATCTCTGCAGAACTATCCATACAGCCCCAGCAAGTTAGCGCCGCCGTAGGCCTGTTAGATGAAGGTGCCACGGTGCCTTTTATCTCCCGTTACCGTAAAGAAGTTACCGGAGGCCTAGATGATAGCCAAATGCGTAACCTGGAAGAGCGCCTGCGCTACCTGCGCGAAATGGAAGACCGGCGCGCAGCCATATTGAAAAGCATAGAGGAACAGGGCAAGCTCAGCCCTGAGTTAGCCAGCGACATTCATGCTGCCGACACCAAAAACCGCTTAGAAGATTTATACCTACCCTATAAAAAGAAGCGCCGCACCAAAGGCCAAATCGCCATAGAGTCGGGCCTAGAGCCGCTAGCCGAGGCACTGCTAGCCAATCCCACCCTAGCTCCCGAAGTGGAAGCCGCTAACTATATAGACGCCGATAAAGGCGTAGCCGATATTAAATCCGCTTTAGATGGCGCCAAGTACATATTAATGGAACGCTTCAGCGAAGACGCCAACCTCATCAGCCAATTGCGTAGCTACCTGTGGGAATTCGGCACCATGAGCAGCCGCATGAACGAAGGTAAGGAGCAGGAAGGCGAGAAATTCCGCGATTACTTTGAGCACGACGAGCCCATCAAACAAGTACCCTCGCATCGCGCCCTAGCTATGTTCCGCGGCCGCAATGAAGGCATGCTGAATTTAAACATCGTGGTGGGCGACCCTAAAGAGGCCGCTAATGCAAAAACCGCCACCCACCCCTGTGAAGTCATGGTCGCCAAACACTGGACCATAGAAGATCACGATCGCGCCGCCGACAAATGGCTGCGCGAAGTGGTGCGCTGGACGTGGCGCATTAAGCTCTACACCCATTTAGAAACCGATTTAATGGGGCAGGTTCGTGAGAGTGCCGAAGAAGAGGCCATCAAAGTATTTGCCAACAACCTAAAAGACTTATTACTGGCAGCACCGGCTGGCGCTAAAGCCACTATAGGCCTAGACCCTGGCCTGCGCACCGGCGTTAAGGTGGCCGTAGTCGACGCCACCGGCAAAGTGCTAGACCACACCGCCATCTACCCCACCCCGCCACAAAATAAAATTGCCGCATCCGCCGCCGTGCTGATTAAATTTGCCGAAAAGTACAACGTGGAATTAATCGCCATAGGCAACGGCACCGCCAGCCGCGAAACCGATGCCTTTGTCGGTGATATTATTAAAGCGCGCCCCGATTTGGGCCTGAAAAAAGTCATCGTCAATGAAGCGGGTGCCTCCATTTATTCCGCCTCTGAATTTGCCTCTAAAGAATTCCCCGACCTAGACGTGACCATACGCGGCGCCATTTCTATTGCTAGACGCCTACAAGACCCTCTAGCCGAATTGGTAAAAATCGAGCCTAAAGCCATAGGTGTAGGCCAATACCAACACGATGTTTCACAAACCCAACTGGCCCGCTCACTGGACGTGGTAATAGAAGATTGTGTAAACGCGGTAGGGGTAGATATTAACACCGCCTCCAGCCCACTGCTAAGCAGAGTATCCGGCTTAAGCAGTAGCCAGGCCAATAAAATAGTTGATTACCGCGACGCCCACGGCGCGTTTACCAAGCGGGAAGATTTAAAAAATATTAAAGGCTTTGGTGACAAGGCCTTTGAACAAGCCGCCGGGTTTTTACGTATTATGAACGGCGACAACCCACTAGATGCCTCAGCGGTACACCCCGAGTCATACAGCGTGGTTGAAAAAATTGTGTCGCAACATAATATGCCCGTTAAAAACATTATGGGTGACAACCAATTCTTAAAAAGCCTAGATCCAAGCCAATTTACCGACGAAACATTTGGCCTACCCACAGTCACCGATATTATCAGCGAGTTAGCTAAGCCCGGTCGCGACCCGCGCCCTGAATTTAAAACCGCCGAACTCAAAGCCGGCATAGAAAAAATCTCTGACCTCAAGCCCGATATGATTTTGGAAGGCACCATCACCAACGTCACCAACTTTGGCGCCTTTGTGGATGTAGGCGTACACCAAGATGGCCTAGTGCATATTTCGGCACTGTCTGACACCTTTATTAAAGACCCGCGCGAAGTGGTGAAAGCCGGCGACATAGTTAAAGTAAAAGTGATGGAAGTGGACGTACAGCGCAAACGCATAGCCATGAGCATGCGCCTAACCGACAAGGCCGGTGAAGATAACCGCGCCGATAGAGGTAGCCAGCAAGATCGCAGCGGCGCCAACGTGAAAGCCCAGCGCCAGCAGCAACAAAAACAACAGCAAGCCCCCAGCAACAGCACCTTGGCCGACCTATTTAAAAACGCCAAAGTGAAACAGGGCAAGCGTTTATAATATAATCGTCAAAAACTGCAGCAACAAACTGGATAGCTTAACGATGATCAAGCTCTTACTTAGGTAAGGGCTTTTTTATTGCCTAAGAAATTTGGTTTGAACTTTACAGTTTACTTGCATCGATGACTGAGCCGGATACCGCCGCTACATGGTCTGGCCCCTCCCCCCTTTACCTAAAAAACGCCCGCGTCCGCTACTGAGCCTTAAGGCGCTGCGCTGTCTCATCCGCTACCACGGCCAGCCCTTTTATATTCCGCGACAGCATCCGACCCACCCCTCTAGCATCGTGCGTGTTTTATTTTCACACAAAGAATATGCACCGTGATGTCACTGCGATAGGCAGGTAATGACGCAAGGTTATTGCGGAATATAAAAGATGAGCGCTGAAGGAACGAATGAGACCGGCAGCTTTCCCCGCAGGGGTGCCGGGCTCAGGCGAGAGTGAAGGCAGCCCGGAGGGCCGCCATCATGCAGCAATGACCTTGGGCCATTACCGGGTTAAAAAACCATACCCAGACCAACAGATAACCTCTTGTTTTCGGTTTTTAACGACGAGGGACGACTTGGGCCAATACAATGGTTTACTAACACCGAGGGCCGAGCCGGATACTGCCGCTACATGGTCTGGCCCCTCCCCCCCTTTACCTAAAAAGACGCCCGCGTCCGCTACTGAGCCTTAAACCGCTGCGCTGTCTCATCCGCTACCACGGCCAGCCCTTTTATATTCCGCGACAGCATCCGACCCACCCCTCTAGCATCGTGCGTGTTTTATTTTCACACAAAGAATATGCACTGTGACGCCACTGCGATAGGCAGGTAATGGCGCAAGGTTATTGCGGAATATAAAAGATGAGCGCTGAGGGAACGCCTGAGACCGCCTTGCTTTCCCCGCAGGGGAAGACTGGCTTAGGCGAGAGTGAAGGCAGCCCTCCCCCCCCTGCAGGACAGCGCCGCCATCATGAAGTAATAGCCTTGCGCCATTACCGAGTAAAAACTTTTAACTTAAAAACAAACCATCTAGCGACTAGCGACTAGCGACTTCCAACTAGCGACTGTTAGCTGTTACTCAAAAACGCCTTCACTTTAGGGTCATTCAAGGCACGTTGCAACGTTTGCGACAACACCTTATTAATTAATTTTTCATTAGTCGCCGCGGTAGGCTTAATCACTAACTGTTGGCTAATCGCGCTTTTATAAACACCGCTATGGTTTTTTTCAGCTACGTTAATTTCAACACGTAACACCGCTAATAAATTCACTTTTGCAGTCACAGTATCTTTATCGTTTTCATACGTTAGCGTATCAACGATAACCTTAACTGTGGCCGCTGGCGGCTGATCACTATCCACCGAAAAACCTTGCTGGCGCAAACCCGCTTTCGCCGCCTTTACCATCGCTTCGCCAACATCATTAGCCGGGGTAATTAAACTAGTACCGGGGTAAGCACCACCACGACTACCTATAGCTTTATTGCTACGCTGATCTTCAGCCAACACTGCCACAATGCGACCCTGGCCATAAATATCATCAGCCACCTCTAGCTCAGGCTGTATCATTACTTGTTGTGGGCTATAAGCACAAGCTGCCATAGCGGCTGCAGCGATGACTAGTAGTAATTTTTTTACACTTAACATTGTTATACCTTTTAACCGTTGGTTAATAATTCACGCAATTCAATAATAGAAGCATTGGCCCGTGAAATATACGAGGCCATTACCAAGGAGTGGTTGGCTAATAAACCAAAGCCATCACCATTTAATATCATGGGGCTATACACAGCGTCTTGGGTACTCTCTAGCTCGCGTATAATTTGCTGCAAGCTCACTCGTGCATTCTTCTTCGCTAACACATCAGCAAAATCTATTTCTACCGCTTTTAAAAATTGAATTAATGCCCAGCTGGTACCACGCGCCTCGTAAAACACATCATCAATTTTTAGCCAAGGGGTTTTAATTTCCATCTCTTCTGGGCCAACGAGATATTGCTTAGCATCTGTGGAACCCGCCAAATCGGTATTTAACCGGCGCTTGCCGACACTGGCACTTAAGCGCTGCGACAAACTACCCAAACGTGACTCTACGGTTTGCAGCCAATAATTCAAGTTATCAGTGCGGGCATAAAACTTTGCCGCGGACTGACTTTGGCTTTGTAAACTGGCCAAATATTTTTCTAACTGTTTGATGCCGTTGCGATACTCGGATTCCGAAGCGGGCACCGCCCAACTATTATTGGAGAAATTCAAACTGGGCTCAGCCTTAGCCAAAGACCTATTTTCAGTCGACTGGGTTTGCGAACGACTGAAACTTTCACGCATAGCCTTGGCTAAATCGCGCACCTGTATCAACACCCCATATTCCCAGTTGGGAATATTATCCAACCATACACCAGGCGGCAGAATGTCATTAGAAATAAAGCCACCGGGCTTAGACAGCAAGGTATCAGCAACACGAATTAAACTTTCGGTAGTGGCCGTACCCACTACGGCACTGGCCGCTCTCTGGCTAGGTAAACCCTCAGGCTCTGATGACCAAAAAAAGCCCATCACTAGCGCAGCCAATAAATAAAGCGCCAACAGTAGCGGCGCAAAACGCCACAGGCCTTCGCCCATACCCTCCAGCGCCCGCTCTTTTTGTTCTTGATAATACTCTTTAACACCCTGCCAATTCATAATTTACCCTAACTTAATGGTGATGCTGATGCGTTTGTTCCGGCTCATTGAGCACACTGCGCACACTGAGTGTGGCGGTAGCTTGCGTGCCGTCACTGAGACTAAAGCGCAAGGCCACAGACTCGCCCTCAGGCAACGGCCGGCGCAAACCTAATAACATTAGATGATGGCCACCGGGCTGCAGTTGTACACGCTCTGCCGCGGCTATAGGCAAACGTTCTAGTTGCTCCATGTGCACCATGCCGTTGTGCTGGCGACTGGTATGTAGCTCTACTTTATCGGCGGCTTCTGAGCTAATCGCTACAATGGTTAGCGGCAACCTACCGGTATTGTGTAAGGTCATAAACGCTGCGGTATTAGGCTGGCCGGGAGGCAAACCGCGCACATAGCCTTGCTCTATGATTAATTCCGCCTGCGCCCAAGTCGTCAACAAACACAGGCAGGCACTCATTATTATGCGCATATTACATTCCATAGTTTAACCATCAGCCGCCGCCGATAACGTCATATCAATCAGCACAATTTTAGGCACGCTGCCCAACTGAATATTGCCCCGCAAGCGGTAACCGGCTACCGACTCGCGCATGTGTTTATAAATCCAGCGCCCTTCCCTATCGGACCTAGCTACAATCAATAAGCGCGAAGACAGTTTTTTTGCGCGTAAGGCCAATTCCGTTAGCTGCGCCTTCACCTGGGTATTTTGTTGCGATAGATCATGCGGCGACAGGGTAAATTCATTCTTCGCCGCCTTAGGGGCAGGGTAACGCTGCTTAATCGCTGCCGCCTCTGCCGGCGATACCGACACCTGCTGCGCCCGCTCCAGCATTAACTCCGCCTTCGCCCTATCCCCTTCTATATAAGCCTCTTGCGCCAAGGCCACATAAGCCTGGCCAATTTGCCGCATACCTTGATGCGCTTGCGGGTGCTGACTATCTAAAGCCAACGCCTGCTGAAACCACTGATAGGCGTTATCATCCTTAGGCCATAATAAACGCTGGGCAGCTACGGCCTGCTGGCCCTGCAATAAATAGTAGCGCAAGCGTCGCTGGTCCGACTCAGGTAATGCGCTGGTGGCTGAGGATTGCGCGACTGCCTTGTTTGGAAATCCAGCCGCCACGACTAACAGCTGAGCAAGCATAAGTACGACTAGCGCACTGTTTTTGGCCTGCCGGGGTGAAACTTTGAGCACGATAGCCTGCCTCAATAAAAATTACTATACAATAAACCCTTAATAGATAAGGCTTGTCACCATAACGGGTAAGCCACCATCATAAAACAGCGCAGCGGGTGTTTCATGCTTTTTAAACTTTTCTTTGCCTTTAGCCTTAGTCTTTTCGGCTTAATCAGCCAGTGCTTTAGCCAATTCGATGAAGCTCCCACCTTCCTACCGGTAGAAGAAGCCTACCAGCTCAGTGGCTTTTTTAATCAAGATCACAGCTTGGAGCTACACTGGCAAATTGCGCCCAACTACTACCTTTATAAGCACAGCTTTACATTCACCTTAAACGCAAGCCCGTTAACTAAAGAGGGCAGCCAAAACACACTCCCCATTAAAGCCGATATAGAGGCTGGCCTAGCCAAACAGGACGAGTATTTTGGTGACGTAGAGGTGTACTACCATAGCAGCGCGGTCACACTTACCGATATACCCAAAACGGGCGAGTACCAACTCACCGTCACCAGCCAAGGTTGCGCCGATGCCGGCCTATGCTACCCACCGCGCAAACAACTGTTTGCCATTAATGCCGACCAACAAAGCCTGACTGAAATAATTGCGGCAGATATCAGCAGCGCCGCTAACAGTGCCACCAGCAACAACAACGTTGCCGACGGTAATAATCCTGCACCCAGCTCGCTGCTTTACGCCTTGCTGCTAGCCATAATGGGCGGCGCCATTTTGAACTTAATGCCCTGCGTCTTTCCGGTGCTGAGCTTGAAAATTTTGAGCTTTACCCAAGATAAAGATCACAATCACTCTCTGCACGGCATTAGCTACAGCGTCGGGGTGGTGGTCAGCTTCGTCGCTGTCGCCGCTACATTAATTGGCCTGCAAGCCGCCGGCCAGGCCATAGGCTGGGGCTTTCAATTACAAAGTCCCTGGTTTGTCGCCGCCCTGGCCTATCTATTTTTTGTCATGGGCCTAAGCCTTTCGGGCGCCATAGAGCTGGGCCAAAGCTGGATGGGCCTAGGCAACAAACTGGCGGCTAAGCAAGGTTATAGCGGCAGCTTTTTTACCGGCGTACTGGCCACCGTGGTCGCCAGCCCCTGCACCGCCCCTTTTATGGGCACCGCACTGGGTTACGCCATCACCCAAGATGCCGCAACGGCTCTACTGGTGTTTGCCGCCCTAGGCCTAGGCATGGCACTGCCGGTACTCATTATGGCCCACAGCCCACGGCTGCTTAACAAACTACCCAAACCCGGCCCTTGGATGGAACAGCTAAAGCAGTTTTTAGCCTTCCCACTATATGCGACTACCCTGTGGCTATGCTGGGTAATAGGCAAACAAACCGGCGTTAATGGCATGCTGCTGATTTTAATCGGCTGCCTACTTATCGCCCTAGCTTTGTGGCTATGGCAACAGCACTGGCTACGCAAAACACTGAGCCTAGCCTGCTTGGCCACCGCCCTATGGTTAATTAGCAATCCGCTACTAACCCCCAGCAGCGAACAAACCAGCGATAAAGCGTGGCAAGCTTACAGCCCCGAGCTGCTGAGCACACTGCGCCAACAACAGCAGCTGATTTTCGTCAACCTCACCGCCGACTGGTGCATTACCTGCCTAGCCAACGAGAAGATCACCCTAGACACCGACGAAGTAAAAGCAGGCTTTCTCGCCCATAAGGTGCGCTACCTC
The DNA here is from genome assembly GCF_000373485.1 of Dasania marina DSM 21967. Classification (NCBI taxonomy): domain Bacteria; kingdom Pseudomonadati; phylum Pseudomonadota; class Gammaproteobacteria; order Cellvibrionales; family Spongiibacteraceae; genus Dasania; species Dasania marina. The sequence continues at coordinate 257,298 of NZ_KB891575.1, forward strand.
AAAGGCGACTGGACCAACCACGACCCCGCCATCAGCGCACTGCTACAACAGCACGGCCGCACGGGGATACCGCTGTATTTGCTGTACCCAGCCACGGCTGATAGCTCGGCCATTGTTCTGCCGCAAATATTGAGCAAGTCGATGCTACTGGAAAAAATCGCCCAATTTAGTAACAAAAACTAACCAATACACGAAAAAAACAAAAGTTCCTGCAAGTTAGCGTCACTTTTCTAGATTATAGCAACAAAGTTCGCGAAATAGCCTGATATCCCATTAATGACCCGTTATTGTGACGACATTTGCCGCGAACGTGTCCAGAAAAAATAAGGCCAAAAGGCCAAAAATAGTCGATCTTGCAGTTAAAATCTGCAAAATTGTCGCTAAATGCATTGAAGTTAACAAATGTTGGACTACATTATTCTTTTAAGGCAGAATCCCCACTGTCTTAAATTTAAGCACTCTTAACATTTAAGCCCCGCTTGCCCAAAGCCGGCCCAGACCCGCTCAGCAAGCACAGAGAAAAATATCGAGAACCGTATGGCATCACTATTAGTTTTACACGGCCCCAATCTTAATCTGCTAGGCAGCCGCGAGCCCGAGGTTTATGGCTCAGCCACGCTAGACGACATCAACCGCGAACTCACGGATGCGGCACTGGCTAGCGGCCATCACCTGCTAGCCATGCAGAGCAATGCCGAATACGAACTCATTGATCGCATACATACCGCCAAGCAAGAAGGGATTAACTTCATTATTTTTAACCCCGGCGCCTTCACCCATACCAGCGTAGCCCTGCGCGACGCTTTACTGGCTGTGGATATCCCGTTTATTGAAGTACATCTCTCCAATATTTATAAGCGTGAGGCTTTTAGGCATCACTCGTATTTTTCAGATATAGCCGAGGGCGTGATTTGCGGCCTAGGCACACATAGCTATTTACTGGCCTTCCAGGCGGCACTGAGCAAACTGTAACGCTCACGTCACCTTAAGCCCTCCACACTAACAACACAGCGAATAGAGAGCCCCCCATGGATATACGCAAAGTTAAGAAACTGATCGAATTATTAGAAGAATCCAATATCGATGAAATAGAAATAAAAGAAGGCGAAGAGTCGGTACGTATCAGCCGCAATGGCGCCGCGTCTGCACCTATGGCGTACGCTCACGCCCCCATGCCAGCCCCAGTTGCCCCGGCACCCGTAGCGGCAGCCCCCATCGCTGAACCCGCCGCCGCGCCAGCACCCGCAGGCCACTTGGTAAAATCACCTATGGTAGGCACGTTTTACGCCGCCGCCTCACCCGGCTCACCTAACTTTGTGGAAGTAGGTAAGTCAGTGAAAGTGGGCGATGTCATATGCATTATCGAAGCAATGAAGATGATGAACCAAATCGAAGCCGATAAGGCCGGTATTATTGAAGCCGTTCTGGTTGAAGACGGTCAGCCCGTTGAGTTTGATCAACCGCTGGTTACCATCGTCTAGCCACCATGCAACCGCTTCAACTAAATTAGGTACATCCCATGTTTGAAAAAATAGTCATCGCCAACCGCGGCGAAATTGCGCTACGCATATTGCGCGCCTGTAAAGAGATGGGTATTAAAACCGTCGCTGTACACTCACAGGCCGACAAAGATTTAAAACACGTACGCCTAGCCGATGAGTCTGTCTGCATAGGCCCGGCACCGTCGGCATTAAGCTACTTAAACATACCGGCTATCATCAGCGCCGCCGAAGTCACTGACGCCAACGCCATACACCCCGGCTATGGGTTTTTAGCTGAAAACGCTGATTTTGCCGAACAAGTTCAAAAAAGTGGCTTCACTTTTATCGGTCCAGATCCCGATGTCATACGCGAGATGGGCGATAAAGTCGCCGCTATCAAAGCCATGCAAAAAGCCGGTGTACCCACCGTGCCAGGCTCTAACGGTCCTCTACCCCAGGACGACAGCGAGCGCTGCATGGCCATAGCCCGTGACATCGGCTACCCCATTATCATTAAAGCTGCCGCCGGTGGTGGTGGCCGCGGTATGCGCGTAGTGCATACCGAAGCCGCTTTAATGAATTCCATACACGTAACCCGCTCAGAAGCTGGCGCGGCCTTTGGCGACGCCACGGTTTACATGGAGAAGTTTTTACAAAACCCTCGCCACGTAGAAGTACAAATACTCTCTGACGGCCAAGGCAACGCCATACACTTATATGATCGCGACTGCTCTTTACAGCGTCGCCATCAAAAAGTGCTAGAAGAAGCTCCCGCCCCCGGCATTAATGAAGAGGCCAGACAAGCCACTTATGCAGCTTGTATCAAAGCCTGTATAGACATTAAATATCGCGGCGCCGGCACCTTCGAGTTTTTATATGAAGATGGCCGCTTCTACTTTATAGAAATGAACACCCGCATACAGGTTGAGCACCCCGTATCAGAAATGATTACCGGCATAGACTTAATCAAAGAGCAAATCAAAGTTTGCGCAGGCATCCCTTTAGCTATTAAGCAAGCGGATGTGCCCCTACGCGGCCACTCCTTTGAATGCCGCATCAACGCTGAAGACCCGAAAACCTTTATGCCCTGCCCTGGCACCGTCACCATGTACCACCCACCTGGCGGCCTAGGCGTAAGAGTAGACTCACACTTGTACTCTGGCTACACAGTCCCCCCCACCTATGACTCTATGATCGCCAAGGTGATTACCTGGGGGGAAGATAGGGAAGCAGCCCTTGCTCGCATGCGCAGCGCGCTGGATGAAATGGTGATTGAAGGCATACGTACCAACATTGCCTTGCAACAAGATTTAGTGCGGGACTCGGCCTTTATCAAAGGTGGTGTTAATATCCACTATTTAGAGAAGAAGCTAGGCCTCTAACGACCAGCTCTTGTTTAAAAACGCCTCTATTGAGGCGTTTTTTATGTTCAGGATGAACGGTATGCCACGGTCGCATGGCGACCCAAAGCACTCGTTTCACTCATGGCGCCAGCTTTGCAAAGAGCGGCGAACCCACCGTATTAAGGAACGCTCATGTCTTGGCTACAAATTCGCGTACAGTGCCAACGCTCACAGGCCGAAAAGATAGAAGACGCTATACTGGCAGCCGGTGCCGCCTCGGTCACTATGGAAGACGATGCCGACCAACCTATACTAGAGCCCGGCGTAGGCGAGACCCCATTGTGGGATAACATCAAAGTCACCGGGCTATTTAGCGCCGACACCGACACCACCCAAGCCACACTGATTGCCACCGCCGCGCTGGGTAACTCGCTACCGCCTTACCGCTGGGAAATTCTGGAAGACAAAGACTGGGAACGCGCCTGGATGGATACCTACCACCCCATGCGCTTTGGCGAAAACCTGTGGATATGCCCCAGCTGGCTAGAACCCCCTGAGCCCGAAGCCACCAATATTATGCTAGACCCAGGACTAGCCTTTGGCACCGGCACCCACCCCACCACCGCCCTGTGCCTAGAATGGCTAGATAGCGCCGACGTCAAAGACAAGGTGATTATAGATTACGGCTGCGGCTCTGGCATATTAGGCATAGCTGCCCTATTACTAGGCGCTAAAAAAGTCATCGCTGTGGATAACGATCCGCAGGCCTTGATCGCCACCCTGGACAATGCCCAGAACAACCACATCAAACCCAAGCGCATAAGCACTTACTTACCCGAAGACACCCCCAATATCAAAGCCGACATAGTACTAGCCAATATCTTAGCCGGCCCCTTAACCGAACTGGCGGCAACCCTCAGCCAACACTGCCTAGCCGGTGGCGACATCGTGCTGTCGGGCTTATTGGATGTACAAGCCGAGGACCTCAGCCAGCACTACCAGCAATGGTTCGTCATGCAACCGGCCGTCAACCAAGAAGGCTGGATGCGACTAAGCGGCAAACGCAAAGCCACATAAGCTTGGATTCACTTCACAAACACAGCATAAGTCCTCGTTTTTTCTGAAAAAACAGATACACTTATTGGCAGTTATTAACCATAATCCTACGGCTGTTATTGGCTACAATAACAGCCGTAAACCCAAGGTGCTGGCCAACCAGCCCCCCTAGCCAAGCCATAGTAAGGAAGCCCATATGTCCAGTAGGGTTACACAATGCCCTAAATGTCAGACCTCGTTTCGAGTGACTGACGCCCAACTCGACATTGCCAACGGCGCCGTGCGCTGTGGCTCCTGCTTACATATTTTTAATGCCCCTGATCATTGGCTGGGCGAAACCAGCGCCCCGCTAGCTGCAAGCTACCAACACAGCCCACAGGAACCACCACCCTCACCCGACGATAGCTTTGACGACCTAGACGACGATGATGATTTTTTAATTGGCGACGACCTAGACACAGACCAACTCTTCGCCGATGACGACGAGGCAGAAAACCTAGCTGAAGCAGCCGAAGCTAAAGAAGAGGATGACGGCGACGAACTTATCTTTGACGACACCAGCCAACAAAACCTGCTGGAAACCAACGATGACGAGCTTTTTAGCGAACAAACTTTTGACCTAGAGACCAACCTCAGTGACAGCTTTCTCGACATGGATAGCTGGGAGTCCAGCCCCTCCGCGGTTTTTAAAGATCTAAATGATGGCGATGAAGACGAAGACGATGGCGACGACTGGGCCGAAAAACTACTAGAAGAGGCTGAAAACGAGCCCGCCCCAGAACCCAAGCCCGCCTTTGACCTACACCCCGATATGCTAGAAGAAAGCATCGCATCAGTGGATGGCCCAGAACTAGATCCCGATCTAGTAGCCCTGCTTAATGAGGCGCCAGAAAACGACTACGACCTACACTCGCAGTCACTCACTGGCGAACACAGCGCCATCAGCCAACAAGTTTTAGCCTCCGAGCATGACTTTAACGCCGGTGACCGCATAGGCACAGCCAATGCCTACAACAAGCCCTTACTATCCAACATAGAGCCCGAGCCAGTAGAAATGGCTGGCGGCACTACCAGCAAAAGTGGTTACCGCTGGCTATGGCGAGCGGCCATACTGCTGGCCGCACTGGGCTTACCCGCACAATATATACACTACAACTTTGACAGCCTGTCACGCGACAGCCAATACCGACCCTTGTTTAAATCCCTGTGCCAGCTCAGCGGATGCAAACTACCCACGCTGTATGACATAGGACTAATACGCTCCAGCAATCTGATGGTACGCAGTCATCCCAGCGCTGAAAACGCCTTAGTGGTAGACGCCATGATGACCAACTTGGCCAACTTTCAGCAACCCTTCCCCCTGTTAGAGCTACAGTTTACCGACATAGACGGCCAGATTATTGCCGGCCGCCGCTTTACCCCCAGCGACTACCTCGCCGGCGAGCTTACCGGCAGCACCCGCATGCCCGCCAAGCAACCCATACACATCTCTTTGGCGATTATCGACCCCGGCTCGGCTGCGGTGAACTACCAATTACGCTTTTTACCGCAATAAGCCCTCCGCCCAATACCATACTATTGGGCAAATTACCGCAAAAAAATTGTATAAAAGTTGCACTATAAAGCTTTAACCTCACGCTGCTTAGCATTATCATAGCGCCCTCTTTTTGGCAGGCCCTAACCGGCCGCAAATGATTAGCGCGACGCGACTCTGGCCCCTAACAACGCCACAATACAGCGCCGCAACACTAGCTCGGAACAGCCCCTAAACCCATGTTGCAAATCGGCCACTATCAATTGGACAGCCGCGTTGTGTTAGCCCCTATGGCTGGCGTAACCGACAGACCCTTTCGCCAAATGTGTAAGCAGTATGGCGTGGGTTTGGCCGTGTCCGAGATGGTTACCAGTGATAGCTCGCTATGGCATAGCCGCAAATCACAACATCGGCTCAACCACGAAGGCGAGCAAGGGTTACGTTCAATACAAATAGCCGGTGGCGATGCCGCCATGATGGCACAGGCAGCCAAACTCAATGCCGCCATGGGCGCCCAGATCATAGACATCAATATGGGCTGCCCCGCTAAAAAAGTCTGCAAAAAAGCCGCGGGCTCGGCATTGATGAAAGACGAGGCCCTGGTTAGTGAGATTTTACAGGCCGTGGTCGCCGCCGTAGATATACCGGTGACCCTAAAAATACGCACAGGCTGGTCGCCAGAACAACGCAATGGCGTCAGTATCGCCCGCATAGCCGAAGATCACGGCATTGCGGCCCTAGCCGTGCACGGCCGCACCCGCGCCTGCGCCTTTAACGGCGAAGCCGAGTACGACACCATCGCGGCTATTAAAGCGGCGGTAAATATACCGATTATTGCTAATGGCGACATAGATACGCCCGCCAAGGCCAAGCAAGTCATAGCACACACCGGCGCAGATGCCGTTATGGTAGGCCGCGCAGCCCAAGGAAGGCCGTGGATTTGTCATCAGATAGATCAATATTTGTGCAACGATGTTATAGTAGCCGCTCCCAACCAGCAGCAAGTGCGACTAACTCTACTACAACATATGGACGCGCTATACGCCTTTTACGGCGAATTTATGGGAGTTAAAATAGCCCGCAAACATGTGGGCTGGTACTTAAAAGAACACACCAATAACGGCAGTTTCAAAAAGCTCTTCAATCAGTTAGACAGCGCCCATGACCAGCGTCTGGCTATTACTGACTTGCTAAGTAGCGATTTGATAGTGTCGTTGAACACAAAGGAAAAAGCAGCATGAACCCAAGTGACTCAACTTTCGGCAACATTACTCCAGCACCTGCGGCCGAGGCAGTCTCAAGCATAGATCAACAAAAGCAACACTTGACCCACGCACCTGTTGCGCAGGCTCAAACGTTACGCGACAGCGTAGCCATTGCTTTAAATAATTATTTTTCACATCTAGATGGCCAAGACGTTACCGACGTATACGACATGGTACTGTCAGAAGTTGAAGCCCCATTATTAGAAGAAGTAATGAAGTACACCCGCAACAACCAAACCAAAACATCACAATTGTTAGGTTTAAACCGCGGCACTTTACGCAAAAAGTTAAAGCAGTACGGCTTACTATAAGCCCTGCTAATCAAGGCCAGAGCTTATCGGTCATATGCTCTGGCCTTTTTTATTGCAGCCCCTTAGTTCTACACGCCCTAACCTTTAACCTCTAAGAGTTTTGACTAGCGATATGAGCAACGAGCAAACATTACTTCCGATCAAACGCGCTTTAATTAGCGTCTCCGATAAGTCAGGCATCGTAGAATTTGCCCAATCCTTAAGCCAGCAAGGCGTAGAGATTTTATCCACCGGCGGCACCTACAAATTACTATGCGCCAATAATATCCCGGCAATAGAAGTTTCTGATTACACCGGCTTCCCCGAAATGATGGATGGCCGCGTAAAAACCCTACATCCAAAAGTCCACGGTGGCATCTTAGGCCGTAGAGGCCAAGACGACAGCGTCATGGCCGAGCACGGTATTAACGCCATCGATATGGTCATCGTTAACCTCTACCCTTTCGAGCAAACCGTTGCCAATCCTGATTGTTCTTTAGAAGACGCCATAGAAAACATCGATATAGGCGGCCCCACCATGGTGCGTGCGGCAGCTAAAAATAATGCTTTTGTAAACATCGTCGTTAACGCCGGTGATTACGCCAGCATTATTACCGAGATGGAAGCCAACAACGGCTGCACCTCGCAAGCTACTCGCTTCGACTTGGCCATTAAAGCCTACGAGCACACCGCTGCTTACGACGGCGCTATCGCCAACTACTTTGGCCGCTTGGTTCCCGGTGGCAGCAAAGACTTCCCGCGCACTTACAACAGCCAGTTCAACAAAGTACAAGACTTGCGCTACGGTGAAAACTCGCATCAAAAATCCGCTTTTTATGTAGAGAAGAATCCACAAGCTGGATGCATTGCTACCGCTACCCAATTGCAAGGTAAAGAGCTGTCCTACAACAACATCGCCGACACCGATGCCGCACTTGAGTGTGTTAAACAATTTGACCAGCCCGCCTGCGTTATTGTTAAACACGCTAACCCCTGTGGTGTTGCCGTAGCCGACGACATTTTATCCGCCTACGACTTAGCTTTTGCTACCGATACCGAATCGGCTTTTGGCGGCATCATCGCCTTCAACCGCGAGTTAGATGCAGCCACCGCCACCGCTATTTGCGAGCGTCAATTTGTAGAAGTGATTATCGCCCCTAGCATTAGCGCCGAAGCTGAAGCCGCTGTTGCCGAAAAGAAAAACGTACGCCTATTAGCCTGCGGTGAGTGGTCAGCACCGGTAGCCGACCTAGACTACAAACGCGTGAATGGTGGTTTATTAATTCAAGATCGCGACCTAGGTGCTATTACCGAAGGCGACTTAAAAGTAGTGAGCAAGCGCCAGCCTAGCAAAGAAGAAATCCGCGACCTATTATTCGCCTGGAAAGTGGCCAAGTTTGTTAAATCCAACGCCATCATCTACGGCAGCGGCGGCCGCACCATAGGTGTAGGCGCAGGCCAAATGAGCCGCATTAACTCCGCACGCATTGCCGGCATCAAAGCCGAACACGCAGGCTTAACCGTTAAAGGTTCAGTTATGGCCAGCGACGCCTTCTTCCCCTTCCGCGACGGCATAGACAACGCCGCTGCAGCAGGAATAGCGGCAGTAATACAGCCCGGCGGCTCTATGCGTGATGACGAAGTGATAGCGGCGGCTGACGAAGCCGGCATGGCCATGGTGTTTACCGGTATGCGCCATTTCCGCCACTGATTAATACGACAAGCTATTGCGCTCGGCAGGGCGTCGTTAAAAATCAGCTTAAGATCCTCATTTGCAAAAGCAAACTCCGGTCTTGCGCTAATTTTTGCCTAGCCCCGCCTTCGCTCATTACGCTTGTCGCATCAATCAGACATTTAAATTTTTTAAAATAAAGCCCCAATTTTGGCAAAGCTTTACTTTAACTGGGCACCCAACCAAGCTATCGACGGAGCACCCAAACTCCCCTTGGGAGTCGCCGAGCAACGGAGATTTTTAACGGGACGAAGTAGTGACGGATGTCTGAGTATTTTTTGATTAAGTATCAAAAAATGCGAGTTCCGGAACGACCGTTAAAAATTGAGTAGCACAGGGCATCGGCGTAGCCGACGACGGACTAGGGGTGCCCTTTCTTTTGGTTCTGCTTTCTTTGGGCAAGACACAAATTGCAAAGCAATTTGGACGCCTGCTTTGCAAAGGCGCCCGAAGGGTGAAAAAATGCGAAGAGCATTTTTGAATCAAAGAAAATGAACTCGCCCAAAAGGGCGAAACCTTTACTAAAGTATTTACACATTAATAGTAAAGAACACAAAAAATTAAGCATGCTATTCCCGCCTGCGTGAGAATGACAGCAAAGTATAGCTACCGGCTTACACCGGCATGACAAGAACATACCCGTTACCATACACTGGGCTCCCGCCCGGCGGGAATGACAAAAGACATACAACAGTAGAGACAAAACATGAATGTGTTAATCATTGGTTCCGGCGGCCGCGAGCACGCCCTAGCGTGGAAAGCAGCCCAATCAGCAGACGTAAAAACTGTATACGTAGCACCCGGCAATGCCGGTACCGCCACCGAAGCCAAATGCGCTAACATCGCTATAGACACCATGGACTTTGCTGGCCTAGCTACCTTTGCCGAACAAAACAAGGTCGGCTTAACCATAGTCGGCCCAGAAGCGCCATTAGTAGAAGGCGTGGTGAATTATTTTCAAGATCGCGGCTTACGCTGTTTTGGCCCTTCCAAAGGTGCGGCGCAATTAGAAGGTTCTAAAGCCTTCACTAAAGATTTTTTAGCGCGCCACAACATCCCCACCGGTTACTACCAAACCTTTACCGATATCGATGAGGCGCTAGCCTACATCAACAAAAACGGCGCCCCCATAGTCATCAAAGCCGACGGCCTAGCCGCAGGTAAAGGCGTTATCGTCGCCATGACTACAGACGAAGCCGAAGAAGCTGTACGCGATATGTTAGCGGGCAACGCCTTTGGCGAAGCTGGCCACCGCGTGGTGATTGAAGAGTTTCTCGAAGGCGAAGAGGCTAGCTTTATCGTGATAGTAGATGGTAAAAATGTATTAGCCATGGCCACTAGCCAAGATCACAAGCGGGTAGGTAATGGCGACACCGGGCCTAACACTGGCGGCATGGGTGCTTATTCACCAGCACCGGTGGTTACACCAGAGATACACAACCGCATCATGAAAGAAGTGATAGAACCTACCGTCGCCGGCATGGCCGCCGAAGGTAACGACTACACGGGCTTTTTATATGCAGGCTTAATGATAGCCGCCGATGGCACACCCAAAGTGATTGAATACAACTGCCGCTTTGGCGACCCAGAAACGCAACCCATTATGCTGCGCCTACAAAGCGACTTAGTAGCACTGTGTAACGCTGCCCTAGATAAGCAATTGGATAACACCACCGCCGAGTGGGATAACCGCGCTGCGGTGGGTGTGGTGCTAGCCGCTGGCGGCTACCCCGCCGACTACCAAAAAGGCAAAGCCATTAGCGGCATACCTGCAGGCAACAACAGCGAAAAAGTTTTTCACGCAGGCACCAAGTTAGACAACGGCCAAGTCGTTACCAGCGGCGGCCGCGTACTTTGCGCTACAGCTTTGGGCAATACGGTTACCGAAGCACAGGCTGCCGCCTATGCTCAAGTTAAACAAATCCAATGGGATGGTGTTTTTTACCGCGACGATATAGCCTACCGAGCTATTGCTCGTGAAAAATAGCCCGCGAAAATAGCTAAACCATAACAACAAGGAAATAATATGCAGCGCCTTTTATCGCCCCTAGATAAATTGATTGTTAACGCCGATCAGGCGCTGCGTACGCTAATCCCTACGGCGGCAACCGCCACACGCAAAAATCCCGCAGACAAATGCGAACCTAATTCTTTTGATGCCAGCACCCGCAAACATATTGCCGGGCTAATGCGCATCAATCATACCGGCGAAGTATGCGCGCAAGCGCTATACCAAGGCCAAGCACTAACCGCCAAGCTAGAACACGTGCGGGCCGAAATGGAACACGCCGCTGAAGAAGAAATAGACCACTTGGTGTGGTGCGAGCAGCGTTTGCAACAACTAGGCAGCCATACCAGCTTGTTAAACCCTGCATTTTACGCCATCTCTTTTAGCCTAGGCGCATTAGCCGGTTTAGCGGGGGATAAGTGGAGCCTAGGGTTTGTCGCCGCCACCGAAGAACGGGTATGCCATCACTTAGAAAGCCATTTACAGCTACTGCCTGACGACGACAAAGCCAGCCGCGCTATTTTAGAGGCCATGCTAATCGACGAAAGGCTGCACGGCAGTAATGCGCTAGCCGCCGGCGGTGTGGATTTTAGCGATACCCTAAAAAACCTTATGTCGGCCACCTCATCACTGATGACTAAAACGACTTATTATATCTAAACGGGTTTGCCCGTTTAGATAGCGGCAAGCTGCAAGTTATAAGCGCGATCAATAACTAAAAGTTAAAAAGCAAAAGCGAATAGATAAGACTATGGAAATATATTGTTTAATAGATAGCCATGATTTTGCTGAGGAAATAGCCCCCCAGCTAGCGGCAATAGAAACGGCTATCACTGAATGGCTAACAGAGAGTCGCAGCAGTGCAACCGTTTATAAAGATATAGAGGGCGAACAGCCTTTTATAGGTTTGCGCATAAACACTAATCGCAAGCTCACCCTAAAAAAGCCCATAGACTTTCTCTACAGCCTAAGCCAAGAACATAAGTTTGAATGCGTAGTAGGCCTAATAGAAAACGAGCAACATGAAGACGTATGCTATTTCGGCAGCGAAGAAGGCGCGCCAGATATAGGCGAAATCGCCAGCTATCTAGGGCTAGAGAAGTAGCTAGTCTCTAGTCTCTAGTCTCTAGTCTCTAGTCTCTAGTCTCTAGTCTCTAGTCTCTAGTCTCTAAAAGTTTTTCCTAGCGACTAGCGACTGTCAACTAGGAACTTTCTTTAACTTCATAGCTGTGGGTCACTTCCACCCCAGCCGCTTCCATCATAATAGAGGCCGAGCAGTATTTTTCTGCCGATAGCGATACCGCCCGTTTGATCTGGGCTTCTTTTAAATTGTGGCCCGTCACTACAAAATTCATATGAATTTTGGTGAATACCGCAGGCACGGCATCGGCCCTCTCGGCCTCCAACTCAGCCACGCAGCTCTGCACGTCTTGCCGCGATTTCTTAAGCATACTGAGCACATCAAAAGAGGCGCAGCCGCCCATGCCCATAATCAGCATTTCCATGGGCCTTGGACCTTTGTTTTGGCCGCCTAAATCTGGCGGGCCATCCATAGTGACCTTATGGCCAGTCCCAGACTCGGCGATAAAGCTAACGCCCTCATCCCAGCTCACTGTTGCTTTCATAGTATTTACACAACCTGATTCATCAAATTCGAAAAATGGCGAGTTTAGCACAGCATATTCTTGCATTCTTATAAAAAATAGCCCGTAGCCAGCCACATTTTGCCTTAGACTGTAGCGATTCTAGCCATTTACGGCCATACTTAGGCCCACAATAATGTCACTACAGCAAGAAAGAAGGTGCCCCCGTGGTCAGCGTTGCCCTAACTCCTCATATTGAAAATGTTGATTTTTTTCTCAACCATTGCCATAAACGCCGCTACCCCGCTAAAAGCACAATTATCTATGCGGGCGATTCTAGCGATTCGCTTTACTATATTATCGATGGCTCCGTTACCGTCTTAATTGAAGATGACGAAGGCAAAGAGATGATAGTCGCCTACCTCAACAAGGGTGACTTCTTTGGTGAGATGGGCCTGTTTGATAACCAAGAATCACGCAGTGCTTGGGTAAGAGCCAAAACCGAATGTGAAGTAGGGGAAATCAGCTACGCCAAGTTTCACGAACTCAGCGAGCAAAACCCTGAATTTTTATTGGCGGTAGGCACGCAGATGGCCAAGCGCCTGCGGGAAACCACCCGTAAGGTCGGCGACCTAGCCTTTTTAGATGTTACCGGCCGCGTAGCGCGCACCCTGCTAGACCTATGCAAACAACCCGACGCCATGACCCACCCCGACGGCATGCAAATTAAAATCACCCGCCAAGAGATAGGTCGCATCGTAGGCTGCTCACGGGAAATGGTTGGCCGAGTATTAAAAACGCTGGAAGAGCAGGGTTTGGTTAATGTGAAGGGCAAGACTATGGTAGTGTTTGGGACGCGTTAAAAACCAAGCTGTAAGCTGTAAGCTGTAAGCTGTAAGCTGTAAGCTGTAAGCTGTAAGAAATTTTGAATATATAAAACAAAAAAGGCCAGCGTTTAGTGAAACGCTGGCCTTTTTTGTTTGCTTGCAGCTTATAGCTTGCCGCTTTCCGCTTCGAAGAATAGCTCTTTTAGTTTCGCGCCGGGGTCATCCGCCCGCATAAAGGCCTCCCCCACTAAAAACGCATTCACCTTATGCTCGCGCATGGCTGCTACATCGGCAGCGGTGTGTATGCTGCTTTCGGTTATCACTATGCGATCATCGGGGATATGCGGCAGCATGTTGAAGGTGGTATCTAGAGTCGTTTCAAAAGTATTTAAATCGCGGTTGTTAATACCCACTAAGGTATTGCCTACGGGTAGTGTGCGATCTAGCTCTGCACGATTATGCACCTCGATTAATACATCCATACCCAGCTCTAGGGCTGCGGCATTAAGCTCGGCAATTTGTATATCGTCTAAGCAGGCGGCGATTAATAAAATGCAATCGGCACCTATGGCGCGCGCCTCCACCACTTGGTAGGGATCGACAATAAAGTCTTTGCGTATTACTGGCAGGCTACAAGCGGCTCGTGCCTGCATTAAGTATTCTTCACTACCTTGGAAAAAATCGGCATCGGTTAATACCGACAGACAAGCCGCGCCGCCATGCTCGTAGCTCTTAGCTATCGCCGCAGGGTCAAAGTTTGGCCGTATCACGCCTTTACTAGGCGAGGCTTTTTTAGCCTCGGCGATCACCCCCGATAAACCTGCATCCAACTTGGCAGCGATAGCCTTCACAAAGCCGCGGCAAGGTGCTTGCCCGGCAGCTAAGGCCTGCAACTGCGCCATGGTAGTCTTAGGCGAACGCTCAGCAATTTCTTCGCGTTTGCGGGCAACAATTTTTCTTAAGATGGTTGGAGTATTTATCCCTGTACTCATAATATAATTACTCGCCTTCTTTCATGGCGCGAGTTAGAGCCACGAGTTCATGTAATTTCTCTAAACCTTTACCGCTACTTAAAACATCTTGTGCGGCTTTTATTCCCTGCGCCAAGTTGTCTGCCACATTGGCCGCATACAAGGCGGCACCGGCATTTAAGGCAACTATGTCGGCAGCAGCACTTTGCTCACCGGCCAACAAGGCATTTACTATCACTAGGCTTTCTGCCGAGCCGCTTACTTTTAAGCTATCTAAACTGGCGCGGGTTATGCCAAATTGCTCAGGGGTAATGATGTATTCGGTAATTTCGCCATCGCGTAACTCTGCCACATAGGTTTCATCGGCGATGCTAATTTCATCCAAGCCATCAGCCGAGTGGACGACCAACACATGCTGGCTGCCCAGATTTTTTAATACCTCAGCCATGGGGCGTACCCAATCCTTGCTATACACGCCTAATAATTGATTGGGGACACCGGCGGGGTTAGTCACCGGCCCCAGTAAATTAAATACCGTACGCAAGGCCAATTCTTTGCGTGGGCCTACCGCGTATTTCATCGCTGCATGGTGATTAACCGCAAACATAAAACCTATGCTGGCACGGGCAACACATTCAGCTACTTGCTCAGCATTTAAATCTAGTCGCACGCCAGCCGCCTCTAACAAATCGGCTGCACCGCTTTTAGAGCTTACCGAGCGGCTGCCGTGTTTGGCCACTCGACCACCGGCTGCCGCCACCACAAAGCTGCTGGCGGTAGAGACATTAAATAGGCTGGAACCGTCGCCACCGGTGCCGACGATATCCACCAAGTAATCACCGCTAACACTCACCGGCGTAGCCAGCTCGCGCATAACCTGAGCGGCGCCACAAATTTCTTCAACGGTTTCGCCCTTCACCCGTAAGCTCACCAGTAAAGCGGCTATCTGCGCATCGGTGGCCTGGCCAGTCATGATTTGGCGCATGACTGTGGTCATTTGCTCGGTGGTTAATGAACGGCCTTCTATCACTTCGCCTATAGCAGCCTTGATATCCATTGTTATTTCCTGTTAATCAATCGGTATTGGTTTTCTAGAAAGCCGACTTTCTAAAAAGTTAACCTGCTAAAAAATTAGCTAATAAATGATGGCCGTGTTCCGTCAATATAGACTCGGGGTGAAATTGCACCCCCTGCACCGCCAAGGTTTTATGCCTAAGCCCCATAATTTCAGCGAGGCTGCCATCGGCATGTTGCGTCCAAGCGGTGACCTCTAAGCAATCGGGCAGGCTATTTTTATCCAGCACTAGGGAGTGATAGCGCGTCGCCTGAAAGGGATTACTCAAGCCGGCAAACACGCCCTTATCATTGTGATAAATAGCAGAAGTCTTGCCATGCATTAACTCAGCGGCCGGCACCACATTACCACCAAACACTTGGCCTATAGCCTGATGCCCTAGGCAAATACCCATCAGCGGGATTTTACCTGCAAAGGCCTCTATCACCGCCAGCGATACACCTGCCTCGTTAGGGGTGCAGGGGCCGGGGGATATCACTATTTTTTCTGGCTGCAGCGCGGCTATCTCGGCCACCGTAATCTGGTCGTTATGCACCACATACACTTCAGCCTTTAACTCGGCCAAGTACTGCACCACGTTATAAGTGAAGGAGTCATAGTTATCAATCATTAACAACATGAACGATTTACCATCTGCTGGCACCTATAGCCTTACGTTAGTGGGTAGGCCTGCAACCATAGCGTTAATCAAAGGTAGACGGCTATTGATCTTTCAGGCATTTGTGGTATTGTACTAGTACATGGATACAGAATGCAACTACACAGAAGAACTAATCGCTCACCTGCTAACCGCGGACGACAGCCCGCGCATGGAACAAATCCTGCGCAGCCTTCTCACCCCCTCGGAACTCAGTGAAATCAGCAAACGCTTGCAAATTTTCAAGCTGCTGGAGCAAGGTATGCCACAGCGGCAAATCGCCGAGAAACTAGGCGTGGGCATAGCCACTGTCACCCGAGGCTCTCGCGCCCTTAAAGGCGATTAAGCACTAGCACCGTATCCACCGACACCATTATAGATTTAGAGTTAGGATTATGGCCAACAAGCCCAACAGCATCACACTGCCCAGAAAGCCCCGCTATATCACCATTACCGCGGACTGTGATTTTTTTGCCCTATTCAAAAAAATAGAGCGCCGCTATCAACACTGTTTTTACTTAGAGTCACTGGGTGAAGACAGCCACATGGCGCGCCACTCTATTATAGGCTTCGACCCCGAGCAGCTCATTTATGCCAACGGCAACACCCTAAGCATAGAGCAGCGCGACGGCAGCAGTGAGCACTACCAAAGCGACAACCCCTACCAATTGCTGCGCGATATCGTGCCGCAAAATATTTTATCCCGTAAATATGCCGGCGGCCTTACTGGTTACCTCAGCTACCACTGCATGAATTATTTTGAGCCCAGCCTGCAACTTCAAGACAGCGAACTGTTTGACGCCTTCCGCTTTGGCGTATTTAAAGACGGCCTCATCTTAGACAAAATGACCGGCGAGCTGATTTACTTTTATTACCAAGGCAGTGATACCGGCAACCGCGAAGCGCTGGTTAAATCCTTAATCGCCGAGCCTGATGTTATTAATGGTGAATTAAAAATCACCGCCTTAGACGAGACCATGAGCCAGGAGCAGCACAAGGCCGCGGTATTAAAAGTTAAGCAAGATATAGTCGACGGTAAAATATTTCAAACCGAAGTGGGCTTTAAAAAACGCTTTCGCCTAGAAGGCGACACCATCAACATTTACGAGCAACTGCGCGAAGAAAACCCCTCACCGCAAATGTACTATGTAAAATTTGGCGAGCAAAAATTAATCGGCGCCAGCCCAGAGCTATTATTCCGCCTACGTCAGGGTGAGATGGAAACCTTCCCTTTGGCTGGCACCACCACCCGCGGCGCCACCGAAAAAGAAGATACCGCCTTAGCCCGCGCCATGCTCAACGACCCCAAAGAAATCGCCGAGCACAATATGATAGTGGACTTGCACCGCAACGATATAGGCAAGGTCGCCCAGTTCGGTACGGTCAAAGTACGCAGCCTCATGGACATCAAACGCTTTAGCCACGTGCAGCATATCTCCAGCGAAATCGTTGGCATTATTGCCGAAGGCGAAGACATGTTTTCCGCACTGGCTAGCAACTTCCCCGCGGGCACCTTAACCGGCGCACCCAAAATTGAAGCCATGAAAATCATTAACGACCTAGAAAACGAAGGGCGCGGCCCCTACGGTGGTGCGGTGGGTCACTTCTCCTTTAACGGCGACTGCACCTTTGCCATACCCATACGCACCGTGTTTGCCAACGGCGAGCAAGCCTATGTGCAAACCTGCGGCGGCAATGTATACGATTCTAACCCCGAAGATGAATACGAAGAAATACGCCGCAAGTTCGCTGGCACCAAAAAAGTATTAGATAAATTTATTGCCACGCCGCAAAAGGAGGCCAAATAATGAAAGTTTTTATACTCGACAATTATGACTCCTTTACTTACAACCTCTATCAATACATAGGCGAGATACTCAGCTCCGAAAAAAATCGCGGCCACATCGACGACTTTGAAATTATAGTTAAGCGTAACGATCAAATTAGCTTAGAAGAAATACGCAAAATCAACCCCGACCGCATTATTATTTCACCGGGGCCAGGCTCGCCAGACGACGAGGCCTACTTTGGCATTTGCGCACAGGTTATTACCGAACTGGGGCAACACACCCCATTATTAGGTGTATGCCTAGGCATGCAGGGGATTACCCACGTATTCGGCGGTAAAGTGGTAAAAGCGCATGTGCCTATGCACGGTAAAATTAGCCCCATCACCCACAACGGTAAAGGCATGTTTTACAATATACCTGACCAGTTAGAAGTGATGCGTTACCACTCACTAATGGCCGAAGCCGAAAGCATCCCCGACTGCCTACAAATTACCGCTGTAGTCGGCAACGTAGCCGCCAATGAATTTGAAAACCGGACATTAATACACGCCGGTGGTGATTTTGAGATCATGGGCATACAGCATCGCGAACACCCCATCTACGGCATACAGTTTCACCCCGAGTCCTTTGCTACCGAAGGCGGTAAAGAACTGATTAAAAACTTTTTGTTTTGCCGTTAACAAGAGATTATGGTTAATCAAAAGTAGAGAGCTGAGCATAAAAGCTGACGCACGAGCTAGCCACACAACGCCAACAAAGAGTCCACCACTATATCAGGGTTAGCAGCACTTATAGGCTGGCCCTGATTATAGCCATAGCTAACACCAGCCACCGGCATAGCCGCAGCTCTGGCAGCAGCCACATCAACAGATGAATCCCCTATCATTACACAACGCGACGCGGCTAAGCCTAGCGCTTCGCAGGCATGGAGTAAGGGAGCGGGATGAGGTTTGCGTTGCGCTAAACTATCGCCGCCTACGCAGCTGCTAAAAAATTCTTGTAGTTGAAACTGCTGTAGTAAATGGGGAATAAATTCAGCCGGCTTATTGGTGACTACCGCCATGGCTATGCCTTGACGTTGCCAGTATTGTAAAGCGGCTAATACATCTGGGTATAAAGCGCTGTGCTGGCCGCTGCACTGGCGGTAGAAACGCAAAAACTGTTGTTGATAATGCAGTAATTCAGCTTCAGCTAACACATCCGTGTTGTGGGCATAGGCCAGCGCTTTTTGTACTAACACTTTCGCGCCATTGCCCACCCATGTGCGTACTCGCTGCTCACCAGCTAGCGGTAAAGCGGCTGCCGCTAACATAGCATCTACCGCCACCGATAAGTCGGGCACGCTATCTAACAACGTGCCGTCTAAATCAAACAGCAAACCTTGCAGCGGCTGCTCTAATAATGCGCTGAGTTTTTGAGTCATAACGCGCTACACAGTGGCTAACTGGGCGCGCATCTCGTCTATGACTTTTTTATAATCGGGCTGATTAAAAATGGCTGAGCCGGCCACAAAAGTGTCGGCACCGGCGGCGGCGATTTCAGCGATGTTGCTGGCAGAAATTCCACCGTCGACTTCTAAGCGTATATCAAAACCACTGGCATCAATTAAGGCGCGCACTTCTCGCACTTTATCGATAGTGGAGGGGATAAACTTCTGGCCGCCAAAACCGGGGTTCACCGACATCAGCAAAATCATATCCAGTTTATCCATCACATATTTAAGTGGCTCTAAACCCATAGCTGGGTTTAATACCAAACCTGCCTTGCAACCGGCTTCGCGTATCATTTGCAAAGAGCGATCTACATGGGTGGAGGCATCGGGGTGAAAGGTAATATAGCTGGCACCGGCCTTGGCAAAGCTGGCGATTAAGCTATCCACTGGGCTTACCATTAAATGTACGTCTATAGGTGCGGTAACGCCGTGTTTGCGCAGAGCCTCGCACACCATGGGGCCTATGGTGAGATTGGGTACGTAGTGGTTATCCATCACGTCAAAATGTACGATATCGGCTCCAGCGGCAATAACGTTGTCGACCTCTTCCCCTAGGCGGGCAAAGTCTGCGGCAAGAATAGAGGGTGCTATTTGATAATCTCTCATAATACAATCCGAACTCTAGGTTTAGGCACTTTGGCCGCTATCTTACTGAAATACTAGCTGCGATTCAGCAGGCTAGGCTGAATTCAACAAAATAAATGCCCCATAGATGACGCAACGAAGCACCACATCGATAGTACTTGCCCTGAGCCTATGGCTGCTCAGCGGCGCGGCCTATAGCCAAGATGAGCCAGCCGCCACAGAAGACGATAGCGAAACAGGACAGTCTCAAACGCAGACTCAGCCAAAGGCACAATTTAGCAGCCACAATAATCCCAGCTTACTAGCCAAAGACTTACCCCCCGAGCAGGTGCTGTGGCTGGAGGTTGCCGGCCAAAAAGTGCTTAGCCTATACAGCCCAGATTACTCTGGCGAAGCCCGCGGCGGGGTTATTTTATTACCCCGCCACGATCAGGCTATCACCCGCCGTAATCGGCTCTACAACCTGCAACAAACCTTGGCTAACAACCGCTGGCACACGCTAATGTTAAGCATGCCACCGCTGCCTGCAGCCGATGATAGTGGTGCAGCGGCGGACACGACGGCGCAGCAGCATATTGCCGCCGCCATTAGCTTTTTAAACAGCAAGGGCATATACAATATGGTGCTCTTGGGTGAGGGTAGCAGTGCCAATCGGCTGATTGCCTACGCCAGCCAAATTAGCGATAAAAATCAATTAAAACAAATACGCGGCTTGGCCTTGGTCAATGCCGAAAACAATATTGCCGGGCAACAAATCAACAGCCTGCTGGCCAAGCTGACGTTCCCTATATTAGATCTTTATTTCACCGATGGCCGACAGGCGTCAGCCTATGCGCAACAGCGCATGCGCGCCAGCAAGCCCTTGCCGCGTGGCCAGTATCAACAGGTACGCATGCCCAGAATGGCCTTTAACCGGCAACAAGATGAAAACAAACTCAGTAAGCGCATACGAGGCTGGCTCAATAAAACCGCAGCGGGATTTTCGGTGGGCGTTAAATAAAAAAGTTAAAGGAAGGACCCGCTAAAGCCACGCTATTATAAGTTAGAGCAAGCACCCTCTGCCCGCAGCTGCTGATCCAGTTCCAGCAAACGCTGCGGCGTGCCTACATCCACCCACTGGCCGCTATAGCACTCACCACTCACCTGCCCCGCTTGCATGGCTTCGGTCAACAGACCACGCAAGGGGAAGCTACCCGGCTCGCAACCATTAAATAGATTGGGGTGTAATAAACTTAGGCCCGTAAAGGTCAGCGCCTGACCTTTATCCTGGCCCTCGCCCTGCTCCACCACATGCTCGCTGGGCAATAATATAAAGTCACCCTCGGGATTGTGCACGGGGTTAGGGCTTAGCACTAAATGCGCCAGCTTCATTCTGCCGGCAGCTTGGCGTAGAAATATCTGTTGCAAGGGATAATAGGTCCACACATCGCTATTCACCACCAAGAAGGGTTGATCACCCAAAAGCGGTAAGGCTTTGAATATACCGCCGCCGGTTTCTAAAGGCTCTCCCTCGCGGGAGTAGCTAATATTCGCGCCCCAACGCGAGCCATCACCTAAGCATTGTTCAATTTGCTCGCCCAAATAGGCGTGGTTGATGACTATGTCCTGTATGCCTGCGGCCACTAAACGCTCTATGTGATATTCAATCAGCGGCTTGCCGGCAACTAACAATAAAGGCTTAGGCACATGATTGGTGAGCGGCCGCATGCGCTTGCCCAAACCTGCCGCTAAAATCATCGCCTTCATGCACTGTGCTCCTTGCTGTGCACAGGCGCTAACAGTGCTAACAAACGAGCTAAGCCTGCCAGCTCTGGCCTGCGCGCACTGATGGTGAGTAAATATTGGATGAATCGGGGGGCGTCTTGTAAATATTGGGGCTTGCCATCGCGGTAATGGATGCGGGCAAAAACCCCTAGCACCTTAAGATGGCGCTGCACCGCCATATAGTCACAGTCTGTCAAGAAATCGGCAAACAGAGGCGGCACCGGCAATTGCGCAGCCACGGCCTGTTGCCAGTATTGCTGTAACCAAGCCTCTAACTGTGCTTCCGGCCAGCTAATAAAGGCATCCTTAAACAGGCAGATGGGGTCGTAACTTACCGGGCCATAGACCGCGTCTTGAAAGTCTATAATGGCGGGACTGGCGACATTACTACAGTCATCACTACTGCACATCAGATTGCGGGGCATATAATCGCGGTGTACAAATACCTGGCCTTGAGCCGTGATGTTAGTCAGCAGCTGCTCGGTTAAAGACGCCAATAAACTGCTTATTTCCTCCCGCTGGTTCGCATCTAACTGCTGGCCTAAGTGGCGCTCAATATACCACTGTGGGAATAGCGCCAACTCTCTGCGTAATAAGGCTTCATCATAAAGCGGCAAACCGTCGCTGCGAGTATGGGCCTGCATGCGGA
Source organism: Dasania marina DSM 21967 (assembly GCF_000373485.1). Classification (NCBI taxonomy): domain Bacteria; kingdom Pseudomonadati; phylum Pseudomonadota; class Gammaproteobacteria; order Cellvibrionales; family Spongiibacteraceae; genus Dasania; species Dasania marina. The sequence goes on from NZ_KB891575.1 coordinate 279,380, forward strand.
CTAAGGCAGTAACCGCCGCAGCCATTAGCGGCTCGGCATTATGCTCATTGATAGCCTGCAAATAGGTGTGTAAGCCTAAATCGCTAAGCAGTAAAAAACCTTGAGCCTCATCATAGGCAATGATGTCGGGCACGGTCAGCCCGGCCTGTGCTAAACGCTGAGCCACATCGATAAAAGCGGGGTTGTTCTCGGTACCGGGGGGGGCATCCATACCAATAATGCTGCGCTGATCAGCTAATTGATAACGAAAATAACGCCGAAAACTAGCATCGCCAGAGGCAGGCAGGCCTGTTACTGACTCCCCTAATTGGCTACTGGCCCACTGCTCTAAAGCTTGCTGTCGCTGATCTTTTACTGACACTCACTCACCACACGCTGCTGATTAATAGAACCTTACTGACGCTAATGGCGTCACTATAACTGAAACCACCGCAAGATAAATCCTCCAAGCTAATAGAAGCCGGCAGCAAGCAGGCAATTTATAACGGAATGCTTTATTATGCCCACTTCCATCACAGAGCTTGTTATTGCCGAGCTTGTTATTGCCAACCCAGCCCGTGCTGTTATCGCCGGTAAATTAAATACACTCTATGGCCGCAGTAAATCCCACAACTACGTCGCTTTTTCGCCCAACCACTTTAGCGACCGCCCTTACCCTATGCGCCAGCATCAACCCCGCCATGGCTAACGATTATTCAGCCTGGGACTGGCTACCCGAACAAGAGCTCAACGACCAACAACGCTGCCAGATGGGCACCGGTTGTAAAGGCGCTTACGTAGAGCCTATAGCCGATTGGCCCGATGCCCAGCTACCGCCTGAAGAGGCCTCCTTACACGCGGGCGCCAACCAGTCATTGATGACTGACGACTTGGTAGAGCTCAATGGTGAAGTGATAATAAGCAAAGGCCAACGTCGAATTAGCGCCGACAGCGCTACCCTTAATCGTCTTAGCAACATACTCAACCTCAAAGGCCATGTAGAAGTGCGCGAGCCCGGGGTATTGCTACGCTGTGATGCCGGCCAAATTAATACCAATAACGGCCTAGGGTCTTTTAGCAACGCCCATATACTCAATCACGATACCGGCTTGCGTATTAGCGCCGACCAAGCCGAGCACCCCAGCGAATTCAGTTTTACCTTTAGCGGCGCACGCTACACCCAATGCACCCCTGACGATGAAGTGTGGGTGATTAGCGCAGGGCAATTAGAGCTAGATCAGGCCACCGGCTGGGGCAGCGCCGAAGATGTAGTACTGCGAGTAAAAGATATACCGGTGTTTTACAGCCCCTACCTCAGCTTCCCCATAGATAAGCGCAGAAAAACCGGCTTTTTATGGCCCACCATCGCCAGCAACAATGGCAGCTTGGATTTATCCCTGCCCTATTATCTCAATATTGCCCCCAACGTTGACGCCACTCTTACCCCGCGTAAGGTAGGCTCACACGGTAATATGCTGGAAGCTGAAACCCGCTATTTAAATGAATACAGCTTCTGGACCTTAGCCGGGGCACAGCTCAATGACGATGAACTAGACGGCGACAAGCGCTGGCTGGGTAATATTCAGGAACGCGGCCGCATAGGCGAGTACTGGAGCCACCGCATAGACTACAGCAAGGCCAGCGACAGCGACTATTTACGCGATTTTAGCTTCGACAGCATTAACACCCAAAGGCAAAACCATTTAGCCCAAACCGGCACCGTCAACTTCCACTCGCAATACTGGCGCGGGCAAGTGCTGGTGCAAGAGCATCAAAGCTTAGACGCTGTTTATAACGCACCCTATAAGCGCCTGCCGCAAATCAGCCTGAGCAATCAAAGCCAGGGCGTAAACTTCAGCCCCGATTACTCGCTGTCGCTACAATTCACCGAATTTGATCATGAAGAATCGAAAGAAAAAGGCGGCAGCTTTGACAGCGGCCAGCGCCGTTACGCCGAAGCCGGGGTTAGCTTCCCTATGCGTTGGGCGCCGGGCTTTATTATCCCCAGCACCAAAATACGACACGTCAGTTACCAACTAGACGGATTGCAAGCTAGCGAAGAGGATAGCCCCGAAGCCACCGTAGCCTCAGGCTCGCTGGACATGGGCCTGATTTTTGAACGCCCCTTCAGCCTCAGTGATAGCAGCTACAAGCAAACTCTAGAGCCTCGCCTTTACCATTTATACAGCGACTACGAAGAGCAAAGCCAGCAACCTGACTTTGATAGCAAGGCGCTAAGCTTTAGCTACAACCAATTATTCAGAGACAGCCGCTTTATCGGCCACGACCGTTTAGACGACGCCAACCAAACCTCAGTGGGCGTCACCAGCCGCTATATCGATCAAAAAAGTGGCTTGGAAACTCTCACCCTAAGCGTGGGGCAAACCTTTTACTGGCAGGACAGGCGCATACAGGAAGACCTCAGCAACAGCCCCCTCAGCCAAGACAACTCGCAGCTCGCCACCGAGATACGTTACCAACCCCACACCAATTTCTGGTTAAATAGCACCAGCCTGTGGGACACACGCCAAGACAAAATGGATGAGTTTGCGGTTAGCAGCCAATACAACAATGACAAGACACTATTAAATGTGGGCTACCGTTTTCGCCGCGAAGATCCAGCCACCAGCAGCATAGAAGCACTGGAACAAGCCGACATATCCACAGTCATAGCCCTTAACGATAGATGGCAGGCCATGGCTAGATTTCAATACGATGTCGCCGAAGACCGTTCACTAGAGGACCTCATCGGCATAGAATATCAAGACTGCTGCTGGCTAACCCGCATTGTTTACCAGCGCGCGGTCAAAAAATCCAACGCCAGCAACACTCTGGATACCGACCGCGATCATAAAATAGTTTTACAGTTTCAATTAAAAGGCTTGGGTGGCATAGGCAACAAGGCCATACGTCTACTACAGGAAAGCATTTTAGGATATGAAGAACGTGAATAAAAAAACATTAGCCAGTACCCTCTTGCGCCCTTTGTTACTAGGCGGTTTATTCAGCCTAGCAAGCCTGAGTTATAGCCAAGGCTCAGAGGCCGTTATCAGCACCCCCATAACATTGGACCGCATTATCGCCATCGTTGATGACGATGTTATTTTAGCCAGCGAATACCGCGAGCGTTACGAATCGGTCAAGGCTAACTTTGACGGCACCCAGCAAGCCCTGCCCGACGATAAAGAACTGCAGCGGCAAATACTGGATCAGTTGGTTTTAGAAAGCATACAACTGCAAATGGCCTACCGCGCCGGCGTGCGTATTAGCGACGAACAACTCAACGAAACACTGGGCCGCATCGCGCAACAAAACCGCGTAACTGTGGCGCAGTTTAAAACCATGCTAGAAAAAGAAGGCCGCTCTTATATCGCGGTGCGAGAACAAATTCGTAAAGATCTATTAATACAACGCGTGCAAAGCGGCAACGTCAGCCGTCGCATCCAAATTAGCGATCAGGAAATCGAAAACTACCTAAGCTCAGAAGAAGGCAGAAAACTCACCGCCCCCGAGTACCGCTTTTTACATGCGCTAATTCCACTGGCCAGCGACGCCGGCCAAGCACAAGAAATTAAAGCCCAAGAATATGCCTATACGCTGACTCAAAAAGTCCGCAAGGGCGCTGAATTTAACAAAGTGGTAGGTGATGGCGGCCCTTACAATATTAATAGCAGCGACTTAGGCTGGCGCAAACTGGATGACTTACCCGATTTTTTAACCGAGTCGGCTACCACCTTAGATCAAGGCCAAGTTGCCGACCCCATACGCAACGCCAGTGGCTTTCACATCGTGCAACTGCTTAGCAAGCGCGGCGACGGCGAAATTATTCCGCAAACCCAGGCCAGACACATTTTATTAAAACCTTCAGCCATACGTGACGACAAAGCTACCGAAGCCGAAGTCAAAGCCCTGCGCCAACGCATACTCAACGGTGAAGATTTTGCCGAACTGGCCCGTGAATTTTCTGAAGACATAGGCTCAGCCAGCGAAGGCGGTGACCTGTCGTGGACCAACCCCGGCCAGTTAGTACCCGAGTTTCAAAAGGCCATGGACAGCACCAAAATTGACGGTGTCAGCCCCGCTTTTCGCAGCCAATACGGCTGGCATATACTGCAAGTATTAGGGCGTCGCGACAAAGACGTTACCGAGGACATGCGTCGCCGTATTGCAGGTAACCACTTGCACGATCGTAAATTTAAAGACGAACTACAAATTTGGCTACAACAAATTCGCGACGAAGCCTACGTTGACTACAAGTAAGCAAATAAACATCTAAACAGATAAACCGCAGCCCACCATGACTCTACGCATAGCATTAACCGCCGGCGAACCTGCCGGCATAGGCCCCGACCTCTGCGTGCAACTCGCACAGCAAACGCTAAATATAGAGTTAGTGGTCATTGCCGACCCCGAGCTGCTGCAGCAACGCGCCCAGCAATTACAACTGCCGCTGCGCATACGGCTGTTCGATGCCGATGCGCCAGTACAGTGCAGTGTAGCCGGAGAACTGTGTGTTATGCCCATAGCACTGCGCCAGCCCTGTCAGGCGCAGCAACTCAACCCGGCCAATGCCAGCTATGTGTTAGACACTTTACAAGCCGCTATCGATGGCTGCGTAAACAAAGACTTTGCCGCTATGGTCACCGCCCCCGTGCATAAGGGCGTGATTAACGATGCCGGCATCGCCTTTAGCGGCCACACCGAATTTTTAGCCCAGCAGACCAATACACCACAAGTGGTGATGATGCTGGCCACCGAAGGGCTACGAGTCGCCCTAGTCACCACCCATTTACCGCTCAGCGCCGTACCTGCTGCCATCACCGGCGAGCTAGTGAGCAGCGTTACCCGTATCTTGCACCGCGACTTACAGCAGCAATTTGGCATCGACCAGCCGCGCATTATCGTGCTGGGGCTTAATCCCCACGCGGGCGAAAGCGGCCACATGGGCCGTGAAGAAATAGACATCATAGAACCCTGCCTGCAACAGCTGCGCGCAGAGGGCATAAACTTACAGGGGCCACTGCCCGCCGACACCGCCTTTAACGAAAAATACCTGCAGCACTGCGACGCCGTGCTAGCGATGTATCACGACCAAGGCCTGCCCGTACTTAAATACAAGGGCTTTGGCCAAGCGGTAAATATCACCCTAGGGCTGCCGATAATTCGTACCTCGGTAGACCACGGCACCGCCTTAGATTTAGCCGGCACCGGCAAAGCCGATGGCGGCAGCTTACAAACTGCGCTTAACTATGCCATTAGCATGGCCACCAATGCTAAGCGCTAAGCCTGCGCCATTAAAAGCTAAAGCCTAATACCTTACAACTACACCTAACACTGATACCTTTATATGACAGAGCATCGCGCCAGAAAACGCTTCGGCCAAAACTTTTTAACCGACCATGGGATTATTCATCGTATAGCGCGCTCTATTAAAGCTGGACCTAATGATCACCTGGTAGAAATAGGCCCCGGCCAAGGCGCCTTAACCGACGAGCTATTAGCCGCCGGCGCACCGCTGGATGCCATAGAGCTAGATCGCGACTTAGTGCCCATACTGCAGCAGCGCTTTGCCGACGAGGCGCACTTCACTCTGCACCAAGGTGACGCACTGGCCTTTGATTTTGCCTCACTGCAAAAAAACGATGAGCAACTGCGCATAGTAGGCAACCTGCCCTATAATATTTCTACACCGTTAATCTTTCACCTGCTAACTCATCAGCACCTGATTAAAGACATGCATTTTATGCTGCAGCTGGAAGTGGTACAGCGTATGTCGGCACAACCCAGTACTAAAAACTACGGCCGCCTAGGCATCATGTGCCAATACTATTGCAAGGTAGAAATGCTGTTTGAAGTACCGCCTGAATCCTTTGACCCCAAGCCCAAGGTGCAGTCGGCGATAGTGCGGCTCACGCCGCACCAAGAACTGCCCCATGTCGCCAAGGACCTAAGCAAACTCGATAGCGTACTACGCACCACGTTTAATATGCGACGTAAAACTTTACGCAACTCGCTTAAACAATTGTTTAGCGAGGCCGATATAGAGGCTTTAGGTATAGACCCCAGCGCCAGGCCTGAAACTCTCAGCCTGGAAGAATTTGTTCGGCTCAGCAACGCAATAAGTTAATACTATGACCGCCACCCCCAGTTCACACCCTATTGTTATAGACGTAGCCACGGCCTTTTTAGCGGAGCAATCAGCCCCTAAACACCAACGCTATGCCTTCTCTTATACCATCACCATTAAAAATGATGGCGATGAAAACGTACAGCTATTAAGCCGCCACTGGTTGATTACCGACAGCGACAACCGCGTGCAGGAAGTGCGCGGCGAAGGCGTAGTCGGGCAACAGCCCACCATCGCCCCCGGCGAGAGCTACCAGTACACCAGCGGTGCTCTTTTAGAAACCGCAGCCGGCACGATGGAAGGCAGCTACCAAATGATTAGCGCCAGCGGAGAATTATTTGAGGCCCCTGTCGCCACCTTTTCACTGATACACCCCTCGGCGCTACATTAAATAGCCCAAAACTGTAAAACAGATGAGCACACTATGACCCGCTACGCTGTAGGCGATCTACAAGGCTGTTTAAAACCTCTGCAGTGTTTGCTGCAAAGGGTGGATTTTAAGCCGCAACAGGATCAACTCTGGCTGGTGGGTGACTTAATCAACCGCGGCCCCGAATCTTTAGCGACGCTACGTTTTTTAAAATCTTTGGGCGACTGCACCCGCATAGTCTTGGGCAACCACGACTTACATTTTTTAGCCATCGCCTATGGTACTTCTACCCCTAGACCTCACGATACTCTGGATGAATTATTACAGGCCCCCGACCGGGATGCGTTAGTGGCTTGGTTAATTCAGCAGCCGTTAATGCACCGCGACCCCTGCGGCGATTACTGCATGAGCCACGCCGGCATTGCACCGCAGTGGTCTATAGCCGAGGCCGAAGGCTACGCACGCGAAGTAGAGCAGATTTTACAAAGCGATAAGGCCATCGAATTTTTTAAGCATATGTATGGCAACAACCCAGCGGGCTGGCAACAGGATTTACAGGGCTGGCCGCGCTACCGCACCATCACCAATTATTTTACCCGCATGCGCTACTGCGGCCCTCAAGGCGAGTTAGATTTAAACAACAAAAGCAATATCGCCCCGGCAAACTTTCACCCGTGGTTTAGCCACCCACTGCGCAGCACTCAGCAACAACAAATCATCTTTGGCCACTGGGCAGCGCTACAAGGAAAAACCAACAGCGATAATATTTTTGCCCTAGACACCGGCTGCGCCTGGAAAGGGCATATGTCATTAATGAACTTAGAAACACAACAAATAGAAATCTGTGATTGTGGGGAAGACCAGTCTCTAGTTCCTAGTTCCTAGTTCCTAGTTCCTAGTTCCTAGTTCCTAGTTCCTAAAATCTTTACTAGCGACTAGCCGCTGTCAACTGCTTTCTGCCGTTCATCTAGCGACTAGAGACTATCAACTAGTGACTTTTCTAACTAGAGACTGAAAAAAATCAACCTCAACCCCACCAACACTAACACCGCAGCAAATAAGCGCTGCAGCCAAACCGTATGCTCAGCAAAACGCTGCTGCATAAACCCTTGGCTTGATAATAACGCCACTAGGCAATACCACAGGCCATCCACTACTGTAACCGTAGCCACTAAGATGCCTTTGTGCAGCCAAGTTAAATCAGCATGTAAAAACTGGCTAAATAAGGCGGTAAAAAATATCAGCAGCTTGGGGTTTAAAAAGGCGATAAAAAAACCTTCCCTAGCGCTACTAACAGTTGCCTGCTGGCGCGGCTGCTCACCGGATTGAGGGCTATTGGCAGCCCGCAACACATTGAAGCCTAGATAGATTAGATATAAGGCCCCGGCTATTTTAATCAGCCAAAACACCGTAGGCATAGCCAACATCAATACCGCCAGCCCGGTCACCGTCAGCAGCGCATAAACCCCCACCCCCAAGGCATGAAATAGCGCCGTCACCGCCCCCTGAGAAAAACCACCGCGCAGCGTGTTTTGCACCACCACCGCCAAGCTGGGACCAGGCATAGCCGCCCCTAAAGCACACACCAACAGCAAAGATGACCACTGCGTTAACGTCATTTAGCACCTCTAAATAAATATATGCACACAAACTTGCAGGCTAAGTTAGCCACTACTAATCTTAGCTGAGTGATTGCACCACAAAACAACAATAAACACCGCTTTTAGCCATAACAATCATAATAAGCTCTATAGCCCGGAGACAGCATCATGCGAAAACTCAATATCAACAAAGCACTACTCCCCACCTTAATTGCCACCGCCGTCAGCAGTGTAAGCTATGCGGCACCAGCACTGGAAGAGGTGATGGTCACGGCCACTAAGCGCAGCGTGTCCATCCAAGACATACCTTTCTCAATTAACGCGCAATCGCAGGCAGATATACAACGCTCTGGCGCTGGAGGCCTAGAAGACTTATCTAGAAATATTGCAGGCCTAAGCATCCAAAATTTAGGCCCCGGCCAAAGCCAAGTGGCGATACGAGGTGTTTCAGCAGGTCAAATCGTTCGTGACCAGCCAGGTGTTAAAGAACAGGTAGGCGTCTATCTTGACGAGTCAGTTATATCACTTTCACTGTTCACGCCAGACTTTGACCTATTCGACCTGAATCGAGTAGAGACACTGCGCGGCCCCCAGGGAACCTTGTTTGGTTCAGGCTCAGTTGGCGGCACACTACGCTACATTACTAACCAGCCAAACTTCGATGACGTAGAAGGCCTGCTCGAGGCGGACTTACATACGGTAACTGACGGTGAAGAAGGCGGCCATTTAAAAGGCGCCATTAATGTTCCCTTATCAGACACTGTTGCCGTTCGCGCTGTAGGCTACCACACCGAATACGCGGGTTACATTGACGCCCTAGGTGAAGGTGGCAGCAAAAAAGAAGACGTTAACTCCGGTACGCGTAGCGGTACGCGTATCACCGTTAAGTTTCAACCTTCTGAGAAATTAGCGATAACACCTCGGGTTGTTTACCAAGAAATAGAAGCCGACGGCAACAACCGCCAAGAAGTTTATAACCTCTATGCCAATCCATACACCACAACTCGACCAGCTATTCAGTTAGATGAGCGAGAGCAGTATTTACTCCTAGACGAAAGTTTTTCTGATGAGACCCTAGTTACCGATTTAGTCGTTAATTACAGCTTTGAAAACTTCGATCTAACATCCATAACCAGTTATACCGAACGCGACATTTTAGTAAGTCGTGATGCTAGCGCCTTAACCGGCAGTGTTTCGGCCGATTTTGGCCTGCCAGACGCAGGCATTTTGCTACCATCCAACCTTCGTGACACAACGGATGTAGAGCAAACAACCCAAGAGCTGCGCTTGAGCTCTACCAATGATAGCCCGCTACAGTGGGTTGCTGGTGTCTTTTATGCCGACACTGACCGCTCATACACCCAAAGGCTACCCACTCCAGGCTATGATGCTTACGGCAGCCTCATCGAGGCAAATCTACCATTACCCACGGGTACTTACTTGGCAGTAGCAAACGGCTTCCCTGCCAACTCCCCCTATAGTGCCGATCTATCTTACACGCTGGAACAAACCGCAATTTTTGGTGAAGCCTCATACGAGATTAGCGATCAGCTACAACTAACATTGGGCACACGCTTTTATGACTACGAAGAGTCACGTAAACACTCTACTGGCGGCATCTTTTCTAACGCCGACCCTGTAAGCAGTGAAAAAACAGCTTCCGATGGTTTTACCTCACGCATAATGGCCAGCTACGACCTTAATGACGACACCACCTTCAACACCCAAATATCTCAAGGCTTCCGCCTTGGCGGTGTCAACGACCCACTTAATGAAAGTCTTTGCGAAGGAAACGACTTAGCCACTTTTGGTGGATTCCAAGCCTATGACGATGAAACACTGACCAACTATGAAGTCGGTGTTAAATCTAAAGTTGGTAGTTCAATGACCTTCAATGCCGCTGCATTTTATGCCGACATTGAAGATCTTCAAGTTACCCTCGATGCAGGATCTTGCTCTTCACGTATTTCATTCAACGTACCCGATGCACATACTGTGGGTATAGAGCTTGAATTAAAAGCTCAGCCCATGGAAGGCTTAGAGCTCACGGTCGCTACAAGCTACATTGAATCAGAATTCGACTCTACGGTTAAGGATGGTGACGGCAATGTTCTTGGTGGCGTTAAAGACGGTAACAGCTTAGCCTCTGTTCCAGAGTTTCAAATTGCCGCAACAGCAAGTTATTACTTTGCTGCCGATGCCTTAGTTTCTGGCGCAGAAGCCTTTGTCTCAGCAACGATTCAGCATGTGGGTGAACGCTACACCCAACCTAGCGATCAAGTCGCTGGTGCAGGTAATTTTACCCACGGCTATACTTTCGGCGGCGCAGTAGGTGATGAAACAACGTCTGTAGATCTAGAGCTTGAATCCTACGAACTGCTTAACGTAAGCGCTGGATTAATTAATGGTGAATGGGAAACCGTTGTTTACGTTAATAACGTCGCCGATGAAAATGTAAATCAATCTTTTGATAGAGAACGTGGCGGTAAAGCACGTTTAGGCTTCCGTACTAATCAACCCCGCACCGTTGGTGTAACCGTACGTAAGAGCTTCTAAACTTAAAACAGCATTCAAAGGGCGCTACGGCGCCCTTTTTTATTGCCAGTTTTTTATCCTCAAGGAATAAGCCAAGCATAAAGCTAGCGACTATAGACCAGCGACTGTAAACTATCCCCCATGAAAATTTACTTAGTCGGCGGCGCCGTACGCGATACTTTATTGGGTTATCCCTTTCACGAACGTGATTGGGTGGTCGTCGGTGGCACCCCACAACAACTACTAGCCCAAGGCTACCAACAGGTGGGCAAAGACTTTCCGGTTTTTTTACACCCGAAAACAAAAGAGGAATATGCGCTGGCGCGCACTGAGCGCAAAAACGGCCAGGGCTATACCGGCTTTGCCTGCTACAGCGCCCCCGATGTTAGCTTGGAAGACGACCTGCTGCGACGCGATCTAAGCATAAATGCCATCGCTCAAGATGAGCAAGGCAACATCATAGACCCTTACAATGGCCAGCAAGATATAGCCGCTAAAAAACTGCGCCACGTGTCGACCGCCTTTGCCGAAGACCCTTTGCGCGTTTTACGCACCGCCCGATTTTTAGCGCGCTACTATCACCTAGGTTTTACGGTTGCCGATGAAACCCTGCAACTCATGCAGCAGCTTAGTGATAGCGGTGAATTAACCCAGCTTAGCCGCGAACGTATTTGGGTAGAAACCGAGAAAGCCTTGCACGAGCAGTCGCCAGAGCAATATTTTTTATGCCTGCAACACTGCGGTGCCCTGCAGCAACTCTACCCCACTATGCCCGCGCTAACGCCGCAAAGTGTGCAGCGCCTGCAACAGGCACGTAAAACCTGCAATAGCAGCCAGCTGTTTGCCTTGCTGTTTTATCAAGCTGAAAGCACCAACTTACTCAAGCAACTTAAAAGTATAAAAGTACCTAACGAAGTTTCTGAGCTTTGCCAATTACTACAACAACACGCCGACTTAGTACTTGCCGAACAACTCAGCGCCGAGCAAATATTACTGTTACTACAACACTGCGATGGCTATAGACGCGGACAACGCTTTGCTGATTTTTTACATTGCTGCCAACAAATAAACAGCCATAACCAAGCCTATAAACTCAAGCAGGCTTTAACACTATGCCTATCGGTTGATGCCAAAGCGCTAGCGGCGCAGGGCCTCAGCGGTAAAGATATAGCCCAAGCTATACAGCAACAACGATTAGCCATAGTTAGCAATATGCTTAGCGAGACAGCGCCATGAACAACCCTCCCGTAGCCCTTATCACCGGCGGCGCCCAGCGCATAGGCGCAGTAATATGCAAAGCCTTGCACGCACAAGGTTTTAATATTGTTGTTCATTACAAAAGCTCAAAACAGCAGGCCACAGACCTTTGTAATGAGTTAAATACAGGCCGCCGTAACTCAGCCATTAGCCTTGCCGCATCTTTAGATAACCACAACGCTATTAAAAACGTAATCGAACAGGCCGCCTTACAATGGGGCCGCTTAGACGCACTGGTTAACAATGCCTCTAGTTTTTACCCCACGCCCATAGCCAATGCTAGTGAGCAACAATGGGATGATTTATTCAACAGTAATGTGAAAGGTGCATTTTTTTTTAGTCAGGCCGCGGCACCGTACCTACAAAAAAATAAAGGCTGTATCGTCAACATCGTCGACATACACGCACAAAAACCCTTAAAAGAACACAGCCTGTATTGCATGGCAAAAGCAGCGCTGGCCATGATGACGCAAACTCTAGCCAAAGACCTACCCCCCGTACGCGTCAACGGCGTCGCCCCCGGTGCCATACTCTGGCCAGAGCAACAGGGCGCAAGCGTACTCAGCGATAAAGAAAAACAACAAATCACCCAAAAAATCCCCTTGGGCCGCAGCGGCTGCCCAGAAGATATCGCTAATACGGTGTTGTTTTTAATCAAAGACGCGCCCTATATTACCGGGCAAATTATTAGCGTAGATGGCGGGCGTAGTTTGGGAATGTAGTTATCAGCGCCTTTGGCGCTGATAACTACAAGAGGTAAGCCGCAAGAGGCAAGCATCAAGAAAAAACACTCTTATAGCTTGCAGCTTATGGCTTACAGCTTCGTTTCATTCCATTCAAAATCTACCGGCCATAATTTTTGGCTAGCCTGATCATATTGCTGCCACAGTTGCTGATAGCTTTTATGCGTCGTGGGGTGTAGCTGATTCGGGGCTATGTTGTATAGCGGTAATAGCACAAAGGCATTGTCTAAAATTTCAGTGCGAGGCAGTAGCACACCATCAACGTCGCCCACCATATCATCGACGGTGAGTATATCGATATCCAGCGTACGCGAGCTAAATTTAGGGCCGCCGCGCTTGCGGCCATAATCATCTTCTATTTGTTTGAGCAAGGCCTGCAACTCACCCACCGAGTAAACACTTTCAAAACCGACCACTAGGTTGAGAAAATTATCACCCTCAAAACCTACCGCTACGCTTTCATACACGGGTGAAATGATCAGCTCACCAAAGTAGTGCTGCAGCGCATCTAACGAAGAAGCTATGTGGTGGTAGCGATGAGTGTTGCTGCCTATGCTCACAAATACTTGTGACATGTTAGCGTTCGCCTCGCTCGATAATGACACCCACATCTCTGGAGCCACGCACCGCGCCGGGCTTGCTAACCTGCAGCTTAAGCCAAGGCACTTTAAACTCTTCGCGTATAATTTGTGCGCACTGCTCGGCCATGGTTTCTACCAATAAAAATTCGCTGGCCTCAATAAATGCAATTAAGCGCTTGGCCACTGCCTTGTAGTTTAAGGTGTGCGCAATGTCGTCAGTGGCCGCCGCTTGACGTATGTCGTGGCCCATTTCTACATTCAAGCTAACGGTTTGTTTAATTTCACGTTCCCAATCATAAATACCGATGGTGGTTTCTATACATAAGTCGCGTATATAAATGATATCCATATTGAATCCTGTTACTTGCACTGTAGGTTGGTAGTTTAATAAATAGGTAAATAGCTAGGTAATTAAATAGCGCTGAGTTGGTCCATAGGCCAGCGTGGTCGTGTTTTTACCGCCAAACCATCTTGTTGCCCAGCCACCAAACGCTGGCAACCGGCGTAGGCAATCATGGCGCCGTTATCGGTACAAAACTCTGGCCGCGCATAAAACACCTGCGCTTTAATTTTTGCCAGCGCAGTGGCTAAATCGGCACGCAGTTTTTTATTGGCACTGACGCCACCGGCTATCACCAATCGCTTTAAGTCTTCTTGCTGCAGTGCACGCTTACACTTAATGACCAAGGTGCTGACCACCGCCTGCTGAAAGGCACAGGCGATATCTGCCTGAGTTTGTGCATCCAGCTCGCCCTGTTCATTTTTATGTTTGTTCACCGTGTTTAGGGTAAATGTTTTTAAGCCACTAAAACTGAAATCCAACCCTGGATGCTTCACCATGGGGCGGGGGAACTCAAAACGGCTGTTATCACCCTGCTCTGCCAACTTAGCCACCATAGGGCCACCGGGGTAGGTTAAGCCCAACATTTTGGCCGCTTTATCAAAGGCTTCACCGGCAGCGTCATCGAGAGATTCACCCAATAATTTATATTGGCCGATACCGTCCACCCGCACTAATTGGGTGTGGCCGCCGGACACTAATAAGGCAATAAACGGGAACTCGGGGGGGTGATCTTCCAACATGGGGGCTAGCAAGTGGCCCTCCATGTGGTGCACGCCTATGGCAGGCACCTGCAAGGCATAGGCTAAGCCTCGGCCTATCATGGCCCCTACCATTAAAGCGCCCACCAATCCGGGGCCTGAGGTATAAGCCACGGCATCGATGTCGCTACGGCCTAGCCCGGCTTCGACTAACACCTGCTCAATTAACGGTAAGGTTTTGCGTATATGATCACGCGAAGCCAGCTCTGGCACCACGCCACCGTATTCGGCATGTATTTCAATTTGGCTGTACAAGGCTTCTGCCAACAGGCCCTGCTCGCTGTCGTACAAGGCTATGCCGGTTTCATCACAGGAGGTTTCTATACCCAATACACGCATTACAGGCCTCAATACCGTGTTTAATATGACGGAATAGCGCCTTAATACGCTAAAACGCTAGTGCCGCGAATGATACTGGCTATACTGCCCCCAAGCCAGCACCTTCAGGGAAAAGGCTATTTTCCCGGCCCAAATGCCTATTTCCTAGGCCAAAGGCCCTTTTCACTGCCCGCGGCGCCTAGCTCAGCGTTAGTAGATCATTAGGCTTTGCATTTTATTCACCTTCCGAATATAATGCCGCCCCCTTGCATTGGGTGGTTAAGCACTAACCGCGTGCAATACGAATTTCATATCAACACAGACATAGGTAGGCCAAATGCCTTCAGTTAAGTTAAAAGAAAACGAGCCATTCGATATCGCTCTACGTCGCTTCAAGCGCTCTTGTGAAAAAGCCGGCGTTTTAGCCGAAGTACGTCGTCGTGAATTTTACGAGAAGCCTACATCAGTACGTAAGCGTAAAGCTGCCGCTGCTGTTAAGCGTCACGCTAAAAAAGTTTCTCGCGAAAGCAAAAAGCACCAGCGTTTATATTAAGCAACTGCTTAACTATCGTTGATAGTTGTAAACACCCCTAGGCCACTTGGTTTGGGGTAGGTTTTTTAGCACTGTACCGCCCACACTTTTAAAAAGGCTGGCCATACGATGACTGAGCAAACGCTTAAAGCTCGTATTAAAGACGAAATGAAAGCGGCCATGAGGGCCAAGGCTAAACAGCGCCTGACAACTATTCGGTCTATACAGGCCGAGGTCAAACGCATAGAAGTTGATGAGCGCATAGACGTCGACGACGCACGCCTATTGGCCGTGCTAGATAAAATGTGCAAGCAACGCCGTGACTCTATACAGCAGTTCACCGATGGTGACCGCATCGATCTCGCAGAGATTGAACAAGCGGAAATGCTGATCATCCAAGAGTTTCTGCCCGCGCAACTCAGTGAAGACGAGATAAAAATCCTCATCACCGACGCTATTGCCAGCACGGGCGCCGCCGGCATGCAAGACATGGGCAAAGTGATGGGCGTGCTAAAGCCCAAGCTACAAGGCCGTGCTGATATGGGTGCTGTGAGTAAGCTAATCAAAGCTAGCTTTTAGCTAGCAGTCGCTAGTACGTAGTCTCTAGTCTCTAGAAAAGGCTACCACCCCAAAATAATTTCACATCACGACACCCTGCCCCCTAGAAGCCCGCAATAGAATCTAGAATTCTAGCGACTGACATCTAGGAACTAGCGACTATCCTCTGTAGACTTCCCCACCATGGCCGGACGCATACCCGAAAGTTTTATCGACGATTTACTGGATCGCCTCGACATTGTTGAGGTGATAGACCGGCGCGTAAAACTGAAAAAAAGCGGCCGCAATTACATGGCCTGCTGCCCCTTCCACGACGAGAAAACCCCCTCGTTTAGCGTCAACCAAGAAAAGCAGTTTTACCACTGCTTTGGCTGTGGCGCCGGCGGCAACATGATCGGTTTTTTGATGGATTATGAGCGCCTGGAATTTCCGCGCTGCATAGAAACCCTAGCCGACATGGCCGGGCTAGAAATCCCCCGCGAAGCCTCGGTATTTCAAGAAGAACCACAACTCAAACGCAATATTTACACCCTGCTGGAAAAAGCCGCCAGCCATTACCAGCGCCTGCTCAAAGAGCATCCCAACCGCTCCCGCGTAGTGGACTACCTAAAAAGTCGCGGCCTCAGCGGCGAAATAGCCCGCGACTTTGGCATAGGCTACGCCGCCCCCGGCTGGGACAACCTGCTCACCACCCTAGGCAGCAAAGACGACGACAAACAGCTGCTCATAGACGGCGGCATGCTGATAGAAAAACCCGAAGAGAACAAATGCTACGACCGTTTCCGCGACCGCATTATGTTCCCCATACACGACAACCGCGGCCGCGTCATAGCCTTTGGCGGCCGGGTATTAGGCGACGACAAACCCAAATACCTCAACTCCCCAGAAACCCCCGTATTCCATAAGGGCCGCGAACTCTACGGCCTTTACCAAGCGCGTAAAAACAACCGCCAACTACAGCAACTGATAGTCGTTGAAGGCTATATGGATGTGGTGGCACTCGCCCAGCACGGCATAGGCTATGCTGTGGCCACCCTAGGCACCGCCACCAGCACCGACCACATCAAGCGCATTTTTAGACAGTGCCCGGAAGTGGTGTTTTGCTTTGACGGTGACGAGGCTGGCCGCAAGGCCGCCATCCGCGCCCTAGAGTCGGCCCTGCCGGTGATGGAAGACGGCCGCCAAGCCAAGTTTTTATTTTTGCCACAGGGCGAAGACCCCGACAGCTTGGTGCGCAAGGTGGGCTGCAATGAATTTAAGCGCCTTATCGACAAAGCCGACCCACTGGAAAACTACCTGTTCGACCACTTAGCGCAGGATATAGACATCAGCTCACTAGAGGGCCGCGCCCGCATGAGCAAACTGGCGGCGCCGCTAATCGCGCAACTGCCACAAGGCGTATTCAAAAGCCTAATGATGGGCTCCCTCGCCCAGCGCACAGGCCTGNCCGAAGACAAACTGCTAGAAATTATCGCCCAGCAACCTAAACCTAAAGTTAGAGATGCCTCCCCTCAACCCAACGGCGAGCGCAACCATGAAGGCGATAAAAAACAGCCGCAAGGCAGCCACCCCAAACAACGCACACCGCTACCACCCAAGGCCAACATACACCGCGCACCGGTACTCTATGCCATAGGCTTACTGATTCTTTACCCCAAGGTGGGCGCGCAATTACCTGAGTTTACCATCGACTGCGAGCAGCTAGAGCTGCAACTGCTGCGTGATATTATTACCCTCACCCAAAAACGCCCCGACTCCACCACCTATATGATTTTGGCCAACTGGCAACAGCAGCCCTGGAAAGGTTTGATTGAAGAGGCGCTAAACCAAGCACAAATTTTTGGCAACCAAGGCAGCGCCGAAAACCCCGAACAAGAGCTCAGTGACACCATTAAGCATATATTGCGAAACAATAGCCATATTCACCTAGACCAACAGGTCGACAAATTACTAGCCACCAACTACGCTGATCTGAGTACAGAGGATAAAGAGCAGCTAAAGCAATTACTCGCGCAAAAGCACAGTTAATAATCAAGCAATCAGCACTTAATCCACTAGAAAAACTTGTGTAAACCGCTTCTAGCCTGCATTCTCGCTGGCATAGAGCAGGGTTTGCCACTATAATACCGGGCTTCCTTTCGTCCACGAATCACAAGTGAAAGATCAACTATGAGCGGAACCGCTAACAAACAGTCTCGCCTGAAGGACCTTATTGCCAAAGGTAAAGAGCAGGGCTACCTGACTTACGCTGAGGTTAACGACCACCTTCCTGAAGACATCTCTGACCCAGATCAGGTCGAAGACATCATCCAGATGATCAACGACATGGGCATACAAGTGTTTGAAAACGCGCCTGATGCCGATGACTTAATTCTGGCCGAAGGTGACTCGCCTGATGACATTGCCTCTGCTGAAGCAGCGGCGGCCTTAGCTGCCGTAGAAACCGAAGCTGGCCGCACCACCGACCCCGTACGCATGTATATGCGCGAGATGGGCACCGTTGAGTTGCTGACCCGCGAAGGCGAAATTGCTATAGCCAAACGCATCGAAGAAGGCATACGCGACATCATGGCAGCACTGACCTACTACCCAGGTTCGGTGCAAGACATCATCAATGATTACGACAGGGTTGCCACCGAAGAGCGCCGCTTAGCCGATATACTTACCGGTTACCTAGAGCCCGCCGACGTTGTTGCCCCCGCTAACGCGCAAGCCGCAGCCGCAGCCAGCACTACCACCAGCGATGACGACGACGAGCCCTCGGGTCCCGACCCCGTCGAGGCCGAAAGACGTTTTAAGGCTATACGCAAAGCCCATAACAAATTAGAAAAAGCCATAGAAAAACATGGCCGCTACAGCAAAGAGTCAGCCAAAGAGCTGCAAAAAGTCGCCGAGCTATTCAAGTTTTTAAAACTGACGCCGCGTACTTTTGACCCACTGACCATACGCGTACGCTCTAAATTTAATGTTATACGCAGCAGCGAAAAAGAAATCGCCCGCCTATGTGTTAAACAATCCAAAATGGAAAGACGTACTTTTATCAAATCTTTTCAAGGTAACGAAACCAACTTTGAATGGTTAGATTCACAAATGGCTGCGCAGCCAGATCTTGCTGAGAAGCTCGCCGAAGTCAGGCATGAAGTTTTACGCCAACAGCGTAAAATTGCCCAAGTCGAAGAGCAAACCGAGCTCACCATACCTGACATACGCGAAATCAATCGCCGCATGTCTATGGGCGAAGCCCGCGCCCGTCGCGCCAAAAAAGAAATGGTTGAAGCCAACCTGCGCTTGGTAATTTCTATCGCCAAAAAATATACCAACCGCGGCTTACAATTCCTGGATCTAATCCAAGAAGGCAACATAGGCTTAATGAAAGCGGTAGATAAATTTGAATACCGTCGCGGTTATAAATTCTCTACCTACGCCACCTGGTGGATACGCCAAGCCATTACTCGCTCTATTGCCGACCAAGCGCGCACCATACGCATACCGGTGCACATGATAGAGACGATCAACAAGCTGAACCGTATCTCTAGGCAAATGCTACAAGAGATGGGCCGTGAGCCTACGCCTGAAGAATTAGGCGAGCGCATGGACTTACCCGAAGATAAAGTTCGCAAGGTGTTAAAAATAGCCAAAGAACCTATCTCTATGGAAACCCCTATTGGTGATGATGAAGATTCGCACTTAGGTGACTTTATCGAAGACACCACCATAGATCAGCCCATAGACTCGGCTACCGGTGAAGGCTTAAAAGAAGCCACCAAAGATGTGCTGTCTGGCCTAACTGCCCGTGAAGCAAAAGTGCTACGCATGCGCTTTGGCATAGGCATGAACACCGACCACACCTTAGAAGAAGTGGGCAAGCAGTTTGACGTAACCCGTGAACGTATACGCCAAATCGAAGCCAAGGCCTTGCGCAAGCTACGCCATCCTTCGCGTTCGGATCACCTGCGCAGCTTCTTGGATGAATAATCCTTTATAGCAGCAACAGAAAAGGCCGGTTTTTACCGGCCTTTTTTATGCCTGCCACAAAGCCAAAAAACATAATGTCATTCCAGAAAGTGTTTTTTACTTATCCGAAACCCCGTGACCACAACAGTTAATACCTATGATTTTTTTACTCACCTCAAACTGTCGTAACCAAAGCACTCGCAATGCTCGCGAGGTAGGCTCTGCCAGCCTTGAGCCGGTACCCACAACTTTATAAAGCGACATAAAGTGACTCACGTAGTACAACCAAAAAAACACCGCTGCTTCAGTATTGTTAACATGCTAGATGAGGCTTACTGGACCTTAACGCCTCTGGATACCGGGTTGGGGCCCGGTAAGACAGCCTTTCAATATTAACCGGAAACTTGTGGGTGAAAACCACTATCTGGCCACATGCCCAGCCAATTAAAAACAGCACGCAAATTCAAGTAGCTAGCCTGCGTAGCGGTTCCGGCCGCGCCTAACTGCGTGTATAGTCTAGCTCACGCATAGAGCATATACCCCGTATTCCGCCCACCAAGGAGACCAGACATGGCCGTATATAATGACAACAGTCTTTCCATAGGTAACACCCCACTGGTAAAAATCCAGCGCATATCTGATGGCAATATTTTAGCGAAGATAGAATCACGCAACCCCGCCAGCTCGGTGAAATGCCGCATAGGCGCCAATATGATATGGGCCGCCGAAAAAGACGGCAGCCTCAAGCCCGGCATGGAGATTGTTGAGCCCACCAGCGGCAACACTGGCATAGCCCTGTGCTTTGTCGCCGCCTCGCGGGGTTACCCCATCACCCTCACCATGCCCAACACCATGAGCCTAGAGCGTCGCCAAATGATGAAAGCCTTCGGTGCCAACGTGGTGCTTACTGACGGCAGTAAAGGCATGCCTGCCGCCATCGCCAAGGCCGAAGAAATAGTGGCCAGCGACCCCAGCAAATACTTTATGCCAGGCCAGTTCAACAACCCCGCCAACCCCGAAATACATGAAAAAACCACCGGCCCAGAAATTTGGCAAGATACCAACGGTGAAGTAGACGTCGTCATCAGCGGCGTAGGCACCGGCGGCACCCTCACCGGCATCTCGCGCTATATCAAAAACACCCAAGGCAAAGCCATTACCTCCGTGGCCATAGAGCCCAGCTCGTCCACCGTCATCGCCGCCGCTAAAGCCGGCACCGAAGCCACCCACGGCCCCCACAAAGTTCAAGGCATAGGCGCGGGATTTCTACCGGGCAACCTAGACTTAACCCAGGTTGACCAAGTGGAGCAAGTAAGTAACGAAGAAGCCATGGAATGGGCCCACAAGCTGATGCAACAAGAAGGCATCTTAGCGGGCATCTCCAGCGGTGCCGCCATGGCCGTCGCCCACCGGGTATCACAACAGCCTGAGCATAAGGGCAAAACCATCGTGGTCATCCTGCCAGACTCGGCAGAGCGCTACCTAAGCACCGCTTTATTTGCCGGTATGTTTAGCGAAAACGAAACCAACCAGTAAATAAACCGAAAAAACTAAAACGCCGAGCCCGCAAGCTCTTTCATGCTCGGCGTTTTTAGGTATAATGCACAGCTCTTTTTACGGGGTCGTTTGTTAGCCCGTGTAGAGAGTAAGTTAAGTACTATCTTAACGTCGTAATTTTGGGGCCGCGCAGCATAGCCACAAAAGCACAAGTTAAGGGCCCGTAGCTCAGTTGGTTAGAGCATCCGACTCATAATCGGCAGGTCCCCTGTTCAAGTCAGGGCGGGCCCACCATTTTTTCTTAACACGCTTTACCCCACTGCCTAACTAGAAGCTTAAGTCATCCGACACAGCTCTTGATAAACCTAGGCAGGCCCTCTGCTCAGAGCAGACGCAGCACTTTTCCTCAGCCTCTCGTTACCTCTACGAAGGCCGTAATCCAGATAAATCACCTGCAGGCACATGCTTTACCCCGAACTTAACCCATGAGCTTTTCAGTAGAAACCTTACTTTCTATATTCAGATTGTTTAACCAGCAGATAACACACTATGTCAGATAAATTTTTCTTCAAAGGCCGCCAAGATGCTCGCCAAGACAACGGCAATTCAGGCTATCAAACCAAGGCCAAGCATAGGCCCGGCAGTAAAAAACACCCCATGACATTAGTGGTTACCAGCGAGGCGCGTAAACAAGAAATTGAAGCGCAGTTAGCCGAGCTCGAGCTGCACGCAAACATTACTGTAGATAGTAGTGAGGAAGCCGTTGAGTCCATTGCCGAACTGACCCTAGAGCTGAACAAGGCCAGCGTAGTCAAAGTTGCTAAGACGCCTACCCGCAATGACCCTTGCAGCTGTGGCAGTGGTAAGAAATATAAGAAGTGTTGTGGCTAGGGGTAAGTAAGGAGCTTTAATTGGCTCAGCCAAGGCTTAACAATGGCAACTCCAATAATAACCGGGCTAGAACCAAAGCGATCGAAACAAAAGGATTTTTACGTCGCCTGGTCATTGGAAAGATACCGCACTGAAGGATATGATTTTAAATAAAGCATTCCCCGGCAATCAACGAGCATAAACAAGCTTTAAATTCTATACCTCTTTATACCACCGATTTTGGCTGAACATGCCTCATGAGACTGTAACTAAATCTGTGTAACTATCTATCATTAAACCCCAAAAAGGGTAAGGGTAGACAGCCATGAACCACGACGAACTAAAAGCAATAGCTCAAGCCGCAGCCAAGAACATTAAGACGGAAGCTGATCTTAATGAATTCAGGCATATGCTCACCAAAATCACCGTTGAAACGGCCCTTAACGCTGAATTAGACGATCATTTAGGCTACGCAAGGCACGAGTCATCGGAAGCGAGTAATAGCCGCAATGGCATTACCAGTAAGACCTTGCAGACCGAAGGTGGCCAATTTCAAGTTGATACCCCACGCGATCGAGCGGGTAGCTTTGAGCCCCAGCTGGTTAAAAAGCATCAGCGCCGCTTTACCTCCATGGACGATAAAATCCTCTTCCTCTACGCCTAGGGCATGAGCACACGGGAAACCGTCACCACCTTTAAAGAAATGTACGGCGCGGATATTTCGCCCACATTAATCTCCAAAGTGACTAACGCTGTTATCGATCAAGTTGTAGAGTGGCAAGCGCGGCCGCTGGATGCCATCTATCCCATCGTCTATCTCGACTGCATTGTGCTTAAAATTAGGCAGGATAAACAGGTTATCAATAAAGCGATATACTTGGCGTTAGGCGTAAATATAGAAGGCCATAAAGAGCTATTAGGCTTGTGGATATCAGAGAATGAAGGCGCTAAGTTTTGGCTTAACGTGCTGACTGAACTGCAAAATCGCGGCGTAAAAGANATTTTAATNGCCTGNGTTGACGGCCTCAAAGGNTTTCCCGATGCCATTAATGCTGTCTACCCTGATACCCAAATACAGCTCTGCATTGTGCACATGGTGCGTAATGCCATGAAGTTTGTGCCTTGGAAAGATTATAAGGCCGTAGCGGCAGATTTAAAATTAATTTATAAGTCAGCAACCGAAGAAGAAGCCCTACAAGCGTTAGCGCAATTTGCCGAGCGCTGGGACGATAAGTCTCCGCAGATAAGAAATCATGGCATGCCCACTGGCATAACCTCAACACCCTGTTTGCGTATCCTCAGGACATACGCAAAGCGATCTATACGACCAACGCTATCGAATCACTCAATAGCGTCATTCGTAAGGCTGTGAAAAAGCGTAAGCTATTCCCCAGTGACGACTCGGCCAAAAAAGTTGTTTACTTGGCGATACAGGAAGCTTCAAAAAAATGGAGAGCCTGCCCCGCGAAGTGCCTTGGGTACAATACCGATAAGGAATTGGAAGCCGGCCTTGAACCGATTTATCATTGAATTCGAAGGCCGTTTAACGGATTATATTTAACCCCGACAGTTACACAGAAATATTTACAGGCTCGTGGCACCGGCAGTTATCTTTCTTAGTTAATTTTCCTAACGAATGCTCTTAGCTGTTTTCTTAATTAAGGTTTACAGTTTAGCCTAAATAATATATTTAGGCTAAACCATTTTGACACTACCCATACCTATATTAGTTATAAATTTTACAACATCCCCCCATGCCGGCATTACGCACTCAACAGCCCCTTGCATAGAATGATCCGAAATTATAATTTAGGTTACACCTGTAATTCACAAACAGCTAATTTCAATCTAAGTTAAACGACAACAGGCTCAGTCTCAAGATTACTAACCACATTGACACCATTTATAGAAAATGGGGTTGATTTCATTTTCACATCAATGCTTGACCCATAAGCTTCATTACTGGTTAATTTCCTATAATCGTTGCTGGTAACAAAGGTATACATCTCATCGACAAAATCATTATACAACTCATAAACCTCATCAATCATAGATATCGACGATAACTCTTCCTCTTCGGTCAACTCTATCGCACACAAAATATCTTCAATATCTTTAGTTCCCATAGTGTGACCAGTTTCGCATGCCAAATGATTATCACCGTAATATAGCGACTTTTCAGCATCACCACCTTCTCTGCATACCTTGGCTGTCAACCCCAAAAAGACATTTCCGGTTTTTTCTATAACTTCAACAAGAACCACCTTTTCTTTTGGGCTCAATCTTTTAATAATTGCTGCCATTTCATAGGTAATCATTCTTGACTTAATGCCATGATCGCCCCACAAAAAAAGCAAGGTGTCTGAAAATTTTTGCATTTTATCAAAGTTCATCAACTTCAAATCTTGCAAATACCATGGCCAATGATGACTGTCTTCATTGGTATGGATATTTACTAATTGCTGGAGTTCATCTTCATTAGCCAAATCTCGCAATAAAAATCGATTAACATCCATAAACGAAAAAACGAAATGGGCCATATAGGGTGCAAATCCTAATCTCTCCCTGGGAGGTATACTAGAGTCATTGAGCCAATTAAAAATATCTCTAGTTTCAAAGCCTTTGTTTTTTTCTTCAATATAATTAAGTATCTTTTTCACTTTTATCTCCTATATGCACATTAATGTTAAAGGAAAATCTGATGACTTACTAATTGCAATAACATCGTTGACATGCTTTATGTTATTGCGATTATTTTCACCAGCGACTACCACGTCACACTGACTATTACCTTGATTGCTTTCTGGGCGCAAAGCATCATCAATATAGACGGATAGCTTTTTCTTAAAGTTATTATCAGATAAAAAATCTTTAGAAATTGTAATCTGGCGACCATACATAGGCAGATAATTAGTATCGAACTCCATTAAAAACCTAAATAAATTTCCATATTTTTCTTTTGACGATGGACTCCATGCTACCGGCTGGCTCTCATCAACTATCCAAACCATATCAGCAAAAAACATCGAAAAATCAAACCAACCTCCATGATTAAGCCCCTGCGCATGAACCACAGTATCGAAGTACTTATCGTTTTTTCTCATATTCAGAAAATCGCTACTTTGTCTCCGATAATCCCCTCGCAGGAAGCCAGCCCTATCATACAAGTATCTTAAGTGTGGTACTTTTGCATCTTGAAGTGACAGTGGCGGGGCAGAATACATCTGTTGCGAGGTACCAAATAATTTCGAATATTTGTTTGTGGTATGGCAATCACTACAACTAAAAACCAAAGGGCTTTTTTGTCGCACATGATCCCAGTTAGCTAGATCCACACCAATCTTAGAATTAAAAATTTTCTCGCCTTTTTCATTTACTTGATTATTAAGTGGGCGTATTGGATTAGGGGGGAAAGTAAGCGCCAACGAGAACTTGGTTAACTGATTCATCAACTTATCATCGAGATGAGGCCCGCCCAGTAATGTTTCAAATGGGCCTGGAGAGCCATCACAGGGAGAATTAAACTCTTTAAATGCTCGCTCTGCCTGAGTGCCATTTACATCTGAACAAGGGCCGTCCAAGTTACTTACTAAACCAAACTTGTCACCAAGAAAATGCATAGGCCCTGAGTCAGCTATACCGTGCAATGGCGTCGTACGCATTGGCCCCTTTAATGGATGTAAAAATGGCGTCTCAATAATTACCCATGTTGGCTTACCTGTTAAAACCTTGTATCGGGTCAATCTAGGGTCATGCTGGCTCTCTTCTAGATAGACAAGACCCGGTTTATCAATTGCAATGTCACCACTTTCAATGCTTTCAGCAAAGCCTGCTTGATCACCTATATACTTAACCTCTACACCCATGTCACCTATTGGAATCAAATCGCCAACCTTGGTATCACTGCCTTTAATTTTTAAGCGTATAGACCTAGGCGCAGTTTGCCTGCCTTCATGCTCAATAAAAGACAGCTTGTTAATTAAAACATTTTTCCCTGTTGTGCTTAAATTCCACTGCAAGTGATCCTCACCACCAAAAATATGGCACGAAGCACAGGCAACCCGGTTATTATTTGAGGTGATTGTAGCGTCATACAACGCCAATCGACCCTTTTGAATATCCTCCAACTCTGGATTAAAAAGAATCGCTTTACTTTGCTGCTTCACCCCTTGCTTGGTCTTAAAAAGCTGAGTAACACTGTTACTAATATAGCTATAGCTATAAAACTCCTTAGCATCTCTGCCAGCAACTATCGCAATTGGGCCTTTTTCAACTACCACAGAGTTAAGATTTAAGCTTTGTACTGGGCCACCTTTTAACACAGCATCAACATTAAACGAGCTAATTTGATTGGTCCCCATCGATGTAACATACACATCCCCTGTAGAAGGAGTAACTATCAAACCACTGGGTAATGCATAGCCAGCTTTCTCTCCAACCCCCTGGTAAATACTATCTAAATTTATACTGGAGACCTTCGCAGGCGACTCATTAAAGTCAACAACTTTAATATGATTACTGGTAAATATACCCTTTACATTATGCTCCATAGGCACTGTGTTAATCGCATCAACGGTGCTGACAAATAAGCTATTACTAGCTTCATCATAAAAACTATTAAACAGTACGCTACCTACCGACTCGACTGTTTCTAATATCGCCTGTCTATTATATTTTGGAGTGTCAGGTGTACCTAGCTCCAGCGATGCCAATGCATTGATAACAAAAACATCATTATCAGCAACATCAAAGTTCATGTAATCTGGCCAGTTAGCGCCGCTGGCATCCAGCCATTTTCCTCCTTGCTGTTGTACAATGGCAAAAGGCTCCAAGTGCCCTACGCCATCGGCAGACCATTTATCGCCCAGTAAACCGTCAAGTGGCACAGGTGTTATTGCGGTACGGTTACCCGATTTAAATGCAGTAGCAAAGACTTTTGTGCCAAGCTGATCAACAGCCAACGAGCGAATCGATGTGGTAAAAGTATTAATAATGCCCGCAAGATTGACAGCACCATCAGACTCCATATCGAAAACCCACAAGTCAGCCCGCCCGATCAACTCTCCCTTTTGCCCACCTTTATCGGCATCCAAACGATTCAGTAATAGAAATTCAGTTTTAAACTGAGGGTGACTTTGGCCCCTATAGGTGGCAGAAACAAAAGCGCGTCTTTTTGTGTTTTTTGTTATAGGCAGATCATGATTCTTAGCGTTGGTAAATACTATGTCCCAAGGCTCATCACCAACCTGCAAGGTGTTTTTGATATGCGGCCGCCCATCGATACTGATGACACTAACCGAATCTGAAATATGATTTACCACCCATATTTCACTTTTGGTTCTCTCTGCTACTGACACGGGACCAATGCCCACGGCAACAGAACTGACCAAATTTAGCCCATCATCTTCCTGAACATATATTTCCAAGCAGTTATCATGTGCATTAATTACGTAAAGCAAAGAACCATCATCTGATAATGCCAATGGCCTTGACGGAACACTCTCAAAAATAACATCTTTAGTTTCCGATTTGTCTTCAAGACCAGATCCACACATAAAAACTGGTTTATCTATCAGCTCATAGGATGTCTTAGCAATCGTTAAGCTAGACATCAATATAAAGATACCAAACTTTAACAAAGAACAAGACCAAACAACAAAACCTGATGCTTTTTTCGATTGCAATCCCATACCAATAATCCTAATTGTTTTTAAATAACTCCAAAAACCAACCAAATCCTGCCTGCACTTCTCTCATCTTAAACACCCATTAATACAAAAACAGAAAACAAAACCGATGTTTTTTTGAAACCATTTATACGTATAACCACAAAACAACGAACCAAGTACTCACATACTGACTCGCATAAAATATTCTGCTCAACTTCAATAAAAAACTATAAACATCACATTAACAAAGACAAAAACTTTATTTTTTATTCGACAAGCTATTACAATACAATAAAACCGTACAACACAAACAATATTCAGCGATAATGCACTAACATAACCACAAATTATATTTCCCTAGCAACTCGCATTTTGCTCACTTTAAAATGTATAAAACAAACTTAAAACAATAAATCTTTTCCCAATAAATCGACAACTTATTGCTTGATATAGGCAACATTTATCCTATAAGATCAAATCAACTTACAATCAACAAAATGGCTATATTGGTAAGAAAATAAGAAAACCCTATCCTAAGGACTACCCATGCATAGCATACTATCAACACCCACTAACGTTTCTGAGAGTTGCGGTAAAGAATTTCAGCCTCGCTATGCTGAGTTAAAAAAAACACTAGACCCACAAAAACTTATTAGAGAAGCCAGAAGACAATCCGGCCTTAATGAATTTGGCAGTGAACACTTTTTTCAGTCACTAAACACACTTTTGGACTGTGCCGCCATAGATGTAGATTTCAGCGACACAGGGCTAATCAATTTCAGACACAATATTATTCGCTGCTTAATCAACAGGCTGCGCATGCACAGAGACTTCACGCTACATCCTGAAATTCGAGATGAAGATGTATCAGACCCTATAGTTGTAATTGGCCTACCTAGGACTGGCACAACAAAGATACAGCGCATCCTGTCATCTTTACCAGAAACAGAAATACAAAAAACCTACCTTTGGAAAATGATGAATCCGGCCCCTTTCAGCAGGTCAGCAGCTAGTGAGTCAGACTATTTGGACCCTAGAATTGCCGCTGCCAGTCAGGGCGGAATCACTTCTGATGGCCGACCTGACTACCAAGCAGCGCATATAGCCACCGCAATGGAGCCCGAAGAAGATGGGCTGATGTGCGACGGCACCTTTGATGATTGGGTGTGGAGCTCTGTGCTGCTGCCCTCCACTAGCTATTATGACTGGGTTATAGAAAGGCCTCATATTAATAATTATAAGCACTTACACACTATGTATCAGTACCTCCAATGGCAAAACGGCGGCAAACAAAACAGGCCCTGGGTTACTAAAAACGTTCAGCACATTGCTTATTTAGAAGAGTTATTAAGCTATTTCCCCAAGGCCACTCTTGTACATTGCCATCGCACACCCGTTTCATCCATACCGTCATTAGTAAAATTAACTATCGCAATGTGGAGCTCCATTGTTAAAGAGGTAGATCCCGTCTTTACTGGCCAGACTTTACTAAACTGGTGGCAATCTGCCATGGACAAATATTTACTAACCAGAGACAAATTACACTTAGATCACAGAATTTTAGACATTCCCTATGATCGCATTAGAAATGACGCCGTAAACGTCGCGACCGAAGTGTACCGCAATAGCAACAGAGTATTATCGCCTGAAAATATTCAAACTTTTCGTGACTGGGACCGGAGCAATGAACAGCATATGCATGGCAAGCACAGCTATTCATTGCAACAATTTGGCTTATCCGAAACCATGATCAGCAAGGCATTTGAAGGCTATATCGAACGCTTTATTGCGAAATAAACAAGATAAAAATATCTATAACAGGGGAAATTAACACTATGAATGATCTAAATGTTTTGGCTCGTGATGCCTACATCTGGGGAATACCCTTAGTTCAAACCAGGCTATACCTTCAGCTAGCAAAGGAACTTAAGCTTCCTTTTAACCAACTTTTTGTTTCTTCTGATCTTTCCACACCAGACAGCGACGTACCACTACCTAACGTTGATACTTTATATGGATTAGGCTGGCTAGATTTATCAAACAACCCGATTATTGTTAGCGTCCCTGAAACCGATGATAGATACTATTTAATTCAATTAAACGACGCATACCTTAACAGTTTTTGTTATCTTGGCCGCCGCACAACAGGTACCCATGCCTGTGAATACGCCATAGTAGGGCCGAACTGGACCGGATCTCTTCCTGAGCACGTCATTCCTATCACAGCACCAACCAACCACGTACTAGTTCTTACCCGTGTATTGGTAAATACTATTGATGATTTACCCTTGGCGCAAGCGGTGCAAAATGCATTTTCGCTAACGGATTTATCCAGCTACCCCACATTCACCAACCCTGCTCGCCCCATTGATGATGCTTTCAATAATTTTCCAATACTGCAACCATCAAAACTCGGCGTTCACTTTTTTGATGAACTTTGTGCAGGTCTAGCTGAAAATCCGCCCCCAGTATCCGACCATAATTTCGTTTCAAGTCTAGAACAGCTGGGGATTGCTGCAGGTAAAAAGCCCAGCCAAGAAGCCAGCTCAAAAATCCAGCAAATACTTGCACAAGCCGCTATTGACGCCCATGCAATCATTCATGGTCGCGGCGGCTGGCTGATTGACACCAGAAATGTCAATGGCTGGATGGTCAGCTACGGCATCACCAGCTTTATTAAAGACCCTTTAGATAGAGCCGTCGTCGCCAAGCTTGGCCCTGGCTGCCTAGTGCCAGAAGAAGGCCTATACTTCTCAATGCTTGAAGGCCCTGATAACAAACCATTAACAGGCGACAAAAACTATACACTGGAATTTCCAGCCGGCGGCTTACCGCCGGTAGACGCATTCTGGTCGCTCACGCTATACAACCAAGATTGGGCCTTAGCCAGCAATCCCATTGATCGCTACGCTATTGGTGATAGAACCGAAGGGTTAAAATTTGAACCCGATGGTTCACTAAAAATATTCATCCAGCACCAGCAACCGACAGAGGGCACCTTTAATTGGCTACCCACTCCCAAAGAGGGATGGTTCCATTTGTTTTTGCGCACCTATCAACCAAAACAAAACTTAAGCAATGGCAGCTATGCCATGCCGCCACTTAAACTAGAGGGTTAAAAAAGCTAAGCGCTTATTTTTTATTTTTTCCATTTCTTTATTAAATAGTGCAATAGACTTGTCTGCCGCTGTAGGCATCATCGGCAGGTCAGGTTCCAATGATATATTTTTGGCCTGGGCTTCAATAATGACTTTATCTTCCTTGAATGCCATTTTTGCCACCGCTATCATTTGCTCCGCAATTTCCTCGCCGCCAAATTCAGAGCCAGGTCCCCAGGAGAAAAAGGTACACGAATAATTTTCCTTAACCGGGGTGACTGCCTGGCAAGTAAAATTTGAAAATAAACGCTCCCCTTGCGGCTCGTCATGATCAAATAATTCGGCACTGCCCGGCTTATACATGGCGGTATACATAATAAACACACCCGGCACATAAAACTCATAGCTAACCCATAAATCAACAGAATCATATTGTGAAAGCGATGGTAATGGCGGCACCGGCGGCGCCCCCTCTATCCAGCGATCAACCCTGACACCACGATCCACCAAACTGGTTTTTGGTGGCCGACTACTCCAGCCGGCGGTTGCACCAAAAGAGTTAGCATGCACATAAGCAAGGTGCGATAGGTCTAGCAAATTATCGTTTATCAGATGATAGGGTGCGTGGTAATCTAACTGCCCCGATCTCAATACCCATTCCGGATCATCGAAACCTCGAACAGGCGGGATCAGGGCAGGGTCCGCCTCTTCCGGATCCCCCATCCACACCCACACCCAACTGCCACGCTCTACGACAGGATATCTATTAACGCAGGCTTTCTCGGGTATAAGTGATTGCCCCGGTATTTCTACACACTTCCCTTGAGCCGAAAAGCGTAAACCATGATACATACACCTAATACTATCGCCCTCTATACGCCCCATAGACAAAGGCGCTTGACGATGCACACAACGATCGGTAAGAGCGACCAACTTGCCATTGCTTTTCCGGTATAACACTATGGGCTGCTCTAGTATCAGTCTCTGCTCAGGTTTTTCGTTGCCAAATTCATAATCCCATCCAGCAACATACCAGGCATCATATACAAACTGCTCACTGCTATTTTTCATTTTATACTCCCCACAGAATTTATTTTTCTTTGTATGACCGGTAAAACATAACCCATATGAAACTATAAGAACACGCGCCCACTTATATAATAACTAACTAACAACAAAGACTAACTGAAATTTTTATCTAGTAAACGATTATATTCAACTATTAATAATTATTATAAAATAAATCATCGTTAAAACATTGAAAAACTTCATTAACAAAATGCGAGTTTAATATGAGTCAAAATTCATATTAGTATTTTGTATAATAGAATAATTAGGCATTAGCACTACCCATATACAAATCACACGATAATTTTTTAATAATGCAGACGTAAAAAATAAGAAGGCAACAACAAGAACCCAACAATCTCCATTTCCAAATATAAGCCAGCAAGGATAATCATGCCTACAATAACTTACATAGAAGCGAATGGCGAAGGCGTTAACGTTGAAGTCCCAACTGGTAACACCCTAATGCAAGGCGCTGTTGATAACAGTGTTGCTGGAATTTTAGCCCAATGCGGAGGCGTCTGTAGCTGCGGCACTTGTCACTGTTATATTGACGCTCAAGCACTGAGCCAATTTCCTGCCCCTGACAACACCGAAAAATTTCTTATTAAAATGACACACAACCCTCTACCCAATAGCCGGCTTAGCTGCCAGGTCATTGTCACTGAAGCAATGGAAGGGCTAGTGGTTAAATTACCTGAGTTTCAAACTTAATAACTTCCGCTATTAAGTTTTATAAAATATTAAAATTCGAGGCGACATCATGGGCATTAGTTCTGAATTTAAACCTATAGGTATGAACTCAAAGGATGTATACAGCCATCTTAAAGAAGCCAGAGCCAACGAACCTGTTTTTTTCTCAGAAATCTATAACTTCTGGGTGGTAACCCGCTACGATGATCTGGTGAATGTTTTAATGGACGAAAAACATTTTACCGCAGAGGGTTCTTTGGACAGCTTAAACAAAAACTACGGCGAAAAAGCCAACGCAATAATCAAAAAAGGCATTGATTGGCGCATAGTTCACCACCTACAAAACACCGAAGGTGCTGATCACAAACGTCTTCGAGACCTGTTAAAAACGATTATCCCTCCCTCACGCGTTCGTAAAATGGAGCCCATAATACGGCAAATAACCAACCAACTTATTGACAGAATGCTTGAACAAAACAGCTGTGAGTTCGTCTCTTCTTTCGCCTACCCGTTGCCTATACTGACTATTTTTGAAATCATCGGTTTTAATGAAAGCGAAGAAGACCTAGCCCAGCTGCAACTTTGGAGCGGCAATACATTCAAGATGTTCTTGAATCCGATGCAAGAAGATGAAGAAGCGATTTGCGCCAAAGATGCTGTTGATTTCCAACGCTATTTCCAGAAAAAAATTGATCAACGCAGGCGCGAACCACGCGATGACCTGATGACGGAGTTGATACTTGCAGCGGATGCTGGGGAATCAAACTTTAGCGATGAAGAGTTAATTCTTCTATTCATTTTAGGCTTGATTGGTGCAGGTTACTCTACGACTTTGGCCCAAATCACTAATATGATCTATCAATTACTGAACGACCCTGAACGCTGGCAATATGTGATAAATAACCCTGATAAAATAGATGAGATTGTTGAAGAGTCTATTCGCTTCGACCCGGCAATTCTTGGCTGGTTCCGGGTGGCATTGCATGATATTTCATTCGGAGGCAAGGATATTGCAAAAGGAGACCTTGTCTTTATCTCGTTTGGCTCGGCGAATCGTGACGAGAATAAATTTGAAGACTCCGAGTCCTTTTGCCCTGTTCGCCCTAACCGTAAACGCCCTATGACATTCTCTCAGGGGCGACACGCCTGCCCAGGCTCTGCGCTGGCACGCCTTGAGCTACAAATAGCGCTGGAAGAGTTAGCAAAACGAATTCCCAGCATGCGCCTTGTCCCAGACCAGAGCATTCAATATGCACCAAGTTTACCAGCACGGGCAATTACCAGTTTGCAGGTGGAGTGGGACAAGCCTTAACTACACAAAATAAGTATCATTATTCATAGTTTATTTTACCTTGTCGCTTGCCACGACTACTGGAGTGTTAATTTAACCATAAGGAATTATGATCGTGCAGCGTATGCAACTTTTTGAATTTACCGATATTCCTTGGCTACCGCCATCACTGCGCTCTCTGGTGACCGACTTTCTTCACACTTTGATTGAATTAAATCATCCATTTTTGTCGAAAATAACCATTATGGCACAGGCCGTTTTAGCTACCGATCGATGCCGCGTGATTGATCTATGCTCTGGTAGTTCAGGTCCCTGGTTACATTTAACCGAACAATTACGAAGTGAGATAGGCCAGCCTATTGAGGTTTTATTAACGGACAAATTTCCTGATCAAATGACATCAAAAAAAGTTATTTCAACTGAAGATCTTGCTTGTCACCCGGATCCGGTGGACGTACTTGCCATGCATGAAGAGCTTAAGGGAGCACGCTCTTTATTCAATGCCCTACATCACTTTGAACCTGAAATTGCTCAAATAATCATTGCAGACGTTGTCAAAAATAATCAAGCAATCATCATGTTCGAATTATTACAGCGAACATGGTATGCAGTGCTGTTAGCGCTAACCACGCCTTTTGCGGTGATGTTGTTAACGCCTCTTATTCGACCCTTTTCTTTTCGGCGACTATTTTTTACCTATGTAATCCCTATTGCGCCAATAATGATTACCTGGGACGGGCTGGTTTCCGAGCTACGCTGCTATACCACTGATGAATTACAAGCCATGTCCCAGTGCCCAGGCTCTGAACATTATCAATGGCATATTGGTGCATACAAACACCGTGCAATGCCCGTCACCTATATGGTCGCTTACCCCAAACAAACTACTTGCCATTAACCAGAAAAACTTTCAGATCAAATTTTAAGCCAATAAAATATTCTATTAATCATCAAAAGCGCTGCTTATTATTTACAAATTTTATCCTGCGCTACTATTCACATTATTAATAACGTGATGGCCTGTTTGAAAGAATTAACCCCGTTGATGCTGCATAATCTTGCCAAAAACTTATCAGGCGCTTTAATGTTTCTGGTTCTACAGTTGATAAGTCCTGGCTCTCGCCAGGATCTTTATCTATAGCATATAACTGCCACTGATCATCCCCATAGGGCGGTGGAATTTTTACCGCCTTCCAGTTTTCAACCCGTATTGCGGCACGTCCAAACAATTCTCTTGCTAGCGGTCTATTTGTCACTAAAGTACTCTGCTCCCCATCAAGCAAGGGCAATAATGAGCTGCCAGTAATAGGATAGACATCTCGTTTTTGATAACTAGGCGCTGGGTGCTCAAGGTTTATTAGCGCCAGTAGCGTTGGTACTATATCTTCAACACTGCTTAAGCCCTGATAAATACCGCCCTTTAGTGGCCAGCCTGGAAAACTCACAATTAAAGGCACCCGGATACCGCCTTCTAAAGGTTGGGCCTTAAAGCCCCTAAACAAAGCAATACCTGCCTGCGCCCAATCATGACCATAGGAAAAGTAGGAGTTGGCACGACCAAGATTTTCTAGCCGATTATCGCAGCATGTTGCTATGTATTTTTTCAGTTGGGGTAAGGCATAGTCTAAGTCATGGCCTTCAGCACCATTGTCAGACATAAAGATTATTACCGTGTTATCTAGCTCACCATCTTGCTTTAAGGCGTCCAACACCCGCCCTAAATGTAAATCCATATCGTCTATCATTGCCGCATAGACTGCCATTTTTCGCGCTTCGACATCGCGCCTTTGCGGTGACAGTGACTGCCAGGGACGCTTATAGTTTGGCTGGGCAAAACTTTGATGTTCTGGAACTATGCCCAGCTCTTTTGCCCGCGCCACACGCTGCAGTCGCAGCGGCTCATAGCCAGCGGCATAGCGATCTTTATAGCGCTCTATCGAAGCATCCGGTGCTTGCAACGGCCAATGTGGCGCCGTATAAGACAGGTAACCAAAAAACGGCCGTTTACTCTCACGGCCACGAATATATTCGATCATCTTGTCACTATAAAAACGACTGGAATAAAAATCTTCTGGCAGTGATGTTAGTTGGCCATTCTCTCGATACAGCGCAGGGCTATCGGCAGTTAACCCCAACGTATCAAAATGACCACCACCCCCTTGTAGCAGCGCAAAGGATTGTTCAAACCCTCTCGCAGCGGGGCTATTGGATTCACTGATTCCCAAATGCCACTTACCTGCCATAAAAGTGTGATATCCGGCATCTCGAAGTAGTTCAGGTAAGGTCACCACTCGCTGGTTGAGATAGCCTTCATAGCCAGGCCGGCCTAATTGCTCTGGCGTCTGAGTATGTTGCATGGCACCCAAACCAGCCAAATGATAGTCTACCCCTGTTAATAAGGTTGCCCGAGTAGGTGAACAACTGGGGGCAGAATAGAACTGGCTGAAACGCAGCCCTTGCTCAGACAAAGCATCCAACGTTGGCGTATTTATTTCACCACCAAAGCTGCCGATATCAGTAAAAGCAAGATCATCAGCGACAACCAACAAAATATTCGGCCGCCCTGATGATTCTGCTGTCACGCCGTGAGCAAACAAAGAAAAAAACAGACAGCAAAACAAGCTAAGTAATGATTTAGATAAAAACATCTTAACAACCTACCTCCATGCGATAAATACCATAAAACTTTTTTATGCAACGAAAAAAGGTCAGCCTAAGCTGACCAAAAGAGACCTTCAATTACCGAAATTAAAACGTGTAAGTAAGCTACTTACACTACTTAATCGTACTCATAGGTAAACGTGACGCCATAAGTTCTTGGATCGCCAAAGGGAGAAATTTCACTCGCACCTAACGGTGCAAAAGGACCAATATTACTGACCGCATACTCCTCATCGGTAAGGTTCTGCCCCCAAAGGCTGACTTTCGCCCTGCCACTGGCAAATGGAATTTGGGTTAAGGCAATACTGGCATCCCACAGGCCATAATCATCATTTAGCTGTGAGGTACCCACAATAATCCCTGACTCTGATTCATCTTGATAGGAGTAATTGATGTGCCACTCCAGCTCTATGTCACCCATAATTGGGCGCTGATAATCCAGCGTCGCCGAATAACTGAGCTCGGGGGCATATGGCAATGTGTCTATCAGTGGCGTTAGCGGTGCGCCGGTGCCAGGGTCAACACTGTCTTCACCCATTTCGGTATCCAGGTAACCCATCGCAAGATTAAAAGTCATACCTTCTGCGACCACCACGGTTAAATCCAATTCGGCACCAGTGATGGTATTGTCGCCAATATTTAGATTGTCACGTTCGGCAGGTTGCGGACCCGTCTGAATACTGCCCTGATAATCGTCATACTTCATATTGAAGATCGCACCGTTGACACGCAAGCGGCTATCCAG
Source organism: Dasania marina DSM 21967 (assembly GCF_000373485.1). Taxonomy (NCBI): domain Bacteria; kingdom Pseudomonadati; phylum Pseudomonadota; class Gammaproteobacteria; order Cellvibrionales; family Spongiibacteraceae; genus Dasania; species Dasania marina. Next base: position 316,628 of record NZ_KB891575.1, read on the forward strand.
AAAATCCCCTTTCATACCAATTTCATAGGAAACAATGGTTTCATCATCGGCCCCTTCCTGAAACAGTGATGCCTGATAAGACAACGTAGAGGTGCCGCCAGAGCGGTAACCGCTAACCGCTTTCGCGTAAATATTGACATCGTCACTCAAGTCGTACGCCACTGTCAGCGAAGGGCTGAAGTTACTGAAATCTTTGTCGTATTTGGTTGCCTGGAAAGCAGGCGTAGTATTCAGGTTAGTTCGTATAGCCTCACGTTGGTCATCGGAATAACGAGCACCTAACGTGTAATGAAAGTTGCTACCCGAGGGCGTATAGGTGGCCTGGCCATAGATAGCGACACTCTTATTCTCAGTTTCTGTGCGATCAGTTCCTGGTAGTTTAAGCCCGCCTATCGACATACTCAGATCACTATTATCACCTTCATCACTGTAGTAATACAGGCCTGAAACATACTGCAGAGAACTACCCGAAAAGTTTACATCACCAATCAACTGGAACTCTTGGGTAACCTGAGTGAACTCTTGTTCATAGACCCCCCCGGTACCCAGAGTTAATGGGCCAAGAGAACCAAGTGGGGTATTGATTGTCACTTGGGTGGTGCCCGTCACTTGGGTGTATTGGGTGGCATCAACGTCCCGGTAACCGGTAATCGATTTAAACGTGGTATTCTCAGACATATCCCAAGTCAGGGTTAACGAACTGCCCAAAATTTCATTGTCGTCTGCTTCAACTGGAAATGCCGAGTAACCTTTATCCAACCGGTCACCCGTAATTGGATCAGGGTAGAGAATATCAGCCGTCACAAAAGGGGCCAACGGAATGCTAATCGGCACGCCCGTTCCAGCCAGAGGCTCAGCATAGCCACTCAGCACCTGTGAGTAACGGGTAGTATCTTCTATGGTATTGCGCTCTGCAGAAAAATCGATCACCAAGTCATCGCTAGGCTCAACCCGCAATGCCAGTCTAGCGGCAGTGCGATCTTCCACCCCATAATCCTCACCTAGGCCAGTATTTTCAACCACCCCGTCACGCTCTGACATCAAATAACCGAGTTTAATCGCGGCTTTATCACCCAGCGGAATGTTAACCGCCGTATGAGATTTTAATCGGTTGTAATTACCGCCACTCAAGGTCTGATGGAAAGAGAAATTATCTAACTGAGGTTTTTTCGAAATTAAATTAATCGCACCACCGGTTGCATTGCGGCCATAGAGCGCACCCTGAGGGCCGCGCAGAATCTCAACCCGCTCAAGGTCGGCCGATTCAAAAGAACCGCCAAAAGATGAGCCCACATAAATACCGTCTACATAAAGCGCAACTGCTGGATCTTGGGTAACCTCAACCGTTACCGCACCGACACCTCGTATAAACGACCGGAAAGTAGTGGCAATACCAAAATACTCATTAATAACAACGTTAGGCACCTTAGCGCTAAAATCTTCCAGCTCATCAATATTAAATCTTTCTAATTTGTCCGCCCCCATCGTCGCGATGGAGATAGGAATATCCTGTAACGACTGCTGCCGCTTTTCAGCAGTTACAAGCACTTCTTCTAACACCGGCGCAGAAAACACAGACAATGGCGTAGCAATACAGCCTAGCATTGCCATTGCTCTCACGAGTTTTCGAGATTTAAAACGACTACTAAATGGAATATAATCACGCATCAATGTAGAGGAAGTTACAAATAAGGCTTCTTTGCAAACTCTCTTTCTATCCAAGACTGTTGTATTCATAATACTTTTCCTGTTAGTTATTATTTGCCTGTAATTTAACAGTAACATTCTGTTGGAAACGGTTGACTCAGTACAACTCTATATAAACCGCCCCTAGAGCATTCACTTCTCACACTATAACGTGAGTCACAACTTATAATGTACTCGCATTTTATTAGCATTTTCCTTTTTAACTTTCAAACATTTACAAATCGCTTACAAACCGTTTGCATTTGTAGTAGCAACGCATTCATTAAACAAAAACACTTACAATATCTGACATTAAAAAACACATATCTCGCTCTATCTACCTCCAAACGTTAAGTAACCAGTTCTAATTTCCTTTTCTAATAAAAAAAATATTATTCAGGCTTTTCAACCAGGAAAAAAGTTGCAGATCCGCCAGCCAGTAACCTCCCCAACTCATCACGCAAACTGCCTTCAACAAATGCCAGGTGACGCGACTGGTTAACAACCTTGGCTTCGGCATAAATCAGCCCCGTGCTTATTGGCCGAAAAAAATTACAACTTAACGCCACGGTTGGGGCGTAGTGGGCCTCTTCAGTCAATGTGCGAATAGCTCTGGACATAACCGTGTCTAGCAAACTCAAATAAACCCCACCATGAACCAAACCGGCATCGTGATGGTGTTGCGGGCCTACGGTTAATTCCAGCTGATACAGGCCCTTTTCACCGCCGTTAAAACGAACACCTAACAACTCATTAAAGCCCTCAATAGATGCCTCCATCAGCTGTTATTTCCGCGGCAGTTTTAAACGATTACAAATATTATTTTTCTGAATAGCTGACGAACCGCCAAGAATCGGCATCACTAAAATATCGCGTACATAACGCTCCATATCAAAATCACGCACATAGCCATAGGCGCCCATCACCTGCTGGCAGCTCAAAACAATGTCGCGACAGGTATCACAAACAAACAGTTTAGCCATGGCCGCTTCTACTGCCACCGACTGATTTTGATCTATCATCCAAGCGGCGTTGTAGGTCATTAACCGACAAGCCTCCAGCTTGGTTTTGGCATCGGCTAACATATGGCGTATGGACTGTATGGTGCAGATAGCCTTGCCAAATTGGATGCGCTCCTGAGCATAGTTCCAGGCATCTGCCACCGCTGCGGTAGCAATACCCAAGGCCATTGCTGCCACCTCAACTTTCTCAATATCTAAACCAGGGCCCACCAACTTACTCCAGCCATCATTCCACCCTTGCTCACCGCCAACAATATTTTCTACAGGCACTGCAACATCACTAAAACTGACATCGTAGGTGCCGCCGCCTTTTAGCCCCAAGGTCTCTTGCGGCTCAAGCAATACACCAGGGGCATCAGGTGGAATTAAAATCAGTGATAGATTTTTGTAACGATCCTCCACCGGACCAGTCCGAACCAAGGTATAAATGTATTCAGAAATGGCGGCGCCAGAACAAAATCGCTTGGCGCCGTTAATAATAACTGTATCCCCCTGACGCACTGCCGATGTGCGGACACTGGCAACATCCGAACCCACATCTGGCTCAGAAAGACCGTAAGCAAACATCAGCCCTTCCTTGGCCACCCTAGGCAACAGCCTATCTTTCTGCTCGGGGCTGGCAACCTCAACCAAATTAAGGCCCGCGTAACAGCTGGACTGAATATAAGCACAGGCCACCGCCATACTGCGTGCAGATAACTCCTCAATCACCACAACGGTGGAAGTAATATCGCGACCACTGCCACCATACTCTTCTGGTACCGTCAGGCCCATGCAACCCATCTCGACCAACTTATCGAAAACGTCGCGGGGGAACTCATTATTTTTATCCCACTGCTTAACCTTGTCCCTAGGCATCTCCTTTGCCACAAAGCTTTTCACACTATCGCGAATCATAGTGACCTGTTCAGAATCCTGTAGATGATTCATGCGCGCACTCCTAAGGCTAACGTCATTTCCGCCCCTTATAGGGACTTCATATCTACAAGGATAATATTCTGGGCAATTGCTTACATTAAACTCGCTTTAAATTAAAACCATCAAAATCCACTCAATACACTTTGTATTTTTTAACAACAAAGTTGAAATACTTATCTGAAAATCTTCGTGGCTAGTTGTTAAATAAGTTTCCCACTAGCCTTTAGCCTAGCTGAGCCGCTATCACGCTAGCTTCATACGAGTTCAATATGAGCTTTTGTTCATATTAGAATCTTATCAATTCTTATACAGCCAACCAACAACCTATCATCACAGTGGAGAGCCATCGTGTCAGCAGCAGAAAGTACTTCAACGCTTGCCGCCCAGACTACGGGTATCGTTTCTATAGGCGCCTATATTCCCCGCACACGACTTTCTCGTAGTGCTATTGCTACGGCCAATCTTTGGGCCAACCCCAACCTTAAATCGCGAGGCAAGGGTGTACGCGCCATATGCGCACACGATGAGGACAGCCTCACCATGGCCGTCGCTGCTGCACGACAAGCGCAAACAAAACAGCAACCAGCTACGGCTATTGAGCAGTTACTGTTTGCCTCCACCACCCTGCCTTTTGCCGACAGACAAAATGCCACCGTCATTGGCGAGGCACTTGCGCTACCAGAACAGCTGCACAGCAGCGACTTTAGTGGCTCACTGCGCTGTGGCAGCTCGGCGTTGATAACAGCTCTGCAGCAGCCACGCAGCAGCCTGGTCGTCGCCGCCGACCAGCGCCAGACCCGCCCCGCTAGCTTGCAGGAAATGACCGTAGGCGACGGCGCAGCAGCCATCATTACCGGCACAGAAAATCTGTTAGCCAAATTTATTGGCGCCTGTTCTCTCTCAATTGATCTGACCGACCACTACCGGGCACTGCAGTCAGATTTTGACTATCAACTGGAGGAGCGCTGGATTAGAGATGAGGGCTATCTAAAAATCATTCCCCAAGCCATCCAGCAGCTACTCAAGCAACAGCCCGACATAGATGCTGCCAGTATTCAGCACTTAATTGTCACTGGCCCCGACCAACGTACGATTGACACCATTGCCAAACAATGTGGCATAGCTGAGCAGGCCGTGCGCGACAACTTGAGCTTGCAATGCGGTAATACCGGCGCTGCCCATCCTCTACTGATGCTCGCCCACGCCCTTGAGCAAGCCAAGCCAGGCGACCGTTTATTAGTTGCAGGCTTCGGGCAGGGCTGTGATGTACTGTTACTGGAAGCCACCGAAAAAGTCCTGGAATTAAACAAACAAGCACCGCTGCAGACACTAATCGACAATGGTGTCGAAGACGACAACTACCAACGTTACCTTTCGTTTGCCGGGCTAGTGGAACTGGACTGGGGTATGCGCGCTGAACGCGATAATCGCACCGCTCACTCCGCGTTCTACCGTCACCGAAAAACCGTAACGGGTTTTATCGGCGGGCGCTGCATAGCTTGCGACACGCCACAATTTCCTCGTAAACCCTTCTGTGCCAACCCGCAATGCCGCAGTGATAAAGGCCAGATAGATGAACCCTTTAAAGACAAGAAAGCGGCGGTTAAATCCTTTACCGAAGACTGGCTGGCTCTGTCCTACAACCCACCTTTTAAGTATGGCAACGTGCGCTTTGAAGGCGGCGGTATCGTGATGATGGAGTTTGCTGATTTCAAGCCTGGCGAATTGGAAGTCGGAACCCCAGTTAGTATGCAGTTCCGCATCAAAGATCAAGACAACAAGCGCGACTTCAAACGCTACTTCTGGAAAGCAACGCCGCTGCTGCCACGCTAACGCGGCATAGTACTTTTTAATGGCATAGCAGCTTAATGACATAGCAACATTCAACAACACAGGAAATAATCATGGCCACTGGAATTAAAGATAAAGTTGTCATCATCGGCATGGGTTGCACTCATTTTGGTGAGCGCTGGGACTGTAGTGCCGAAGACTTGATGGTGGAGTCCTTTAGCGAATGCTTGGCCGACGCGGGCATAGCTCGCGATCAAATTGAGGCCGCCTGGTTCGGCCTCTCGGTCGACGAACAAAACCTAGGGAAATCAGCACTGTCATTATCTGAAACCCTGCGCCTGCCTAACATCGCCGCCACTAGAGTGGAGAATATGTGTGCCACCGGCACCGAAGCGCTGCGCGGTGCAGTCTATGCCGTGGCCGCAGGCGCCTATGATGTCGCCTTAGCCCTTGGCGTCGAAAAACTCAAAGATACTGGCTACGGTGGGCTACCCGAACGCAACAAGGGCACCTTCGATGACCTTTGGTTCCCCAGCGCCACCGCACCGGGTTCCTTTGCCCAGTTTGCCAGCGCCTATGTGGCACGCCATGGCATGAACATGGATAAATTAAAACAAGCGATGGCGCATGTCTCTTGGAAAAGCCATGAAAACGGCATACTCAATGAAAAAGCCCATCTGCGATCACGGGTATCGATTGAAAAAATTCTCAACGCACCGATGATCTCTTATCCACTGGGGCTTTACGACTGCTGCGGGGTCAGCGATGGCTCAGCCTGCGCCATTGTTACCACTCCTGAGAAGGCTGCAGAAATGGGCAAAACCGGCACCCTGGTCAGTGTAAAATCCATGCAGCTGGCACTCAGCAATGGTTCGGAAATGTCGCACGACTCCTGGGATGGCAGCTATGCCCTGACCACCCGTGTCGCCTCGCAAAAAGCCTATGCCGAAGCCGGTGTTAGCAATCCACAGCGTGAACTCGATTTGATAGAAGTTCACGACTGCTTCTCGATCACCGAGCTGGTCACCATGGAAGACCTCGGGCTGTCAGAAGTAGGCCACGCCTCTGAAGATATACTCGCCGGTAAATTCGACCGCGATGGTGAAGTACCCTGCAATGTCGACGGTGGTTTGAAATGTTTTGGCCACCCTATCGGTGCCACCGGCCTGCGTATGACCTATGAAATCTACCAACAATTACATGGCCGAGCGGGAGAGCGCCAGCTCAACAACCCGCGTTTGGGCCTGACTCATAACCTGGGCGGCTTCCCTAATAAAAATGTTTGTAGCGTGTCGCTGTTTGGCCACTACTCGGCTTAGCCCCACTTTGTTAACAAGGAATCAAAACTATGCAAAATCCGTTGGCAATGCATGATCGGGTGATCATGATTACTGGTGGCGGCCAAGGTATCGGCCGCGCACTGGGCGAACAATTACTGGCCCAAGATGCACGAGTGGCACTGGTGGATATTAACCACGACACACTGGCACAAACTCGCCAAGAAATTGTGCAAACCGGTATCCATGCAAACCGTATACGCACCTACTGTGGCGATGTCAGCAATGTTGAGTTTGTCACTGACACCGTCGCTCAAATTGTTAGTGATTTCGGCGACCTCTACGGTCTGATCAATAATGCCGGTATTATTCGCGCGGCCATGGCCAGCGAAATGAGCATCGACCAGTGGAACCAGGTCATCAACGTCAACCTCACCGGCAGCTTTGTCTGTTTACAAGCCGTAGGAAAATACCTAATCGAAAAATCCAAAAATGGCGATACCAAACCCGGCAGCATTGTGAACATTTCATCCGATGCCGGTAGACGCGGCACCATAGGCCAAATTAACTACGGTGCAGCCAAGTCGGGCGTACTGGGCATGACCATGTGTTCCGCTCGCGAGTGGGGCAAATTCAATATTAACGTCAACTCGGTGTGCTATGGCATGGTGGAAACCAGCATGACAGAAACCATACGGCAGGATAAATTTCGCGATAAATATTTATCACAAATTCCACTGGGGCGTTTTTCCAGTACCGAAGAAGTCGCGCCTGCCACCTGTTTTTTACTCACCGATGCCGCTGCTTATATCACCGGCCAACATCTGAGCATTGACGGCGGCTTTTATATTAGCTCTTAACGATTGCCACGCATCAAGAGATTAATAACGTCATGATTAGCTGCGAACATATAGACTGCCGACGTGAAGATGAGGTGCTGATTATTAGCCTCAACCGAGCCGATAAAAAAAACGCCATCACCGGCGACATGTATAGAGCTATGACTAGCGCCTTAGAAACCGCAGCTAGTGACGACAGTATTCATGTGCTGTTAATCACCGCGGCCGGTAATTTTTTCTGCGCCGGTAATGATGTGCACGGTTTCAAAGCTATTGCCGATATCCCCTATCAACAGCGCCCCGGTTTCAACTTTATGAAAACCCTGGCCCGGTTTGGCAAACCCGTGGTCGCCGCTGTGCCCGGGGACGCCGTCGGCATCGGTGCCACTATGCTGTTGCATTGCGACCTGGTCTACCTCACCGAAAACAGTCAACTGAAGCTGCCCTTTGTCAGCATCGGGCTGGTACCAGAGTTTGCTTCAACCACGCTACTGACCCAGCGCTTGGGCTATCAACGCGCCGCCGAGTTATTGATGTTGCGTCAACACTTAGATGCCACTGAAGCGCTGGCATTAGGCTTGGTTAACAAAGTGTTACCGGCCGAGCAATTATTTGACGTCGCCATGCAGAGCTGTAACGCACTCAGCCAACAACCCAACGCGGCCTTGCAACAGACCAAACGCTTAATGAAACAGCCTGAGTTGCCAGCCATCATCGATAAGATTGAACAGGAAACCCTAGCCATTAATCAACTGCTGGCCAATATCAAACTACCTACTAAGCAATAAGCATTGACTATTAACCGCAATCAGGGACAGCCCATGCCCAGGGAAATAACAGCCAGTGACGTTGCCCAGTGTATTCCCGATAACAGCCGGGTATTTATTCAAGGTGGCATAGGTGAACCCAGCACGATACTGCAAGCTTTGGCAGCGGCAAACCAAGCAGCCAAAGCCGTTGATTATTACGGCGTATCGATTCCAGGTATCAATCACTTTTCGCCACACACTTTTCATCCTGGCGCAAATTTCCATAGTTTTTTTCTTCATCAAAATATTGCCTCAGCAAGCGACGATTCAGTATTTTTTCACCCGCTGCACTACCGCGATATCTATCGCTTTTTACAACAACAAAAACCTTTTGATGTCGCAATAATCCAAGTAAGTCCGCCGGATTCAAAAGGCCGTTGCAGCCTGGGCCCCTCAGTCGATTTTGTCCCCGCCATATTGGATAACAGCCGCTGCATCATCGCAGAATGTAACCGGCAGTTACCCGCAGTACAAAACGCACCCACCATAGCCATCAACGATATTGATATCGTCATTGATAGCGATCACGCATTACCGAGCAGTCCGTTATCAATGTGCGGCGACACAGAAACCGCCATTGCCCAACAGGTGGCAGCGTTAATCGATGACGGCAGCTGCATTCAAATCGGCATAGGAAAATTGCCTGGTAGCATTCTGCGCGCGTTAACAAATCATCAACAGCTAGGCTTACACAGCGGCTTGATTAGCGAAGATGCCCAAGCACTGATTGAAGCTGGCATTATCACCGGCGAAAAAAAATCCATAGACCGCCACCAACATGTCACTGGCATGGCCTTGGGTAGCGCAGCGTTTTACCACTGGATGGCTGAACAAACACAAGTCATGTTTCGCCCCGTAGACTACACCCACGACCAGCAAACCCTGGCGGCGATTAATCAATTTGTGTCTATTAATTCGGTGTTAGAAATTGATTTGCAGGGCCAGGCCAATGCCGAGCGTATCAACGGCCGCGCCGTTAGCGCTAGCGGTGGGCTGGTTGATTTTGTGCGCGGTGCTCGCGCCTCCCGTGGCGGCAAATCCATACTCGCCATGCCCGCCACGGCAAAAGCTGGCAGCCAATCCCGAATAGTCACCCAACTAGACACGAACGCCATCACCACTCTTTGTCGCACCGACATTGACTACGTGGTCACGCAATACGGTCACGCCTCACTGTTTACTCTCGGCACAGAGCAACGCGCCAAAGCACTGGTAGACATCGCCGACCCCGAACATCGTGACCGCTTATGGCATGACTGGGAAGCATCAATATCCTAACCCAACCCAAAGCGAGTTTAAGCTGAGCAGATGCTCAGTTTATGATTCCCACATAGCAAATACTGTGTTCGCTACAGGGAATGACGTCAGTAACAGCGTATCTAGCAAACCACAGTAGCCAGACTTATCAAGGAGCAATATTTGTCTACTTTTAATTTTACGCCCAGCCAGAGCAGCATTGATGCCGCCGGTCTACGCAATAAGATCCGCGATTTTCTCGCTACCGCCCTGCAAAAAGTCTCGGCACGCGAACGCGCCTATAGCTGGACGGGGTTCAATGCCAACATCAGTGAGGCTATGGGCAAGGCGGGCTGGATTGGGATGCAGTGGCCCGAACAATATGGCGGCCGCGATGCCTCACCACTGGAACGCTATGTCGTCATAGAAGAACTGCTAGCCGCCGGTGCCCCCGTTGGCGCTCACTGGATTGCCGACCGCCAAAGCGGCACCCACTTGCTGCGTTATGGCAGTGAACGGGTCAAACGAGAGTATCTACCCAAAATAGCGGCGGGGGAATTGTACTTCTGCATAGGCATGAGCGAACCCAATGCCGGCTCCGATCTCGCAGCCATAGCCACCCATGCCAGCCACGTCGACGGCGGTTGGAAAATCAATGGCGCAAAATTGTGGACCACCCACGTAGTGCGCAGCCAAATGATGATAGCCCTAGTTCGCACCGACCGCAGCCAACAGCGCCACGGCGGCATGAGCCAATTTCTCATCGACCTTTCATTACCCGGCATCACCATTAAAGGCATTAGCGACCAAACCGGCGAAGAACACTTTGGCGAAGTCTTTTTTGATGATGTGTTAGTACCCGAGGACTGCCTGATCGGTGTCGAGGGCGAAGGTTGGCAACAGGTTAACGCCGAACTCGCGCTGGAACGTAGCGGGCCGGAACGATATCTCAGCAGCTACCGTTTAATAGAAGAGTTTCTCAGCGCCCAAGATGAAACCTCGAATGAACTCAACCGCTGCGCCCTGGGCCAGTGGGCAGCGGAACTGTGGACCCTGCGGCAAATGTCACTGTCGATGGCAGGGCAAATTTCAGAAGGCAAAGAGCCTAGCCTGGAGGCCGCCATGGTTAAAGACCTAGGGGCAACATTCGAACAGTCGTTGCCACATCAAGTCGAAGCCCTACTCGACGATGAAGCACAAACAACACCATCGGCACTACGCGAGGTACTGGATTATTTGCTCTTAGCCTCACCGTCCTTTTCTCTGCGCGGCGGCACCCGAGAAATTCTGCGCGGCATCATCGCCCGTGGCCTAGGGCTACGTTAACAAGGCTGTGCTAACAGCAAAGTGAACAAGGATTTAGGCTATGAGTGAATTAAGAACCATATTGGCAGACACGGTTACGCGGCTATTCAGTGATATCAGTGAATCAGGGTCGAGTAACTGGGAGCAATTGGAAGCCCTAGGGCTGCCCTCACTGATGCTGGATGAAGACAGCGGCGGTTTCAATGGGCAGTGGCAAGATGCAGTGCTAGTAGCCAGGCAGCTAGGTTACTTTGCTATACCACAACCACTGATCGAAACCATACTGGCTAGGTTTGCCCTGCAGCAAGCCGGGCACAGTGAATTTGAGGGGCCACTCAGTATTGCCCACTGTGACACGGCAAAACTCCAACTACAGAATTCACAGCATTTACTAACCGCAAGACTTCGCCACATCCCTTGGGGAGAGAGCACTCCCATTGTTATCAGCGGCCAGTATCAGCAACGGGGGTTTGTGGCTTTGCTACCGGCTGAAGCGTCTAGCCAGCAGATAGGCTCTACTAACTTGGCAGCTGAGCCGCAGGCTGAATTGCTATTAGAGAATACAGCTATGCAAGCGTTCTACTGGCTAGATCAGCCTATCAATCTCTATCATTTGGCGGCCCTGATGCGCAGCGCGCAAATAGCTGGCGCGCTAGATCAACTGGTTAATATGTCGGTGCAGTACAGCAGCGAACGCGAACAATTTGGCCGCCCGCTTAGCAAGTTTCAAGTCATCCAACACAATATCTCGCAACTGGCTGAGCAAGCCGCTGCGGTGCTTTGTGCCAGCGAATCAGCGGCAAGAGCGCTGGACTGCGAAGGCAGCAGCGACGGCGCCTTATTTGAAATAGCGGCGAGCAAGCTGCGCGCCAATATGGCGATTCCCCAAGCAACCAGCATTGCCCACCAGCTACACGGTGCGATTGGTTTTACTGAGGAACATCGCCTGCATCTTTTTACCCGTCGCCTGTTAGCTTGGCGCAGTGAATATGGCAGCGACCGGTTCTGGGCCAACATCCTCGGCCAATGGTGCCTGGACGCCCGCACCGATGGTTTCTGGAGCAGCCTGACGGCACGCAGTGACCGGCAGATGAAAACCCCTGAATCGCAACCATCCTGATGCATGACTCACTGGGAACAACACTATGACAGCCCCTAAGCAACAACGCTCACCTCCAAACACAACGGATGCCCTGTTTGAAGTCAATGACGGGGTCGCCACGCTGATTTTTAATCGCGACGATGTACGCAATGTGCTGACCGGCACCCATTTAATCGATGACATTAACCGCGTCTGTCACTGGATCAACCACAACCCTGAGATTGCCTGCCTAGTAATTAGCGCCAACGGCAAAGCCTTTTCTGCGGGCGGTAATATCAAAGACATGCAGTCAAAACAGGGCATGTTCGGCGGCGATGGCTTCTCCGTGCAAGACGCTTATCGCCACGGCATCCAAACCATGACGATGAATATTTACCAGCTGGAAGTGCCGGTCATTGCCGCCATCAATGGCGCCGCGATTGGTGCTGGCATGGATCTATGCTGCATGTGTGATATTCGGCTGGGCTGTGAATATACCAAGTTAGGCGAAACCTTTGTCAACTTGGGGATTATTCCCGGTGATGGTGGCGCCTGGTTTTTGCCCCGGTTAGTGGGGGCACAACGCGCTGCTGAACTGACCTTTTCCGGTCGAATCATCAAGGCAGAGCAAGCCCTTGATTACGGTTTACTGATGGACATAGTACCCGCCGACGAGCTATTGCAACGAGCGCAACAACTAGCCCGCAGTTTTGCCGATAAACCACGCCAGGCTTTGCGTATTAGTAAGCGCCTGTTACAGGCCGGGCATCGTCTACCTTTACGCGACTTTTTGGATTACTGCGCCAGTCAGCAAAGTCTCTGTCACGACAGTGACCAACATCAGCAGGCACTGGCAGCCATGCTGGAACAACTCTAAAACCAAACAACCCATACATCTGGTGACACTATGAACATAAAATACAACCCCTTCGACGAAAAGCTGTTGCAAGATCCCTGGCCTACTTATCATGCCATGCGTGATCAAGACCCCGTTTATTATATTGAAGAGTTCGATGCTTGGGCGCTGACACGATTTGACGATATTTGGCAAGCCAGCTTAGACAAAACCCACTATACGGCAAGCCATGGCACCTCACCGGAGGTCTTATTACTCGATAAAAATTTGCCGCCCAAAGTTTTTCTGTTTATGGACCCACCTGAGCACCGCCAGCATCGCAACCTTATTGCCGCCCCCTATACACCGATGAATATTGCCACACTGGAACAACAGATACGCGAAACCACCCGTGCAGTGATGGCCCCCAGCCTAGAAAAAGGCGAGCTGGATGTCTATCGTTTATCCAGTCATGTGGCGCTACATACTATCGCCAAATTTATTGGCCTGAGTTTCGAACAAATCTTCCACATTCGCAAACTGATTGATGCTTTCTATCATAGAGAGCCGGGAAGAATGGGCACCACTGAAAAAGGTCAGCAAGCCTTTGCTGAAGCTCATCTTTATATCCATGAACTGATTAAAACATTTCGGAAAACTCCTCCCGCCGAAAACACTCACATTTATAACTGGCTAAACGCTGATGTCAACGATACAGTCATGAGCGATGATGAGATATTTTTTAGCATCTTTGCACTGGTTATCACCGGCTCCGATACATTGCCAATGACCGTTGCCGCCACACTCTATTACTTATCACAACAGCCCGCAGTGATGAACGAGGTACGAGCCAGCCCCGAGCTGATACCCCAAGCTTTCGCGGAAGCAGCAAGAATTGATCAGCCTACCAATATTCTGGGGCGAGTCGTTACTGAAGACTTCGAGCTGCACGGCAAGCAGCTTAAAAAAGGCCAACCTGTTTTGTTCCTATACGCTTCAGCCAACCGCGATGACCGGGAATTTGAGAATCCAGATGAGTATCAATTGCATAGATTATCAAAACGTAATTTATCATTTGGGGCAGGCTTACACTTTTGTCTAGGACAACACCTAGCACGTTTTGAAGGGCAAATTATTTTAGAAGAAATTTTCGCCTCACTGGGTGATTTTGAAGTAGACCGTGCCAAAAGTACTAGAGCGTTCGGCGAATTTTTACAGGGTTTTAATCACTTACCGATTTACTTTGCGCCACAGGTTTGTTCAGAACAATAACAAAATAAGATTGTGAAGAGGCACCTATGTGTCTCTTGCTGTCTATAACGAAGTGACGTTAACCATTAATCACGACGTTATAGACAGCCGTTTTTATCCTTTATGTTTGCCGACTTGCTATCGATTAACAGCAAACACTTCTGTAGCCTTCTGCAATAGCTCTGCTTCTAATCCCGTAGCCATAGTATCGCTCCAACAGTTCAACCAGCGAAACAGACATACAATAGCTAACAACTCCACCACGTGCTCTTCACTAAAACAACGATAAAGGTTTTGATTATGCTCTGATCTAACCTGGTTGGGTTGTTGCGCGGCATCGCGCGCAAAACTTAAAGCGGCTCGTTAAGGGGCATCAAAGATGCGCACTGGTTTCAAACTCCCACACCGCGGCAATCTTTTCGTCGGTAATATCTTCTCTAGCAGCAGTCACACTGAGATGGGCCTGGCAATAGCTGCAACCAGAAGCGGCACTGGCGATCAGACCGGCGAGATATTTTAACTGCATACTCAGCGTATCATCTTTACTGGTTTCCAACGCAAAGGCCATAAATAGCTGCAGCAATTTTGGTTTTCTAGCTAAAGTTTTAAGACTGTTAGGCACAAACCCCATACGTTCAGACATCGCCGCAAAGGCTTCTTGAAAGGGTGCTAGTTGTTCGGGCGGCAGGGGCTGCATATGAGCCATAATCAGATTCTCTAATAGATATAAATCCGCAGTAAATTGACTCCAACAAAAGACGAACGATTAATATTCCAGCGGTAATTCCAGTTTTTTACGGGCAATAATATTTTTCTGAATTTCGGTGGTACCGGCACCAATGGTATCCAAGGGTGTGGCGCGGTAGGACCACTCCCACTTGCCACCCATGGGGGCATCGGCATCATCTTTGTGCAGCAAGCCTTGTTCACCGAGAAAGTTCATCGCCGCTTGCGACAAGCGTTGATGCAATTCAGTACTGTAAAGCTTGCACTCGGCAGCTTCTATAGAAGGCACTTCGCCCTTAGACGCCACATAAATCACTCGGCGCTGTAGCATTTTAGCGGTTTCTAGTTCAGTCGCCAGGCGCGCCATGTCGCGACGGATGCAAGGGTCTTCGGCTAGCTTTACGCCATCGCGGTCAGTGTTTTTAATCAATTGCATCAGCTTATTAAATTTTTCTTCCAGCGGGCTAAAGGTATAAAAAGTAAAACGTTCATAATCTAAGGCTTCACAAATATACCGCCAACCGTTGTTACACTCACCCACCAAATAATCGTCAGAAACCCACACATCATCGATAAAAACCTGGTTAGTCACATGCTCACCCAAGGTTTCAATTGGCGTAATGGTGATGCCAGGATGGTTCATAGGCAGCAAAAATAAACTGATGCCCTTATGTTTTTTCGCTTGAGGATCGGTTCGGGCGGCAAGCCAGTACCAATCGGCAAAATGGGCCGAAGTGGTAAACATTTTCTGACCATTAAGCAGCCAACCATTACCAGAACGTTCGGCCTTAAGCTTAAGAGAAGCGAGGTCCGAGCCGGCACTTGGCTCGGTATAACCTAATGCAAATTCTACTTCAGCCTTGAGAATCTGGGGGAGAAACTCGGCTTTAAGTTTTTCCGATCCATGGCGAATAAGAGTCTGACCCACACAACCAACGCCCTTACCAATAAGTGGGGCTCCCACACGGGATAGTTCCTCATTGAGCAGATACTCATAAATTCCAGGCATGGCTTTGCCTCCATAAGCTTCGGGCCAGGACATGCCCATATAGCCACGTTGGGCCATTGCTTTATTAAAACGTTTTCGTGCTGGTGTATCGGACAAAATGGAATCCGATTCCCGATTGGGATTCATCACATCATCAGCGTCATCATGACAAGCCTGCTCAGCAATAAACTGTCGCACGTCAACAATAAATTGCTGCTCTTCTACCCCAAAATCAAAATTCATAATCTGTATACCTATTAATTGACAACACTATCCGCCTATAGACATCAGTGATGCCTCTTGTCCGCCTCGCAATACCTAAACTGCCAGATAACTTAATACGGCCAAGGACAGATGATCTACCAGAGTTTCGTCATCAATTTTTGGTGAATTATTGTCGATGTAGGCATCAATGCAACCTATTACCAGATGCTCAGTAACAAAGATGGCTGTGTCTAAATCCTCGATACCTACCCTATCCCTATGCTGCATGTAGTAAGAGTAGATAGTGGTATGTAGATATTTTTCAGTAGTGAGTTGTCCAGACACTGCTCGGTGACATGGCATTTCCCTAGGTAGGCTCAGAAACACAAAAGCATTTGCCTTACGTGTTTCCAAGATCACTCGAACCAGTCGCGGCGTGCTCTCTTCCAAAGGCAGGCCCATACAAGAAAGTAGCTCTTCACGAATTCGTTCAGCGGCTTCAACAACGGTTTTTTCTACTAGGGACGCCATAATGGCTTCTTTGCTGGGAAAATACTGATACAAGGAGCCAATACTAACCCCAGCCACTTCGGCAATATAATTAGTGGAAGCACTCTCATAGCCTTGGTTTGACAGTATTTTCTGAGTAGCCTCAATAATACTATCTACAGTGTGCAACGCCCTACCCTGCTTCGGGATTTTGCGGGGTTTATAGTTTCTTTGTTGCGCTGAAATCATAGACTTGACCTCTCTGTCACGACCTTAATCCGACCTTTATAAGGCGGGGTCTGTTCTATTAAAACGAGTTGTAACTCACTTATTTTTTTAAATATCGGTTCCAGTATTAGTTTGCACAGCTATTTCTATTTTTTATGTAACAGCTTGATAATTAATTGTTTTATCGATTAATAACAAGATGTAACATGAACTCACTATCCATTAAATGTGGTTAACTACTCACATACTACTCGCATTCTTTACTTTATAAAAAAAATGTGAGCACTCTGTTTATTTGGCTATTAATTTAGTCAGTCGTTAATGCTCAATCAACCCCAAATCGGCTCTCAGATACGTGCCATTAACCGCAGGGTTACTGGCGCAAAACCAGATACTTTCTGCTATCTCTTGTGGTTGCACTAGCCGCCCTATAGTCGAAGCCTGAGCCAGCTGTTCAAGTACCTCCCCTCCATAACTGCGCAGCATTTCTGTATCAGTAAAGCCCGGGCATACGCAGGCGGTGTGTATCCCTCGGCCACCTAAATCCTGACAAGTACTGCGCATTAAACCCAACAGCGCGTGTTTACTGGTTACATAGGCCGCGACATTAGCGGTGGCTTTAAGGCTGAGGGTAGAGCCGATATAAATAATACTTGAACCGGCTTTCATCGCCGGCAACAAAAGTTGATTGAGTATAGTCGGCGCAATCACATTTAACTCCATCACCTTACGTAAGGTCTGCGCATCTAATTGATCGACACCGCCATGAGCTTGCAGGGCCGCGTTGTGCACCAGCACTATTTTCGAGGCACCATCTACCAAGCTATTGAGATCCGCTGCTACCGCCTCACCCCAAGCCGGATCAAACAAATCGGCTTCAAGCTGCACAATATCGGGGTTGGGTGCAGCTGTGCGAGAAATATTAATTACCCGATAGCCAGCAGTAAGAAAACGTTCGGCGGTTGCAAAACCAATACCGCGGCTGGCACCGGTAATCACTAGGCAGGGCGTTGGATCTTGAGTTGTCATAGTGGCGGCCTTATTGTGGTTTATTATTAATTAACTCGAACAAAGTTAATCCATTTGCATAAATTCGATAGTATTGCCATCCGGGTCCTGTACCATCGCAGCCTTCACACCAGGACGCAGCTCCTTCACAGCCACCACGATTTGGCAGCAGTCTTTGTCACATGCTTCCACTACCGCATCGATGTTAGCGATATTAAAACTCAGATAGCGATAGCCGGTGGCGCTACTGAAACCGCCTCCCGGGTTGTGTGACTGAGCCGGACTCTCAAGCACTAACAACTTAATCTGGCTGTTACCACACTGTAGCTTATGAACTACACCAAGTCCCGGAAACGGTATTTCGCCAACCGACTCAAGCCCAAACACACGGTTATAAAAATCCAGCATTCGCTCACCATTTTCCGTAACAATGCCAACATGCAAGGCCGGATCACTTAATTTCAGGGTCATGTTATGCCTCTCTATCCGTTGTTATCTTTTAGTTCAACGGCGCAACACCAACGCGCCATTGGGCGTACTATCGCAGGTAGCAACTAAGCAAGTGTCAGCATGCTCAACCTGATTGGCTGCCTGGCCCCGCAATTGACGTACAGCTTCGGTCAGCAAATTCATACCGTGCAGGTAGACCTCCGACAAACTGCCACCCGAAGTATTAATCGGCAAGTTACCATTTTGCGCCATACCGCCATTAGCAATAAAATCAGCCGCTTCTCCCCTACCGCAAAAACCGTAAGCTTCTAGGCAATAAAGTACCATTGGCGAGAAGGCATCGTAAAACTGCGCCAGCTTGATATCAGATGGCTGGATATCAGACTGCCGCCACAGGTTCGCCGCCGTGGTCCAGGAAGAGCTACGCAGGGGGTCAACGCCGTGATAATCAGTCATCAATTGATGCTGCGGCGACATGCCCTGGGAAAAAGCGTGTATATACACCGGCTGCTGTTTCTGTGGGTTTACATCTGCGGCCCGGGTAATGACCAGGGCGATGGCACCGTCACTCTCTAGGCAATTATCGAACAGGCACAAAGGGTCTGAAATCATGCGTGCGCCCATATAATCATCTAGGCTCATAGGCTTGTCTCGCATGATTGCGCGAGGGTTACTGTTAGCGTAGCCGCGCTGCGACAGCGCCACCGTTGCCAGTTGCTCACGGCTAATATTGTATTCATGCATATAGCGTCGCATCGTCATCGCCACTTCATCCACGGGCCGTAGCAGGCCTTGCGGGCGCGACCATTTCCAGTGGTCTGTTACGCGGGGCTGTACCCCAGCCCACTGCCGCTTGCTAGGGTCACCGCGTTTGCGAGAACGCCAGATCACACCGACATTAGCCACACCGCTGGCAATGGCTAGGGCCACTTGCCCCAGCACCCCGCAGGCCGCACCACCGCCGTGGGCAACCTGATTAAAAAAATGGACGTTTTCAAAACCCAAGCTGCGGGCTATTTCAAACTCCGGCGTCACCTCCTGATTAAAGCAACCCATGGCGTCGACTTCTGAAGGGTGGATACCGGCATCATCCAGTGCCGCCTTGATAGCCGTACACGCCAGGCCCCATTCAGTATCCTCTAAGCGCTTACCAAACTCGGTTTCACCTATGCCCACAATCGCGGTTTGATCTTTCAACATCTGGCGGCCCTGCTTAGCCATCAGGATTTCCCACCGCTGGCAACAACACCATCGTGGAAGGGATAGGGATTAGCCAACATACCCAATGCGCCAAACTCGCCGCGCAACTGAGGGATTAACTGACGTTCAATCGCTGCGATATCCCAGCCCCCCTCTTTAATCAGGGTTTTACCGTAATGGGGCTGTATCATATGGGCGATCCGCTCGCCGCCACTGCCAAAAATCTGGCCACTGACCACCGCTGCATTATCGCTGCAAAGCCAGGCCACTAGCGGCCCATTCAGTTCGGGGTCTATAAAAGGTAGCTTCACTTCGTTACCCGCAGCATCCTTGTAAGTATCCGACATGCGAGTTGTACCGGTAGGCCCTATGGCATTGACGCGTATACCATAGCGCGCCAGTTCCAACGCCCAAGTATAGGTCATAGACGCAATGGCCCCTTTAGCAGCGGCGTAATTGGTTTGGCCAAAGCTGCCAAAGTGCGCACCCGAGGTGGTGTTGACTATGGCGCCGCCCTTGCCCTGATCTCGCATGGCAGTGGCCGCGGCCTGGGTACACCAGAACGTTCCTTTTACGTGCACCAACCAGACCGCATCAAACTCGTCATCGCTCATTTTCAAAAAACTACGGTCACGCAGATTGCCGGCATTGTTGACTAAAATATCGATGCCCCCAAAGGCTGCACAGCATTCGTCTACCAAGCGCTGGGCACCTTCCCGGGAGCCGATATTGGCATCACAAGTAATGGCGCGGCCACCTTCTGCTTCAATTTGCTGAACCACAAGCTGGGCCTGAGCCGCATCAATGTCATTGACCACTACTGCAGCCCCTGCCCGCGCCAAGTGTAGGCAGTGCCCCTTGCCTATGCCACGACCGGCACCGGTTACCACAGCGGCTTTGTTCTCAAGTACTTTCACAATATTCTCCTTTCAATGCGCAGCGGGTAAACCCCAGTGCTGTCACACAAACTATCAAAACATGAGCTCGGTATTGATTGCTGTGACCTTCGCCAGCATGGACAGGCTTTTGCTCCTGCAATGCCTGCATTTCCTACATCCTTATAGGTCATGCTGGCGCAGAGCCTAGAGCCTGCCCCGCGAGCATCACGAGTGCTTTGGGCACATGGATGTATTAACGGCGTGTCACAGCAATCAATACCGAGCTTATGCTTCAACAATCATTATTGAGCCTAGACCCACCCTTAACTCACATTCACAGCCATTATTTTTACTGCGCTGTTATTCGCCGAGGGCGGTTGATAAAACTCGTCCAGCAGCTGCTCTTGCTGCAACTGAACTTGCGCAATGTTGGCTTCTTTAACCGTGTCATAGCCGCGAATTTTTTCGGGTAACTCGGCAATCGCTACCGCCGTCGCGTAGTTGTCGGCTTTCAAGTCGGGCAGCAATTTGCGAATAGTCTGCGCGTAATCTTTAATCAGCTGACGCTCCTGTTGACGATGGCTCGCATAGCCAAAGGGATCGAAAACGCTGCCGCGTAAAAATTTGAACTTCGCCAGCAGGGTAAAGGCATGCATCATCCAGCCTCCGAAGACCCGCTTGGGATAACGACCCGTGTTAGGATCACGGCCACCCAACACCGGGGGGGCAAGATGGAAAGCAAGCTTAAAGTTGCCATCGAAAGTTTCCGCCAGCGCTTCCCGCAGGGCTTTGCCACTGTGTAGCCGCGCCACTTCATATTCATCCTTGTAGGCCATAAGCTTGAAATAATATTGAGCAACAGCCCAGGTTAAGGTCAGCTCGCCTGCCCCCAGTTTTTGCTCGGCAGCTTTCACCTCAGCTACCAACTGGCTATAACTATCGGCATAGGCGCTATTCTGATATTCCGTGAGATCGACCACGCGCGCATCGACTAACGCCGACAGGGTTTTAGGCTCTTCTCTAGCAGGCATATAGCTCACCACGCCTTCCGCGGGCCGCGCCACTTTTTGCACGGCATCGAGATCTACCGCTGCCAGCCTTCCCCAAGCCAGGCTGCGCTGATTCATGGCAACGGCAACCCCATTGAGTTCAATCGCGCGTTCAAGGGCTGCTAGCGACACCGGCATCCAACCCTTCTGCAGGGCGTAGCCAATAATGAACATATTGGCCGCCACTTCATTGCCCATTAAAGCCGTCGCCAGCTCGCCAGCCGCAATAAAGTCAGCATCGCCCTCATCAAGTAACTGGCGAATTATCGTCATCATGTTTTCTGCTGACAGGTCGAGGTCGGGGTTGCTGGCAAAATCGGAGGTAGGAGCAACGCAGCTGTTAATCACCACTTTAGTCTGGCCGCTGTGCATTTTTTTAAGCACCTCAGCGCCGGCGGCAACCACAATATCGCAACCCAACACTAGGTCTGCATCACTGACACGGGTTGCATAAATGGCCGCTGGGTCGTTGGCAACTCGAATATGGCTGGTCACTGGCCCATTGCGCTGGGCTAGCCCTGCCACATCCAGCACGGAACAACCCTTGCCTTCCAGAAAAGCCGCCATACCAATCAACGCCCCCAAGGTCACCACACCAGAGCCACCGATGCCGGTGATTAAGACGTTATAGGGTCGGGCGGTATCACTGCATACCGGCGCAGGCAACTGGGCAACGCGCTCAACAATATCAAAGCCCTGACCCGAGCTGGCAACACCCCGCTGCTTGGGCGTGCCACCCAACACTGAAATAAAACTGGGGCAGTAGCCTTTGACGCAGGAGAAGTCTTTGTTACAGGCCGATTGGTTGATACGGCGTTTGCGACCGTACTCGGTATTGACCGGTTCTATGGCTATACAGTTGGATTGCACACTGCAATCTCCGCAACCCTCACACACCCTTGGGTTGATAAAAATACGTTGATCAGGATCCTCCGCAGTACCACGCTTACGCCTACGACGCAGCTCGGTAGCGCAGTGCTGATCATAAATGATGGCAGTAACACCCGGCACTACACGCAGATCTTTTTGCACGATTTCCAAATCATCGCGTTGATGCAGCGTGACATTATCGGCAAAGCCGCTGCGGTGCTGTTGATACTGTTTTGGATCACGGCCCACCACGGCAATCCGTTGCACGCCCTCAGCTTCCAATTGCCGGCTGAGTATATCGACACGCATTTGCCCTTCGATTTTCTGGCCACCAGTCATGGCGATAGCATCGTTGACCAGAATTTTGTAGGTAATATTGACCCCCGCCGCCACAGCGGCTCGAATCGCCAACAAACCTGAATGGTAGTAAGTGCCATCACCCAGATTCTGAAAAATATGTTTACGCTCGGTAAACGGGGCAATGCCTATCCACGAAGCTCCTTCGCCGCCCATCTGAAACAACGTTGGCGTACGCCGTTCTGGCAAGAAGGTTGCCATACCGTGGCAACCGATACCGCCAAAAGCCATGCTGCCTTCCGGCACTTTAGTCGAGGTGTTGTGCGGGCAACCGGCACAAAAACTTGGCACGCGGTTCAAACTCTGCCCCTTGACGGGCAAAGCCTGAACCTGGGCAGAGGGTAACTGCAGATGAGTTTTGAAATCGGGATCAAGACGCTGTAGGCGCTGGGCAATAATGTTCACCAAAACTGCGGGAGACAGTTCGCCGGTACTGCTTAACAGCGGCTGGCCACTTTCATCGCGTTTACCGGTCAGTAACGGACGCTGGGCAAGGTTAACCAACAGGCTGGCCAGTTGCTCTTCCATTACCGGACGTTTTTCCTCAATCACTAACACTTCGTCATAGTGGCTGACAAACTCACAACTATTTACTGGCTCCAATGGCCAAGGCATCGCCACTTTGTAAATACCAATACCTAACTGGGCGCAGTGAGCCAGATCCAGACCCAACTCATCCAAGGCCTGCATCACATCTAAATAGGATTTGCCGCTGGTGACTATGCCCAATTTGCCCTTGCCTGAGCTTGGCGCCACCACCACTTTGTCTAATTTGTTAGCGCGAACAAAGGCTTGGGCAGCAGGCAGCCGATGCTGGTACTGGCGCTGCTCCGCCATCACCGCGGTGAGTCCACCACGGGCATTCAAACCGCCTTCAGGTAACTCGACATCGTCGGGTATCACGACGTCAAAATCATCCAGATCCACCGACACGGAAGCTGAGCTTTCTATAGTATCGGTGACACACTTCATCCCTACCCAGCAGCCGGAGTAACGCGACAGGGCAAAGCCGTACAAACCAAAATCCAAATAATCCTGTACGCTGGCCGGATTGAGATAAGGCATAGCAAAATGTATAAAAGCGTGGTCGCTCTGATGCGCGGTGGTGGAGGATTTGGCTCCGTGATCATCCCCCGCTAACACAATCACCCCTCCGTGCTCACTAGCGCCACCATAACTACCGTGCTTGAGGGCATCGCCGGAGCGATCTACCCCCGGCCCTTTGCCGTACCACAGTGAAAAAACGCCGTCGTATTTATTGTCGCCAACGGTATCGATTTGCTGGGAACCCCACACCGAGGTGGCAGCAAGATCTTCGTTAATACCCGGCTGAAAATGAATCTGGTGATTCTTTAATTCTTCCCCGGCCTGTTTTAAGGCGATGTCGTAGCCACCTAAGGGCGAGCCGGTGTAACCCGAAATAAAACCGGCGCTATTAATACCGTGAGCCTCATCGAGTTGACGCTGCATCAACGGTAAGCGCACCAACGCTTGGGAACCATTGAGATACACTCTGCCTTGCTGTCGGCGATAACGATCCTGCAGTTCATATTGGTGAAGATCAGTTGCCGCTACGCCATTGTCTCTTTGCTCAGAATTCATCTATACACCTTGTGGTAACATCACCGCGGCACGCACACCGCCTCAACTATTGTGTTTTTTTAAAACGCCATGCTCTACTTAATACGCGAAGCTTCACTGGAGGCCATCACTGCCTCGACTAAACCGTGGTGCCCCCAAACATCGCCTTCGCAGAACTCGTTAACCGTCCAGCTGTCATCGATCAACAGGCAATCACAGCCAATTTCCACATCAAAACCGAAGGGGCTGCTCATATAAAAAGACAGCATGCCATCGTTGCGATGGCGACCCAGAGTGCTGGTAATTTTCACCCCCTTGGCGATGGCGCGGTCCAGTGCCTTGCCAACATCATCGATGGTTTTCATTTCAAACATCGCATGCTGTAAACCGTTGTAATCACCCATACCTATAATGGCAAGGCTGTGATGCCGCTCGTTACAGCGCATAAATTTCAGCGCGGCACCAGGGCCCATGCGTATATAATCCGATAATTTAAATCCGAGCTTGCGGGTATAAAAATCGTAAACAGGTTCCATCTCTTCAACGAAAATATTTAAATGACCTATACCCAAATGGCCGGCAACAAACTCCTGGCCATGATGAGGCGAACAAAAGTTGTAATCCTTGGTAGGGCCGTAAAACAATTCCAGCGCATTCCCGGCCGGATCTTGTAAAAAAACAATCCCGGAAACCGCGCGGTTATAAGCCTCCGCCTCTGTGCCTACTCGCACTTGTATGCCCAGGCTATCCAGCTCTATCACCGCCGACTCCAATGCCAACTTATCCTCCACTTCTAGGCCAAGATAAAGCATGCCGCGATTAGTCGCATGAGGGTGCACGGCGATACGCCACTGGTGATCGTCCATTTTTAAGTAGACACTGCCATCTTCGGCAATACCGGTGTCATTTCTAGCCTCGCCTGTTTGGGGCACTCCCCAGCCTTGCCCGGGAATCGCCCGTGCCGGCATCATGCCAATAACATCCACCGCATATTCTAACCACACTTCCGGTTCCGGGGCGCCAATACCCATATAACCTATGGATTTAATATTCATTATCAGACTCTCCTAAGGAATTTTCGGGTTGCGCTACCCAACAGGGCATCGCAACATCTTCAGCAAAATATTTAAACGTAACGGCCACCTGTTGGCCGATAGCAACCTGTGCGGCATTAACCCCTTTAATGTCGCCATCTACGCTGGTTAACAAAGGCCCTACAATCCGTAACTTCGGATTTTCTTCCAATTCCACCAGCGCGGTAACATAGGGCTTCAGCGCCTCAAAGGCGGGCAACAGAGGCGACTCAGGCACGGCAAAAGACCAAATACGACCGCGACCAGAAACCGCTTGCCAGTTGCACTCACGGCTTTGACAGCAGGGACACATAGGCCTAGGTGGAAAACGCATCTCACCGCATTGACTGCAGCTTTGAATTAATAATTTTGAACAGCGCGTACCCTCCCAAAACGGAGAATCTACAGGATCATCGGTTGCCGGCAGGGGAATATTTTCAATCATGTTTTCCACCTTATTTAAAGTGTTAGGCACTAACAATAATTAACATTAGAGTTAACTATTTCAGCCCCGATAAAGTAATTTCCAATCAAAAACAACGGCCGGGCGCTCTGCACCAACCACATGAATGGCAACACCAACGGTCAACATAACACCGCCTTTGGCCTCCTCAACCTGACGTAATCGAGTACGACCGTATAGCGATGAACCCGCGGGAACCGGGCTAACAAAACGCACGCCGTCTAGGCCGTAGTTCAGCACATTGCCGTGGTCCACAATTCGGTAACTGGTTGAATTTTTAATAATGGTGGACATACCCAACACCAGAAAACCATGGGCAATGGTATTGCCAAATTCACTCTCTTGTTTGGCTCGCTCTACATCGGTATGTATCCATTGATGATCACCGGTCATTTCAGCAAATATATCTATCATCTTTTGGTTGATGGTGACCGGCTCGCTCCAGGGACCATATTCATCCGTAATCATCGAATGTAAGGTGTTGAGATCATCAAAACGTACGTCTTGCATAGTGTTACCCTTCTTAGAAAATCTCTGTTAGATGGCCAAGCAGCTGGGTAAAAAACCTAGCGCCACCTATCAATGAGTTAATGTTGATATACGCACCGCCATTTCACGGCTTGCCAGCTGCTCGCGCTGGATACATTCAATCAGTGTTCGGCTACCGCTATTAGCAAGTAGTTGTTTGCATTGGCTCACTATCCCATCTGGTGCGGCACTAATGGTTCTTGCCATTGCAACGGCCGTAGGTAGCAGCTGCGCTACTGGAATAATCTGCTGTACCAAACCAAAACTATGGGCAGTTTCCGCACTTAATTTTCGGCTGTTAAACAGCACATCAGCGGCACTACCCACACCAATCAGCTGCGGTAGGAAATAACTACAACCAAAACCTGGCGCCAAACCCAACCTTACAAAAGGAAAGTCAAAACTTGCTTGCTCAGATGCCAGCCTAATATCAAAAGGCAGGGTCATGGTGCTACCAATACCCGAAGCGACACCGTTGACAGCGGCAATTAATAATTTGGTTGACGACGCTAACTCTGAGACGAATTTGGTAAGAAAAGGCTCCTCTCCCAGTTTGTAACCACAGTCGGCGACCTTGCCCCGAAAATAATCGCGGTCAGCACCGGCACAAAAACCACGACCGGAGCCGGTTAACACAATGGCGGTAACAGACTCTTCGGCAAAAGCTCGCCGAAAGGCATGCACTAACTCTTCCCCCATATCCGGCGTATAGGCATTAAGACTTTTGGGCCGGCTCAAGGTGATCAATGCCACCCCGCGATCTTCCGTGTATTCAATGTTTAAATAATCCATGCCCTTATCCCGGTTCATAGGATTTCCATTTCGGTGCGCGCTTTTCTAAAAATGCACGACCGCCCTCTGCAAAATCGTCCGTGTTGTTATGTTCAATAATCTGCTGCCATGCTTTCAGTAATGCGTCATCAAGTGAATGCTGCTTAGCAGCCCAGATAGCCTGTTTTGTGCGCGCCATCGCTGAGGGGCAATTCGCCGTTATCAGACTCGCCAACTCAAAGGCACGATTTAGCAGCTGTTCTTTTGGCAGTACTTCCCCCACCAAACCACATTGCAGGGCGCGCTCAGCCGTCATCCGATCTTTGCCACCAACCAAGGCCATGCGTAAAACGGCCTCCAGTGGCATGCGCCTAGACAGTGATACCGGCTCGAGACCGGACACCAGACCAACATTGACGTGGGTATCAAAAAATGTGGCATGATCTGCCGCTAAGACTATGTCGCTGTCAGCAATAAAGTGCAGGCCACCGCCAATAACCATACCGTTTACAGCGCAGATAACCGGCTTCAAAATCTCGTTCTGTAGCGGCGTCCACCCCATGCTACTGGTTGCTGCCTCGGGGCTAGACATATCCAGTTCGGGAAGATCCGCAATATCCGCACCACTGCAAAAAGCCTTGTCACCGGCACCGGTAACAATCGCCACCACCGCCTCACTATCCTGTTTAAAGTGCTGCCAAAGCTTGGGTAATTCGCGACTCATCTGGGCATTAATAGCATTATTGCGCGACTCACGATTGAGTGTGATTAACGCCACCCCTTTCCTAACACAATAGCTAAGTGTCTGAAACTGACCGGACTGGGTAGTATTCATAGCTCAGCACTTCCGTCATCGGCAATCAGCACTTGATCCATAAACATCCTGTTATTCATCTTGATAAGCATCGACTTAAGCACTCTCGGCAAACAGGTTATCGGCAATACGCCGCTCTAGTGTTGCTGAATCCCAGTGCAAGGTTTGCAGTTGCTTGGCCCGGCGAAAAAATAATTGCGGATCGGCTTCGGTGGTATAGCCAATACCACCATGGATTTGTATGCAAAGCGCGGCGGCGCGACGAAATGTTTCACAGGCCTGCAACTTGGCCATCATCGCTAGCTGCTGCCAATCAC
This sequence comes from Dasania marina DSM 21967, assembly GCF_000373485.1. Lineage (NCBI taxonomy): Bacteria > Pseudomonadati > Pseudomonadota > Gammaproteobacteria > Cellvibrionales > Spongiibacteraceae > Dasania > Dasania marina. The sequence continues at coordinate 344,672 of NZ_KB891575.1, forward strand.
GCCCCTGATCGCGAGCCCAAGCAGCTTGATGCATCAGCGTGCCAGCACCATCTATAGCCACGGTAATTTCGGCCAAATAGTGCGCTATTGCCTGAAACCCACCTATGGGCCGACCAAAAGCTTTACGATACTTGGCATAGTCCAAACTAATTTCCTGCACGCGGGTTGCCGCACCTACGGCATAAGCAGCCAGCGGAATCAGCGCACTGGTCATACTCTGCTGCCACTGCGACCAAATACACTCGCCCGCATTTAACAGCTGCGCTGCTGGCACTGAATAACCGTTAAACTGCATTTTATAAAGCGGATCCCTAGCGTGATTAAGCTGATATCTCAGCTTTAATGTTTCATCGCTTGAGTTCATTAATTGTTTGGGTATTAGCACTGCGATGATGCGATCCTGCTCATCTCTCGCTAACACGACAACCGCAGCCGCGGTAGCGGCATGAGGTACAAATACTTTCTCCCCGGTCAACAGCAACGCATCACCTTTACGCTCAGCCCGTAAGCGTATGCCCTCGCGCTGACTGCTGGATTGCGGCTCAGAACTGGCCACGGTGACAAATTGAGAACCCGTGGCGATGGCCGTCAACCACTGATCTTTTTGTGCTGGCGTAGCCGCGTTCGCCAATAAATCTGCTGCCAACACCGATGAAATATGGTGTGGCGAAACTGCCAAAGCACGACCAAATTGCTCAGCGACCAGCGCGCCATCCAGCGCCCCCATGCCCAGGCCACTATAGGCTTCGTCAACGTTAATCCCGGTCAAGCCCAGCTCGCCAATCTGCTGCCAAAATGGAAGACTAAAGCCGGGCTCAGTACCTTCCAGTTCCCGTAGTACAGTCAGTGGCGCGTACTCCTCACAGAGTTTCTGCACCATGTCGCTCAACATCGTTTGTTCTTCCGATAAGCTCAGATCCATAAACCTTCTCTATTTTTCAGATTGCTGTTAACAGGCGATATAAAAATATTAATATGAGCAGATGCTCACCTGAAACTCGCTTTAATATAGTTGTGCATAAGCAATATTTTTTCAGTTGTATTTTTCAAAACATACACCGCTATTGTGGCTTAAGCGCCGGTACTGTCGCGCGAGACAAGCTGTGCACAGCCATGGAAAAAGGCGCTAGCGCTGACTGACTGCAATCAGGGGCACCAAGTCGCGCCGGAGCACAGCCAAGGCGAAGCCCCACCCTCCGCTGCAGGCAAAGCTAATCGTATTGCCGCCTTGGTTGCCAAACGCTCACCAACATAAATCGTCACGGCGATATCCAGCCAAACAAAACCAGCGCGCTGTTCGCGGTTTTCGACTACACCACTGAACACCGCTTCGTCGCCAGGGCACAACGGGCTGCGCATGGAAAACTTCAAGCGCGCCGGCCTGGCCTGCGGCCCAGCCCAATCGGTAACATAGCGGCTCAGCCACCCTGCCTGGGTGTAATTATTCATGATGATGTCGGGCAAACTGGCGTTGTTACGGGCGTATTCACTATCGTGATGTATCGGTTGCCAGTCACGGGAGCTAACCGCCCCCATGATGATCATTTTTTTGCTGAGTAAAACCGTCATCTTGGGCAAGATGTCAGTTTCTACACTCGCCTGTGTAAGTGCCGCATCTTCAATCAAACTCACAACTCAGCCTCCTTGCGATAACTGACAAAGCGCAGGGTTTGCACCCCCGCTAAAGCCTCATCCTGATGATAGTAGTTAACTGCTATGGTCCAACGGCGGCCCGGCCCCATTCGCGTCTGATATTCCTCACCCACCGCTACCAGTACTTGCTCAGCTCGCAAACGATCACCGGCAACTACCGGCCTATGAAATTCCAACTCCACTTCAGTGACCACACCAAAGGGCAAACCCAAGGCGTCCTTAAGCATGAAGTGCAATTCCAAGGTGCGCATAGGTTTTTCATCGGGGTTGGGCCGCCAGTCATGATCAACTACCCATGAAGGCAAGAATGCTGGCGGGGCAAGTGGCTGCTCACTAACACCCTTCATCCCTTGCCAGTAAAGCGGGTGTGCATCTTCTACGGCGACACAGTAATTTAGCCACAGCCCCTGTTCGACAGTCATGAATGGGCCAATACTGACCACGGCCTTACCTAACCAGCTATTAACTGGCTCCGGCAATTGCGGTTGCTGTGCTGAACTCACGACAATAAAACTCCCCTGCTGATACCTGCGGCGTATGCTAACGAGCTCCTAAGATAAGCGACTCCGCTATCAGTTTTTACTCGCTTTTTAATTCGCAACAAGTCAAAAACAAGAATAAAACCGCAGGTCAAAGCGAGTTCAATATGAGCGCTTACTCATTTTAGTATCCGTTACATTCTTAGCGTACCCAGCGTTTCACAGCGCAGGGTGCTGGCTATTCATATTTAAGTTAGCGAGATACTGAACGTACTATGGAAAAAACCTGTACACGATCACTTTTGATCGCCGACCCCAGTGATGCCAACCCAGTGCAGCTCGCACTAGGCGACTTGTTTCATCAAGCCGCTACGCTGCACCCTGACCGAGAGGCCGTGGTATACGCTTGCCATAAAGAAGTTGAAAACGTACGTTGGACATATCAACAGCTTGATCAAATGAGTACGCAACTAGCCTGTGCACTACTCGTTGAAGGTTACAAAGCCGGTGACAAAATCGCGATCTGGGCGCCAAACAGCCCGGAATGGATTTTACTGGAGTATGCCCTTGCCAAAGCCGGCTTAGTGATTGTGGCGCTAAACCCACTCTATAAAAAAGCCGAGCTGGAATACACGCTGCAAGCGTCTGCGGTGAAAGGGATTTTTCATGCCGAAACTATCAGCGGTAATCCTCTGCGCCCCATAGTTGATGAAGTAAAGCACAAAGTTCCTTCGCTACAAGGCATATATTCACTACATCAGGGCATTGAAAAGCTGATAGCTAAGAATGTCAGCACCGATGTACTTCCCGTTGTCGATCCCGACAGCTGTTTAATGATTCAGTACACCTCTGGCACAACCGGACAACCCAAGGCCGCCCAGTTATCGCATCGAGGGGTAGCGACTACTGCACGCAATTCTTATTTAACCTGGGGCTTTGGCGCAGGTGATCGAATCTGCCATGGTTTCCCCTTATTTCATGTTGGCGGCTCGGGTAATTCTACGCCAGGAGCTGCACTGGTTGGGGCGACAACACTGCCTCTATATATTTTCAAGGCAGGGCGCTGTCTCGACATTCTCGAACAGGAACAATGTACGGGGTTTATCGGCGTGCCCTATATGCTTACCGCCATGATGGAGCATGAAAACTTTAAGCAACGGGATTTTTCTGCACTGAAGTATATTGTTATCGGCGGCGCCTGTGTGCCCAGTAGTTTAATTCATCAATGTGAACAAGCCTTTGGCGTTGAGATTATCAATGGCTATGGCCAAACCGAAACCAGCGGCGTTATGACCAGCACGGTTGCCAGCGACAGTTCCGATATTAAATCCACTACCAGCGGCAAACCCTTGCCCGGTGTCAGTTTAAAAGTCATAGCCAAAAACGGTGACATCCTGCCCTGTAATACGGTTGGCGAACTTTGCTATCAAGGCCCGGGCAAGATGCTGGGCTATCGCAACCATCCAGACCCGGCCAGTATTTTCGATAGCGAAGGTTGGCTATACAGCGGCGACCTGGCCACGATTAACGAAAACGGTGATATCCAAATCGTTGGCCGTGCCAAAGAAATGATTATTCGCGGCGGTGAAAACCTGTCACCCTCCGAAATAGAAAGCTATTTCTGCCAACACCCGGACATTGCGGAAGCCGCGGTGATTGGCCTGCCCGATCAAAAATACGGTGAAGAGGCTTGCGCCGTATTATTACCCATCAGCGACGACCATATCAGTGAGGACAATATTCGCCAGTGGTGTTTAGAAAACTTATCACGCTGGAAAGTACCGCGCTACATAGTGTTTCATAAAAGCCTGCCAAAAACCGCTTCCGGCAAGGTACAAAAATTTCTTCTCAGGGAGACCATGATTAAACACTTTAATTTACCTGCTCAGTCGCCCAAATAAATAGGGAATTAGCTCTTATAAAAACTGGAGAACATCATGAATTACGATCATTACCAAGGCTTAAAAATTACTAGAGAAAATAGAATTCTTACGATCACCTTAGATAGGCCAGAAGCAAAAAATGCGGTAAACCCGCAAATTCATGACGAATTCGCGCAAATTTTCTATGACATAGACCGCGACTCTGAAACCGATGTAGTGGTAATCACCGGGGCCAATAATGCGTTCAGTGCCGGCGGCGATATTGAATGGTTGCTAGAAATACATGGCGACCCAGTAGCAACTTCCGAGGCCATTGCCAATGATAGGAAAATACAAAACTCTTTATTAGATCTAGAAAAACCGATCATCGCCAAAGTACGTGGACCAGCAATCGGTGTCGGTTGCAGTATTGCGCTATTTTGCGACTTTATTTATGCCACACCAGACGCTAAATTTGCCGACCCTCATGTCTCTGTTGGCCTAGTCGCCGGTGACGGTGGTGCGGTGATCTGGCCACAGCTAATTGGCTACGTACGCGCTAAACGCTACCTATTAACCGGCGATTTTATCGACGGCAAAACAGCTGAACAATACGGCCTAATTACCGAAGCGGTCAACGATGAAGATCTTGATGAAACCGTTCAGGCGATGGCTGAAAGGCTGGCCGGTGGTGCGCAGCTCGCCATCAAATGGACCAAAAGTTCTATCAATGCAGGCTTAAAACAAATTGCTAACACCATTATTGATCGCGCTGCCGCCTTCGAAAACATCACCATGATGACTGAAGATCACCGCATCGCCGTAGAATCCTTTAAAAACCGGGAGAAGCCGGTTTTTAAACATCGTTAAGCTAAACGGAGAAATTCATGGAGATAAAACCCGGTCAAGTTGCAGTGATTACCGGAGCTGGCAGTGGCATAGGCAAGGCTTTAGCGATTGCCTGTGCTCGCCGCGGCTTACAGGTATTAGTCGCAGATATTGAGCAAGCTGCGGCAACCACTACCGCCGAAGAAATACAAGCACTAGGGGGCAATGCGCTTGCTATGTGTGTAGATGTGAGTGACGCTAAACAAGTAAATGCAATGGCTGAGCAATGCTGGCAACACTTCGGTGCCTGTGACCTACTCTGTAATAACGCAGGAGTCTCTATTAACAAACCACTGGCAGAGTGCACAAGTAGTGATTGGCACTGGGTATTATCGGTCAACACCATGGCAATAGGCTACGCCTTAAATGCTTTTCTGCCGCGTATGAAAGAGCATGGCTCTGGCCATATCGTCAACACTGCCTCAATGGCAGGTCTTATTCCTTTATCTAACTTCGGTGTTTATGTCGCCAGCAAATATGCCGTGGTCGGCTTATCTGAAGTACTGGCCCAAGAATTGGCTGCAGATAATATTGGCGTTTCCATTCTTTGCCCTGGCATAGTCAGTACCCGAATATTTGAAAGTGAACGTAATCGCAGCGACAAATCGATCTCGCAATTGGCAGATGACACGGACCCCATGCATACTGATTTTGACCAAGCTTACAGCAGAATATTAACGCCCGACCAAGTTGCCAGCATGGTCTTAACAGCAGTTGCCAACAATCTTTTATATATACCTACGCACCCTGAATGGGCGCCACTTTTTCAACAACGTTCAGACGCAATACACAGCGCCTTTGATACGCCATTAAATAATAACAATCCAACCAACATTTAAATTAATGAGGTAACACCATGCCCATAATCAAATATATTGACGCTGACGGAAACACCATAGAAGTGGATGTGCCAGAAGGTACCACTTTAATGCAAGCTGCAGTGGATAATATGATACCCAGTATACTCGGTGAATGCGGAGGTGGTTGTAGCTGTGGAACATGCCACTGCTTTATTGAAGAAGGACGAATTGCTGAATTACCTGAACCGGATGCTATTGAACAATCCTTATTAAATATGATCACTGACACAAAGCCAAACAGCCGACTTGGCTGCCAGATAAGCATGAACGACTCATTGTCAGGTCTAGTTGTTCACCTACCCAAGGAGCAACAATTTTAGCGCCCGATCAAACAGACTTAACACTGTAGATCTTAGTAAACGCATCACCCACGACCTAATCCATCTAGGGCTAGCGTTCGCTATCGACAACAGCTAGGCAATGACTTTACAAGCAATATAACTTTTAGTTCATGGATCTTATCAAACAATATTTTCCCCCAAATGAAATACGACAAAGAGCTAAAATTAAAACCCAAAAAATCATAAAACATCAACTATGAAAAATACTTTCAACAACATATACAAGCTTGCACACAACCAGACTATAATCTTATAGTAAATGAAATATGAAAGATCTTTACCAACACCAATTCAACACCCTGCTATCAAGTGCCAAGAGAAAAGGTTTATCAACCGATGCTATTTTAAAAAACATTTATATAGATCAACATGGGACTCAATCGACCAAACCATCCTACACTCAAAAGCAATACTCCTCCCTTTGCAAACATATATGCAACACTTTAAATGATGAATTTTTAGGGCTGTCCAATAATTCCTGCAAAATATACACATTCTCAACCGCCTGCAAAATTGCAATCAACTCAGACGATGTAGGTCAATTTTTTAAAGAAATGTACGACTTTTATAATCTTGTAAACAGCGACATTAATGTTTCATTACAACAACAAAACAATTACCAAGCACTAGTTTTAGAAAACAAATATCAAGATTATGACATTGATAACTTTTTAACCGAGCACATACTTCACAACTGGCATAGACTCTCCTGCTGGATCACCAACGATAAAATAAGGCCATCCTATGTCGAATTTAATTACCCAGAGCCACCCCATTCATATATTTATAAGTCACTATTCAATTGCAAGATATTTTTTAACAGAAAACAAAACGCACTAATATTCAGGAAAAATATAAAAAACTTACCTATTATAAAGAAAAAAAATGACCTATTAAAACTACTAGAAAACCTTCCAGACGAACTCCTAACCGCCCCCACAAAAGACAAATGTACGAGACGTCAAGTGGAAAAACTTATTTCAACTCACATAGACTACAAAAACCACGTCCCAACACTTAAACAAACTGCTGAGATATTACATATAAGCCCATCAACCCTAAGCAGAAAACTATCCTACGAAAACATAAATTATCAAAAAATAAAGAATAAAATAATTAAGAAATATATCTTTAAACAGCTAAAAGAAACAAACATTCCAATATCCAAAATATCTCATACAATTGGCTTTTCAGAACCATCAACACTCAATCGAGCCTTCAAAAAATGGACAGGAATACCACCAAGCAAGTACCGTGCAAAAATGAAAGTAAGTTGAACGCCGTTATTAATCCTTAGAAACAAGCACTGAAATTAAACGGAATATAGACGCGCTCTAGAGCCACTTTATAATCGTCAACAAAAAATTATTTCCTAGTTCACGCCAAATTATTATAGGATTTCTCCTGCAGCCAGACTATATTTATACCAACCTACTCATAAACTTTCATTACATTAGCACCCCCTCCCTTCGTTAAAGTGAAAAGCTAAGGCTGACCTTTTATTCTGATGGAAAACACTACAACTGTGTGATGCCTGATCGCGAGAGATCTCATTGCCAAGTGCTCGCCAATTCGCCCTAACTGTAATAGCTATTTTCATATGATTGAAACAGTAGGCCAACGTGAAATTTAATGTATAAATATAAACTTGGGGGGGGCGACCAACTTATGTTGCTTAAAATACAACAAAGTGGCCAAATAGATCTATTATCCTCACATGAAAAGAGCTTGTATCTCCACGCAGCCAATGACACTAAACATTTATCAACAATGGCAACGCTAGCCTCATTACTTAAAGACATACGCGCCTGCACCCTATGCGAACCGCATTTACCCTGCGGTGCTAGGCCAATATTACAAGCACACCGCAACGCCAAAATATTAATTGCAGGGCAGGCGCCTAGCCGCAAGGTGCATGCCTCGGGTATACCTTTTGACGACGCCAGCGGTAAACGCTTACGGGAGTGGCTAGGGGTAAGCAACGAGCAGTTTTATAACCCCAAGCTGTTTGCCATCTTACCTATGGGCTTTTGCTACCCCGGCACGGGTAAGTCGGGCGATTTAGCGCCACGGCCAGAGTGCGCGGCTACATGGCGAGCAGACTTATTAGCGCAACTGCCTAATATAGAGCTGACATTAGTGCTGGGGCGCTATGCGCTGGCCTATCACCTAGTTCATCCCCAGCCCGCCACCACGCTAACCGAGACGGTACAGGGCTGGCGGCAGCATTGGCCGCAGCAACTGCCCCTGCCCCATCCCAGCCCGCGCAATAACCTCTGGCTGCGGCGCAACCCTTGGTTTGAGGGCCAGGTGTTACCACAACTAAAAAAGCGCGTTAAACAATTACTAAAACCTGCCCCTTAACGACGATTTGCCGCTACAATAGCCCTTTTTATCAGCCACCTGACTATATAACCCAACAAAAGACAGCGAGTACATTATGCGAGTTTGCGGCGTAGAACTAACCTCTAGTGAGGCGATTATTTGCCTATTAGGCCAGAATAAAGGTGTCTTTGAAGTTGCCGAGTGCCGCCAGCGGATTTTTACCCTAGCTAAATCCGACAGCACCGAAGCCATACGCGACTTTCAATTTAGCTTTAAAAAGCTGATGGAAGATTACAAAGTAGATGAGATCGCCATCATCGAGCGCGCCCCCAAAGGCAAGCTGGCTGGCAGCGCCATTAGCTTTAAATTTGAGACTGCCATACAGCTAATCGATATGCCGGTAACACTGCTGAACTACAGCACTATCAAAGAGCAATTAAAGCTCAACCGAATCGCCATAGACTTTAACGGCCTAGGTTTAAAAAAGTTTCAGCAACCAGCCTTTAATGTTGCCTATGCGTATCAAAACCAATTGCTCTACCCAAGCAAAGAAGAGTAATCACCGCGCATAAAAAAGGCTCTAATAAGAGCCTTTTTTGCGTTTAGCCTAGTGCCATAATTTATCGCAGCTGCTTACAGCTACTTACAACAACACCAAATGATTAGGCAGTTCATTTTTTTCGCCGCTGGCGGGTGCGTGTTGCTTAAGTAGCTCGCCACACTGCTCTATACAGCTGATAAACCCTTGCTGGGTATTACCGGCTTTTACCTGTTCGGTAAAGCCATCAATAATACTTTGCCACTGGCTGTTATCCACCTGCAGGGAAATACCTCTATCGGCAATAATTTCCACATAGTGCTCGGCCTGAGAAACAAACACCAACACACCAGTTTCACCCTTAGTATGGTGTAGGTTGTTTTCTAAAAACTGACGCCGCGCCAAACTGGAAGCGCGCCACTGTTTTACTGCTTTCGGCACTAATAGCATTTTTATAGCGGGTATGCGAAAAACTATAGCGGCGCAAGCAAAACTTATCCATTGCGCCTTAAGTAAATCCAGCCCGTCTAACCACAGCGGCGTAAAACGCAACAATACCGGCACCAACAACGCCAATATTGCCGCCCACAACGTAGGGATGTAATAATAATTATCCGCCTGCTTGGCCAACACCGTCACTAACTCGGCGTCGGTTTGCTGCTCTACCTGATTTATGGCATCGCTAATTTGCGCTAACTGCTGTTCATTTAATGTTTTCATTACCAACCTCCCGAAGCGCCGCCGCCACCAAAACCACCACCGCCACCAGAGAAACCTCCGCCGCCAAAACCACCGCCGCCACCAAAACCGCCAGCGCCATAACGGCTACCGTAACGGCTGTTGGTAACACTGCTGGGCAGAATCATGCCTAACATGGGCCAACCGATAATGAGTAAAAAGATTATCATCCAAAACTTATCAGTTTTTTTACCACTGGATGCTTTTTTAGTCATTACATACTTGCCACCCAAGGCTTCAATAATAGCCTTAGCGCCAGCCTGTATGCCGCCAGAAAAATCACCGGTTTTAAAGGCAGGCCTAATCACCGTGTAAATAATATTGGAGCTGATGGCGTCGGTAAGCTGGCCTTCTAAGCCGTAACCTACCTCTATGCGAATTTTGCGCTCTTGCTTAGCCACTATCAGCAACACGCCGTTGTCTTTACCCTTTTGACCTATGCCCCAATGGCGACCTAACTGGTGGCCAAAGCTTTCTATATCATTGCCTTGCAAGTCAGGCACGGTTACTACCACCACCTGATTGCTGCTGGCTTTGGCGTGGCCGGCCAACAGTGCCGTTAAATTTTGCTCGTCAGCAGGGTTTAATAAGCCGGCCTTATCCACTACCTGACCCGTTAACTCGGGAAAGTTAATGTCCCCATAACTAAGCGAGCTAAATATACAGGCAATAAAGAAGGTGCTTAACGTAGTCCAGGCCCGCATCAAAACTTAACCTCAGGGGCTTGTTCAGCTTTTTCAGTGGTTGCTTGGTAAGTGTCTCTTATAGGCATTTCGCTGTATAAGAAGCTATGCCAGATTTTGCCGGGGAAGGTGCGTATTTCGGTGTTGTACTGGCCGACTGACGCGATGTAATCGCGACGCGCTACACTGATACGGTTTTCAGTGCCTTCCAACTGCGACTGTAAAGCCAAAAAGTTTTGATTGGCCTTTAAATCGGGGTAGCGCTCTACTACCACCATTAAACGACTTAAAGCACTACTTAATTGACCCTGGGCTTTTTCAAACTGCTGCAGCGCTTGCGGGTTATTAAGCACATCAGCATTCACCTGCATGCTGCCCACTTTTGCCCGCGCCTCGACTACAGCTTGCAAGGTTTCCTTTTCGTGGGAGGCATAGCCTTTAACCGTAGCCACTAGATTGGGCACTAAATCGGCGCGACGCTGGTACTGGTTTTCTACCTGCGCCCAGGTGGCTTTAACCTGCTCATCATAGGTGGGGATATTATTAATACCACAGCCACTCAGTGCCACTAGCATTAATAGCGTTATAATACTGCGTTTTATTACTTGAAAGCGCGTTAATTTGTTCATCAATCCTTCTCACTATAAATAGTATTATGTTCAAGCTATATAACAGCCTGCTGTACGGTAACATTAAATTAGCGTTTAAAACGGTATAATTTTACCGCCCATAAAAAATAATACGCTATGCTTAAGAGCATTGCTAAAACTTGACTCACAGCCATATTCACACAGTGTACGGTCCATACTATGCTACTACAAAAATCGTACCTGCTTGCCCCGCTGATTCTGAGTCAAATAGCTTATGCCGCGCCGCTGGAGGAGATAATTGTCACCGCCCAAAAGCGCCCCATCGCCATGCATAAACTAGGTGTAAGCATGCAGGCCATTACCGGCGACCAGCTGGTAGAGCAGCGTATTAGCAACGCCAGCGATGTCTTCAAGCAGCTAAGCAATGTTAGCCTCAACGAGGTGAACCCAGTCAATTCCGGCTTTACCTTGCGCGGCGTGGGCACTAATAACTTTCACGGCAACGTCAACCGCGCGGTAGCTATTTATCAAGATGACATTATTGCCGCCAACCCCTATACCGGTGTGATTAGTTTGTTTGACATGGCCAGAGTCGAAGTCTTGCGGGGGCCACAAAACACCGTGTTTGGCCGCAACGCCATAGGCGGTGTCGTCAACTATATTAGCGCCAAACCCACTACCAATGGAGCCGCAAGCACGGGTTATCTCAACGCCACGGTGGGGGAATACGGCTTATTTTCCAGCCAAGGTGCGCTGGGGTTTGCTATTAACGACAACAACGCCGCGCGGCTGGCTTTTTTTAGCTCGCAGCGCGATGGCCTGTTTCGTAACCAGGCAGCCGGCCGAGAAGGCGAGGAATTGGGCGGCAGCGATAAACATGCCTGGCGCGCACAGTGGCTACATGAGCTCAGCCCAGCCACCAGTATTTTATTGAATTGGCATGGTAGTCGACTGCAAGGCCTAGGCATGGGCAATAAAGCCATAGGCTTGCGCGACCCTAATGACCCCAGCAGCCCCTGCGCCGACGCCGCACAACACGACTTTGAAGATAGCGCTAATTGCGTGACCGCCAGTGGCAGTAACCCCTCCACCGACGACTGGCATACACTCTACGACGTCTCACCCGCCGAGCAAGACATTGCCATACAGGGCGGTTTTATCAAATTGGTGCACAGCTGGCCAGAGCTAGAACTCACCAGCATCAGCGCCTTCGATAATACCGACGTCAGTTTTTCTGAAGACCTAGCCGGCGACATCAGCCTGCGCATGGTGGCCTTTCAAGATTCCGAGTTTGAGCAAATCAGCCAAGAGCTGCGCCTAGCCACCAGCCACGAGCAGGCCTTGCAGTGGATGGCCGGGCTTAATTATTTTAAAGAGGATATGCTGCAAGCCACCAACGTGCGCCGGGTGATTATTGCCAACAACGCACCGATCACCGCCTATAATATTCTCGATCAAGAAAATGAAGAATACACGGTGTTTACACAGCTCGATTATGCCATCAACAGCCAAACCACTTGGCACGGAGGTTTGCGTTATAGCCATGATGAAAAAACCGCCGACTCACACTTTGGTTTAGTACTAACCCCCGAAGCACTATACCCCGCTGATACATTTATTAACCAAGCACTAGTGCAGCAACTTAGCGGCAATAACCCTGCCGCCTGCCAACCCGGCCAAGTACCCTGCGCATTTAACCTAGACCAGCTCAGCCAACGGCTGGAAGAAGTGGGGGGAAATATCAGCATAGATCACCAATGCAATGATCAGGTACTGCTCTATAGCAGCTATGGCCGTGGTTATAAATCAGGGGGCTTTGACACCCGTGCGCTGGCGGCTTTCGCCGGTACCGCGGATAAGCCCGTAGAGCCCGAGTATTTAGACGCACTTGAATTGGGTTTTAAAACTCGCTCCAATGATAGGCAACTAAGCATTAATGGCGCCCTATTTTATTACCAATGGCAAGACCTACAAACCTTTGATGTAGTCAATGGCGCACCCGGTTTTGTCAACATACCGCAAAGCGACATCTACGGCTTAGAGCTAGAAACCACCTGGCAAGCACCGGCGCAGTGGTTACTACAAGGCTCGGTAGGCTGGCTACACAGCGAAATAAAAGACAGCGGCGACTTAAGTAATATAGATGAAGGTCATGAATTACAAAACACCCCTGAATTCAGCTTTAGCGGTGCCGTTAGTAAAAGCCTAAACAGCCAACAAGGCATATGGTTTTTCAAAGCCGACGCCCGCTATGTCAGTAGCCAAATAGATAGCCTACGGTTTAGCGACGATGCTTTTTCAAAAAGAGAGCGGCAATGGTATGTTAATGCCGCCACCAGCTTTAGCCCCCACCACACCGGATTAACCTTGACACTATGGGCCGACAACCTAACCGAAGAAAAAACCTGCCTACAAAAAAGTAGCCTAGACAACCCGCTGACAACATCTGCCACCGACTTAAGCTCTACACTTACTTGCGGCCCCAGCTTAGGGCAGCGCCTAGTTGGGCTAAGTATTAACTACCAACATTAATTAGCAGCTTTTTATGACAGAAGACCACACCATCACCACGCTTAATAAAAGCAACATCATTATAGGCACCGCCCTAGGATGGGCGGGCATACATATAATCACAATGATTGTTCGCTCTTTAAAAATAGGCACTACTCAGATTTTCACCATTAGCCCTATTACTGTTTTGGTATGCCTACTGCTATGCTATGCACTTAAAAATGGGCTGTCTGAAAAATGGGCAGCCACGCTACTGCTAATCAATATTTCCATACCGCTACTGATATTTTCTTACCACTCTGGCGGATTTAAAGGCCCCGTTATTTATTTAATGAGCATACTGCCCTTAATGGCTTTTTTGTTAATTGACAAAAAAACAGGCTGGTTATTTTGCGGCCTAACGATAAGCTGTTTTGCTTTTTTTGCTTATTTAAACTTTACAGGCTACCCCTTGCCTGACCCCAAAATACAGGGGAACGCCCTCCATGTAGCCAGAGCATTTTCTATATCTTTTCTGGTGTTTTTAATCAGCTGGATAGGCTGGTTATATCAAAATACTTACCAGCAGTTTATTCAATCTATAGCAAACAAAAATAGCGAACTTATCAAAAAAGACGAATACAAATCGCACTTTATTTCACATATGTCGCATGAATTTAGAACACCCCTCACTGCTATTTTAGGATTTTCTAAGCAGTTACTAAAAATAAAAAAAGACCAAACCAATGACCGAGAAATAGAAGCACTGAAGGCCATACACCGAGGCGGTAAAAACTTGCTTAACATGGTTAATAACACCCTGGACATGGCACAAATAGAATCTGGTAATTTAAGCTGCATCAAGTCATCACAGAATATCGCCAAACTCGTCAATAATGCTATTACCGACATTAATATACTCGCGGAAAACAAGCAGCTATCTATTAGCATAGGTAACCACTTACAATCTGACACATGGGTCAATGCCGATGCCATGAAAATAAAACAAGCCTTCAATAACATACTTGCTAACGCCATTAAATACACCCAGCAAGGAGGCATAGATATCACCCTTAGTCTTTACAGCCTAGGTGATAATGATTATGTTGCTATAGCTATAGCCGACACAGGGGTGGGCATAGAGGCTGATGAAATTGATGATTTATTTAGCCGTTTTGTGCGCTTAAAAAAACATGCTGGCAGCAGCATTGACGGCTCTGGCCTAGGGCTAAGTATTGCCAATGAATTAGTTCAGCTACATGACGGCCATATAGAAATAACCAGCACAGTCAATAAAGGCAGCTGCTTTAGCATCTATTTACCCGTAATAACCAACAGCACGGAGCAAGCATGTTAAACATATTGTTGGTAGAGGATAATAAGGAAAACCAACTACTCATCTCATGGATAATTGAAGATGCCGGCTACTCGCTGGATATAGCCGATGACGCCGAAACAGGTTTAGCCTATATGGCGAACAAACATTATGATCTGGTATTAATGGATATTTCTTTACCAGGCATGAACGGTAAAGACGCGGTAAAAATAATTCGCAAAACACCTGCGTATAACGCCATACCGGTAATTGCCATCACCGCTCATACCTTGCAAAATGAACTCGATGAAATTAACCAATGCGGATTTTCAGCCGTTCAACATAAACCTGTAGATGAAGAGTTACTATTAAGTACCATTCAAGAGTTCACTCAAGCAAAATAACAAGCCCTATAAACATTTAATAACCCTCAGGATACATCATGGCAGCTGCCAGCCTACTCACCCTATTAGACGACATAGCCACACTGTTAGACGATATCGCCTTAATGACAAAAGTGGCTACCCAAAAAACGGCGGGGGTATTAGGGGATGACCTAGCAGTAAATGCCGAGCAGCTTAGCGGTATGCGTGCCAGCCGTGAACTGCCTGTGGTGTGGGCGGTAGCGAAAGGCTCCTTAAAAAACAAATGCATACTAGTGCCTGCCGCCCTATTGGTTAGTGCCGTGGCCGCTTGGTTGATTACCCCCATATTAATGTTGGGCGGCGCTTATCTATGCTACGAAGGCTTTGAGAAAATTTGCCACGGCCTACAGCGTAAAAAGCATAAGCTCGCACAAGCACAGGCAGCGAACGCACGCCTGAATAAAGCAGAAATGCTCAATTATGAACAAGATAAAATAAAAGGGGCGATACGCACCGACCTCGTACTCTCTGCCGAAATAATTGTGATTGCCTTAGGCACAGTACAAGATGCCGGTTTAGCGATGCAAGCTGTGATTATTAGTACCGTAGCCATAGCCATAACCCTAGGCGTATACGGCTTAGTTGCGATAATCGTCAAATTAGATGATGCCGGCTTTTATTTACTACAGCAGCAACCACGCTTGAAATACTTAGGGCATTTTTTAGTTAAGTTATCGCCGCTATTAATGCGCATCTTAACCATAGTCGGTACTGCCGCTATGTTTTTAGTGGGTGGCAGTATTATTATGCACGGCCTACCGGCGCTAGAGCATGGCCTACAGGCTATTAACAGCGGGCTAAGTGATTTTTTATGGCCAGTACTGGCCACAGCTTTGGTAAACTTATTAGTAGGCCTGGTGGTGGGCGCAATAACCGTCACGCTGTTCGTGGCAGCTCAAAAAATCAGAGGCCCTGGCGAGAACAAGGGTGCAGCTTAAGGCTACTTGCCCTTAGTACCCTAAAGCCGCTTTAATCATTTCTAGGTGGTTGCGTAGCCAGCGTTGGTTAATCGGCCCCCAGTCAGTAATCTGGTAATGGCCACTTTTATTAGCACCAACAAATTCACAATGTATGTCTATCTCGGCCAAAGCCGCCACAGTATCTTGTGCCGTGCGCCTAGGCATACCGCTGTGGGCGGTAATGGCAGGTATAGTGGCAACACCACTTTCTATAAGATGCGCGATATACAAACGGCGATAAAAACTGGTTTTAGTTTTACTGTATGTCATTCCCTAGCCTTATGACCTAAACTTGCTGTATGCGCTAATAACAGCCTACGCAATTTTATGGTTAAACATTCACAAACTGCTATGCTGTAGCAATATGCACACAATAAAAAATATAACCCTAAGGAATAGCCATGCTTTATTCACCAGAGATTATTGCCGAGCTTAATATTTTAGCCCAGTTTAATCTGCACTCTAATCAAGAGGGTATTAAAGTGCATTCATCAGCAGGGCCTGACGCTATAGCCGCTACCCAGCGACTATTTACTAAAGGCTTAATCACCCAAGACGATGGCGGTTATTTAACCAGCCTAGGGCTTACTGCCTGCGAACACACACAAAATTTATTACAAATTTTAAAACCAAGCTAAGCTCGCGGCAGCTTATTTTTCTGCCGATTCTTTATTAAAACGCTGCTGCCAAAAATCGGCGTTTTTTATGCCTAGGGCTTTAGGATTAAAGCTGTATTTTTTGACTTTTGCTTTTTGCTGGCACTCGTAATCTTTTAAAGCTTTCATGGCAGGTTTGGCGATAAAGAAAATAATTATAATCCCCGTTATATTCAACCAAGCCATTAAGCCCACACCCACATCACCTAAAGCCCAAGCCAGATTAGCAGTTTTGACCGTTCCGTAAAGAGTCGAGGCTATCACCACCAGTTTTAGCAACAGCTTTAAACCCTTGAGTTTTACGTGACGCTGTAAATAGCTGACATTGGTTTCGGCTATATAGTAATAAGCCAAAATCGTGGTGAAGGAGAAGAAAAACAAAGCCATGGCAACAAAGGGATTACCTACCCCAGGGAGCACACTCTCTACTGCAGCCTGAGTGTAGGCTGGGCTATTTGCCGCGATGTCGGCGGCTATATTGCTGACTAGGAAAGTGTCACCCGGGCCGTGCACATTGTAGGCGCCGGTAATTAAAATCATAAAAGCGGTGGCCGAGCAAACAAACAAGGTATCTATATACACAGCAAAGGCCTGCACCAAGCCCTGCTGTGCCGGGTGCCGCACTTCGGCGGCAGCCCCAGCATGTGGCCCCATACCTTGTCCGGCTTCGTTAGAATACACGCCACGTTTAACCCCCCAGCCTATAGCCGCACCTACACCCGCCATAGGGGTAAAGGCATCGCTCATTATCATGCTGAAAATAGCAGGTAGCTGCTCAATATTTAAGGCAATAATCGTGCAGGCTAATATGATGTAACTGAGCGCCATAAAGGGCACCACAAACTGGGTGAAGTGGGCGATACGCTTAACGCCACCAAAAATAATAAAACCCAGCATAAATACGATTAACACACCGGTTAAGCTTTTCGCCACACTCAACTCGCCCAGCACGCTATTAAAGGTTTGTCCGGCACCAAAGGCTATATCCACGGCATTGCCTATGCTATTGGATTGCACGCCGGGCATTAAAATACCGCAGGCAATAATAGTCACTATGGCAAACAACCAAGCATACCAAGTTTGGCCCGTGGCCTTTTCTATATAGTAAGCGGGGCCGCCTCGGTACTGGCCTTCAAACTCTTCCTTGTAAATTTGCCCTAGGGTGCATTCTATATAAGAGGTGGCCGCTCCTAAGAAGGCTACCATCCACATCCAAAATACAGCACCGGGGCCACCAAAGCCTATGGCGGCGGCCACGCCAGCGATATTGCCTGTGCCTACTCGCCCTGATAAGGAAACCGTTAGAGCCTGAAAAGACGAGATACCCTTGGCGGAGCTATGGCCGGTAACCAATAAGCGCGCCATTTCGGCAAGCTGCCTGACCTGCACAAAGCGTGTCGTAATCGAGAAAAATAAACCTGCACCCAGGCAGAGATAAATCAGTGCGGGGCTCCAGATAACGGCATTCAGCCCATCAACAAAGTCTTGCATACGGATTCCAATCGTGTCGTTGTTATTATTGTTAGCCATGTCACGCAGCTCTAGGCAAACGCTACACAGCCGAGGCAATGAAGTAAAGTCTGGAATAGCAAAGTATCTATCGATTACGACTGCCAAGCCGCCAGTTTAGCTGAGTTTTACTCTACCGCCATACGACAGTGCTTTAGGGCCTGTACAATGTATTTTTCAATACTGGATACCGATACCTTTTTAGCCTCAGCAATTTCACTGTAGCTATAGCCTTTAATACGCTGCCACAACAACGCTTGACTGCAATTAATGGGTAAGCTACTCAATGCCTGCTGCAACGCTTGCAGCTGCTTTTCTGCTGCTAGTATGCGCTCTGGTGCGCAATAGTCAGTAAGTTCCGAGCTATCAACGGCCGCCAGCTTATCGTATTCACCATTAATAAAATTGCGGTGTAGCCTTTTCTTTCTAAGCTGATCTACCAACAAATTGCTTGCCGTTTGATACAAATAAGCGCTGGGGGTATTAAGCTCACCCCTGTCTAATAGCGGCTTAACCCGCATAAACGCTGCCTGGCTGATATCTTCAGCATCTTCTCTGTTTTGACCTTTAGCCATTAAAAAGCCTATAAGCTTATCGCGCTGCGCACGGTATAAATCACAAAAATCTATACGCCTATGGGCTGAATTAAGCTGATAAACCACCGCTAGGGCGATGGCGGGTTGGTCGTTATTACTTGGGGTGGGATTCGCTTCCTGCGGCATGCACTGCTTCTGATTCGCTACTGCCATGGATAGACCTATTATTGTTTTTTTAGTTAGGGCTTACATACACAGCAAATTCTACGACTACCTCTTGCCAGTATGAATGCACAATCTGTTAGATTTTAAAGTGAGTACCTAGCAAATTGTTTAGCTAATTAGCAATTTGATAAGATCTTGATAAAGCTCTGCCATAACGAAATTTCGTCTAATTATTAGCCTTTATTCCCCTACGCCGGCATGTCATTATTGGCCGTGCAAATAACAATAATAACGTCATAAAAGAGGCCAAAATGCCCGCTAGCCACCATGAAAACGCCTTACAACTACTAGGCAATCAGCAATATGCCGAGGCCGAACAGCTATTGCGTAAGCACCTACAGCTCAACCGCGACGACCACATAGCCCTCACTCTTCTGGGCCACAGCCTAATTAGGCAGCAGCGCATAGAGGGTGCAATTGCCGTGTTTAAGCAGGTGTGCGAACTCAAGCCCCAGCTGGCCGATGCCCACGGTAATTTGGGCTTAGCCCTGCAACAGCTGCAACATTTTGACGAGGCCATAACCGCGCTAAAAAAAGCGGTGGCTCTGGATGACAATTACCACGAAGCGTGGAATACCTTGGGTAATATTCTGATGCACCAGGGCCAGCAACAAGCAGGCTCCGCCGCCCTCATACGCGCCGAGCAATGCGACCCCTTTGCCCCACAAATAGCCAAGATTGGCCAAGCTATGAGCGCCAAGGACTACCCCCTAGCCGAGCGCGGCTGCCGTGAGATATTACAACGCCACGGCCACCACCCCGGCGCCATAAGCATTTTGGCGCAGCTGGCCACGCAGCAAAAACAATGGCTGGCGGCCGAGCAAATGCTACAGCAAGCCTTAGACTACTCACCCTATAACTTAGGCCTATGGCACAAGCTAGCCGATGTGTCATCGCATGCCGGCAAGCACGAGCAGCGCGTGTATGCCGCCCAGCAATGTGTCAACATTTCTCCAGGCAAGGCCCATTTAGAATCTATTCTAGGCAGCAGCTTGGCCCACGCCGGGCAATATCAACAAGCACTGGCGGCTTATGATAGCGCCGCGCAATTAGACCCGGCCGATGCCAATATACAAGTACAGCGCGGCCATATATTAAAAACCTTAGGCCGGCGCGATGCGGCTATTGCCGCCTTTAGGCACAGTATTCAACTACGCACACAAAATGGCGTGGCCTACTGGGCACTGGCCGACTTTAAAAACTTTGATTTTAGCGCTGCTGACATAACCGCCATGCAAGCCATTGCCAGCGATGAAAGCGCGCCCGCCGAACACCGTTCGCAGGCAGGCTTTGCCCTAGCCAATGCCTTAGAGCGGCAAGGTGAATACCATGCTGCCTTTGAGTATTACCTGCAAGCCAACCACTTACGCCCCGACGCCTACTTTGATGCTGAGCAGTTTCAAAAACATTCCCAAGAAGGGCGCAAGTTATTTAACCATGAGTTATTACAGCCACCCTCAGGTTTCAGCCATGACGGCCCACGCCCTATTTTTATCGTAGGGTTGCCGCGTTCAGGCTCTACATTAATCGAGCAAATTTTAGCTAGCCACTCCGCCATAGAAGGCACTATGGAATTACCCAACTTACCACGGGTTATGGAAACACTGTATCAAGAAAGCTTGCCTAGCGGCCTAAGCATAGAAAACTTTATTAAAGCCATGCCAGCCGAACACCGAGCAGCCTATGGCAAAAAATATTTAGACGACACCGCCATTTTTAGAAAGGGCGCACCCTATTTTATAGACAAGCTACCCCCTAACTTTCGCTTAGTGGGCTTTATTCACCTCATCTTGCCTGAGGCGATTATTATTGATGCTAGACGCCATCCTTTGGATACAGGGCTGAGTGCCTTTAAACAACACTTTGCCGCCGGCCACGAGTTTAGTTATAACTTGCAAAACATAGGCTGCTACTACAATGAATACCTTAATATGATGGATCACTGGGATGCCGTATTACCCGGCAAAGTCTACTGCCAGCACTATAGCGAGATGGTTAACAATACCGAGCAAAGCGTCAGGCAGCTACTCGCGCATTGCGGGGTAGCTTTTGAACAACAGTGTTTGGATTTTCACAACAATAAACGCGCCGTGCATACCGCCAGTAGTGAGCAGGTTAGGCAGCCTATATATAAAAGTGGACTAGGCCATTGGCAGAATTTTGAACCGTGGTTGACACCTCTTATTGACAGCTTAGGTGAAAAAACTTTAGCTAGATTTTAATCCTATAGTTAGCGCACAACGAAAAACGGCGAGCATAGCTCGCCGTTTTTTTAAAGTAAAACCCTAGAGTTAATTAATAACTAAAATCCAATCGCACTGTCACGGTACGCTCTGGGCCATAATAAACGTACTGCTCTAATCCGTCATCTGGGCCGTCCAAGCGAGAACGCTTATACTCGGTAAACTCTTCATTGAACAGGTTGCTCACGTGAAGACTTACCGTAGCATTTTCGTTAGCGCTTACCGACCCGGAAAGATCCCAAGTAGTGTAGGAATTTGATACATCTTGATCCAACGCTCTAAAGTGCGACTTATATTCACCGTAGCCCGTTGCAGACAAGCGCAAACTAGAGTCTTTCTCAAATACCGAAAACTCATAATCTAGCGCCGCATACCAGTTGTAATCAGGCAC
This sequence comes from Dasania marina DSM 21967, assembly GCF_000373485.1. NCBI lineage: Bacteria > Pseudomonadati > Pseudomonadota > Gammaproteobacteria > Cellvibrionales > Spongiibacteraceae > Dasania > Dasania marina. The sequence goes on from NZ_KB891575.1 coordinate 366,378, forward strand.
CATGGTCATATCATCACCTTTTTCAGCTGCCAACCAAGGGGCATCAGCCGAGAGCTCTGAATTGGTTTTTGAATAATTAAAGGTACCGGTTAACTGCTCGGATATCATCCACGTTGTTTCAATTTCGAAACCTTCAGACTGCGCTTGGGCGGCATTACCGTAGTAAGAGAAACCACAGGTAGCCATGTAAACATCTGTCTGCACATCATCCCAATCAATTTTATAGATTGCCGCACTCACACTTAGCCGCTTATCTAAAAACAGACCTTTAAGACCAATCTCTTGGTTTTCTATAGTGTCACTGCCATAGACCGGTTTGAAGTATTGTGCGACAGGATCATTTCTACAGCTTTGCGGCACATTGGACAGACTGCTGCCACCTGGTCTATAACCTTCGGAATATAAGTAATACACCGATATATCTTCTTCAGGGCGATACGACACACTGTACTTCTGCCTATTGCCATCAGCACTATCTTTATTTTCAGTTACTGCGCCGCCTTCACCCACCCAGATGCCGGATTCAATTGACTTTTCTTCCCACTCAAAATCAAAGAAACGAACACCACCTGTAAACTCAAGCTCACCCACTGAGGTATTAAGCGTATAGCTTAACTCACCAAAAAAAGCGGTTTCCGTTAGCTCATCTTTAACGGTGTTAATGTTGTAGTTTTTAGTCGGGTCACCGTATAAAGACTGTCCCAATTGATCAATCGTTTGCGGATTACCATCACTGTCATCCCAGATATAGCCCCAGTAATTACTGCCCCATAATTCCGAAGCTATAGCTAGTGCCTCTGGCGTACCCTCGTGGTATTGAAACTGCTGATCAGGGGTGCGACCTAGCTTACTTTCGTCATAGTAAAAACCCACGGTCCAATCGAAAGGGCTGTCTTCATCAATAGACTGGAAGCGCAATTCATGAGTGATTCGCTTACCGGCAGGCATATCCGCGTCGGTATCAGAATCAAAATCGTGGTTGATAATCCAAGTCTTCACTAAGTCACCGGTATCGCTGCGACTCCAGTTATCCAAACCTTGGTCTTTTTTATCACGCCACGAGCCTACATAAGTCAAAGCGCCTATACCGGCAACGTTATCGTGGGTGAAGTTAATATTTATCATATCAACTTCATCTTCTTGCCACTCATCCACTCTTTCCCAAATAGTGAATTTATCTGGCTGACCTCGGCCCAAAGGTGATGGCTGACGACAATCAGGGCGTGATTGCCCGGCATCACAACTGCCACCGTAATAATCTATAACCACGTCGTAACCGCTCATTGCAGCAGGGTTAGGCGTTAACTCAGCGGTATAATAGTTAGCAGGAGCCGAGGCATCGCTATATTTAAAACCTTCTGCGTACTCTTCAGAATGGGTATAGCCTACAATTAATTGCGCATCTTCATTGATGTTCCACAACATTTGCGCCCGCAGCCAACTATCTTCATCGTAGCCAGTATTACCCGTCGCAGCATTTTCAATTTTACCCGGCTCATAGCTAGCATTTGCAACTAGGCGCATAGCAACATTATCAGTGATAGGCACGTTGACACCTAGATATGCACGATTGCCGGTGCCTTCTACATTTTTCTCTTTGCTAACCTGTATAGAACCAAATATTTCAAACTCCTCGGTAGAGGGCTTATTAGTAATAACCTGTACTGTGCCACCTATAGCATTTGACCCCCACAAGGTACCTTGCGGGCCACGCAATACCTCAACGCGCTCAGTGTCGTACAGATCGCTAAAATTAAACGGCACGCCATCATAAAAAGTTGTCGTGGTGCCAGGAGAACTATCATTACCGCCACTCAGCCCCCTTAAAATAAGCTGTGAGCCTGTAGTCGCACCACCTGCAACTGTACGGAAAAAATCTTCTTTCTTGATGAGGTTACGCTTTTGAATATCTACCTGCCCAATCGTACTAATATTCATAGGCACTTCAATTAGGGTCTCGTCCCGCTTCCTGGCCGACACCATCACCTCTTCCAACTGCATCTTTTTATCTTCGGCAAAGCTAGGCAAGCTGGCCCCGCCGGCTGCCACTAGGCTGGTTGCAATAACAGCTCGCACCGCTGCGCTTATGGTTGTTGTCTTCATACAGTCCCCTTGACACTATTTTTATAGAGTTATGTGTTGGAGCCCCTAACCCGTATCCACTCCATAGATAAACAGCCACGCGGGCTGAGCGAGATAGAGGCTCCTTAGCTACTTGACGAGCCGGGGTGAAAACACCGCAAGGTTATTTTAAAAAATGACTAACAAAAACCAATAGGGGGTGAAAGCCTGTGAGGAAGTACAATGCTGATATAAGAAAAGGAAATAAAAAAGAAAACCCATAGTAAATTATTCATTTTGCTATGGGTTTTTATCGTTAGAAAGGAGCCGCCTTATAGGCCGTACTTAATAAGGCACAAAGTCCACGGAGTAATTAACCGTAGTCGCCAACACTTGCTCGGCCCCAAAGTTGATTAGCCTAAGCCTAGACAGGATTTTTTTATTGAGGGCATCATCCCCTAACTCACTGGAGACCAGCTTCAGGCCGGTAATTTGGCCGCTGGGGGCTATGACCATTTCAAAGACAAAACGACCCTGTAGGCTGGGGTCTGAACGCAATGCGCGATTATAAATAGAGAACAAACGGCTTTTGTTTTTATCCATGACCCGACGTATAGATTCGTCACTGCGGCCCGAAGCCTGTACCGCTCCCGCCTTGGCTTGCTCACTCACTGCCACGGCATCGGCATTATCGACTTTGGTGGTTGCCCGCCCCGATAAGGAGGCACCGCCGGTGTTGCGGCTGAGTTTAGCGGTGGCTATGCCACCACTGCCCTGGGCGGCCTTGCCGGTAATTACTGAGCGCTCCACTTTGGCAGCACTTTGTTCGCCGCTGCTAACCGGAGCATTGTTAAGGTTTTGCACGTCCAAGCTGTCGCGCATATCCATTAAATCATCTTGAAAAGCTAGCAAGCCTGACACCTGCGCTTGATCACGCGCTTGTTTAACCTCGTCTACCACTTTGGTTTTGAGTTGCGGCTTTTCTTTCGCGACTTCTTTAGGTTTAGGCTGCTCTTTTTTAGGCTCAGGCTTTTTCGGCTTGGGCTTAACTACAGGAGGCGGCGGCGGTGGCAGCTCCTTTTGCTCCATAATCACTTGCGCCAATTGCGGCGGCAGCGCTTCTTTTTTCTCGCGGCTAATTTCTGGCACCGGCATAAAGGGCACTATCACGGCCACAATACACAGGGCAATAAGACCGTTGCGCACAAAGCGTATAAAACGGGCATCATCTGCCTCGGTGGCCGACCAGGGTAATTGCAGCTCTGGGCCTGTCATCATCATTGCGCTCATTAACCCTCCACCTCACTGCCTTCGGCAGCCGACGCGGTAGGCGCAATATGGCTAACGGCTAGATTAATATCGCGATAATCCTGTGCTGAGCAGGTAGTCATTATTTTTTTCAGCAAAGTGTAGGGCATCTCTTCATCGCCCATAATAATTACCGCACGGCCTAGTTTTTTCTCTCGCTCGCTGATAGTTGCACGACGCTGCGCTTGGTATTGCAGCTCTTTTGCTAAAGCGTCTATAGTCGCTTCATTGATACTGTCATCAGCATTAAACGCCGCCCCCAAGCGCTGGCCCTGCATAATAATATCTTTATCGGTGATTTTTATGGTGAGGCTAAGTTCTGGTTTTTTCTCGGCGGTAGATTCGGGTAGGCTGATATTTTTATCGCTGGATAACACCTCCACATCACCACTGTTCACCATTAAGAAAAATACCAAAATGGTAAAAATATCCATTAGCGATACTAGGTTTAACTTGGGCTGGCCGCTGTGACGCTTGTGGTTTCTAGCCATGCGCTTAGCGCGTAGGGAACTTTTCACGAGTCACCTCCCGCAGCTGCAGCTTCTGTTGCGCTAACGGGCGCATCGCCAAAGGAAATATCAGGAAACAAGGCCGCATCAACTACCGATGCTGCCACCACCGCTTGATAGGAGCGCACGGTGTCCATAGTACTGATAATGGTTTGGTAATGGGTATCGGGCTCTGACAGTATGGTGATATTTTTTCTGTCTATACCCTTTTCTCGCAACTGACGTTTAACTTCCTGCAGGGTGAGGCTTAATAAAGCAAAGTCGTGCTCACCGCCTTCACCTTTACTAATTTTTTTAACGGGTACACCTTGCGGGTAATTAATCAGTAAATAGTCCTGTCTTATCAGCAGCTCTACTTGGTGGTTTTTTTCATTATTCGCCGCTTCATTTAAAGCAGACTCCGGCAATTTAACATCCACCACCGTAATTTGTGAAAACACCATACCCAGTAATAGCACTGGCACCAGTACTATCATTAGGTTCATAAAGGCTGTGATATCGAGTTCGGCATCCTCGATTTTTTTACGCCTGAATTTTCTCATCATGAAAAACTCTTATTGTCAGGCTTATTTATTATCAACTTGGCGGGTGCGTACCACTTGCTTATTGCCTAGAGCATTTAACACTTTCACCCCAGCCATTTCTAAGCTATCGACTATCTCTGACGTTTTAGTTTGCAGCAGGCTATGGAATAACAATAAGGGGATAGCCGAAATCAAACCGAAGGCCGTGGTATTCATAGCCACCGAAATACTATTGGATAGCAAGGTAGCTTTTTCAGCTGGGTCGGCATTGGCCACCGCGCTAAAGGCTGCAATTAGACCGATGATAGTACCTAACAGGCCCAGCAAGGTTGATATATTAGCGAGGGTAGCCAAATAAGGCGTACGCTTTTCTAAGCGAGGTAGCGCCTCCATAATGCCCTCTTCCATAGCGTATTCCACATCATCGCGACGGTTGCTGGTGCTAAAGCGCGCCAAGCCCGCGCCCACAATTCTATACATAGGCACACTAGACTTCTTAGAGACCTCAACAATTTTGCCATACTCGCCTTTATTTAGCGCCGGCAACAATTGCCCAAAGGCTTTTTTATTGGCAGACTTAGCCGCGGTGAGTACCAGCCAACGCTCTAGCGTTATGACCAGCCCTATCACTAACACCACCGCTATAGGGTACATAAATGCCCCGCCAGTTTGGAAAAAACGTAACATTGTCTCTAATATATCCATGATCAATCCTATTGTGACTATCGCTATCGCCCAACAAGCGACTTGTGACACTCGCTAGGCTTTTTTTGATTATATGGTTTAAATTATTAAAAAAGAGCCGCTAAAACACCACCGCTATTTGTTAAAACTGCCAACTCCATAGTATTTTATGGGCTTTTGGCCGCCGCTTTGTCGGCCAATTGCTGACGAAAACGCATCTCCCGTAAAAACTCTTCCCTATCAATATTACTAAACACCTCGGTGGTTATACCTTGCATAGGCTGGTAATTAAGCTGCACCCTATCGGCTTTTTGCCAAGGCATAATATATAACACTTTCGGTTGCTCTTGGTTACCCTTTACCGTGCTTTGCAAGGTCACCATCGGCTGCTGGGCCTGTAGCTTAAAAGGTAACAGCAAAAGCAAACTGATTAGCGTGTAATATTTCATCCCGCCTGCTCCTGTTTTTGTAAACGCCGCTCTATATCAATCACCCAACCCTGCACTTGCTTATAGGCTTTATCCGCAACAAAAGGCTGCGGCGTTTGTTCGCGCAACTGTAAGTACTGTTGGTAGTGCTGTTGGGCATCGGCCAAGCGCCCCATATATAATTCATACAGAATACCTAGGTTACGATGGCTATCAGCATCGTGTTGCCAAACCGCTAGGGCTTTTTGATAAGCCTTTTCGGCCTCGTTAAAACGGCCCTGCTGCCTTAGAAAAATTGCGTAACGGTTATAGGCGGTTAAATTATAGGCATTGACCTGTAAGGCCTTGCGGTAATACTGCTCGGCCAGCTCTAGCTGGCTTAGCTGCTCAGCCACTACCGCCCTATTAACAACGGGGCCTGAGTATTGTGGGTAGTGCTGCATAATCCAGCTTAGGTGCTGCTCAGCCTGTTGCCACTGCTGCGCTTGCATGGCCTCACGGGCATCGGCAAAATAACGCTTCGCTTCGCTGGCCACCGGCTTGGCATTTTGCTGATAGGGGCTGATTAACACGGGTGCTGTTGGCTCGGACTCTGCCCCAGGCTTTTCTACGGACGTGCTACAGGCTGTTATCAATAAGGCCAACAACAGGGCGCTAACATTACGTAATATAGTCATTAGTAAATATCCTCCATTGAATTTTTAACACTTTCTTCCTTGTTGTAACGGGCGGGTAGTAACTTCCTTAAGGCGGTAAAGCTCTCTTTTACCCAGTCGTCGTAAATATTGTTCCAACTATTTTGTATGTTTTGCTCATGTATGGCTATGGCCTTTTCTTCAAAGGGATAGGCCTGTTCCTCTAATAAAATCTCATATTGTTCTAATGCTAGTTCATCTAAGCTATCCGGCCGCTCTGAGTTTATTAAGTCGCGGCTAAGCTGTCCGTAAACCGCGGCTAAACGATATAACGACAAAGTAGCAAAATCTGCCACACCGTATTGCGCTGTTTGTTGGTAGCGTTGCAAAGCTAGGTTTAAGGCTTGCTTCTTTTTTTGCAGTGACTTTTTAATAGGCAGCGTAAGCTTAATCTCTTTAAAGGACTGATAGGCGTCATCGGCAAAGACACTAGAGGCCATGGCCGCCAAATAACGCGAACGCTCGCTGCGCTGCTGCTCATCTGCTTGCATCAATCGTTTTAGCCAAAAGCGTCGTTTTTCATCTTCAGCTGCGGATAAATAAAGCTCATTGAGTTTATTCATGGCCTCTAAATTAATATCAAAAGGCTGTTTATAGTTATGGGCGTAGTTGCGGTAATAGCTAATAGCCTGGCTGCTGTTAGCTGCTTTTTCATAAAGCTCTGCCGTTAAGTAAAGTAGCTGCGCTTTTTTTACGGGATCTTGTTCATTTCGGTAAACCCCTGCCAGCTCATCGGCCGCCAAGCCCCACTGCTCCGTCTCTTGATAAATCACCGCCAGTGTCGCACCCATACCAGCAGTTAAGGTGTGCTGTGGATAGCGCTGACGAAAATCCAATAATAAGTCTGCTGCCTTATCCCAAGCTTTAATCGCATAATAACTACTGGCGGCATCAAATTGGGCATTAACCCGTATGCTGCTAGCAGGTACTTTATTCATCACTCGGGTGAAGTGCTGTGCCGCCAATAAGTGCTGATTGCTGGCTAGTGCCAGCTCACCTTGCTTATAGATGCTGGCGGCATAGCGCTCGTTCAGCGCCTGTAAGCGTTTATCTTTGGGCGGCAACAGTGCTAACACTTCGCTATAACTGGTTTCGGCATAAAAATAATCTTGGGTATCAAAGGCGCTTTGTGCGATTACTAACCAGGCCGACATTGTAATACTGTTATCAGCCGTTGCTCGGTATAAAGCATTACCCGGCGTTAAGGCACTGGCGCTGATGATAGCTTTCTCATAAAGCCCTAATCCTAATTGCGCCTGCGCGCTATTTATTTGTATGGCCGGGCTGCGGCTATCGCCGGGGAAGGCTTGAGTAAAACGTAAACTGCTATCTATTTTAGCTAGGCTGATATTATCTTGGGTAATTTTATAGCTGGGGTCGTCCTGCGCAGGCAGCGGTAAATGATCGTAGCTGAGTATGGCGGCATAGCCGGCCTCTGCAGCTTTTGCGCTGTGGCTATAGTGATAAGCCACACGCTCGTAGCTTGCTATAGCCGCCTGGTAGCTGCCCGACTCATATTGGGTTTCAGCCAATAAAAATAACATATCGGCCGCCAGCTCATGGCGCGGAAAGCTCGCTACAAACAACGCGTAGTAATATGCCGCTTGTTGATAGTGCTGCCGTTGCTGGGCGATTTGTTTTTTATCGGCCTGCTGCGCCAGAGTGTGATAGTAAGACGCTAACTCAGTAATATAATTTTGCAGGCTATCATCTATAGCCGTTTTAATATCCGCACTGCGAGTTTGCCAATAGGACTTGTCGTGTTGGTTATCTGCCACAAAATTAATTTTGCTTTGTAATACTTCTTGTTTAAAACCACCCTGCTGGTACACCTCTATTTGCGCTATTTGATAGCGATAGCGTTGATCTGCCTGCGGGTAGCGTTCAACAAAAGCTTGGTAGCTGTCGGCACTGTCTTTATAGCGCTGTAGGTTTAAATAATAACTCGCTAAGCTTTGGTATAGCTGCGCGGCATAGCGTCGCTCACCCATGCTATCTAAGGTTTGGTTTAAACTTTCTACACCTTCTAAAGTAGAAAAGCTGACGCTAAGCATGCGCAGGCTATCGTTAACTATTTCTTGGTCGCCACGTTCACGGGCAACAGCCTCATCAGAGTGCAGCAACATCAAGTCCAGCGTTAGCATAAAATTTTCTATGGCATAGTCGTAATGAGCCGCTTTAAAATATGACCAGGCCAACATATAGTGCGAGTTTTGGTAATACAGGCCCTCGCCTCTGGCGATAACATGCTTGTAACTCTGTGCAGCTTCTTTATATTTACCTGCTGAAAAACAACTTTCCGCTAAGCGAAACTGTGACTCCACATAACGCGCTGAATCTTGGTGCTCACCCACCAAACCCGTCAAAATAGCCAGCGACTTGTCTTGCTCGCCGTTCATCTCATGGGCTCTAGCTAGTTGGTAGAGGTGCTGATCGGTATTGGCGTCATTAGGGTTATCTGCTAATAGAGCCTCATATGCAGCAATAGTGGCGGCAAATAATTTTTGTTCGCTGCCGGTGCTTTCCGCTAGCAGCTCTTCGCTGCGCAACATTTCTATACCGGCCAAGCGGCTATTCACTTGCCGCCTCACTTCTTGATCGTCACTGGCCTTTAGTGCCGCCACATATAAATCACGTAGTTCATTGAGATTAGCGCTGGGCAACTGCTGATTTTTTACTGGCAAATAGGCAGGCTGCAAGTCCGCCAAGGTAGCCGTTTTTTCTGTAGGGTCACTGCCAAACATCGAGCATGCAGACAGCGAGAGGCTAAGCACTATTAGTGATAATCTATTCATCGCCAACACCCGACTGCTGTGCCGCGGGCTGACTAGCCTGCTGATAACTACCCAAATCGTATAGCCTAGCCACAGCTAGAGTTGCTCTGGCCAAATATTTCTGCAACTGCTGTTTTTGCTGGGTCAGCTCATTGATGGCTGAGATTCGAATAGTCTCGCTGGTTTTGGCTAACTGCTTATCTATTTGCACATGCTGCTGCACTAAACGTTGTTGCAGTTGCTGTAATCTAAATTGAAAAAGGGATTGTGATTTACCATTAACCGCCGCCTGTAAATGCTCGATAGTATTTTGAGTGACGGCCAAGTGCGTATCTAATGCCGCTATAGCCTTGTTTAATTGCCAATGGTTATCGGCATAGCGCTCTTCACTGCGCCACAGCAAAATATCTTCATAACGACTAAGTAAGGCTTGCTCCGTATTCAGATTCTGCCCCTGTTGGCTGAGCTGTGCTATCCGGCCATAAGCCTGATCAACTCTTCGCCATAACTCAAAATCATCACCTTGCGCTAAGCTACGCGCCGGATCAGCGGCTTCTGCTTGCTGTAACTTTTCTGCCAAGGTTTTACGCAACTGTAGTAACTGCTGATACTGGTTTTGATATTTTCTTAATTGGCCGCCTTCGGTGAGTTGCTGCCAGTAGTGCTGCTGCTCGTTATCTACAGCTAATAAATTCTCATGCCTTGCCGACATTTCTAGCACATTTTTTTGTAACACGGTCAAATCATAGTAATCGCGCAGTTTCGCTTGAAAGCTATGTTTAGCAATTAAGTGGGTAATATAAATCGTGTTGTTATCTATAGGGGGCAGCTCACGTTTGGATAACCAGCTTTGATTTAACCCCGTTAAGGAAAATAATTGCCCCAAAGGCTGCTCAGAAAATAAAGTGATCGCCTCGCTCAGCTTGTTAATTTCCTGCTGATAGGACTGCGCCGCCTGTTGATATTCCTGTAATGCTTCGGTTAAACCGCCCAGCTGCTCATAGGCATAGGGCAGGGCCAACATCACCTCTTGTACGGCGGGCAATAATAGTGACTGTTTTCTTAGGGCCTGCCAAGGTGCTAAGGCTTGTTGATAATTTTCGCGCTCACTTTCGGCCAAGCCATATCCCAACAGCGCTTTATCAACCACTAAGCTGTTTAAACTCACACGCCTAAAGGCGACAACCGCCTTTGGGTAATTTTGCTGCGCCATATAGGCATAGCCTGCGGCGGTGTTAGCTTTATCTCTTAGCGCCTGCTCACCCTCATGCCCTAGCATTAAACGTTGCGCTTGCTCGAAAGCCTCACTGGCTTTTGACCATTGCTGCTGTGCCGCATAGGCAGAACCTAAATTAAAATAATAATAAGGCCAATAGATAGACAGCTCAGGCACCGCCAGCATAGTTTGCCGCGATTGCGCCACGTCACCTTGCGCCAGCAACATAGTGGCCTGTAAATACTGCGCTTGTATTTGTAAGCTTGAAGGTTGATCTCTAGTAAAAAATCCGCTGGTTTTTTGCTGGCTAATATAGTCCAACAATTTTATCGCTCGGGGATAATCGCCCTGCTGGTAGACTAATTTTCCCAAATAAAACCAGGCTTTATTTTTTTGCTGCTCATCCAACACTATGGTATCAGCGTGCGCTGGCTTAGCGCTTAGTAAACGGCTAAAAATAGCTTCGGCTTGCTTATCTAAACCGTAAGATAAACTAATACCGCCTTTTAACAATTCGGCATTGGTTTGGTGATTAGGCAGGGCTTGCAACTGCTGTGCTGAAATCAATTCTAATAGAGCATTAAAATAATCTTCTTGATAAAAGTGATACAGTGCCACGCCATAGCGTAAATCTTTAACAGTTTCGGCTTGCAGGGAAAAGGGGGCAGACAATAAAAATCCGGCCGCACAATAGCGAGCCGTTTTAGTGATACGTTTTACTAGCTTAATTATTTTCAACGATTTAACTACCACTCTTTGACAACAAATTCCGGTTGTTGCAAGGCCGTTAAATCGACAATTTTCAGCTCCAGATGTTTGGCGTCACTGTCTTTGTTAAAAGTTATGTCGGTAGCGCGCCGAAAGTTTTCACCCAGAGGGCCAAAGCCGGTAAATACCGCTACCACTTCGTGTTCGCCGCTGCGTACATTGCCTTGATATAAACGCTGAATGGCACCGCGGCGCAAAGCATCGACTTGCTTATCGGTATACAAATAAGAGGACACCATTTCGCCATCCACCATAAGCTTAACGGCGTCTAGTTTAAAATACTCGCCTACATCTAACGACACATAAACCGACAACTGTGTTTCAGCGGGGAACAGTAACTCTTCTTCTAAAATAAACAGGTCTTTATTAAGTTCCAGCACCTGCTCTTTAATGCTTTGCACATCGTCCACCAAGGCCTGCGGCGACTGCGCAAAAACTGCACTATTTAAAAGTGCCACTAAGCTAAAAAGCCAGCAGACGCTGGCCTTGCTGGCTACTTTATTACCTAAGAAACTGAACATAGGATAAAAACCCTGTTTGTTATTATCGAGTTATACCGGCGGGGTTATATAACCACCGGACACACTGGCTAAGGGCTGAAACGCAGTATAGCGCTTACGCTCATCTACCGTTGCCCCTAAGCTCTGGCTGGGGAAGTAACCGGCATTGGCAAAGCTGGTTTCTTCGCCGTGTAAGGCCATGTAGTTGAGTATGACGGTTTCTACCAAAAGATTCACGCTGTTTGCTGCCGGCGTGGCACCGGTTTCTACCGAAGCATCAGAGCGCATCCAGCCTAGCTGTTGATGCATCAATGGATTGCTGGGCATTTGATCTAACAGGGCGGGTCTGCCGCCTACGGGGTCTATTACTAAAAAGAAGGAGGCTCCGGTAGAGGAGTTATCCCCTGTCCACACGCCCTTCTCTATACCGTTAACCATTTCTATCATGCCATTACTGGCCACTGAGCCATCGCTGAACACATAAATCATTAACGGGGTATTTTTTTGCATGGCGTATTCTATGCAAGCCCCTATGCAGCGACCGGCGCGTAAGTCACGTGCCTCACCGGTGCGCCTATCGCCGGTATGATAATCAAAGCCACCCATTTCTATAGTGCCCGCACCGGCGTGACCGTCTATGACTAACTTCATAACCGAGGCGGTTTTTTGAAATTCCCTATCGCCATTAAACTCGGCAGTGGTAAAAATACCGGTGGCATCGTCGACAATAATCGGGTCTACCGAAGGGTCTATCACATTGGGGTCGTTGTATTTTTCCAAGGTATCGGCACTGCGTAGATATTCGCAGCTAATGCGCTCTTTTAATTTAGTATCTTGCGCGGTGGGGGTTACCAAGGTATCGCTCATATCCAGCTTAAAGTCGGTGATATGCTTCATAGCTTCCATCACGGCAACCACATCTTCTGAATTATCTAATAGCTGGTTGAGATCACCCACATCTACCAAACCGCGGGCATCGCTGGCTCTGTCGATTTTGGTCGGGCGTATTTCGGGGTTGATATACATAGAGGGCGCCATAGAATTGCCCCCCGACTCGGTGTTTTCTGAGCCTACCAACTGCAACAACTGGCCACGCAGGCCCGCCTGATAAATACCGTACATGGGATTGTGCGGGTTGTTACCGGTGTCGTTATCGGAACGGCAAGGGATTACCGCACCATTGGTGGCCGCCTGAGCGCCTGCCGAGGCGCGCTCTTGTATACCTCGCAACATGGCACTCTCGGTATGGAACAGTAAGCCCAAGGAATCATCGCTAAAGTCACCGGCATCGTTGGGGGTAATATCGGGGGTTAAGCCCAGCTTTTGATAACCCGCAGTACTTAAGGGGTCTAACTGGCCACCAGGGCCACCCACCAACACATTAGAGCCAGAAATATTAGCGCCGCCGGCCAAATCAAAGCAGATAAATGGAATTTTACGACCCGTTAAATTGGAAAGCTCACAACTGGTGGGGTTGTAATATTTATCAAGTAAACCACCGGATATGCCATGGGCACGCGAGCCCATTAAGCTAAAGATAGAGGTGCCCAGCATCATACCGCCGCCGGCCTTAAAGCCCTGAGAGATGAATTCACGGCGGGTTTTAGGCCGGCTGTGGTCAGGATGCTTTAACGCCTCATCTAGGCCAAAAGTTTTTTTGTTGTTAGCCATTATGTTTACTCGTTAATGTATGGTTAAAGCGCCGCTAGCCAGTATTGCGGTGCAAGCACCTTTTACCACTTCTGCCGTTTTAGCATTTGGGCAAGCGGCATTATTCAAACAATAGCGCAGGCCATCTTTTTTATTGTGGCTGGACGCATCAGGGTCAGGTATATAGCCCGTACCATCGAACACATAGGGGTGATTATCGTTAATATCGGTAATCAGCGTCACCACTCTATCGTATATGCCTGTTCTAGCGGCAAGGCTCAACAGGCCGGTATTCATGCTCTTATCGATCAAAGGATCGACGATGTTGCTACCCCAATAGTTTTCACCTGCCACAGTTTCATCGCTCATTTGCGGATGGGTGGACACATTGCCACTAAAATCAAAACCGGGGAACAAAGCCGTTCTTAAACCCGCATCTTGCACCAATGCATCACAATACGCGGCGGCTAGCTGAGTAATCGCCATTTGATGAGATGACATATAGGCCTGAAAGTTAGCCACCGAAGGCAGCTGCTCTTTAAGCGCAACAAAGGTTTCTGACACAGATTTACCGGTGACTGCACTCGCGGTAGTGCTGGCGCTAGAGACACCGGTAATGCTGGCAAAGCTTTGGTTAATTTGATCGAAGGTGCGCACAATAATATCGGACACGTTGTCATCACCCACTGCGGTAAAGGCATAGCTGGCGGCATCATCCGAACCATCATTAAACACACTGGCGTTGCCATTGATGTCTTCAAAAGCTAAAAAGAACACATCGGGCTCAGGTCCATTAGGGCCGTACTCTTTGGCAATAATAGTGCCCTGCTCGGACAGCACTTGTGCTGGCTGACTAAAACCGACATCGCTAAAGGTGCTGCTATCTACTACCACATTGAGGTTGCTAAAGCTTTGGCCAACTAAGGCCAGCTGGCCATTTATCCCTAAGCGCAATCCCTTTATAGGGAAGCTGAGCGCCGAAGGGCTGGGATTCAAATTAATAAATACCGGCCTGTCGAATAGGTAGCTGGTATCGTCATATTCGCTAACTTCAAAGACGACATAGCAATAATCAATGCGCTCATCAGCTACCCCCACATGGCAGTTGCCGGGGTCGTTAATATGCTCGGCGACACTAAACAGCATGTAGTATTTTTGCCCCACCCCCACAGCGTAGTTGGCGGTAATTTGGGCAGGTGTTAGCTCTCTATCGTGTACCGCCACCATGCGCACCGCACCTTGCCAGGGTCTGTTGCCGCCCACACTATTAGCTATAGTTAGGGCAAAGCCAGCGTTCCAATTGTTTAATGAACCACCGCCTACAGGGTCGGTTAAACCCATATCCACACCATTCACGTAGATTTTGCGGCCGTCTATTGGTGAGTAAGTGGTAACTATATGCTGCAGAGCAGACTGTGCAGCCTCTTGAGCATCCAACGTGGATAGCACAGGCTCGCCACCGTTACCGCTACTCACACTGCTACGCACCGCTACATTGTAGTTATACAGGGATTGCGACAACATAACGTTACGGCTGGTGTTAGAGCCGGAGTAGGCCACCACCCAAGCATCTTCTTGGCTAACGTTAAAAGGCACTACCCAAGCTTCTATACTGTATTCACCGGTTAGCGATAACTGGCCACTGAGTTTGGTGCTGGTTTCTACCGCGCCTTGCACACGGCCACCGTCAAAGCGCATACCCCAGCCACTTATCCATTCATGATCGCCACTAGCGGTTAATACGATAGCGGGATCTACACCACTGGTATCGGCTACAGTTATGCCTTCACCTTCTCTAAATTCCCACTTAGCTAACAATGAGCCTTCGACGCGGCCGCCAGTGCTGGCCACGATGCCATCGCGCACCAAACCCTGTGCTGAACTGATTTTATTGGCGACTACATCCAGCTCCACCAGCGGTACTAAATCGGCAAAACGAGTAATTGCGTCCTCGAATTCGGTGGCTATGGTATTACAGTCGCTACCGCAGTTATGACGCTCCTGTGCTACGCGTACCACGATACGCGATTCACTAGGGCTTAATAAATTCACTTTGCCACGTAAGGCATCGTAGGCGATGTCATTATCCGAGCTGGCAAAAAAAGGCGTTTGCGCCTGAGCGCTGGTATCGGAGTGACAGCCCGAGCAATAGCTGCGCAATAACCCTAATAATTCAGTGCTATCGCTCAAGGGCAGTAATGCCTCGGCATCGTTATAACTCACGGGCAAGCGCTTGCTCGCGGCTGGCGAGTAATAGGTGCGCGGCAATAGGGTGACGCTGGTGACGCCCTCCGCCAAGCCCGCGGCCCAGCGCTCTATATAAGCCTGTATGGTAACGGCACAGGTCGCATCGCCACCGGGTATCCAGCAGTTATGGCCGTTAGCCACTCGCTCTACCACTTTCGATTTGGCCGGGTCAGACAAATTCACCACGGTATTAGCAGACTGCCAAGCTAGGTTAACATCGTCTTGATTAACAAAATGGATGGGCGCGCCGCCGCCAGGGGTGTGGCAGGAGCCACAGCGATTATCTTTTACCAATTTGTCGTAAAAATTAATTTTGAAATTTTGAATTTTGCTGCTGGAAGGCGACGGACCTGAGTAAACAAACTCGGGCTCGCTTAAGTCACCACTAAGGTCGTTTTCTCTATCACTGCCACCACCGCCACTGCCGCCACTACAGGCCGACAGCATTGCAGTAAGGGCTAAGAGCGCCAAGCTAAGGCTGAAGGTTTTGTTGATATTCATCTTATTATCCATGCACCTACTCCCTGTTATAGATGGTTAGAGCAGGCCACGGCCACTTCGGCGAATACACGCTTCATATTGCCGCTGACGCTGAAATTGGTGGTAATGCTATTGACGTCGGCAGTATCGCCGGGGCCTGGCTCACGGCCACAAACACTGCGATAGGTCTTTTTCACCTGGCAGCTATTAAAGGCTTTGCTGTGGGCCAGTTCCGCACCTAAAGAGCTCGCACCCACACCTTCGGAGTACTGCGGGTTTAGCGCTAAGTTAGCGCCGTCGTTATCTGCTGCCGTGTTGAGCCAACCTATGCGCTCGCTGTTATCACCCAAACGCCAGTAGTTAGTCCAGTGATTGTTCGGGGTGACATAACCTGGCGAGAAATTACCGGAATTAATGTGGTATTTGGCCTGTACAGCCCCAGAGGTATAAACCATTTGCCCTAGCTCTTCGCGCTCTTCTTGGCTTTTTGCACCATGTATAGGGTCAGTTTCAGAAGGATACTCGTATTGATGATAGGCATAGGCTTGTGCCATAGGATCCATGCCGCTATGGCAGCCCACGCACTGGTTTAAAAACAGCGTGCTATCGAGTCCGGGGCTGCGAGAAACATCTTGGCGGACACGGTCGGAGGGGCGGGAGGTATCCTTTAGCTGCTCTAAATCCATACATAAGTGGTTAACTAAGTTATACCTAAACATCGCGCGATTGGTGCCATCAATAAAAAAAGCTCTGGCGGCGGCGCGAGTGGTTTGCACGCCGGCAACACCGGCAGCAGATATACCCGTAATGGCTGACTGCACCTGTTGTTGCAGCACCGCGGGATCGCCCATGTTCTCGGCGCTGCTCTCTAAATCTTCGTAGTGGGTATTGTTACTATTGGAATAAGGAGCTAAACCGCTGACATTGCTGGTATAAATAATGTCTGCAGCGAGCAAGTCACGAAAATCTACCGAAGAATCACTATCGCGCACCATGCCTATCACGGTAGCGCTATAATCGTTCAGCGACGCAAAAACATTAAAGGATTGATTGGTGGCGGGGGTCGCCCAATTTTTTACCAGCACATTATAAAAATTGCCATTGGCGGGTTCAGCAGGGTTACCTCCCTGCGCGGGCGCACCATCCATAGCATATTCGGCAGCATCGACAGCATTGCTAGCAATTATCGCTGCCTCCATCGCCGCCAGCATGTTTTCAGTGGGGGGCGTGCCCGTCAGCCTATCGTGTATTCTGCGGGCCTGTTCGCGCGGGCCTGCCATGCTTAAGCTGGGCAGCAATACGGTTACGATTAACAGGGGTATCCAAGCTTTCATCTTCCCTCCCGAAGAATGCGGGCAACTATAGTGGCGACCTAACTTAATAGTGGCTACCTATTGTTACTTTTATGTTGCTATCGCCACCAGCGTCATGCGGTGTCAGCCTAGGCAGGTATCATAGCGTTATGGCTGCAATAATAAATGGTATGAGGGAAATAATCGTGACTTTGAACACAAACTAAGCAAGTTTGTTACAAATTATTAACCCCTAACCCATTAGGCACTATAAAATACCGCCTATAAGCTAAGAATAAGCACTATTGATTGATAACAAGTGATAACCATTAAAAGGATCGCTACATCACATGGACGCCACTCGCCACTTATCAAGGCGCTATAAGCTAGCGCCACACAAGGCATTATGAATAACTTTTTACGGCTAAGCTGTCTCAGCTCACTGGTTCTGTTATACGCCTGTACCGGCGGTGGCGGTGACAGCAGCGACACCATTTCGGCCGACGATGCCGACCCGGTTACAGTTACTTTGCCCATAGCCTATGTTAAGCGCCCGCTGCCCAGCACCCCGCCCAATTTCAAAGCACCCACCGCCTTTAGCCCCGGCGCCGAACTGATTGTGCGCAACCCTTCGGGCTTTAACGGTGAGGAGATCAACCTCAATAGCAAAATACGCGCTATCGTGGCCGCCGAGCTGAGCGTCAGCAGCGCCAGCTTACGTTTAGATATCAAAGATTTAGAAACCTCTTACAACGGTAAAACCCTGCTATTTGCCGCTAGAGTGGTACCCAGCCCCGTCGCCACCAATCTGGAATTTACTACGTGGAACCTGTGGCAATACGACTTTGTTAGCCAGCAAGTTAGCTATGTAATGGCCTCGCCACTACTACGCAACGAGGGCGTGGAGTATGGCAGCGCCCAAGATACGGCTCCTCATTTTTTAACCGATGACCGCATCGTGTTTAGCTCTACCCGCCAACATATAGAACAGAGTAACCAGCTGGATGAAGGCCGCGGCCAAATCTACTCCACTTTTAGACAGGGGCTGATAGCGGGAGAAGAAGAACCCTCTTCGGTGCTGCATATTTTTGACCCTGACGACCTCGCCGACCCCATTACTCAGATCTCCTTTAACCGCAGCCACGACCTAGACCCAGTGGTACGCAGCAGCGGCGAGATTGTTTATAGCAAATGGATAAGCACCCCCGGCAACGACCAAATTAGCTTATTCAGAGTCAACCCCAGCGGCAGGCATAGCTCTTTACTCTATGGTTACCACAGCGGTGACGGCGGCTCCGCCGGCACTCAAGTTGAATACACCCAAGCTCGCGAGCTGGCCGATGGCCGTTTGGCCGCCATCATCAAAACCGCTGACAGCCCCACGTTAGGCGGCAACCTGGTTGTTATTGATGAAGAAAACTTTGTCGACAACAACATAGGCGTTTGGCCGCAGCTTAGCCGCGTAGGCAAAGGCCAGAGCACACTGACCGGCTTAACCGTACGCACCGACAGCCAGCGTTCCAGCGGCGGCCAGTTCACTGCCTTTTACCCACTGGATGATGACGAACAACGCCTACTGGTTAGCTGGAGCCCCTGCCGCATAATGGTTAACGGCATTGCCACTCCCTGCAATGTAGTGCCCGAGGCCAGCGACGAAGTGTTGGCGCCACCGCTATACGGGGTATGGCTATACAACCCCAATAGCGATACTCAACAACCGGTAGTGTTAGGGGAAGAAGGCTATTACATCGCCGAAATCGTGGCTGGTGTTGAGCGCGCATTCCCCGGTATTGCCGCCGAGTTGGGCGAGGTCTACAGCGACTTGGCTACCGATAACCAGGCGCTACTGGTTATCGACAGCATCTACGACCTAGACGGGCTAGATATCTCACCCGCAGGCATAGCCCAGCACGCCACCCCCGGCAGCGCCGACTTTCTAGCCAGGCCCGTGCGCTATATGCGCGTTACCAAACCCATACAAGACACTTATGAGGATATCTTAGACCCGCCCAATTACGCCTTTGGGGTTAACACTAACCAACCCATGCGTGAAATTTTAGGTTACGCCACGGTAGAGCCCGATGGCTCCGTAGCAGTGGCTATACCCGCTCAGACTAATTTCACCTTTAATTTTCTCGACCAGAACGGTCACAAAACCAGCTCCTCACGCCACAACTACTGGCTCTACGCTGCCCCTGGTGAAGTCATCCACTGTAGCGGCTGCCACGACGCCGGCAGCACTGTGCCCCACGGCCGCACTGACTCGCGAGTAGACTCTTCTAACTCTGGTGCCAGCAACCTAGGTTCGCGCTTAGGCTATCCCGTGACCTCCCCCAGCCTGTATGCCAGCGCTGAGGGCCAAACTATGGCGCAAATCTACCTACAGCATAATCCGCCACGCCAACTCACCTTAAACCCTAACTACATCGACATATGGAGCGACACCGCCCTAGTCACCGCCGAAGCGTCTATAGATTACAGCTACCCCGCCGACTGGACCGATGAAGACAGCCTACCTGCAGGCACCGACAATATCGCCGCCGGTAAATCCATGGTGCGAAAAAACCTAGATGAAGATAAACCCAGCCGTATCGTGATTAACTACGAAGATCACATCCAACCGATATGGGAACGAGAGCGTACCGATGCCCTTAGCGACACGGTTACCTGCACCGGCTGCCACAAAGAAGCCAGCAGTGTTATCCCCCCCGGGCAACTTGATTTAACCGGCGTGCCTTCAGACCTCAATCCCACTGAACATATGCGTTCTTACCATGAGTTGCTTAGAGGTGATATCAAAAACGCGCTAGATGGCCCCGGCGGCAATGTGGTGAACAGAACCCGCACCTGCGTAGTGGATGTGCTAGATGCCGACGGCAATGTTATAGGCACCGCCAACCAAACCGTTAACATC
The DNA here is from genome assembly GCF_000373485.1 of Dasania marina DSM 21967. Lineage (NCBI taxonomy): Bacteria > Pseudomonadati > Pseudomonadota > Gammaproteobacteria > Cellvibrionales > Spongiibacteraceae > Dasania > Dasania marina. Next base: position 386,428 of record NZ_KB891575.1, read on the forward strand.
ACCATAGGTGGCAACCTCTCCTCGGCCGGTGCCCGCAATAGCAGCCGCTTTTGGGGATGCTTTAATGCCAGCGTATGTGGCCGCAACAATATTGCCGAGCCGGCACTGCCCGCCAACTGTACCGAAGACCAAGACCCCAGCTTATCAACACCCACCTCGGGTACTTATGACCACACAGGGCTATTAAGCAATGCCGAATTGCGGTTACTATCAGAATGGCTGGACATAGGGGCGCAGTACTATAACAATCCCTTCGACCCCAGAATCGTGCCCTAACCACCCAACAATAAAAGCGCTGTGATAAAAATAACTAGCTACACCACATTCTTGTTTTTGCTACTAACACTGAGCTTTAGTGTTAAAACTTTAGCCGATAGCGATTATTTTCAAGCGCAGATAGCCGAGCCTTATCTCAATATCCATCAGGGCCCAGGTAAAGGTCACACGGTTTTTTACGTGGCCGAGCGCGGCGAAACCATTAGCATTATTAAAAGCAAAACCGACTGGTACAAAGTAGAAACCGCAAAAGGCATACAGGGCTGGGCCCACGCGACAGCAATAGCCCTCACCCTAGATAGCCGCAACCAACCCTTGGATATATCGCTGCCCGATTTTGCCAGCAGCCAACACCGAACATGGGAAACAGGTTTTGCAGTAGGTGATTTTGAAGGCAGTGATGCCATTAGCGTATACGGCAGTTATTTTTTAACCGACAACCTCTCCGTGGAAGTCAGTTATTTGGAAACCTTTGGCCTCACCAGTAATGGTACTGGCGCTTTTCTAGGGTTAAGCCACCAGCCCTTCCCTCAGTGGCGTATCTCGCCGTTTGTAACAGTAGGCGGCGGTTTTTATGAGACACGGCCCAAGTCAAACTTGGCGGCCACCAAAAAACGCAAGGATAATGTCAGTTTTGCGGCAGCGGGGTTACGTATGTATTTAGCCCAACGCCTATTACTAAGGCTGCAATATACTAATTATCTGGTAATTTCTAACCGAGACGACGACGAAGAAATAGAAGCATGGACATTAGGCATAAGCGCATTTTATTAACGTTGCTTAGCTTGGGTTTTGCCACGGCAGCCCTAGCTGAAGAAAACAACGAACAAATTATCATCCCCGACATAGACCGACGTGAAATCGGTATAGATGCTATAGACAGCGAAAACTTCGCTATTAGCGTACACGCAGGGGTGATTAGCATAGAAGACTTTGAAACCACCGATTTAGAGTTATATCGCTTTGCTTGGCATGTTACCGAATATTTATTTTTTGAAGCCAGCTACAGCAAAGCCCAGGGTGATTTAACCAGCTATGAAGAGCTAGTCGGCGGCACGCCGCTATTTGTTGAGGACCAGCGCGAATTCACCCAAACCAATATTGCTATAGGCTTTAATATATTGCCAGGCCACATCCATTTTAGTGACCGATTTAATTTTAACTCTAACTTTTACCTCACCTTAGGCGCTGGTAACACGAAGTTTTTAGGCGATGACTGGTCTACCGTCACCTACGGCGGAGGCTATCAATTATTGCTTACCGATTATTTAGCGGTGCACATAGACGTGCGTGACCATATTTTTGACCGCGAAACCTTTGGCCGCGAAGAAACCACCAACAATATAGAATTATCTATGGGTTTGAGTTACTTCTTTTAAGCAGTTAATTTAAGCACCCATCGCATACGAGGCATTAACATGACAAAGCGTTTATTGATTCCACTGCTAGCAGTTTTTTTCAGCAGCCTAAGCCTAGCCGAAGGCCTTAACAAGCCCGCGCCCGACTTTACCTTAAAGAGTAACCAGGGCAACAATATTCGCTTAAACGAATTAAAAGGCAATGTGGTGCTATTAAACTTTTGGGCCTCATGGTGCGGCCCCTGCCGCAAAGAAATGCCTGAACTAGATAAGCTACACAAAAAATACCAGCGTTTGGGCTTTACCGTATTGGGTGTGAATGTAGAAGAAGATAACAGCGCCGCCAATAAATTATTAGCCGCCAACCCTGTCGACTTCCCCATACTCTACGACAGCGAAAACAACGCCAGCAAATTGTATGAAGTGAGCGCCATGCCCACCACCGTTATCATAGACCGCGACGGCAATATGCGTTTTATGCATTTAGCCTATCAAGCAGGCTATGAAAAAATGTACGAAAAACAAATCAAACAATTAATACGCGAATAATATGAAACAACTGCTTTTACTATTGTTACTCGCCGGCATAACAGGCTGCTCTATCCAGCCCTGGGTAAAACCCTATGAGCGCCAAAATATGGCCGATCCCATTATGAGCTTTGATGCTAACCCCGTGGCGGATGCCTATACTCACCATGTTTATCAATCCCGGGAGGGTGCCCGTGGCGCTGAAGGCGGTGGCGGAGGTGGTTGTGGTTGTAACTAAACTATTCAAGCTAGCCTTACTGGCGACAGTCGTTATTAGCCAAGCCAGCTATGCGGTGGTGTTACCAGAGGAGCGCGCCGACGCGCTATACCACAGCTATGATGGCGGCGGTGTTACCATAGACGGCCCCTCTATTTTAGTACGCAAAAACTTTGCCGAAACCGTATCGATTAACGCCAATTATTATGTGGATAATGTCAGCAGCGCCTCTATCGACGTCACCACCAGCGGCGCCAGCGAATACACCGAAGAGCGCACTGAGTACAGCGTAGGTCTCACGTATTTAGCCGACAAAAGCTTGTTATCTGCCGGTATTACCCGCAGTGACGAAAACGATTACCAGGCGGACAGCAGCTACTTGAGCATTAGCCAAGATATGTTTGGCGACCTAACCACCATTAGCTTTGGCTATGCCAGAGGCAATGACACCGTAGGCCAAAATGGCAACGATAGCTTTGAAGAAACCATAGACAGGCAAAACTATCGCTTTGGCCTTAGCCAAATACTCACTAAAAACCTCATCATGGGTTTTAATTATGAAAACATTAATGATGAAGGTTTTTTAAACAACCCCTATCGCAACTACCGTTTTTTAACCAACCCCTTAGATGCCAGCCAAGGCTATCAATTATCGCAAGAGGTATACCCCAGCACCCGCACCAGTGATGCCGCCTCGCTGCGACTAGCCTATTACCTGCCCTACCGCGCGGCGATTAAAGCGGAGTACCGTTATTTCACTGACGACTGGGGCATAGAGGCGAAGACCTACCAGCTTAATTACACCCATCCTATAGGCGAGCACTGGGTGATTGATCTTAAGTACCGAACCTATGAGCAAACTCAGGCCGATTTTTACGGCGACTTATTTTTATTTTCCTCACAGGACGAGAAAGATTACCGCGCCAGAGATAAAGAGCTTAGCGACTTTGACAACAACACTATAGGCATAGGGGTGAGTTATTTTTTCCCTACCTTTACTAAATATATAGAAAAAAGCAAAGTGAGCTTGCAGTGGGACTACATAGACTTTAACTACAACAACTTCACCAACCTAGATGACGAAGGCGCCGCCATAGGTGAAGAAGAGTTATATAACTTTGATGCCAATGTGATTAAATTTTATTTCAGCATTTGGTATTAGTGAGACTAACCAGTACAGCTTATTGCGACATCAGTAAATCGTCGGAGCAATGCAACAAACCCTGGCCATCAATAATAATGGCATCTATGCCTGGCAGTTGGTTAATTAAGGCCAAGCCCTTGCTAACCCCCAGTACAAACACCGTGGTGGACAGCGCATCACTATCAATAGCTTTATTCGCCAACACACTCACACTTTGCACTGCAGGTGCCGAGTAACTGGTTTTTGGATTAATAATATGGTGATGCCTAACATCACCCTCCATAAAAAAGCGCTCGTAATCCCCCGACGTAGAAATGGCCGTATCGGCTAGCGGTATACGCAGGGCATGCTTATTTTTATCTCGCGGATGCCGTATGCCCATCACCCAAGGCTTGCCGTGTTTATCACCTAGTATACGACTATCACCGCCCGCGCTGACTATGGCTGAGGTTATGCCGTGTTTGGCCAATAACGCTATACCCTGATCTACCGCATAGCCCTTGGCTATGCCGCCTAAATCTATGCTAATTCTTTTGTCGCTAAAAAAAAGGGTTTCGGCGTTTTCATCTAGCTGTATATTGCGGTAGTTAATGGCCCCCTGCATGGCTTTGCGCTGCTGCTCGCTGGGTTTTTTACCGGCACGAAAATTATAAAACCGCGACACCGAAGCAAAGCTAATATCAAAAGCGCCCTCACTCAACTGAGAATAAAATAAGGCTTTGTTAATTATTTGCACCAACTCGTCGGAAATAAGCACCGGCGCTATCGCCGCCTGACGATTAATCGCCGCCAGCTCACTGTGCTCATCCCAAGGGTTCATGGCTTTGTCTATGCGGCGCATTTCTGTAAACACCGCCTGCATAGCGCGCTGGCCTTGCGGCTCGTCATCAGCCCATAACTCCACTGTCACGCTGGTGCCCATAATAGCCTGGCTATCGCTTAGCCAAACAGCATAGGCCGAGCTAGAAAAAACCATGGCGCAACAGAATACGCCGGCGATAAGCTTAGTTATTTTTTGCACAGCTTTTCCGTTTACAGGGTTATTAGTAAACGAAACTATAAATTAGCTAGCCGGTGCTGGCCATCTTTATATAAAAGTGACTGGCATAAAAAAACCCAGCACCGACTAACGGGGCTGGGTTTTTAGGCTTAGCAATAAAGCCTATAGTAAGGTTTCCGCTTTATAGGGGAAGCCCTTCTCTACATAAACGTAGCGGTTAGAGGTAAAGCCATTAAACTCAGTAGCCGTAGAAGAGCCATAGCCGCCCATTAAGCCAAACTCTATCCAGTCGCCTTCAGCTACATCAGCGGGCAATAGTGGCTGGTGAGCAAACTTATCTAGCGAGTCACAGGTAGGGCCCCAAACCGTGAAGGGCTGCTCACTACCACTATGCTCTTCACCATTTCTAAATACCCGTACAGGGTGAACAATGGGAGAGAACAGCTGCTCCATAAAGCCGCCGTATATGCCGTCGTTTAGAAAAACGGTGTTATCCGCACGTCTGTGCTTAACGCGGGTAACTAGCGAAACACTAGAGTCTACCAGCGCACGGCCAGGCTCGCACACCAAGGTGCAGCTGCTGCTATCAAAATGCTCGTTAAAGGACTGCCCTATGGTCGCGAAAAACTCTTCTAAATTAGGCAGCTGCTCACCGATATAACGGCTGGGGAAACCACCTCCTACGTTTAAAGTTTCTATTGCTACGCCTGAACGCTTAACAATACTCGCTGCAGTGACTATATAGTCGCTATAAGAGCCAGTCTTGGCACACTGTGAACCCGGGTGGAAGGTTAAGCCGCAGCGATAACCCGCCGCCTGTACTTTTTGTAGCAGGCGTATGGCCTCTTCTTCGCCGGCGCCAAACTTGGCGCTCAAGTCGTACTTGGCGTTGTTGCTTGGGATTTTAAAGCGCAGCGTTAGCTCTACATTGCTATCGTCACCAATCACTGAGCGCAGCTTTTCAAACTCTAACTCGTCGTCAAAACAAAAACTGCGTACAGCGTATTCATTATAGGCCAGCTCAATTTCAGAGCGCGCCTTGATGGGGTTGTCATACAGTAAGTTGGCTTCAGGCATAATACCGCGCACCAAGGCTATCTCGGCTATAGAGGCTACATCGTAGGTACCCACGCCATTGGCGGCCAGTTCTTTCACTAGCTCTGGGGTAGGATTGGCCTTAACCGCATAGGCGATGACACCGGGGAAGCCCTCTAAAAAACGCTTAGCCTGCCTAGCTAGTGCCTCAGTTGATAAACAATACATTGAATCCAAGGGCGCAGTTTGCTGGATCAACTGGGCGGTATCGCGGTAACGGTTAGACATTTTTAACTCCATCAACAGATCATCACAGGGCTGGCTTCGGGGAGTACCTGAACATTACATGAGCAGTACCTATCGAAGCTTAGCTTAAAATAAGTAGGCTAAAACCACTGGATAATAAAAATACAACATGATTGAAGCAGCACTGTAACCTCTATAGCTAAATAGACAAGCCAAAAAATGTTAATGGCAGGTAAGGAATTGTAAATAGCACACCATGCCTCCCCCTGTATACAAGCCCTCACTTAACACAGCGATAACATTGAACTAGAACTATATCCGTAATGGTCTATCATCCATTGTGTATACATGAAAATAATATGGAGACCCGATGAACTCTAGCTCTCAAGCTATTAGCTCTGTTGACTTAGCTTTATCTCATACCAAAAAACTCTTGGACTTAGCTCCCAAAAAAGCCATAGAGCAAGCAAATGAAATACTTGCAGCAAGCCCAAACCACCCGCACGCGCTATTACTTTTAGCCATAGGCCTGCGTAAATGTGGCGAGCACGAGCAAGCACATATAATCTTAACCAGCCTAGCTAAATCTCAGCCCTATAGTGCAGAGGTTCACTACCACTACGCCCTATCCCTAGCAGAATCGGGTCTTGGCTTAGACGCAATAGCAGCACTAAAACACACGCTATCCCTTAACCCTAAGCATACTGAAGCGTGGCGCATGCTTGGTGATCATCTGCATACTATAGGCGAGTCCGAGGCTGCCGATTCAGCCTATAAAAACCACGTCAAAACATCGACTAATAACCCTGCTCTCATGCAAGCGGCGGCCGCATTATACGGCCAACACATACCCGAAGCAGAAGCTCTACTGCGCAAGCATTTGGCACAATCGCCAACGGACGTTGTGGCAATTAGGATGCTAGCAGAAATCGCGTCAAGAGTAGGTCGCTCAGGTGATGCGGAGCAACTCCTTTTCAGATGCCTAGAGTTATCACCCGGTTTTACCGCCGCACGACAGAACTACGCACTAGTTCTGTATAGAAATAATAAGCTTAATGAATCTATAGAACAGCTTGATACCTTAATGGCTGAGGATAAACTATACCCGGGCAATAGGAATTTGCGCGCTGTAGTATTAAGTCGCATTGGCGACTACGATGAAGCCGTAAAAATTTACGAGAAACTTCTCAGTGATTACCCTAAACAAGCAAAGATATGGCATAGCTACGGCCATGCCCTAAAAGCAGCCGGTAACCAGAAAAAAAGCATAGACTCGTATAAAAAATGCATAGAGCTAACACCTAAATATGGCGAAGCTTATTGGAGCCTAGCTAATTTAAAAACCTTTCGCTTCACCGAGCATGAGACCAACACCATGCTGGCACACTTAGAGAACGTCGATCTCAGCGACCACGACCGTTATCATTTTGAGTTCGCGCTAGGAAAGGCTTACGAAGATTCAAAAAACTTTAAAGAATCGTTTGATCATTACCACAATGCAAACTCAATCAGAAAAAAAAGTATCGCGCATAACAGGAAAGCAACATCAGTAAAAACTCTAAGATCAAAAGATATTTATACAAAGCAAATTTTTAGAGATAAAAAAGGACTAGGATTCCCCGCTAACGATCCTATTTTTATCATAGGCATGCCAAGAGCTGGATCTACACTATTAGAGCAGATTTTATCATCTCACTCTCTGGTAGAAGGAACCATGGAACTGCCAGAGGTTATAAATATTGCAACAGAGATTAGAAAAAACTCATCCATGCCTGAATCCAACTACCATGAAACACTACTATCACTTAATGCTAGTGAACTACACAACCTTGGCGAAAAATATTTAGAACGGACAAAAATACAGCGCAAAAGTGACAAGCCCTATTTCATAGACAAAATGCCTAATAATTTCACCCATATAGGCCTCATACATATGATGCTACCTAATGCCAAAATTATTGACGCAAGAAGACACCCTATGTCCTGCTGCTTTTCAGGGTACAAACAACATTTTGCCCGCGGCCAAAGCTTTAGTTATAACTTAAAAGATATAGGGCAATACTATTCAGACTACGTCAATCTTATGGCTCATTTTGATCAAGTATTACCCGACCGTATTCATCGCGTATTTTATGAAAACATGGTGGAAAATACAGAACTGGAAATCAGGCGTTTATTAGCATATTGCGGGCTACCATTTGAAGAACAATGCCTGCGTTTTTTTGAAAATGAAAGACCGGTAAGAACACCTAGCTCAGAACAAGTTAGATCACCCATTTACAAAGAAGGAGTAAACCAATGGCGTAATTATGAACCTTGGCTAGATGACTTAAAACAGACTCTTGGAAATGTAGCAGACACATATCCAGAAACCCCAACCTTTAACTAACCAACCCTAAGAACACAATCATTAATACTTAACAAACCAAGTACAACTGCTTGAATAGAAGAAAATGTATATTAAAAAATAATAAGGCGTTAAACATCACGACAGACAAAATATAATCAAAGGGGACACACATGAACTTTTCAAATACGACTAATACCTATAACAAAAGGACAAGGCAATATATAACCATGCCATTAGCGATGACAATATTCACGCTAAGCCCATTAGCAATGGCTATTGATGAGGCCAAACGACCGGCCTTAGAAGAAGTCATGGTAACCGCGCAGAAACGATCGCAAAATTTGCAAGACGTTCCTATCAGCATTAATGCATTAGGCACTGAAACATTAAAACGTTTAAACATTACCGATTTTGATGACTTCGCCAAAATGCTTCCCAGCGTCTCATACACTTCCATATCGCCCGGATTTGCCCAAGTTTATATGCGCGGCGTTGCAAGTGGTGGTGACGGCAACCATTCTGGATCCCAACCCAGTGTAGGTATGTATTTAGATGAGCAGCCTATTACCACTATACAAGGCGCCTTAGATATACATATTTATGATGTTGCTAGAGTAGAAGCCTTAGCTGGCCCGCAAGGCACGTTATATGGTGCCAGCTCGCAAGCAGGCACTATCCGTATCATAACTAACAAACCTGATGTCACTGAATTTAGTGCAGGGTATGCCATTGAGGGCAACCGCGTCGACAATGATGACACCGGCCATGTCCTTGAAGGATTTGTTAACATTCCTCTCTCTGATAAGGCAGCTGTGCGTATTGTTGCCTGGGATAAACATGATGCAGGTTTTATCGATAACGTAAGGTCAACACGTGTTTATCCTACATCAGGAATTGCTATAGACAACAGCTCAGCTATTGAGGACAACTACAATACCGCTGACACCACAGGTGCTAGGCTTGCTTTAAAAATTGACCTAAATGACAACTGGACCGTCACCCCCGCCGTGATGACTCAAAAACAAGATACAGAAGGAACATTTGCCTATGACGACACTATAGGCGTTGATAAAATAGCGCACAGCGCTAAAGAGTCTACAGAGGATGAGTGGACGCAAGCAGCGTTAACGGTGGAAGGTGTCATTGGCAATTTTGATTTAGTCTATGCAGGATCATATTTAGATAGAGAAGTTGATAGCGAATTAGATTATCAAGATTATGCTTTTTGGTATGACTCACTCTATGGCTACGGCGTATACTTTTATGATAACGCCAGCGACTACATAGACCCCTCCCAATATATTCAAGGCAATGATGGCTATCAAAAAGAAAGCCATGAGCTACGATTATCGTCGCCTCAAGAGGATAAACTCAGCTATGTAGTGGGCTTATTTTGGCAAGAGCAAAAACATGACATTACCCAACGCTATATAGTGGATGACCTTGCAGATATTAACGAAGTACCTGGCTGGGAAGATACTATTTGGCTAACTAGCCAAAGCCGTACCGATAAAGATAAGGCCATATTCGGCGAAGTGAGCTATGCCATTAATGATAAGCTAACCGCCACTGCTGGTGCACGATTCTTTGAGTCTGATAATAGCCTACGTGGCTTCTTTGGCTATGCTGAGAACTTTAGCTCCCGAACAGGTGTGGCGGCATGTTTTTCAGATGAATCCGTAGGCGGTGCGCCTTGTTTAAATTTAGATAAAAAAACCGATGAAAGTGACAACATCAAACGATTCAATTTAACTTACCAAATCGACGATGACAAAATGATATACGGCACCTTCTCTGAGGGCTACCGCCCTGGTGGCATCAACCGACGAGGAACCTTGCCTCCATACGTATCCGACTTTCTTACCAATTACGAGTTCGGCTGGAAAACCACATGGATGGATAGCAGGCTTAAATTTAATGGTGCCATATTCAAAGAAGAATGGGATGACTTTCAGTTTTCTTTTCTTGGAGCCAACGGTTTAACAGAAATAAAAAATGCTAACCAAGCAGAGATAATCGGCTTAGAAATGGACGCTGAATTTGCTGCCACTAACAACTTTACATTAACAGCTGGCATCGCATTTTATGACGCACAGCTGACTGATGTATACTGCGGCACTACTGACGCCCAAGGTAATCCCATAACGAACTGCGCAGTCCCACAAGCAGAAGATGGTGATCAGCTGCCTATTACTGCCGAAGTTAAAGGTAATCTCACCGCGCGCTATACCTTTGTTGCTGGTGGTTTCGATAGCCACTTACAGGCAGCTGTTGTTTATGAAGGGGAACGCGAGTCTGACCTACTTAAAGTAGAATCAGAAATATTGGGCCCTATGGACTCATATACCATTACCGATCTATCAGCGGGTATTAAAAATGAAAATTTTGCCGTTGAGCTGTACATCAAGAATGCTTTTGATGAAAGAGCTGAGCTATCAAAGTATTCACAATGTGCCACGACAACCTGCGGCGCTCAGGCGCTGATTACAACCAATCAACCGCGCACTATAGGGATTAGATTCTCGCAAGAGTTTTAAGCCCCCACAATCACCTAAGCAAGGCGCCCAAATAGTGCGCCTTGCTTATTCATCCCCCCCTTTCCCCTCCCCCTTCCCACCTCCGTTCACTTTTTAACCACCCATTTCTCAACAAACAGCTTAATATCTAAACAGACTACGCCACAAAGATAACTTTGCACCCGCCACCTTTAGTAAGGGATACTTATAATTGCCTGAGCGCATCACAATAATAAAACAGGAAGCACCATGAGCACCGCAACCAATAATACCGACGCACCCACTCTCGATAAGCTTATCGAGAGCGAACCCGCCCTGCCCGCCAGCGCCCAAAAACACCCTGAGTTGATTACCGCTGCCGAACACTTACTGCAGAGCGAGTTATTCAAAGCCGAAACCCTAATACGCGAGGTGTTAAAAAAAGACCCTGGCGATGTATCTGCCATACGTATGCTGGCGGATTTGGGCACTAGGCTAAACCGCTTTGACGACGCCAAGTTACTACTAGAGCGCTGCTTGCAGTTAGCCCCCGATTTTCATTTAGCCAGACAAAACTACGCCTCGGTATTAATGCGCAGCCAAAAGTTAGAGCAGGCCTTAACCGAGGCCGAAACCTTATTAGCCATAGAACCTAACAACGCCAACTACCTACTATTAAAAGCTACCATTTTGGTGCGCATGGGCGAGCACTTGGCGGCGCTGCCCATATACGAGCAGGTGTTTAAGCAATACCCCCATCAGGCCAAAGCGCAGCTCAGCTATGGCCATATATTAAAAACCCTAGGGCGAGTGGATGAAGCCGTTGCCGCTTACCGAAAAGTCATCACCCTTAGGCCAGCGCTAGGCGAGGTGTATTGGAGCCTAGCCAATTTAAAAACCTTTAGGTTTACCGATGACGATATAGCAACTATGCGCGAACAGGTCACCGAAGAAGGCGGTAATGCCGAAGATCAAAGCCACCTAGCTTTCGCCTTAGGCAAAGCCTTAGAAGATAAAAAAGACTTTAATGAATCCTTTAAATTTTACCAACGCGGCAATAATATACGCAGCATAGGCCACCCCTACAGCCCCGAAAAAAATATGCACAATGCCGTTAGGCAAATTCACAGCTGCACGCAGCCCTTTTTTGAACAGCGTAAAGGGCTGGGCTGCTCCGCCAAAGACCCTATTTTTATTGTCGGCCTCCCGCGCGCGGGCTCAACCTTGCTAGAGCAAATACTGGCCAGCCACTCGCAAGTAGAAGGCACCGCTGAGCTGCCCGATATTATTGCAATGGCGCGCAGGCTAGCAGGCAAGCTTAAAAACAAACCGGCGGGATTATATCCAGAGGTATTGGCGGAGCTAGCACCCGAGCAGTTTAAAGCCTTAGGTGAAAGCTATTTAAAAAGCACCCAAATACAGCGCAACGATACGCTTTACTTTATCGACAAAATGCCCAATAATTTTATGCACATAGGTTTAATTCATTTAATTTTACCCAATGCAAAAATTATTGATGCCCGACGTCACCCCATGGCCGGCTGCTTTGCCAGTTACAAGCAATTATTTGCTCAGGGCCAAACCTTCACGTATAAACTGGAAGACCTAGGCCACTACTATCGCAACTACGTTAATGTGATGGACCACTGGGAAAAAGTATTACCCGGCCGGGTATTACGTGTGCAATACGAAGATATGGTAGCGGATTCTGAAACACAAATTCGCCGCTTATTAGCTTATTGCGGACTGCCTTTCGAAGAACAATGCCTGCGCTTTTATGAAACTGATAGAGCCATACGTACCCCCAGCTCTGAGCAAGTGCGACAGCCCATATTCAAAGAAGGCCTAGAGCAATGGCGCAATTATGAGGCCCATCTGCAACCACTCAAGCAAGCCTTAGGGCCCATGTTAGAGCGCTACCCTATATAAAAAATCATCGACCTTGCCGCCGAGGGAATTGTAACGATTTTTTTACAAGCTTTATCAGGACAGCGTTAGCAAACTTGCATAAACTTGGCGGCTATCTTTTTCGAGCTATATTATTAACGCCTATAGCCTAGCGGTGATGACCATGCCTGATACCACTTTTGATCAATTACTGACTAGCGGCCAGCCTATAATTCTGGATGGCGGCTTAGCCACTGAACTAGAAGCGCAGGGCTATAACCTTAACTCTGCGCTGTGGTCGGCAGAATTATTACGCAATCATCCTCAGGCCATTACTGATGCTCACCGCGCCTATTATGAAGCCGGCGCCAACTGCGCCATTAGCGCCAGCTATCAAGCCACACTCAAAGGTTTTATGGGGCTGGGGTTAGACGCCGAGCAGGCACAGGATTTAATACTGTCATCAGTACGTTTGGCCATTGATGCCCGCGATGCCTATTTCGCTCAACACCCCGATAGTACTCACCCGCTATTAGTCGCCGCCAGTGTTGGGCCTTATGGCGCACCGCTGGGCGACGGCTCGGAATATACCGGTGATTACGGGGTTAATGACGCGGCCTTAGTGGCTTTTCACCAGCAGCGCTTACAGTGGTTAGACCACAGCGGCGCCGATGTTTTAGCCTGCGAGACCATACCCAGCTTACAAGAGGCTAAGGTTTTGCATGAGCTGCTAGCACAATGCCAAACGCCGGCCTGGATCTCATTCTCCTGTAAAGATGGCCAGCACTTAAACGACGGCAGCCCCATAGCAGACTGCGCGCGCTTATTTGCCCAACACCCCACGGTAAGAGCCATAGGGGTTAACTGCACATCGCCCTTGTATATTAATGAACTGATTAGCTGCATTAAGCAGGTTATTGAACAGACTGGCTCGCAGCTAGCGATAGTGGTCTACCCCAACTCTGGCGAACACTATCAGGCCAGTGATAATAGCTGGCACGGCACCTCCACCCCTATGGAGTGCGGGCTGGCGGCTGCCAGCTGGCAGCATAGTGGTGCCGCTATCATAGGCGGCTGCTGTCGTATGGGGCCAGAGCATATACGGCAAATTCAGCAACACTTACACTCTCTTTCTCACTCTTCTTCTCACCCAACTTCTAACCCTTAGCTTTTAGGTATTTTTTATATGTTTAGTCACGCCATAGTCAGAACCCCTTGCCCTAATTTAATTGCCGGCATTAGCACCGCCAGCCTAGGCCAGCCCGATTATCAGCTCGCCCTGCAACAGCATCAGCGCTATATAGAGGCGCTAGAGCAATGCGGCTTAGCGGTAACGGTATTACCCGCTGACAATGACTTCCCCGACTCCTGCTTTGTAGAAGACGCCGCTCTGTGCACCCCTAACTGCGCCATTATCACCAACCCCGGCGCAGCCAGCCGCCAAGGTGAAGTGGTTGATATGGCTAGGCATATACCCAGTTTTTATCAAGCTATAGAAACCATAGAGGCACCGGGCACAGTAGAAGCGGGCGATATTATGATGGTGGGTAACCACTACTACATAGGCCTATCAGCCAGAACTAACGAGCAAGGCGCGCAGCAAATGATTGCCCACTTAGTAAAGCACGGCCATAGTGGCTCGGTGGTGACGCTATCAGAAGTGTTGCACTTAAAAACCGGCTTAGGGTATTTGGAAAATAATAATCTGTTAGCCTGCGGGGAATTTTTAACCAAACCAGAATTTCAACAATACACCTTACTAGAGGTAGACCCCAGCGAGAGCTATGCGGCTAATTCGGTATGGGTGAATGATACGGTATTGGTGCCTGCGGGCTACCCCAAAACCCAACAGCTGATTGAGGATCAAGGCTATAAAACCTTGGCGGTAGATGTCTCAGAGTTTCGCAAAGTGGATGGCGGCTTAAGTTGTTTATCGCTGCGCTTTTAAGTGGCTTAATGAGTTATGTGCAGGCCATAGCAACCAGCACATAACTCGTATTCCATTAGCCTCCGTTTAATAGCGCTCTAATCTCAGCTAGCTGCTCCTCGCCTTCCTGAAAGATTTGATGGGTTTGCTCGGGGCTTAGCGCTATTTTCTGAAACGCCGGTATCGACGAGTCTTCATCGGCGGCAGGCATGCTGCCACCGCTCTGGGTAGCGTAGAGGGAGGCCACTTGCACCAAGCCGCAGTAATCCAAATCATCCTCGCCTTCGCTGTGGCGCAACCAATCACCATACTCTCTAGCCACCGCCACCAGCTCTGGCGCAAAATCCCACTTCTCTAATACCATGCCGCCGATATGACCACTGAGCAGCATAATCACCGTATCTAAATGCTGCTGATCGGTGCTCAAGTCATAAAAGTTATCCGCAAAGCTGATAATCACTAGCTCACCGATGCGATGTAATACACCGGCCAGCATGGCCTCATCTTCGTTAAAAATAGGTAAATGCTTAGCCAATACATAGCTGAATGCCGCGACCTCTATGCTTTGTCGCCACAACCGCTCCATGCGTTCTATGGCGGCATGGGAGTCGGACTTAAACAGTGACAAGACTGCAAAGCTGGTTACCAATTGCTTGGTGGTAATAATCCCTAAACGCGATATCGCTGCTTGGGTATTACTGCAGGGGGATACACCTCGGTACAGCGGGCTGTTAGCTGTTTTTAATAGTTTGGCAGCAATGGCTGGGTCGGTATTAACCAGCGCCGCTATATCGGCCAAGTTACTGTCTTTATCATCGGCTTTTTCACGAATTTTTAAGGCGGTCTCTGGCAAGCTGGGCAACACAAAACGCCCCGAGGCCAATTCCTGCTGAAACTCGTGCAATAAGATGCGGCCATCTTCCCCAGCCTGCGACTTCATATCTCCCACCACAAAACCGCCGGTTTCACTGTTCATGCCGCGCTGCAATTCATCTAATACTGACTTGCTCAGGGAAAAATACAAAATATCACTGGCCGCGATAGCCTTATACATTCTGGGGCGCAGCCGTGCTATGGGTAACTGCGCCCTACCTTCGCCAGCCTTTAAAACGTTTTCACGGCCATCTTTTGCCGCTAGGGCTATCTCTCCCTGCACCAAATAATATTCATCAATATCGATATCACCAACATCAAATAAAACAGTGCCCTTGGCCGCTTTTTCTATATCAATATAAATCGCCACATGCTCAAACAGCTCATGATCTAAACGATTAAAGGGGGAGAATTGCGCAATTAACGCTAATTTTTCACTGCTTTCCATAATTTACGGTTATCACCTAGTAAGTTGTTATTCACTATAGATGATAATAACGCTTACTACTCGTTAGGTTCAAAACAAAAAACCCGAGCTAGGCCCGGGTTTGATAGATTCGCTACTCATAATAGTCAATATTAGGCTTTCGCTTTTTTACGGCTCCAAGCTAAACTCGCTAAACCCAAACTCAATAGACCTAAACTACCGGGCTCAGGCACATTCCTAGTAATAGTTTCTTTCACCTTGATATTGACGAAGGCCGCCGTAAATGAATCAGCGGTTAAACCACCTGCGCGTAATTGAGTTAAATCCCAAGCTGCACCACCAGTGCCCAAAGCTAATGCGCCATAATGATCCCAGCTCAAATTACTACCAATATTACTACCATAGGCGCTAGCACAAGTTGTAAAGCCACCAGCACCATCGGCCTTATAGCCGGTGCCAGTACTATCCATACCCAAAGCGGTAGTATTATCACCACAATAAATACTGGAGTTAATCACCGCATTCAATAAAGCCTTGTCACTAGCAAGGCCGGCAGCTATAGAAGCATAAGATAGTCCACCATCGACAGTGTCTCTATCTTCATCGGTGACCAAGATAAGGTTTCTAATTGAGTTGGCCTGCGTGGTATAGCCCAGTGCAGTATCTATACCCGAGTAACCATCCTCAGTACCGCCGGTTAATACCAAAGTGCCCGTAGCAGTACCAAACTCTGCAGCAGTCCCCAAGCTACCACCACCGACTGTATGCTCATGGCCAGCATAATGAACACCACCGCTACCCGAGGTACCACCAAAACCTGTTAATCCATATTGAGCACTAAATGGGTCGACGCCCGCAGCTGCCGCCAGTGCCGTATCTAGTGAACTTATCATGCCGCTTAGCCAGGCATGCTCACCCGACATGGACCCTGACTCATCAACGACAGCGATGATATCTGTGGTAATAGCTGTAGCCATTACCGGTAATGCTGTAGACGCGAATACCGCCACAGCCAACTTAGAAAGTTTCATTTTATTGATCTCCTTTAAACTCTATTTTGCCAGAACAATACACCCTCATTGCTGGCTCGGAGTGTAAACAGAGCAAAAAATAGACCACTCTAATCATTCACAATAAAAAACAAATACTTAGCATTAAACGAGTTACATTAGCGTAAAGATACTCGACAGTTATAAAACCCCTTTCACCAATATTTAATATCTTTTTGTGATATAAAGCACTGCTGTTATTATTATTTATGTTCACACTTATTTCCTGTGACAGCCATCACAAATTTTATCTTTCATATGCATAAAAAAGTAGTTACGCCGCTAAATTAAACCTGATAATTTTTTCGACAGTTAGCGCTTATTTTTTAACAAACTTTCTATCACGTCTAATTGCGTTTTCATAACAGCGATTTTATCCGCCATATCCTCACGCTCTTTATGCGCCTGCGCCACATCCTTGCTATTTTGTTCGGCGCTCATCACTTCTAAAATAGTGCCTACCATCATATTTAAAAACACAAATGCGGTTAAAAATATAAAGGTTAAATAATACAGCCAACTAATGGGATAAACCGCCATGGTTTCATACATCACGTCGGTCCAGTCTTCAAAAGTCGCTATCCTAAATAGCGTAAGCATAGAAATGCTAACATCATCCCATAACACGGGATTGATATTTTGAAACATCAACGAGCCTATCGCCGCGTAAATATAAAAAATAATAAACATTAACAAGGCTATATAGCCCATGCGTGGAATAGCTTTTAATAAGGAGTTAATTAAAAACCGCAGCTCTGGCACCACCGACACCAAGCGCAACACCCTAAACACTCGCAGTAATCTGCCCACTAACACCGCATCGGCATTTTCCAGCGGCACTAGACTCCCCATCACCACCAAGGTGTCAAACACATTCCAACCATCAAAGAAAAAACGCTTTTTGTTTTCACACACCGCAAAACGCAAGCAAAGCTCTATCAAAAAAAATACTGTCACTGCCCAATCCAGCACCCACAGCGCTTGCTCGGCCATAGGTGGAATATCATAGGTTTTAGCCCCTATCATTAACGCCGACAGCACAATAATAAATATCACCAAGCCCTGAAACCACTGGCTGGATTCTAAAAATTGTAAGCGCCTTAAAAACGCCCATGAAGTAGGGGATTGCATAGCGGTATTTTTCATAGAGGTTTTACGCGTAGTACTTAGATGTTTATGGCGCCGAGAAACAGCACCATAGTAATAAAGAATGATAGATAAGGGGTAAAGCGGGCATTAGTACGCGGTTAACCTATGCTACTAATGCCGCCGTATTCTTTTAAAAACGATTCACTCTATGCAAACCATCTAGAGCCGCCACCCTATAGGCTTCGGCCATAGTGGGGTAATTGAATGTGGTTCTCACAAAATATTTTAAACTATTAGCCTCACCTTCTTGGCTCATCACGGCCTGGCCTATATGAATAATCTCTGAGGCTTCAGCACCAAAACAATGTATGCCTAATATTTGCAGGCTATCGGCGTGGAAGAGTATTTTCAACATACCCACGCTTTCACCCGAAATTTGTGCTCTGGCGGTATCTTTGAAGAAGGCTCTACCCACTTCATAAGGTACTTTCGCGGCGGTGAGTTCGCTTTCAGTTTTACCTATGGAGCTAATTTCAGGCAGCGTATAAATACCGGTAGGAGCCTCGGTAATAAAGCGGCTATTCTCACCACAGATATACCTAGCCACTGAGCGTCCTTGATCATAAGAGGCACTAGCCAAACTAGGCCACCCCACCACATCACCTATAGCAAAAATATTATCTAACGCAGTTTCATAACGCTCATTAACTGCTAGCTGGCCACGGTGATCCGCCTCTACACCTATGGCTTCTAGAGCCAAGGTATCGGTATTACCGGTGCGGCCATTACACCACAGCAAAGCATCGGCGTGTATGCGCTTGCCCGACTCCATCACCATAGTCACGCCATCGTCGGTGGCCTCTACGGCTTTATACTCTTCACCGTGACGCACAGTAACGCCACCCACGCGCAAGTGATAGCTGAGCGCGTCCGATATTTCATCATCCAAAAACGACAGCAGGCGATCGCGACTGTTGATCAAATCTACCTTCACCCCCAAACCAGAAAATATAGAGGCATACTCACAACCAATGACACCTGCACCGTAAATAATCAGCGTTTGTGGTGTGTGCCGCATGGTTAAAATACTATCACTGTCGTAAACCCGATCATGACTAAAGTCTACATTTTGCGGATTGTAGGGTCGTGAGCCGGTGGCAATAACTATTTTATCGGCGGTGATTTTTTCTACCGCGCCTTCACCGGTTTTAACATTGACGGTGTTAGCATCTTCAAAACTCGCCAGGCCTATGTGCAGGTGTATGCGGTTATGCACATAAAACTCTGAGCGCATATCGACTTGCCGCGGTATCACTTGCTCGGCCTGCTTTAGCACCTCGGGATAGCTAGGCCATAAGGCTTTGCCTGCACGGTGAAACAAGGGGTTACTGTTAAAACGTATGATTTGCTTGACCACATGACGCAGGGATTTGGAAGGAATAGTCCCTTTGTGGGTGCAGTTGCCCCCCACCATGCTATAGCTTTCCACCACGCCTACCTTCATACCGGCCTTGGCCGCAGTAATCGCAGCCCCTTCGCCCGCAGGACCCGAGCCTATCACTAACAAATCGTACTTATAAATCGGCATACAAAGAAAACTCTACTAATCAACAGAAATGAATGGGGGCAATTTTAACACAGCTACCAGCGCATTTGAGCGGGCTTGAGCTAAATGCATGAGTAGCACGGCACTTAGGGCGCTAGGTTAAGGTGCTAGGCGCTCTATAGACCAAGGGCCATCAGCCTGCCGGGTGTACTGAAAGCGGTCGTGCAAGCGACTGGCACCTCCCTGCCAAAACTCTATTTGCTGGGGCACTACGCAATAGCCTCCCCAAAAGTCGGGCAATGGAATATGGCCGTCAGCAAATTTGGCTTTCATAGCGGCAAATTGCTGCATTAATAAATTGCGGGTGGATACTGGCCGGCTTTGATGGGAAGCCCAGGCGGCCAACTGGCTTTCAGCGGGGCGGGATAAAAAATATTTGGCCGCTTGCGCCGCCGACACTTTATGGGCCACACCGCAGATTTTTACCTGTCGCTCCAAGGTATGCCAAGGAAAATGTAGGCTAATACGATTGTTCTGCGCCAAATCCTGCGCTTTACGGCTGCCAAAATTGGTATAAAACACAAAGCCTGCGTCAGACACATCTTTTAGCAACACGATACGCTGGGACGGCTGGCCCTCGCTATTCACGGTTGCCACCGTCATAGCGGTAGGGTCCTGCAGCTCAGCGTCAACCGCCTGCTGCAACCACAGGGAAAACTGATCAAAAGGATTGTCGCTGAGGTCTTTGCGGAGCAAGCCCCCTTGCAAGTAATCGCGACGTATAGCGTCTATGCCCATATAGCCCTCATATAATTCACCCAATAGTCTCTCAATAATGGGGGCGATTATACATCACCAAGCCTATCAATTAGTGATAATTAATAGGCTTGCTGACAGGATTAAACCAAAGCTTATTCTATAACTACTGACACCGTATTAGACAATACGCTGCTTATCCCATTGCTATCGTAAGAGGCTATAGAGAAGTGATAGGTATCGGCAACTTCTGGGTTGTAGACATAGCTATTTTCTGTCGGATTGGCAATATTGACCACACGATCGCTGCCACTTGTTTCAGCCACGATATAAAGATCATAACCACCCAGCTCGGTAATCGGCAGTGGCGAACCATCAGCTCGAGTAGCCGGGGGCTGCCAGTTTACGGTAATGGTACTAGGCTGCCAGCTAGGATTGTCTGGCTCTAACTCTACGCTATTAACTAGCACTAAAAAACTGGCCGTAACCGTATTGCCGGCTTGGTCCACGCTATTACACTGCACCGTGCTCTCACCTACACTAAACAAACTGCCCGATAATGGCATACAGGCCACGGCTGTATTGCCATCCACCAAGTCACTGGCAGACACCTGAAAATCCACGGCCACAGACGTCGCTGCTTCTGTTTCCAGCTGTATAGTGTCCGGTAAGTTTAATAGTGGCGGTTGGCTATCCAGCACATTCACCGCAAAGCTAGCCTGGCTTTGGTTACCCCTGCTATCTGCGGCCGTGCAAGTGACTATAGTCGTGGCCAATGGAAATAATGCCCCTGATGCAGGACTGCATGAATAACTGGGCTGGTCGTCCTTATTATCGCTAACGGTCACCGTATAAGTAACTACCGCACCAGCGGCCGATTCGGCCTCAACCGTCAGACCCGCAGGAACCTCTATAGAAGGCGCGGCTCTGTCCTTACCCCCTTTTTCACCGCTTTTACCCCCTTTGGCTGCCATAGCCTGATGAGACGACAACATTAACATGACTAATAAACAGACAATACGCATAACAAACTCCAACCACTGTGACTACTGGGCTAAAGTTTATAGAGATCAGCGACCCTAACAACTTGTGTTAGTAGCAAATGTGACACCGTGCCTAGTGGCTAGCGCTTAACGTGATTGAGTCGATATTTTGAACAGCGGCGGTATAAATCCCTATAGACCTGCCGCTTTTGCCAGTAGCAAACTGAACACACTCAGGCCAGTCACCATCAGCAATAAAATGGCCAATAACTTCAAAGGCTTAAAAGGTTTGCGCGTTACCGAGTTGACACCACGCTGGAGAAACTGATCAACCTTCTGTTGATCTTCGGGGGATAATTCACGTTTATTAGTCATCGCTGTCTCTTGCTAAAGCGGCTGTGAGGAATCCATTATCGCAAATTCACCCACTAAGCACACGGCTTAATCACAGCAATAAAAAAACCCCGCTTAGGCGGGGCTGCTCAGATGTTAAAACCGCTAGGCCGTTTGGTCTAGTAACTGGCCAGGGCTGTTAACCCCAGACACATTCTCTGGGGTGGATAAATTGCTACTCAAAAAGTTACTGCTACGCACCGACTCTATACGGTTTTTACGCTGCGCTTCTTTTAATTCACTCTCACTTTTAGTCTCAGCTCTTTCGGCGGCCGTTAAACGTCTTTCTTCCGTTTGCTGCGCCCTAAGCTCGGCCCTAGCCGATATTGCCAGCCTAGCCGCGCTAGCCGCTACCTGCCTATCCTGCCCAGAAGGGTCTGCGGGGGCCAGCGCTGCCCGCTGTACCTGATCGGCGGCTTGCAAGGTTTGCTGTGGGTTATCGGAATTGGCAGGTAAAGAAATAGAAACTTCCCCCCCCACCGCATACTTCACGCCATTGGGGCCTGTTTCATAACTATATGAGGGCGCGCCGGCATATTGCCCACCCACGCCAGCATGGGCGGCTTCATGGGCTCTGACTTCGGCATCTCTGGATCTAAGCTCACGCAATTGCGCCAGCTCGCTATCGTCTAAGCCGCTTTGATCTGAGCTGTCTTGATCTGAGCCAGGCTCAGCATCAGATTGCCGCTCTTGGTTGCGGCCATCACTATCGATACCATCTTCTTGCTCGTCGTTTAAGGCTTGTTGGTTTTTGGGGGATTCTTCTATGGGGGCCAGTAGATCGTCTTTGGCCTCTAGGTTTTCTAAACCTACGGCTTCACGCCCAGTACTGGTAAATGCTGACACCGTGCTGGCGTGTAAGGAAAAATTGTTAGCACCTATGCTGGTAATCATGGTGATGTAATGTCGCCATTAGGATACCTGCAAAACTAAGCTAGGGTATCAATTAACGTACCTAAGGTTTCGTCTGCAGTACGCACTACCGCCGCTGAGGCCTGCACCTGCTGCTCGCTTCGCACTAACTGCACAACGCCTTCGGTTAGCGCATCCAAGCCGCTATTAGCAGGCCGGGTAGAGAACTGAGGCGCCTCATTAACCGCATCTACCGCTTCACTATCAGTAGGAGTCGTCACCGTGGCACTGGCAATTTTTTGGGCTGCGCTCTGGGCGCTGTTTTGACCGGCTTGTATACCGGATAAACCTGTTGATAATACGGAATTCATAACCACTCCACCTAGAATCTATCTAATAGGACTATAGCCTAATAGAACCTATAGCGTTTAGCCCCTAAGGCGTTTCAATAACTGCTCAGGAACTATAAGCCTGGACAACAACTGCACCAGCCAACGCGTACACAATTTAAGCAAACTATCGCTAAAAACGCCACCGCTATCTACCCACAGCCGCTTTAGGGCAAGACATTATAGCTATATAAAACAAGTAATTAGCCGTATGCAGTTCTTAGACAGTAGCAGAAAGACTATAGCAGCGAGGCAATATCCATATACCGCGAAGCCTCTTTGCCATTAGCTTCCGCCAAATGTGGCACTTCACCCAAGCAGGGCGCGGGGATTAAATCCACCAAGGTCGCAAAATTTTCGGCATAACAGCTCATATTAGGATCTATCCTATTGGCCACCCAGCCCGCTAGCGGCAGGCCGTCGCGCTGTATCGCCTCTATAGTTAACAGAGCGTGATTGATACAACCCAGTTTCATACCCACTACCAAAATCACTGCTGTGTTGAGTTCCTTGGCCAGCCCCGCCAGCGTTTCTGTGCGGTTGAGGGGCACGCGCCAGCCACCAGCGCCTTCTATCAATAAAAAATCACTAGGCTGCATCATCACCCCGCGGCAATAACCCGCTAGCTGGGTCACGCGCAACGACTTGCCCAACTGCGCGGCGGCGATATGAGGGGCGATGGCAGGCTCCAGTGCAACGGGGTTAACCTGCTCATAGGGTAGCTTCTGCGACATAGCTTGCTGTAACAATAGCGCGTCACTATTACGCAAACCTTCTGCGGTTTGCTCGCAACCCGCTGCTACCGGCTTTATCGCCAAGGTGGTTAAACCCTGCTGATTGGCCGCCTCTAACAGGCCGGTGGCGACTAAGGTTTTACCCGCGTCGGTATCGGTGCCGGCAATAAAATACTTTTTACCCATGGTTTAACTCTGCTCCTCTGGCTTGGTTATCACGCCATACCAAACTTGATAAGTGGCTGGCAGCATGCCCTGTTCGTTGCGGTGATTTTCATAGGCGGCTAATAGCGCCTTTACCCGCTGCTTGCCCATTAAACCGCTAGGCCTACCGGCATTAACATTGTGCGCGCCCAAGGCTTTTAACTCACGGGTAAGCAGCTTGAGCGTAGAGTATTGCAACACCACGGTTTGCTCTTGCCACTGCTGCACGACAAAGCCAGCCTGTGCAATTGCGTGATTAACTATGACCTCATCTAAAAACTGATTCACATGCACATAGCTATCAACCTGCTGCCAGGCACTGCGTAATTCATTGAGGGTATCCGGCCCCAGCGTAGCAAACACAAAACGCCCTCCGGGTTTTAATACTCGAAAAACCTCGGCAAATAATTGCTCGGGGGTTTCACACCACTGTATTGCTAAGCTAGAAAAAATAATATCAACACTATTATCCGCCAAGGGTATGGCTTCGGCATCACCGCAAAGATATAACGCATCTTGTAGCTCTCTGTGGTCGCGGGCATAACGCAGCATACCTTCAGCCAAATCAAAGGCGACCAATTGTGCAGGTAACAATTGCTGCTGTAGCTTAGGTAGAAAAAAACCGGTGCCACAACCTAAGTCTACAACACGCTCTAGCCCGGCATTATTGCTGGGCAAACACTCTAATAGCTGGTTACCGATATCTCTTTGCAAACCCGCTACGGAATCATAAGTAGCAGCCGCCTTGGCAAAAGATTTAGCCACCAATAACTTATTGCGTTTTTTTTCACACAGTGGCTTTGCTACTGACGACGGCATAAAGTTAATAATGGCGGCACAGCACTCCTCCGCATGGCTGACTAAGGGCACATGAGCCGCACCAGCTATCACCTTAACCTCTGCATTCAATTCTTTTAAATCATTGGCAGCCTGTACCGGCACTAATTGGTCGTGCTCACCTAACAGGCAAAGCACAGGCTGGCTGTTTTTTTTACGGTTATCAATGTCAACTAACAAGTTCAATGCGTCGGTTAAACTCTCGGCATTAGGGGTTTGCTTATCGCTGAGTTCGCGCAATGTTTTAACCACCGCCTTTTCATTATCACTGCCCTTGGCTTGCAATAATAAAAAGCGCTTCAAGCAAGCTGCTGGTGACCGCTCAGCCAATTGATAAAACTGTTGAAAAACGTCTGCCGCCATCGCTTGCGGCCAATCGGTTTTTTGCACAAAAACCGCATTGCTGGCAATAGTGCTAACACGCTGTACGCGCTGGGGGAACTGCTGCGCCAACTGCAGCGCCAGCATGCCACCCAAGGAGAAACCTAACACCGAGTAAGATTCGGGCATGATGCAATTTAATTCATCCAGCAACGCTGGCAAGGGCATACTGGCAACATCCACGCTACGGCCAAAGCCAGGTAAATCCACCAGCGTAAGATGATAATGTTCGTTAAGCGTGGCCACACAGGGCTGCCACACAGCACTGGCTATACCCCAGCCATGGATTAGCAATAAATACTCAGCGTTTGCTAAGCCATTTTTAGCGGGCAGTGTTTGATAATGCATTACAACGGGTCCAACACGCTGGCTAAAGCCGCTAATAAATCGCTGACATCCTGTTCGCTGTGATCCGCTGTTAGGGTCATACGTAAACGCGCAGTGCCATTAGCGACAGTCGGTGGCCGTATCGCGCCCACTAAAAAACCTTGTTCGGCTAAAGCGCGGCTAACCACCAAGGCTTTCGCACTATCGCCTATTAACAAAGGCTGTATCGCCGTATTAGAAGGCATTAACGTCAAGCCTAGGGCCTGCGCCTGCTGTTTAAAATGGCTAATTAAATGTTGCAATTCTTGCCTGCGCTCGCGGTCGTCACGAATAATCGCCAAGCTCGCTAGCGAGGCGGCTGCAATGGCCGGTGGCAAGGCGGTAGTGTAAATATAGGGCCGGGCAAATTGAATAAGGGTTTCAATTAATACTTCACTGCCCGCCACAAAAGCGCCAAAGCTACCCGCGGCTTTACCCAGTGTTGCCATTAATATCGGTAATTGGTTTTGATCTAATTGAAAGTGTTCAGCACAACCTGCGCCCTGCTCACCCAATACGCCAAAGCCGTGAGCATCGTCCACCATTAGCCAAGCATCTTGCTGTTCGGCCAAGGCCGCTAATTCTGCTAAGGGCGCACAATCGCCATCCATACTGAACACACCATCTACCACTATCAATTTTCTTTCGGCGGTGCTGGCTGCCAGTTTTTTGGTCAGACTGGCAATATCATTGTGCAAAAAGCGCTGAAATTTTGCCCCCGATAATAAGCCGCCATCTAATAGCGAGGCGTGATTTAACTTATCTTCAAACACCGCATCGTGCTTGCCCAGCAAGGCATTAATGATGCCGACGTTAGCCATATAGCCAGTAGAAAAAAGCAGTACTCTATCGCGACCGGTAAACGCCGCCAGTTCTTCTTCTAATTGATGGTGCAATGAGCTGTGGCCACAGACTAAATGCGAGCCGCCGCTGCCCACGCCAAAATCATTGGCCGCCTGTTGAAAGGCAGCGACAACTTTAGGGTGGTTCGCTAAGGCTAAATAATCATTGCTGCAGAAATTGCGATAGGATTTACCACTAACAACAACACGCGCCCCTTGAGCGCTTTCCAGCAGGGGCCGTGTTCTATAGAGGCGTTGCTGCTTGCGCTGAGCCAGCGCCGCAGAGAGTGAGTCTAAGTTGGCCATAGGGCGGCAATAGCTTAGGCGCTGGCGTCGTAAAAAAACTTATCGTTGCGCGCACTGGTGACATCGTTTAATAAACGGCCCTCTAGCTCATCATCACAGTGCTGACCGTCTCTATCTTCAGGCTTAATACCTAAGCGATCAAACAGCTGCATATCTTTGTTAGCTTTGGGATTAGGTGTGGTTAATAATTTTTCACCGTAGAAAATAGAATTAGCACCGGCAAAATATGCCAGAGCATGCATCTCTTGATTCATAGATTCACGGCCCGCCGACAAACGCACATGGGATTCGGGCATTAAGATACGCGCTACCGCGATGGTGCGGATAAAATCAAAATTATCTAAGTCTTCTAAATCGGCAAAGGGCGTGCCTTCAACTTTTACCAACATATTTACCGGCACTGATTCGGGGTGCATAGGTAGGTTGGCTAATTGTATTAATAAATTGGCGCGGTCTTTGGCAGACTCGCCCATGCCGACTATGCCGCCGCTGCATACTTTCATGCCCGCTTCCCGTACATTCGCCAAGGTGTTGAGTCTATCGGCATAGGTACGGGTGGTAATCACATCGCCGTAGTATTCTGGTGAAGTATCGAGGTTGTGGTTGTAATAATCCAAGCCCGCTTCTGATAACTCTTGCGCTTGATCGCCGCTTAACATGCCCAAAGTCATACAGGTTTCTAGGCCCATTGCCTTCACTTCTTTGACCATGGCGGTGACATAGGGCATGTCTTTTTTCTTGGGTGAACGCCAAGCGGCACCCATGCAAAAACGAGTCGCGCCGGTGGCTTTGGCAGCGCGGGCTTCGTCTATGACTTTTTCTATTGCCATCAAGGTTTCTTTCTCTAGGCCGGTATCGTAGCGGTTGCTCTGCGGGCAGTATTTGCAATCTTCCGGGCAAGCACCGGTTTTTATGGATAACAGAGTACTGACTTGCACTTGATTGGGATCAAAATTCTCACGGTGTACGGTTTGCGCTTGAAACAGCAAGTCGTTAAAGGGTAATTCAAATAGCGCCTGTACTTCGGCTAGGGTCCAGTCATGGCGTAATGCAGTCATGTTTATACTCGTATGTTATTCCAACGCGTAAGCGCTATGGGTAGAATGTTGGTTTATAGCGCTCAGGGCGTGTTCATCAAGGATGCAGAGCCTCCTATGATAAGGATTCACCCAAAGCTGTCAACCTGAAAGGACTCTCATGGTTAACAAATTAATGGCCTATATAGCCCCCTATCGCTGCATACTCTGCGATCAAGCCAGCCCCAACCAATTAGACCTATGCCCAGCCTGCCTAGCGGAGCTACCGATCCTAAAGCCACCACAATGCCAAATTTGCGCCCTGCCGCTGGCCAGCGAGCATAGCGACAGCTGCGCCAAGTGCTTGAAAAAACCACCTAGTTTCAATACCTTAGTCGCGGGCTGGCGTTATCAGGCGCCCATAGATGAGCTGATTAACGGTTTTAAATACCAAGCCAAACTCAGCCACGGCAAGGCGTTGGCGCAGCTATTAAGTGAACGTATCAGCCAGCATTACGCAAACTCGCAACTGCCCAGCCTGCTAATCCCCACCCCACTGCATTGGCGACGCTGGTGGCAGCGGGGTTACAACCAAAGCGAGTTGTTGGCCCAGCAATTAAGCAAGCATTTGGGTATAGCCATTAACCGCAGCCTGATACGGCAGCTGCACACCCCCAAGCAGCAAGGGCTCAACGCCCGCCAGCGGCGGCGCAATTTGCAGAAGGCCTTTAAGATCAAAGCAAACAGTGCTATCGCGGGCCAGTGTGTCGCTATTATTGATGATGTGGTCACTACCACAGCAACCGCCGAGGCCATGAGCCAATGCCTGTTAGCCGCAGGTGCAGCAGAGGTGCATGTGTGGTGCTTGGCCCGCACCCCGATAAACCTGTAATAAGCGATGTGTGGGCTGGGCATCTTTAGTATCATCCCCTGCTCTATATATCCACCGAAGACGCCCTAGCCCGTATGCGCTTACTGACCACCTTAATTTTTAGCAGCTTATTATCCAGCCTCACCATGGCGGGTAGCACGAATGTAGCCGTGGCCGCTAACTTTAAGCCCACTTTGTTACTGCTACAAAACCACTTTCAAGCGCAAAGCGGCCATCGGCTGATTATTAGCAGTGCGTCCACCGGCGTATTGTTTAACCAAATTAGCCACGGTGCGCCCTTCGATATTTTATTAGCCGCCGATGTAGAACACCCACAAAAGCTGGAGCGCGCAGGCTTAGCCCTTGCCCATAGCCGTTTCACTTATGCTCAGGGGCAGCTGGTATTAGCCAGCCTAAACCACACGCTGGATCAGGCTGACGAAAGCAGCATTAGGCAACAGCTCAGCCAGGCTAAGACCATCGCCATCGCCAACCCAGCCCTCGCGCCCTACGGGCTGGCCGCGCAGCAAAGCCTCAGCCATTTACAGCTATGGCCGCCGCTGCCAGCACAATTAATACGGGGCAATAATATTAGCCAGGCCCAGCAATTTTTAATGACCGGCAATGTGCAGTGGGCCTTTATTCCCCTCTCGCCGCTATTAGTAGAACAGGGCGTGCACTACTGGCGCATACCTAGGGATTGGTATCAGCCCATACGGCAGCAGGCAATACTGTTACAATCCGGGCGGCATAATGAGGCTGCATTAGCCTTTATGACGTTTTTACAATCCGACGTTGCCCGACACCTTATTGCTCAACAGGGCTATCTACTGCCCTCGCGGAACTAAGCCATGCTGCACGCTAATGACATCGCCGCCATCGTTTTAAGCTTGCAGTTAGCTGCTATAAGCACGGTGATTTTATTAATCATAGGCACCCCCATGGCTTGGTGGCTGGCCCATAGCCGCAGCCGCTGCAAACCCATTTTTGAAGCCTTAGTAGCACTGCCCTTGGTATTACCACCCACCGTATTGGGTTTTTATTTACTGCTGGCCTTTGCCCCCAACAGCCCCTTTGGCCAGTTGTGGTTATCCGCTACGGGGCAGTCTTTAGCCTTTAGTTTTAGCGCCCTAGTCATGGGCTCGGTGCTATACTCGCTGCCCTTTGTGGTGCAACCGCTGCAAGCCAGCTTTGAGCAACTACCGAAAAACTTATTAGAAGCCGCCAGCACTTTAGGGGCTGACTTTAGAGATAGATTTTTCAGTATTGTGCTGCCGCTATCGCGGCGCAGTTTTATTACTGCCGCCAGTTTAGGCTTTGCTCATACCGTGGGGGAATTTGGCATAGTGCTGATGATAGGCGGCAATATACCCGGAAAAACCCAGGTACTTTCTATCGCCTTATTCGACCGGGTAGAGAGCCTGCAATTTCAACAGGCCCACATTTTAGCCGCGGGGCTGGTGGTGTTTTCACTGCTGCTATTAAGCCTGGTTTATCGCATGAATAAACCCAGCTCGCTTAGCGTGGTAGGCCCACAATGAGCTTATCACTAGCCTTTAATTTACAACGTGATCGCCTATCACTAAACATCAAAGGCGAGCTAGCCAATAGCGGTATTACCGCATTGTATGGCGACAGCGGCGCAGGCAAAACTTCACTGCTGCGCTGCATAGCGGGGCTGGAGCAAGGCGCCCAAGGTAGCATTCGTTTTAATAATACGATTTGGCAAGACGACAGTGCTTTTATCCCCAGCCACCAGCGCCATATAGGTTACGTATTTCAAGATGCGCGCTTATTTCCGCATTTAAATGTGCTGCAAAATTTGCACTACGCCTATCAACGCTGCCACAACAAGGGCTCGAGTTATAGCCTAGAGCAGATATGTGCATTTTTAAAACTGGACCACTTATTAAGCCAATACCCCGCCACACTTTCCGGCGGTGAACAGCAGCGCGTCGCCATAGGCCGCGCCCTACTCAGCCAACCGCAATTGCTATTAATGGACGAGCCGCTGTCGGCATTGGATCAAGCTAGCCGCGATGAGATTTTAGACTTGCTAGAGCAGCTGCCACAGCAGGTAAACGTACCGGTGATTTACGTCAGCCACAATATGGATGAGGTCAGCCGCTTGGCCGATCACTTAGTGATACTAGAGCAGGGTGAAATTTGCGCGCAAGGGCCGTTGCTAGAGCTATGCCACCGCTTGGATTTACGCCTCAACCAGCAAGAGCAAGCCGCCAGTTTATTGCAGGGTAAAATCATAGGCAGCGACTCACAGTATCAACTGGCAGAACTGTCTATAGGCGCACAGCAATCACTATGGCTGCACTGCCAGCGTCCTATAGGCGAGCAACTGCGCTTGCGTATACCGGCGCGGGACGTCAGTATCAGCCTCAGCCCACAACGCGACAGCAGCATACTCAATATTTTACCAGGCTGCATAGTCAGCATACTGCATCAGGATAACGCCGCCCACGCTATGGTAAAACTGCAAGTGGCCGAGCAATACCTGCTGGCCAGAATCACCTATAAATCCCTAGAACAACTACAGCTAGCACCCGGCCTAAACGTATACGCACAAATTAAAAGCGTGGCCCTACTCAATCAATCCCTGGAAGCGTAAATGTCCAATCGTGCCATACCCGATGATGAAGTGCCCGATAACGAAATAGTCGATAATGAAATATCCGGTAATAAAGTGTCCGGCAATATAGCATCCGATACTGATGCGCCCGACGTTGAAACCCCCGATGGCGACAACAGCTTACACCCCTATCAAAAACTCACCCCCGAGTTAGTGCTAGACGCCATAGAAAGCACAGGGCTAATCACCGACCTGCGCATCTACCCGCTGAACAGCTATGAAAACCGCGTATACCAAATTGGTATAGAAGGTAGCGAACCCATCATCGCCAAATTTTACCGCCCCCAGCGCTGGAGCGATGAACAGATATTAGAAGAACATGAATTTTGCCAGCAATTAGTCGAAGCCGACGTGCCGGTGGTTGCGCCGCAACAAAACAGCGCCGGTGAAACTCTGTTAGATTTTCAGGGCTTTAAATTCTCACTGTATGAACGCCGCGGCGGCCGCGCCCCCGACCTAGGCGACTTAGACAGCCTGCACATACTGGGTCGTTTAGTGGCACGCATACACGCCGTGGGTGCTACCCAAGATTTTAAGCACCGACCACACTTGGACATAGAGAGCTTCGGCAGTAACAGCCATCAGTTTATTAGTGAAAACTTTATCCCTATGGAATTGGCCACCGCTTACAACAGCCTGTGCGAAGATTTATTAGGCGCCATTAAAGAATTATTTGCGCAAGTCCCCTACACCGCTATACGTACCCACGGTGACTGCCATGCCGGTAATATTTTATGGCGCGACGACAGCCCCCATTTTGTCGACTTAGACGATGCCCGCATGGCTCCGGCCATACAGGATATCTGGATGTTTTTATCGGGCGATAGGCAGCAGCAAACTGCGCAGCTCTCTGAACTGGCCGATGGCTATAATCAGTTTTACGATTTTGATCCGCGCCAATTACCCCTTGCGGAAGCGCTGCGCAGTTTGCGCATTATGCATTACAGCGCCTGGCTGGCAAGGCGCTGGCAGGACCCTGCCTTCCCCCACAACTTCCCGTGGTTTAATACGGTGCGCTATTGGTCCGAACATGTATTAGAATTACGCGAACAATGGGCCCTGCTCAATGAACCACCACTACAAGTCTTTTAACTAGGCCCACGGCTTAACAGGTTGCGAATGTGAAGAAATTTTTACTGGTATTACTGTTTATCTTTTTACTGTTATTGTCACTGCCCATAGTCGGCTGGTGGATGAGCCTACAAGCCCAACCCAGCGTTAGCTTTGCCGCCGACGATGGCGCCGCACAAGAGCTAGGGCGTATACATCAGTTTATTCAGCAAAGTGAAACCACGCCCACCCACAAGCGGGTGGAATTTAGCGGCCAGGATTTAAATCAACTGATACGGCACAGCAGTCAGCAATTTAAAAAGCACTTGGACTTTGCCGGACATGTTAACCTGCAGCCCGAGCGCAGCGAATTATTACTCAGTATTAACACTCACCTGCCTCTGCGCCCTTATCTAAACCTGCGTATAGACTTCACCACTTACGGTAAAAATCTGGTGCTATTGGGCGGCCAAATCGGCAGCATAAACTTGCCTCAACAAAGCGTAGAGCTGCTCGTCAACATGACTATGCCCTACGCCCAACAGCACCCGCAATACAACAGCGGCACCCAGCTGTGGCAAACCATAGAAGCCATTACCCTTAGCGAAAATCATATTGCTATAGATTTTAATATTGATGAGCGCATGCAGGCGCAGCTGCAACACCAACAACTAGAACTATTTATAGGCAAAACTGCCTTAGAGCGACTGCCCTTTTATCAGCAAGCTATAGAGCAGCAATTTGCCAATCGCTTGGGGCAACGCATTAAACTCTATGAAGTGATGCACGCGCTGTTTAACTTAGCGCTTAGCCAACCTCAGGCCGATATTGTGGCAGACAACAAGGCTATTTTACTGGCACTGTTTTTACACACCGCCGACCGCGAAGACTTTGAGATGCTAAACCTGCAACAACATGTACAGCTACCCCAGCAACCCATAGAGCTGACCATAGAGCGGCGTAAAGATTTAGCCACCCACTTTTTAAGCACCGCGGTAATCACCTTGTTTGCCAACAGTTCTATCGCCGATGCCATAGGCTTGTATAAAGAACTGCAAGATCAAGACGGCTATAGCGGCTTTTCAGTGTCGGATTTAATTGCCGACCGCGCCGGCAGTTTATTTGCCAGCCAGCTAATCAACCCCGACCTAGCGCCACAGCTACAAAAAAATATTGCCCTCAGCCAACAAGAGCATGACTTCTTCCCCATCACCTACCCGCTAGCCTCGCAACTGGAGCAGCAACTGCATAACAGCGCAGGCAACCAACAGGCCATGCTAGAACAGATAGAGCAGCAAATTGACCAGCGCGCCCGTGCCGTTGCTGTTTATCAAACCGCCCAACAACCCTAAGCGAATGACTTGTGAGCTCAGATTTGACCAGTAACGCCAAGGCCGTTATCAGCAACCAAACCGGCCCCCACCTGCAATTAGCCCAGCTGGTAGCCCGACATTTAGCCTCGCCCTTTCGCAAGCCTTACCCCGCCTTTAGCGTGCAGGCTTTTGAGGAAGCCAACAACTGGCAACAACAATTCAAGCGGCCGATTATTTTTGATTCTTACTGCGGCGTGGGTGAAAGCACCGTGGCCTTGGCCAAGCTACACCCCGAAGCCAGCGTTATAGGTTTAGATAAATCCCTGCACCGGCTCAATAAACACGACGAGCACTACCGTGCCAGCGGCGTCGATAATTACTATTTACTGCGCGCCGATATCGATGATTTTTGGCGCTTGGCAGTAGATGCCCAGTGGCAGCTCAGCCACCACTATTTGCTATACCCCAACCCCTGGCCTAAGTCGGCCCATATTAAGCGCCGCTGCCACGGCTCGCCGCTGTTTCGCAGCCTGCTGGCACTGGGCGGCCGCATAGAGCTGCGAAGCAACTGGCCTATCTATGTAGAGGAGTTTGCCCAGGCCCTAAGCTTAGCTGGCCACCCAGCACAGGCGCAGGCCTTTAATCCCGAGCCGGTGATGACCCCCTTTGAGCGCAAGTATCTAGCCGCCCAACAGACCCTTTATCGCTGCATTTATAAGCTATAACTTATAAATTAGCTACACTTAGGTACAAATACTTACTTCACTAGACGCCAATAGCGCCTAGTATAAAAAGCCGTGCGTACCACATAGCAATAATAATGATATTTACCTTACCCAAAGATTTAGACGCCGAAACCCTAGAGGAGCTTATCGTTTCCATCCAAGATGCCTTGGATGAGCTGGAGCCTGCGCTAGAGCATTTAGCTGCCTACCCCGACGACAAAAACTTACTCAACGATTTATTTAGAAACCTGCATACGATTAAAGGCAATTTTCGTATGTGCTTGCTCACCCCCTTTACCGACTATGTACACGGCATAGAAGAAAGCATCTCTGAGGTGCGCAAAGGCAGGCTGAGCTTTAACAGCCTGTTAACAGAAACCTGCCTACTGGCCTTAGACAAGCTGCGCTACCATCTGGATATTTTGCAGCAGCAAGCCGCCTGTGAAACCGATGAAATGGCCGCTATAGGCAGTCGTTTTTTGGCCATCGCCTTGGCCGATAACAGCTATGCTGCGGAACAGCTGATCGCGCAATTACTACTGGATTTACGCAGCGGCGCGATAGATACCTCCGCGAACACGATAACGGTAGTACTCGCCCCGGAAAGTGAGCAAGACATACGCCAACAACAACTGCAGTTTTTTAAAGCCACCTAAGAGAAACTGGCCTTAAAGCTTAGCGGTAACAGCCAACTATACCAACAGATGGTGCAGATAGCCGAGGCCGCTCTGCCGCATTTACCCAGCGATATCGACAGCCCGCAGTTAGTAGCCGCTATTTATCTACATGATATAGGCATGGCGGTGCTCGATGGCTCCACTCAACCCGTACCCACCGATAATACACAAATACTGACTAAGCACCCGCTGGCAGCCTATCAATATTTGCTCAAGCATCCCGGCTGGCAAACTGCTGCCGAGATCTGCCTGCAGCACCATGAAAATTGGGATGGCAGCGGATATCCCAAGCAATTAAAAGGCGAGCAAATTCATTGCGCAGCCCAGTTCATTGCGGCACTGGATTTATTTTGCGAGCAACTAACGCTGCACAGCCATTATCCCCCCTGCCGAGCCAGCCTCAATGCCCTTATCACCTGCAACCGAGAGCTGGGTCGCAGCTTCTCACTAACCGTAGTTAGAGCGCTCAATTTAGCCGTTAAGCAGCTCTACCTCTCACAAGCTCTGCCCCCAGTCTATGCTGCCTAGCCATAGACTTAAGCCATAAACTATCTCCCATAAAGCACTGTGTTTACTGTTGCGCATAATCGTTACTCCTCTATAGTTAAGTGGAGGTAACATACCTCAACAATAAGCAAAACTAGCCTCTACACAGACCCTAACCGCTGGATACCATTATGATTAAACTTTTCTGCGCCAGCCTGCTGCTAGGCCTACTCGCCGCCTGTCAAAGCAGCCCAGTCGCCACCGACTATGACACCGGCACCCAATTTAAACAGTATCGCTATTACCAGTTGGCCCCCACCGCCCCAGACGACAATGCCTTAATGCAAAAGCGCCTGATGGCTGCCATTGATAAACATACCAGCCTTAGCGGCTTGCAAAAAACTGAACAGGCACAAGCTCACAGCCTTTTGTTGACGCCCTTGTTACGCTCACAACAGCGCACTCAAGAGCCCAATTCCAGAGGCGGCATAGGTCTGGGTAGCGGCGGCGGTGGCAGCTTTTTTGGCATCTCACTTAGCGTGCCACTAAGCAGTGAAACCTTGGTCAACGATGTCAATATTGTTATTACCCTTACCGACACCGAAAGTAATAAAGTGGTTTGGCAAGGCAGCTATGCGTTTACCGTCTCAGCTGACGATCCTGCGGCGGCCGATGAGCAAGTTGATAAGGCGGTAGCCGAGATACTGAGCTCATACCCTCCCAAGCCTAGCGACTGAGTGTAACTCTATGAAAAAAGCTACGCTTTACTGCGCTTATATCGCTAGCTTTTTACTACTCTGCAGCCATAGCTTGGCCAACTTGCCACTAGAAAAAATACGCATGCAATTGCGCTGGCATCACCAATTTCAATTTGCCGGTTACTATGCCGCTAAACAACAGGGCTATTATCAACAAGCGGGTTTTGATGTAGAGATTATTGCCGGCGATAAAAACCACCAACCAATCACCGAGTTATTAAAAGGGCAGGTAGATTTTGCTGAAGGTAATAGCGAAGTATTACTGGCAAGGCTACAGGGAAAACCGCTGATTGCGCTGGCGGCAATTTTTCAACGCTCCCCTTCCATTTTGCTCAGCCGCCAAGACAGCGGCATAAGTACTGTTAATGACTTAAATCATAAAACCGTGATGTTGGTAGACGGGGTGAACTCTCAAGATGCTGATTTGCTGGCCATGCTTTATGCGGCGAAAGGCTCACTAGACGACATTAACATTATCCCCAGCTCCTACGATATTAGTGATCTATACCAAAAAAAAGTCGACGCATTTAATGGCTACATTTCTAATGAGCCTTTTTATTTAGAAGAGCGTGGCATTGCCTATCATATGTTGCGGCCGTCAGATTATGGAATAGACTTTTATAGTGATATTTTATTTACCTCCAAAAAGATGGTTGCGCAACACCCTTATAAAGTTAGCCGTTTTGTTGATGCCACCCTACAGGGCTGGCAATACGCACTAGACCACCC
The DNA here is from genome assembly GCF_000373485.1 of Dasania marina DSM 21967. Taxonomy (NCBI): domain Bacteria; kingdom Pseudomonadati; phylum Pseudomonadota; class Gammaproteobacteria; order Cellvibrionales; family Spongiibacteraceae; genus Dasania; species Dasania marina. The sequence goes on from NZ_KB891575.1 coordinate 423,187, forward strand.
CGAAGAAATTATCCAGCTATTAAAACAACAATACCAAAGCGCTAAGTCGCTCAATCATTTACGCTACGAGGCCAACGCCGTACGCGAACTCATAATTCCCGAGCTTATTAGCATAGGCCATATGCACCCTAGACGCTTTCAGCACATGGCTAACATATTTCAGGAACTGGGTATGGTGGAAAACACCGAGCAGCTATCAGGATTTATCTATAAGCCCATTACATGGCAAGAACGTTTTAGCAGCTGGTGGCCTTATTTAGCCGGTATCATTATCATTATGATTGCTGCCATTCTAATACAGGCCTATACCAATAAACGTTTAGAAAAAGAAATCGACAGACGCAAGCGCGCAGAGCACGAATTAAAAAAACTAGCCCTCACCGACCACCTAACCAAACTACACAACCCCAGAAGTTTTCACCAACTGATCACCGCTGAAATAAAACGCGCTAGGCGCAGTAAACGTGCCTTTTCGCTGATAGCTATAGATATAGATTTCTTTAAGGCTGTTAATGATCAGTACGGCCATCATATAGGCGATGAAGTATTACAACATTTAGCCAAAGTGCTATGCACAGACTTACGCGCATCAGATATGTGCACCAGGGTAGGTGGTGAAGAATTTATTATTATTTTGCCAGAGACCCACGAACACCAGGCATTGGAGTTAGCCGAACGCACAAGATTAACCATAGAAAAATCCCCCTTTATCAAAGGGGAAATTTATATACCCTTAACCGTTTCTTTTGGTGTAACTGAATGGCGCCTGCCAGACGAGGTGACCGACACCATGGAACGAGCTGACCAAGCGCTATACCAAGCCAAGCACAAGGGCAGAAATTGCGTACAAGCATACAATCACTGCAACCAAAACAGCCTTACGACAAAATGATTGCAGAAAATAGCCTTGCTACTGGTGATATTGTGCCGACAACTCATGCACTGCATTAATAAAAACACCGGCATGTTCAGGGTTCACCTCAGGAGTAATGCCGTGGCCCAAATTAAACACATGGCCATTACCCTTACCAAAACTTGCCAATATTGCTGCCACTTCTTCGCGTATCCGCGCCGGTGAGGCGTATAACATGCTGGGGTCCATATTACCTTGCAGCGCCACTTTATCACCTACCCGCGCACGGGCTTGAGCAATATCAGTAGTCCAGTCCAAACCCAGCGCATCGGCACCGGTAGCTGCCATGGGCTCTAACCATTGGCCGCCACCTTTAGTAAATAAAATCACCGGCACTTTGCGGCCTTCACGCTCGCGTATTAAACCATCCACTATGCGCTGCATATAATTGAGCGAAAATTCTTTGTAGGCAGCATGGGATAAGGCACCACCCCAGCTATCAAAAATTTGTACCGCTTGCGCGCCCGCTTCTATCTGCGCATTTAAATACACGATGACCGAGTCAGCCAATTTAGTCAGTAACTGATGAAAGACTTCTGGCTGGTTGTACATCATTTGTTTGGTACGACGATAATCTTTGCTGGAACCGCCTTCCACCATATAAGTGGCTAAGGTCCAGGGGCTGCCAGAAAAACCAATTAACGGTACGCTGCCGTTCAGCTCTTTGCGTATGGTGCTAACCGCATCTATTACATAGCCTAGGTCTTTATGGGGATCTATCACTTCTAAAGCTTCAATAGCTTTTTCATCTTGCGTTGGCTTTTTAAAACGTGGGCCTTCGCCAGTTTCAAAATACAAGCCTAAGCCCATCGCATCGGGGATAGTTAATATGTCTGAAAATAAAATGGCCGCATCCAAAGGATAACGCTCTAGTGGTTGCATGGTCACTTCACAGGCTAACTGAGGATCCATGCACAGCGACATAAAGTCCCCCGCACGCGCACGCGCAGCGCGGTATTCAGGTAAATAGCGACCGGCTTGGCGCATCATCCACACAGGAGTGACATCAACGGGCTCGTGATTTAGGGCACGTAGGAAACGATCATTTTTTAATTCAGACATAGTTTTTTACACTTCTAAATAATCTAAAATTCCTTCGGCGGCCTGTCGCCCCTCCCATATAGCTGTAACCACTAAATCGGAGCCGCGCACCATATCACCGCCAGCAAAAACTTTGGGGTTACTGGTTTGAAACTTATATTGCTGTTGCTCTGCGGCAACCACGCCCTGCCAATCGTTGAGGGCGATATTGTAATCTGCTAACCAATCCGGTGGGCTGGGCTGAAAACCAAAAGCTACTAACACCACATCGGCCGGGATAATCTCTTCACTGCCGGGCACAGGCTCTGGCCTGCGCCGACCTTTTTCGTCGGGCTCACCCAACTGCGTACGTATGACTTTAACGCCTTCCACTTTGCCGTTGCCGACTATCTCTAAAGGCTGGCGATTAAATAAAAATGCCACCCCTTCTTCTTTAGCGTTGGCCACTTCCCTGCGCGAACCGGGCATATTGTCCTCATCCCGACGATAAACGCAACTCACTTGGCTGGCGCACTGGCGTATGGCGGTGCGATTACAGTCCATAGCGGTGTCACCACCGCCTAACACAACCACTTTTTGCCCACGCACACTAATATAGTCACTGGGGCTTTTTTCAAAACCTAGGTTACGATTTACATTGGCCACTAAAAAGGGCAGCGCATCGAAAACACCGGGCTTATCTTCACCGGGAAAACCACCCTTCATATAACGGTAGGTACCCATGCCCATAAAAACGGCGTCATACTCCGCCATTAATTGCGCCATTGTAACATCAGATCCCACTTCGGTGTTGAGTTGAAAGCTAATCCCCATACCTTCAAACACCTCACGGCGGCGCGTCATTACCGATTTCTCCAACTTAAACTCTGGGATACCAAAGGTTAATAAACCACCAATTTCCGGATATTTATCAAACACTACTGGCTTAACCCCCGCACGCACCAACACATCAGCGCAGCCCAAACCTGCGGGCCCGGCGCCAATAATGGCGACTTTTTTATCGGTCCACACCCGCTGGCTAAGGTCTGGCCGCCAGCCCATGGCCAGCGCAGTATCGGTAATATACTTTTCGGTGGAACCTATAGTCACCGCACCAAAACCATCGTTTAAGGTACAGGCGCCTTCGCACAGCCTATCTTGCGGGCACACCCGGCCACAGACTTCCGGCAAGGTATTGGTTTGGTGGGATAATTCAGCGGCTTCGAATAAATTGCCATCGGCAACCAGCTTTAGCCAGTTGGGAATAAAGTTGTGCACCGGGCATTTCCACTCACAGTAGGGATTACCACAGGACAAGCACCTATGCGCTTGTTGCTGCGCTTCCGGCTCTTGATAAGGCTGATAAATTTCGACGAACTCTTCAGTACGCGCCGACATATTTTTTTTAGTCGGATCTTGTCTGCCTACATCGACAAACTGAAAGACATTGTTTAAACGCTCTGTCATGGTTTTAATCACTCTATAAATCGGTATTAACGTAAGCGGCTTTACTCTTATCTTTATTCTGGCCGCTGTTTGGTGCTGGCCAGTAAGGCATCTAAGCTGGCGGCCTTGGGGCTCACCATCCAAAACTTACCGATGTAATCCACAAAGTTATCAAGTATGTACTGCCCCCATTCAGAACCTGTTTCGTCGACAAACTCTCTGATATTGCTACGCAGATGATGCCTATAGGCTTCCATGGATTCGACATTCAAACGCTGAATTTGCACCAGTTCGCTATTGTATTTATCCACAAAGCTGCGATCTTCATCTAACACATAGGCAAAACCACCGGTCATACCGGCGCCAAAATTCACCCCGGTAGAGCCTATAACGGTGACGTTGCCGCCGGTCATATACTCGCAGCAGTGATCGCCAGCCCCTTCTATCACCGCATGACAACCAGAGTTGCGCACCGCAAAACGCTCACCAGCGCGCCCTGACGCAAACAACTTGCCGCCGGTGGCACCATAGAGGCAGGTGTTACCCATAATCGGGGTATCTTGCGAACTAAACTGTACGCCTTCAGGTGGACGCAAGACTATTTTTCCGCCAGCCATGCCTTTGCCAACATAGTCGTTAGCATCACCGGTTAAATAAAGGTGTAGGCCACCTGCATTCCAGACTCCAAAACTTTGCCCGCCAGTACCGCTAAGCTTAAGCGTTATGGGATTATCGCTCATACCGCTATTGCCATGATGCCGAGCAATTTCGCCGGATAAACGCGCGCCTATAGAGCGATCACAATTATTGATAGTAAATGTAAATTCGCCACCGGTTTTATTAACTATAGCTTGCTGGGTTGCCGCCAATATTGCTTCGGCGGTTAGACCTTTATCAAAAGGTTGGTTATTACTGACCTGGCAAAACTCAGCCTGCTCAGCAAACTCGGCATCTTTGTAGAGTATGGCTGAGTAATCTAGGTTTTTATGTTTATCCGTTTGCCCTTCCAGCTGCACTAATAAATCAGTACGACCGATTAAGTCTTCCAGCGAACGCACACCCAATACTGCTAGCCACTCGCGTGTTTCTTCGGCAATAAACTTGAAGAAATGCATCACCATTTCTACGGTGCCTATAAAATGTTTATCCCGCAGATAATCATTTTGAGTAGCGACACCGGTTGCACAATTATTGAGATGGCATATGCGTAAGAACTTACAACCCAAGGCGACCATAGGTGTAGTGCCAAAACCAAAGCTTTCTGCACCTAAAATTGCGGCTTTCACCACATCTAAGCCGGTTTTTAAGCCACCATCGGTTTGCACCCGTACCAAACCGCGCAAACCATTAGCCCGCAGGGTCTGCTGCGTTTCGGCCAAACCCAATTCCCAAGGAGAGCCCGCGTAGCGTATAGACGCTAAGGGGCTGGCTGCGGTACCGCCATCGTAACCGGAGATAGTAATTAAATCGGCATAGGCTTTAGCCACGCCTGCAGCGATAGTGCCTACGCCGGGCTCTGACACTAGCTTTACCGACACCAATGCAGTGGGGTTAACCTGCTTTAAATCAAAAATGAGCTGCGCCAAATCTTCTATAGAATAAATATCGTGATGGGGCGGCGGTGAAATTAACGTCACCCCCGGCACCGCATAACGCAGCCGCGCAATTAAGGTATTTACTTTGCCGCCAGGTAATTGCCCACCTTCACCGGGTTTGGCACCTTGCGCGATTTTTATTTGCAGCACTTCCGCATTAACCAAGTAATGCGGCGTTACTCCAAAACGCCCTGAGGCAATTTGTTTTATTTTTGAGTTACGCTCAGTGCCATAGCGAGCGGGATCTTCACCACCCTCGCCAGAGTTTGAACGCCCGCCTAAGCGATTCATAGCCATGGCTAACGCTTCATGCGCCTCAGGGCTTAATGCCCCCAAAGACATACCGGCAGAATCAAAACGAGGCAATATATTTTCTATGGGTTCTACGTCAGCTATATCAATGGGGTTAATGTTTTTGGAAAAGCCCAATAAATCTCGCAACGTAGCCACTGGCCTAGTGTTCACACTATCCGCATATATTTTCCATAATTTATAATCCCCTGCCTGCACCGCGGCCTGCAGTTGACAGACCACATCGGGGTTAAAGGCATGGTATTCTTGGCCGTGCACATACTTTAATAAGCCGCCTTGTTCCATAGGCTTGCGGCTTAGCCATGCATTTTTTGCCAAGGCTAATTGGTCGCGCTCTAAATCGCTAAAGCCTGCGCCCTTGATACGGCTGGCCACACCACAAAAACATAAGTCTACGACATCTTCGGCCAAACCTACCGCTTCAAATAATTGTGCACCGCGATAAGAAGCAATAGTTGCTATACCCATCTTCGATAAAATTTTGAGCAGGCCTTTGTTGACACCTTTGCGGTAATTGCGATGTATTTGTATAGGGTCACCCAATATTTCGCCACTGGCTAATAAATCGTCCAGCACACTGTAAGCCATATAGGGGTAGACCAAGGTAGCACCAAAACCTATTAAACAAGCGATTTGATGGGAGTCCCTAGCCGACCCCGTTTCAACAATAATATTGCTGTCGCAACGCAGGCCCGCTTTGATTAAGCAATGATGTACCGCGCCCGTCGCCATTAAGCTGTGTATAGGCAGGCGCTGCGGTGTTAACTGTCTGTCGCTGAGCACGATAAGCGTATGACCTTGCTTCGCCGCAGCTACCGCTTGCTGACATAAGTTTTGCACAGCTTGCTGTAGATTTTTTTGCTCGGGGTCATAGCATAGATCCAAGCTAATAGAGCTGTAACCGACACGCTCCACCTGTAGTAGGGCATTGAATTTATAGGCTGATAATATCGGTGAATTCAGCACTATGCGTTCGGCATGCGCAGGGGACTGCTCGAAAACATTTTTTTCGGCACCTAGGCAGCTTTCCAAACTCATCACTATAGCTTCCCGTAAAGGATCTATAGGGGGGTTGGTTACCTGGGCAAATTTTTGCCGAAAATAATCGTAGAGGCCACGCTGTTTTTGTGACAATACCGCCATAGGCGTGTCATCGCCCATAGAGCCTGTCGCTTCGTTGCCGCTATCGGCCAAAGGGCGCAGCACTTGCTCACGCTCTTCAAAGCTGACCTGAAACATTTTTTGATAGATAGGCAGCTGCACTTTACTTAACAGCAGATCGTTTTCAGCCCCTCCCAACGTGGATTCAATTCTTGCCGCGCCATCGCGTAACCATTGTTTATAGGGGTGAGCTGATTTTAATTCATTTTCTATCGCTTCATTATTTAATAACTGCCCTGTTTCCGTATCGACTGCAATAATCTGGCCCGGCCCTACACGACCTTTTTCTACGATATCTTCGGGTTGGTATGGATAAGTACCCACTTCAGAGGCTAGGGTTATAAAACCATTTTTAGTAATGATATAGCGCGCGGGGCGCAAACCGTTTCTATCCAACATACACACCGCATAGCGACCATCGGTAAGCACGATACCGGCAGGGCCATCCCAGGATTCCATATGCATGGAGTTGTATTCATAGAAGGCTTTAACATCCGGGTCCATTCTGTCCATGTTTTGCCAGGCTGGCGGCACTAATAAACGCGCCGCCCTAAATAAGCTCATGCCGCCGGCCACTAACAGCTCTAACATATTATCTAAACTTGAAGAGTCGGAGCCACTTTTATTCACCAGAGGCATAATGCTCTCTAGATCTGGCAGCCTATCACTAACAAATTTATTACGGCGCGCTTCTGTCCAGTTTCTATTGCCCTCTATGGTATTAATTTCGCCATTATGGGCGAGCAAGCGAAAGGGCTGCGCCAAAGGCCAGCGTGGCAGAGTGTTGGTAGAGAAACGCTGGTGAAAAACGCAAATGGCCGTTTCTAAAGCAGGATTAGCCAAATCTAGATAAAACTTGGCCAAATCCACCGGCATCACCAAGCCTTTATATGAAATCACTGCACTGGAAAGGCTACAGATATAAAAGGCCTCATCGTGCACTAAGGCTTTTTCAATTTTGCGACGCAATAAAAATAATGTGACAGCCACCTGCTCTTTGCTCAGCGTCGTTACATCGATAAAACACTGCATGATGGTGGGCATGGAGGAGAGCGCTATCTCGCCACAGACACTTTTATCTACCGGTACATCACGCCAAGCCACTAAGCTTAATTGCTGCTGCGCCACTAACTCGGCAATGGTGTTTTTGCTGGCGGAGGCCAGCATAGGATCGGCACTTAGAAAGATCTGCGCTACCGCATAGTCTTCAGGTAAGGTCACGGCTTGCTCTGTTTGCACAGCAGTGCGCAGGAAACTATCGGGCTTTTTCATCAGTAAGCCACAGCCATCACCGGTTTTGCCATCAGCAGCGATGCCGCCTCTGTGGGTCATGCAGGTTAGCGATGTTATGGCGGTTGTTAATAGTTCGTGGCTAGGCTCACCTTGCATATGAGCAATAAGACCAAATCCACAATTGTCGCGGAAGTCATCCGGTCTATATAGGCCTGCAGTCATACATCACACTCTCTATTAGTTTATCTTTATTCGATATTCGATATTTATGCGGTGGAGCCTACGCTTTTGCGCTCAGGCTTGTTGTCGCGGGGCCAGCCATACTACACATTAAATTTGCGACTAACAAATGAAGAGCAGACGAAAACGCTGTTTTTTTTACCTAAAAAGCTTATTCGTCTGTTTTGTTGCGTAAATCTGCTTGTATGCCCGACAAGCTTCTGGCCCAGGGTTTTTGGCGCTGCAAGGCCTGCGGTAGCTGAGCCATTGCCGCTAGGGCCTGTGCGCGGTCATCGTAGGGCCCTGCTAACACCACATACCAAGGCTGACCTTTTAAGGAGGTTGCTATATAGGTGATGGCAAGCTGACGCTGGTAAGGCGCGATAAAGTCTTTGGCGCTTTGCTCTTTACGGCTACCCAACAGCTGCAACATGTACGCGTTAGCGGGCATATCCAGTAAGCGCTGTTCCCTAGCGCCCAGTGTATTACTGGCGGTGGATTGCGTAACGGTCTTAGCCTTAGCTTTAACCACTGGGGCACTAGTCGTCAGTGGCAGCTCCTTGCTCGGTTGCACAACTACCGGCGTCTCAAGCGCTTTACTGGCACGCGGTACTGCAGGCTCTGCGTTAAGGTCGCGCGCGCCATCATGAGCGGGCGTTTTTCCCGCAACTACAGCCGCCTTTGCCTCGTCCCTACTAACGCTTACGGACTGCTGTGGTGGGGATGTCGCCTCAGGCTTAGGCTGAGTTTCAGTCACAGCCTGTGGTGCTGTCACTTGTGTATTTGGCTTGCCGGGCACAAACTCCTCACCTCGATAGAAGTAAGCAATGGCAATGGCTACAGCCAGTATGGTAATAGCGCCTACATGAGTTATGGGCACACCCAAACCTGTATTGTTAACACTTAGCGCATCATTGTGCATTAACAACGTAGGCATCAGCTGACCCATGGCGGCAAAGTTACCTTGGGCACTTTCATGTAGCTTGTTTATTAGCTTATCGCTAAGAGGAAACTCTCCAGCATAACCTACCGATTGCAGTAATAGCTGTAGATATTCGACACTCTCTTGTTGACTTAAGGGCCTGAGCGCAACGATTTTTATGGCTTGTTGCTGTTGCATATATTGGTGCTTGCTGGCATTTTCAGTCTCGCTGCTCACCAACAATAAATGTATGCCACCCTGCGCCGCTTGATGTATCTCCTGTAACAGACTTATTTCCGCCTGTTCCAATAATTGGATATTCTCAACAATAATTAAAATTGGCTCAGGTTCGTCGTCAGATAAGACGGTAAATTTTAGCGCATTGTTAAAAGAGACTAGGCTGTAATTATCATCTAACTTTAGCCCCAATCTATCCGCCAGCGCCGCCAGTATTGCCTCTTGATCTAACAGTGCCGCAACATCTATGCGGCAGCAGTCCATTACCGCCTGTAGTTGTTCCAGCACTTCTTGCAGCAAGCTTTTTTTGCCGCTACCGCTGTCGCCACAGAGTAGTACCGGCTGCTTGCTAAAGCGGCTGTAATGCACCAGCTGCTCTAAAACTTTTCTGCGCTCACCACCTGGGTAAAAAAAACTGGGACGAAAATTTTCGGCAAAAGGGTCTACACCTAAGTCCAAGCGATAGACATAGTGTTCGGTAAAGGTATTAACACTTTTCTTTGGAGACAACATAAGCGCCCCTGCTTGTTATTGTTTTACTTAGCTAAGCCTGCACGCCCGCATCCGCCAACACTTTTTTGACATCTTCGGTAGTGATATTAGCGGTGATTATAGCCTTGCCGACACTCTCTAACAAAACCAGCCGCAGCTGCCCATCCAAGACTTTTTTATCGACCATCATTAGCTCTAAAAATTGCCGTTGAGTCATTGCTGGCGGCGCTATGGGTAGCTTCACCGCCTGTAACAACTGCGCCAATCTTGCTACTTCAGCCTGCGGTATCCAACCTAATTGCGCAGAAAGCTTTATCGCCAACATCATGCCAGCAGCAACGGCTTCGCCATGTAACCAATTACCATAACCTTGCGCGGTTTCTATTGCATGACCAAAGGTATGACCTAAATTTAAAATAGCTCTAATGCCAGACTCTTTTTCATCTTGCGCGACCACCTCTGCTTTGTTTTGACAGGAGCGGTAAACGGCCTCGGAAAGAGCAGCCTGATCTCTGGCTAACATGGAGCTGGCGTTGCACTCTAACCAATCGTAAAACTCGGCATCGCAAATCAAGCCGTATTTTATTACCTCTGCTATGCCTGCTGATAATTCGCGATCCGGCAAGCTGGCCAAGGTACTGGTGTCGGCAATGACGCACTGAGGTTGATGGAAAGCGCCTATCATGTTTTTGCCCAGCGGATGATTAACGCCGGTTTTGCCCCCTACCGAGGAATCCACTTGTGATAATAATGTGGTGGGGACTTGAATAAAATTAACACCGCGCTGGTAACTGGCTGCGGCATAGCCAGTCATATCGCCCACCACACCGCCGCCCAGAGCTATCAGTGTTGTGGTTCGGTTGTGTTTATCTTTAAGCAGCTGATCATAAATACGCGCCAGCACATTAAGCGTTTTGTGCTGCTCACCGTCGGGTAATATCACTTCTGAATAATGCAGGCCCTGCAAGCTTTGCCTAATTTGCGCTAAGTAAAGTGACGCAACCGTTTCATTGGTAACGACCAATACCTGCTTGCCAGTTATATGTTTTAACAATAGTTCAGGCTGACCAATTAGGCCTTGGCCTATATAGATAGGGTAGCTTCTGTCGCCCAAGTCCACGTGTAAGGTTTGCATTTATCAAGATCTCATAGATGTTTTGAGTATGAAATGCATTATAAAGGCCATGAGCAGAACTTACTATGCGGCCGGATAAGAGAATATTAGCTAGCTATGCTACGGCTAATTTCTAGGGCCACCGACTTAGGGCTGCGGCCATCGGTGTCGATGATATAATCAGCAATTTCTTCATATAGAGGGTGGCGTTGCTCCATTAAAGCCGTTAACACCGCACGGGGGTTATCGCCTTGTAACAAAGGCCGCTTTGTATCTCGGCTGGTACGCCTTACCTGTTCGTCTATAGATGCTTTTAAATAAACCACCTGGCCCCGACTCGCCAACACTTTACGGTTTTCTGTCTGCATCACTATGCCGCCGCCAGTCGCCAGCAAAATCTTGTCTTGCTGGCTGAGCTCATCCAGCATACTCGCTTCACGTAGGCGAAAACCGTCTTCGCCCTCCATATCAAAAATCCATGGAATATCTACACCACTGCGGTCCTCGATTTCTTTATCCGTATCTTTAAATTCAAGACGAAGCTCAGCCGCTAATAAGCGGCCGATGGTAGATTTGCCGGCCCCCATAGGGCCGACTAAGAAGATATTACCTAATGCTTTCATGGATTAGTCGATAAGTGTGTCGGCTAAGATACGAGGGGTAATGAAGATTAGCGTTTCAGCTTTAACTTGGCGTACCGATGTTTGGCGGAATAAACGACCTAGATAGGGAATGTCACCCAGCACTGGCACCTTACTTTCAGAGCGCACATCCTCAGTACGGAACACACCACCTAATACGACTGTTTCACCATTACCGACCAGAACCTGTGTTTCTAGTTGAGTAGTGTCTATCGTAGGCACGAAACCACCAGTACCCGAGGGAACTAGGTCGCCTACAGAATCTTGGGTAATCTTTAAGTCCATGATAATTCTATCATCAGGCGTGATACTTGGCGTCACTTCCAATTTCAGCACAGCCTCTTTAAAAGCTATAGTAGTAGCACCACTACCCGATGATTGCTGATAAGGCACTTCCGTACCTGACTTAATCACGGCCTTCTGTTTATCGCCAGTAATCACTTTAGGCTGGGATACGATCTCACCGCGCCCCTGAGACTCAAGAGCCGACAGTTCAAAAGATAAAGCAATATCAGTACCTATATAACCTAAAGAAAACGAGCCCGCTGGGTTGGCTACACCCAAATCAACACCTAAAGCATCACCCCAGTCTATAGTTTCTCGATTGGCCTGCTCAACAAAGGTATTATTACTGCCGCCGCCTATTAAACGATTGGGTAATCCTGTACTGCTATTCACCCCATTCACCCCAGCCTCGTAGGAACCGCCCCATTCAATACCTAACTGCTCATCAAAATCCGAGTTCGCAATCACTATTCTAGCTTCAATCAACACCTGCCTAATCGGTATATCTAACAGCTTAATAACTCGGCGAAAATCTTCTAACTTTTGCGCGGTTTCTTTTACTAATAATGAATTGGTTCTTTCATCCACGATTATGCTGCCACGTAATGACAACATAGAGCCGGACCCGCCACTCTCGCCTTCAGTACCGCCATCTTTAAATAGCTCGAACAAGTCTTTGGCATCGGCGTAACGTATGCGTATGTACTCGGTTTGTAGAGGAGCTAACTCTTCTACTTGTTTGTTGTTGGCAATTTCTTGGCGCTCACGCTCGGCGATTTCTGCAGCCGGCGCCACCATTAATACATTGCCAACTTGGCGCTTATCTAGGCCCTTGGTTTTTAATACCAGCTCTAAGGCTTGATCCCATGGGACATTCTGTAACCGTAGAGTGATTTTTCCTGAAACCGTATCACTAGCCACTAAATTAAGGCCGGTAAAATCAGCAATTAGCTGCAGCACCGCTCTTACTTCTATATCTTGGAAATTCAGCGACAACTTTTCACCTACATAGGCAAATTCTTTTTGACGCTTTTCGCTTTCTTCTTTGGTTAGTGGCTTAACGCTAATAACGTAATCATTATCTGTTTGATAAGCCAGATAATCGTACTCACCAATAGCACGTAATGCGAAAATTGCTCCGCCCTCATTAGCCGCTGCCTCTACCTGCTGTACAGGTGTTGCAAAGTCGCTAACATCATATCGACGCTGTAAAGACTCAGGAATGGCAGTACCCTTGAAATCTATTTTAATTTTTTCACCTTCAACAAACACATTGATATCAGCTTTTGGGTTATCCAAAGTAATCAGGAGTTTACCCTCACCTAGCTCGCCACGTTTAAAGTCTATACTGCGAATTTTATTCGCTCTTGCTTTAATTGTTTTTTGAGTAGCCGCTACCAAGTTATCTTCACGTGTAGGCTTTAAATAATCCCTAGCGCCGGCATCGCCCACTTCCACATATAAAGTATTACCCTGCACCCTTGTTGTATAAGGAGCAAGCTCAACCAAGTTAAGAATCATGCGCGTACGGCCAGCAGATTCTATCACCACGGCACTACTGGCATTACCAAATGATAAGGGATGTTTTTTCTGTTTAAGCTGACTGGAAACACCGGGGAAATCTAAGGCGATACGAGCGGGTTTTTCTATGTTATAGCCCTTGGGTTCAGGAGGAACACCATCAAAATCCAGCTTAACCTGGAAGCGACCGCCCTGTTTAGAGCTAAAATCTATATCCGTTAAGTTTACTGCTGCCAGTGAAACGCCTGATACTAATAAACAGCTTAATGCTAGAATAACTCTCAGCGGCCGTTGCAAGTTAGCTCTGCAGTATCCTAGCCCCTGCTGCAGCTGTTGTGGTCGATTTGCAATATCCATTGACTTCTCCGCTCTCATTATTCTTTCACTTGTAGCTTAATGGTTCTGGGACGTTCGATCCAACCATCCACGCCATTCGGCACTATTTCAATAACCGCAACATAGTTTTCAGCTGCTTCCACAACTCGACCATGATTGCGCCCCATATAATTTCCTATCTTAACGCGATTCACACCGCCGTCTTTATCTTGTATCAACGCCCATAAGGTACCGGCCTGTTCCAAGGTACCCACCATCGTCAAAGCATCGATTCCAAATTTCTCTAAGTATTCTTTGGTTCTGTTTTCATCAGGCTTGACATTGCTGCTGGCCTGCAAACGAGTAATCTCACGCACCTCTACCGGTTTTTCAAAAGGGCTGCGCAAGCCAGTTGCACTATAGGTAAAAGCTTTATACGTTTTAAATGGCGGAATCGGTTTTATCGGGCTTTGTGGCTTGGCTTTTTCAGCCGCCATAAACTCATCGAGATCGCTAAAATCTGAATTACTGCAAGCCACCAAGGCCAAGGCACAAGCACAAAGTGTTATTTTTTTTGCTGGCATCATTATTTGTTTTATCATCGCTGCTAACCCTCGTCTATTTCTTTATAGCGATAAGTTTTCGCAGTGATATTCATCTCTAGGCGACCAGAGCCCAGATCCTTTAATCCAAAGTCATGCAAAGTCACTATACGAGGTAAACCAGCAATGCCACTGACAAAGGAACCTATATCGTGGTAAGTACCCTCCACTGATATAGAAATAGGCAGTTCAACATAAAACTCCAGCGCTCGCTCAGTTTCTAATTTAATAGATTTTATTTCCAAGCCGTTATCTCTGCCTTTATTGGTAATATCTTCCAATAAGCCAGGCACCTCGGTGTCACTGGGCAGCTGACTAACCAATGCACCAAAAGACTCTTCCATCTCCAGCATTTGCCTGCGGTAAGCATCTAGATTGGTTGCCTGCCCAGCCTTGCGGCTAAACTCGGCTCGTAGTTCGGTTTCTTTTTGCGCTGTCCTGACCTGCTCACCCTGCAGATCAGAGATGTCTTGGGTATAACCCAGAGCAATCACCGCAGAAAAAATAACGACCCACACCACCACTTTAACAATAATGGGCCAAGATCCCATGTTCTCGAAATCGAGATCATTGATATCAAAGCCTTCTAATTCTTTTAATGCATCCTGTAAGATCATTTGCCACCACCCCCTTCTATAGCTGAAGGCATGCTGATATTAAATGATAATTTAAATGAGCTAGCTTGCTCGCCAAACTCTGGACTGGCGGTTACCGCCGATAGATTGGGAGCAGCAAACCAATCAGATCCTTCCAGTTTTCTCATCAAGCTGGAAATACGGTTATTAGATTCAGCATTTCCTTCTAGGGAAATCACCGAGCCTTTTCTAGCCAGGCTTTTAAAGAACACGCCATCGGGTAAGGTTCTTACCATCTCATCGAAAAGCCGCACTATAATCGGCCTATTACCTTGCAGCTCCTGAATAACCTTCATTCTATCCAATAGCTCTTGTTTCTTTTTTTCCAGCTCACGTATTTCTGTAACCTGATTATTCAAATCGTTGATATTTTGTTGTAGGTACGCATTTCTCGCCGTTTGGCTTTCAATTTCGCTACGCACCTGACTATCAGCCAACCAGACTAATAGGCCCGCAAAAACTGCGACCACGATCAGCACCGCGATAAACTCTTTTTGTAATTCTTGGCGACGCTCGTCGCGCCAAGGTAGTAAGTTGATATTAGCCATTAGTCAAAACTCCTCATCGCCAAGCCGCAGGCAATCATCAATGAGGGGGCATCATTACTTAAAGCCATTGCGTCTACCGAGGGAGTTAAAGCCATATTGGCAAAGGGGTTAGCCACGCTAGTAGTAGTGCCTAATTTATTTTGCACTAATTCAGCAAGGCCACTCATAGAAGCAACACCACCCGCCAGCACGATATGGTCGACATCGTTGTATTGGCTGGAGGAAAAGAAAAACTGTAAAGAACGCGTTACCTGCTGCACCACAGCCTCCCTAAACGGATCCAATACTTCAGGCTCGTAATCATCGGGTAAACCGCCCTGCTTCTTGGCCAAACCTGCTTCTTCTACCGACAGGCCATAGCGACGCTGTATTTCTTCGGTTAACTGCCTACCGCCAAATAATTGTTCCCGGGTATACACCGTCTCGCCCCCTACCAACACACTAAGGGTAGTCATGGTAGACCCTATATCGACGATGGCGACAGCGCCATCTTCTTCTATATCGATTTGCGGCGCGATCAGTACGTAAGCACGCTCTATGGCGTAGGCTTCTACATCAACCACCTTGGCCGTTAGCTCGGCCATCTCCAACGCATCAGCTCTTAAATCCACGTTCTCACGCCTGCAGGCAGCCAATAACACTTCAACCTGCTCAGGATTACGCTCCGAAGGGCCTTGCACCTCAAAATCTATCGCTACCTCATCAAGGGGGTAGGGGATATATTGATCGGCCTCTAATGTAATTTGCGACTCCATGGCATCGTCGTTGAGATCAGCAGGCATATCGATATGCTTGGTGATTACCGCCGAGCCGGCCACAGCTACAGCCACCGTTTTGAGCTTGGTTTGGCTGGACTTATGCACCTTGGCCACCGCCTCAGCTACCGACTCCAGCTCAACAATGTTCTTTTCCACCACCGAGTTTGGAGGCAGCGAAGACACCGCATAGCTCTCAACCTTGTAGCTATTGCCACTTTTACTGAGTTCCAATAGCTTCACAGAACTGGAGCTAATGTCCATTCCCAGTACCGGAGTTTTCTTTTTATTTCCGAATAAACCGCTTAGCACAGCATTTTTCCTATTTGCATCCGTAACTTACCAGCGAACTTTTATAGATTACATTAAATATCACGATTAACAATTACGCAAATATATATCTATAAAAAAAACGCTTATAATTTCACACTTTAGATAATATCTTTCATGTAAAGTGTCTCTTTTGCTTCAAAACCAACTGGAAAAGTATGTCTCAAATCACCAAATTTGCCAGAATCACCCTGTGGCTGGGCCTCGCCGGCTTTGCTGGCGCCACCCTAGTCATCGCCAGCGCCTTTCTCTATCTCAGCCCAAACCTGCCACCGGTAGAGGCTTTGCGCGACATGCAGCTGCAAACTCCCTTGCGTATATACACCCAAGATAAGTCGCTAATTGCCGAATTTGGTGAAAAACGCCGTACGCCGGTTGATTTTGAAGATGTCCCGCCGCTACTTATTAGCGCTGTTCTGGCGGCGGAAGACGACCGATTCTACGACCATCATGGCGTAGATATCAAAGGTTTACTCAGAGCTGCTTCACAATTATTGATGACTGGCTCCATACAAACCGGCGGCAGCACCATTACCATGCAGGTGGCAAAAAACTATTTCCTAAGCCACGAGCGCACCTTTTCTCGCAAATTTAATGAAATATTCCTCGCCTTACAAATAGAGCAGGAGTTAAGTAAAGAGGAAATCCTAGAACTCTACCTCAATAAAATATTTCTAGGCAAAAGAGCCTACGGCATAGAGGCCGCCGCCCAAGTCTATTATGGCAAAACCATCAAAGACTTGGCGCTAGATCAATTCGCCATGCTGGCCGGACTGCCCAAAGGCCCCTCCACACTAAACCCCATCGCCAACCCTAGCAGAGCCATCATACGCCGCAACTGGATATTAGGACGCATGCTAGAGCTGGGTTATATCAATAATCAGGATTACCAAATAGCTGTAGCCAAACCCGTTAGCGCCACCACTCACGGCACTCAAGTCGATGTCAGTGCCGCCTACGCCGCCGAACTAGCCCACCAAGAAATGTTAAAACGCTATGGCCGAAACGCCTATACCGATGGCTATACCGTTTACACCACGATAAAAGCACCGCTACAAAATAAGGCCCAACATGCTGTCGTTGACGGCTTGCTAGCCTACGATCAACGCCACGGCTATCGCGGCCCCGAACAACAACTAAGCCCCAAAGACGGTGAAGACAGCCTCAGCCTGTGGCAAAAAGTACTGAGTAACACCGCCACCCTGGGCGGCCTAATTCCGGCAGTGGTAATCAATGTCACCGACAGCACCTTTGATGCACTGCTCAATAACGGCGAAACCGTCACTGTAGAATGGCAACCTGAGTTGGCGCAAACCCGCAGCTTTATCACCATTAACAGCCGCAGCGCGCCCTATCAGTCGCCACAGGACTTCATTAGCATTGGTGACCTTATACGCCTCAAGAAAGACAGCCACAGCCTATGGCAGCTCAGCCAGTTACCCGCAGCGCAGGCCGCGCTAATTTCCTTAGATAGCAGCAACGGCGCCATACTCAGCTTAGTGGGCGGTTTTGACTTTCAGCAAAGCAAATTCAACCGCGTTACCCAAGCGGCGCGCCAACCTGGCTCTAATTTCAAACCTTTTATTTATACTGCGGCTTTAGATAAAGGCTATAGCCCCGCCAGCCTGATCAACGACGCCCCTATCGTGTTTGAGGATGCCGGCCAAGAAAACACTTGGCGCCCAACCAACTCCAGCGGTAAATTTTTAGGCCCCACTCGCTTGCGTAAAGCGCTATACCAATCTCGTAATCTGGTGTCTATTAGACTGCTGCGCAGCTTGGGCATCAACCACACCATAGACTATATCAGCCGCTTTGGCTTCGATACTGAACAGCTGCCTAAAGACCTTTCTTTAGCGCTAGGCAGCCATTCGGTAACGCCCTTGTCCATAGTGAGCGCCTACTCCGTTATTGCCAATGGCGGCTATAAAGTCATCCCTTATTTGGTAGACCGCATAGAAGCACTGGACGGCAGCATACTCTATAAAGCCAATCCTCCCACCGTGTGCCCACAATGTGAAAACAACAAAACTGCGCCAACCACAGAAGAAATGGCCACCCTAGAAGACATTCTGCAGCAGGACGCACCACCCCCAGCAGCCGAACGAATTATAGAACCGCGGGTAGCTTATTTAATCGACAGCATGATGCGTGATGTAGTTAAAAAAGGTACGGGTAGAAAGGCCCAGGTCCTACGTCGCAGTGACTTGGCAGGTAAAACCGGCACCACCAACGGCCCAACCGACGCTTGGTTTTCTGGTTATGGCGGCGGCGTAGCAACCACCGCTTGGGTAGGCTTTGATAACAATGCGCTGCTGGGTAGACGCGAATATGGCGGCTCGGCCGCGTTACCTATATGGCTAGACTTTATGTCGCTGGCCTTGCAGGGCCGACCAGAGGTCAATCCCGTGCAGCCGGAAGGCATTATCACCGTGAAGATAGACCCCGACACTGGCCTACTGGCGCAGCCCGGCCAGAGCAATGCGATTTTCGAATACTTTCGGGCAGAGAACGCCCCCAAACGAAGTAATCAAGCCAGCCCTAGCCCCAGTAACCTGTTAAATGAAGAGCAACGCGAAGATATTTTTTAACACCGTGCTGCCAGCCTTAAATAGCCTCCAAAGCCTCGGCCAACTTACTCACCCCTACCACCGTCATGCCCGCTATGGGCTGGCGGGGCATATTGGCCTTGGGCACAATGGCGCGACGAAAACCGTGTTTGGCCGCCTCTATAATACGCTCTTGGCCGCTGGGTACTGGGCGGATTTCACCGGATAAACCCACCTCACCAAATACCACTAAATCCTCGGGCAGCGGCTGATCTCTAAAACTGGACACGATGGCCAGCAACAAAGCCAAGTCGGCGCTGGTCTCCAGCACCTTAACCCCGCCCACCACGTTAACAAATACGTCCTGATCGCCCACATGCAGACCGCCGTGCCTATGCAATACCGCCAACAGCATGGCTAAGCGATTTTGCTCCAGCCCCACCGCTACTCGGCGAGGGTTACCCAGCGAAGAGTCGTCCACCAACGCCTGAATCTCTACTAACAGTGGCCGGGTACCTTCCCACACCACCATCACCAAGCTGCCAGATGACACCTCATCACCACGCGATAAAAAGATGGCCGAAGGGTTTTTCACCTCTTTCAAGCCTTGCTCCGTCATAGCAAACACACCCAACTCGTTAACCGCGCCAAAGCGATTTTTTTGCCCGCGCAGGGTTCTAAAGCGGCTATCCTCCGAGCCCTCCAATAAAATCGAACAGTCGATCATATGCTCTAACACTTTGGGCCCCGCCAAGCTGCCATCTTTGGTGACATGGCCTACCAATAACAAAATAGTACCGGTCGCTTTGGCAAATCGCGTCAGCAAGGCGGCACATTCACGCACCTGCGAGACACTGCCCGGCGCCGAGCTAACACCTTCCATATGCACAACCTGTATGGAATCAATCACCAGCACCTTAGGTTTGTGCTGTTGAGCTTGAGCGCAAATTTGATCGATATTCGTTTCTGTCAGCAGCTTGAGCTTATCGGTGGGCAGGCCCAGCCGGGCGGCCCGCATGGCCACCTGTTGCAAGGACTCCTCGCCGGTCACATACAAAACCTCCTGCGTCTTCGCCAAATGGCAGAGGACTTGTAGCAATAAAGTACTTTTACCGGCGCCGGGATGCCCTCCCAATAGCACTGCCGAGCCATGCACTAGGCCGCCGCCCAGCACGCGGTCGAATTCTTCCATGCCACTACTCACTCTAGGCATGCTCTGCAGGTCTATCTCACTGAGGGTTTGCACCTTGCCACCGGCAGATCCAGCGTAGCCCTGTAAGCGCGTATCATTGGAGGGCCCAGCCGCCGCCAGAGTAATCTCACTGAGCGTATTCCAAGCACCGCAGTCGTTACACTGGCCCTGCCACTTGCCGTAGTCGGAACCGCAATCATTGCAGACATAGGCGGTTTTTCTTTTTGCCATGAGCTAATCTCTTAAAAACGATGGTCTAAAAAATAGTTTTAAAAACATTCGCCTTACAAAACAAGGCGGCAGCGAATAGCGGCTATGCTATCAGCGTAAAAGGACTGGTGACAATGCAAGAGTCACCGTACAATAACAACCCGTTAAGCAACCCATAGTTACCCCAGCCAGTTATGAGCAATAAAAGGCCTAGATACCACACCAACTTTGATGACTTTTTGTCCTCGGGCAATCTTATGATCAACTATAACTGGCAGCCCAGCGCCAGAGTTGTGTCGGCTATCAGCGCTATGGGCATGCAGGAATACACGGTCAAAACGGACTTTAGGCGCGAATTTATTCTCTATTGCCAACAACAAGAGTTGCGCAATCAGCACGGCGACTGGGATCAACTGTTTCTGGACTATGCCAAACAACGCTTGCAGGTTCCCGCAGCCAAGGCCACAACAGCTGCGCCAGCCAAACAAGCCTTACAGCCCTATACCCCAAATGCCGTGGTCGAGAGCAGCAATATCATGAGCGATGACTGGCAGCCCAGTGCCAATATGCTGGAATACATCACCGCCATGGTCTGCCCCAACTTAGACTACATCAACGCCCAGCTTATTAGCTTCACCAGCCACTACCACGGCAAAAGCCACCCCAATTGGGATCAACAATTTAAAAAGTGGATTAACCAAGGCTGGAATGTCTATCAAAACAAAAACAGCTTTAAAGACGCCAGCAATAAAGATTTTGTTAAGCAGCACACCGACACCAGCTGGAGTGATGGGCTGTAAATCATCAAGGCAACGCTATGCATAATAACAAGCTAATCGAACAAGTAGGCGCAAACATTAGCCAAGGTAAGCCCTCCGCCTATAACAAGGCGCAGCAACAAGCCCCGTTAAATGCCGAGCAAAAGCAGGCCTTAACCAATGCCATCAATCAATTATTTGCCGAGCTTGAGCTCACCTATCACAACCAATACCTCAAGGCCTTCTCCTCAGCTGACAAACTAGGCTACGCCAAAAAGTTATGGTTTGATTATTTAAAAGGTTTTGCCCCTGACCGCATACTGCTGGCCTGCCGCAAGGCCACCCGCGAGTCGGAATACCTGCCTACCATACATACCCTCATCAAATACTGTGAGGTGAGCACTGGTGAACTAGGCCTACCCGATACGTATCAAGCCTATATAGAAGCTTGCCAGGCACCGTCACCCAAAACCGAATATTCCTGGTCACACCCAGCGGTGTATTGGGCGGGCAAAGCCTCAGACTGGTTTTTTCTTAGCTCCAACATAGAAGCAAAAACACTGCCGGTCTTTAAGCGCCACTACGAAGCCCTGTGCGAACGCATTAAAAAGGGCGAAACTCTCGCCCCCCCCGAATATTTGGCCCTACCCAATGACAAGGCCAAACCGCTAAGCAGCGAGCAAAAACGCGAACGTTTAGCGCAGCTACGCAAAGAGATAAAGCTATAAAAAATTACAGCTGACTATCCAGCAACCCGGCACTATACTAAAACCTAATAATAACGAATCGGCCTAAACAACAGGATTTATTGACAGCCTATGGACGCATCCACTCCCGACAACCCTGATTTAGTCTGGGATCTCAACCGCATCACCCATAAAAACCAAGCCATAAACTTTCTCAACCGTTTTGAAAGTTCACTCTGTGTATTCTCCAGCGCCGTCTCTCAGCTATACGCTAACTACAAGATTCAAGCTATTAACAACGCCGAAAACCTCATTATATTGCCCGACCCCTATGCCTGGCATGACACCTTTCAGTCCGTACCCGCCAGCTGCATCAAAGGCACCGGTTTGTTTATCGTGCCCGGCAAAGCCATAGGTGGCAGCGAGGAGTTATACCTATTACAGCGCAGCCGCAAAACCGGTAAGTACAACACCATGGAGCTAGACAAAGGCATAGCACTGGCCCGCAAAGCCACCGCAGGAAAATCTCCTTTTCTACCGGTGATTATGAATCAGGATTTGCGCCAACTCCCCAACCGCGCACCGTTATTACACCTGCATAGAGTCGATACCACGTTGTTAGCCCATCTCTCCGGCTTTCAAATTGACGATATAGCCCGCACCATCGTCACCAAAATTGACACCCACCTGCTTAGAATCAACGGCTAAGCCCGCAACAACGCCAGCGTTTTTACTCTGTTTTTTTAGTAAAGAACCGCTACAATAGCCCGCATCAAAATTATAGGGCTAACCATGTCGGATCAAAACACCACCCACTTTGGCTACAAAACCGTTAACAGCGATGAAAAACAAGGCTTAGTCGCCGGCGTATTTCATTCTGTGGCCGCCAAATACGACCTTATGAATGACCTCATGTCAGCCGGCGTACACCGTATCTGGAAGCGCTTCACCATAGAGCTATCGGGCGTACGCGCCGGCCATCAGGTTTTGGATATAGCGGGTGGCACCGGTGACCTAGCGGCAAAGTTCAGTAAACTAGTCGGCCCCGAAGGCCGTGTGGTATTAGCCGATATTAACGAATCCATGCTGCGAGTAGGCCGCGACAAATTAACCGACCGAGGCATAGTGGGCAACATAGAATACGCCCAGGCCAACGCCGAAGCACTGCCCTTCCCAGACAACACTTTTGACTGCATTACCATCGCCTTTGGCCTGCGTAATGTCACCGACAAAGACAAAGCCCTGCGCTCTATGTTACGAGTGCTAAAACCCGGCGGCCGCTTGTTAGTATTAGAATTTTCTAAACCGCAAAACGAATTACTCAGCAAAGCCTACGATGCCTACTCGTTTAATTTATTGCCGGTCATGGGCAAGCTGATTACCAACGATGCCGAAAGCTATCGCTACCTAGCCGAAAGCATACGTATGCATCCCGACCAAGAAACCTTAAAAAACATGATGGAACACGCTGGCTTTGCCCGCTGCGAGTTTCACAACATGACCGGTGGTGTCGTCGCCCTACACAAAGGCATTAAGCCCTAATGATTAGCCCCACCTTGCACACCGCAGGGCTGGCCGGTTTAGAGGCAGCCATCAATCAAGCCTTAACCCTAGACCCCGCCACCCAGGCAAAACTCAGCCAGTTGCACGGCCACGTTTTTCAATTACAACTTACCTCTCCTGAGCTAAGTTTTTATTGCATACCCGGTGATAAAGAGCTGCGCCTATGTGGCATTTACGAAGGCGAGGCCGACACCAAGCTAAGCGGCAGTGCCAGCGATTTTTTTCAACTAGCCACCGCCAGTGATCCCGCCAACGCACTTATTAATGGCAAGCTAGAACTACACGGCGACAGCAACGCCTTAATCACCCTACAAAAAATTGGCCAGCAGTTAGAGCTGGATTGGGAAGCCCCTATCGTCAATGTATTTGGTGATGTGGCCGGCCATATGCTCGCCAATAACTTGCGCAAAGGCTTTAGCTTTGCCAGCCAAGCCTTGAAAAGTTTTAAACGACAAAGCGAAGAATATATCAAAGAAGAAAGTGATTTATTGCCGCCGCGTTGGCAGGTAGAACAATTTTATAGTGAAGTAGAAAACCTACAATTGCGCACCGAAAGACTGGCCGCACGCATCAACAAACTCATCCAACAAAAAACACAGGGCTAGCCGTGTCACGCATACAACGCATAGGTAAAATCGCTAGCATCGCCTTACGCTATCGCCTAGATACTTTCTTTAAGCACGACGCCATACCTGCAGCCATACGCATACCCTTGCTGCCCCTGCGTTTGTTACCTGCCCCTACGCAAAGCCGTGGCGAACGCCTGCGCTTAGCCTTAATAGAGCTGGGCCCCATATTTATTAAGTTTGGCCAAATGCTATCTACTCGCCGCGACTTATTGGCTGATGATTTAATAGACGAGCTAGCCAAACTACAGGATCAAGTACCTCCTTTTTCCGAGCAGCAAGCCAAAACTATTATAGAGCAGGGCTTAGGCCAAACCGTAAGCGAACTGTTTGCCCAGTTTGACGATTCCCCTTTGGCTTCGGCCTCTATTGCGCAAGTACACAGCGCCGTCCTACACAGCGGCGAGCAAGTGGTGGTCAAAGTCGTGCGCCCCGGCATAGACAAAGTCATACAACAAGACACTAGGCTCATGCACGGCCTAGCTAAACTCATACACAAATACTCGGCCGACGGTCGACGCCTGCGCCCCATAGAAGTGGTAGAAGATTATCAACACACCATTTTTGATGAACTGGATTTACAAAGGGAAGCGGCCAACACTTCACAGCTGCGGCGCAATTTTTTAAACAGCGGCAAGCTCTATGTACCGGAAGTGTATTGGGATTACACCCGCAATAATATTTTAACCATGGAGCGCATAGACGGCATACCGGTTACCGATGTCGCCGCGTTAAAAGCACAAAATACTAACTTTAAATTATTGGCCGAACGCGGTGTAGAAATATTTTTTACCCAGGTGTTTCGCGACAGTTTTTTTCACGCCGACATGCACCCCGGCAATGTTTTTGTCTCCCGCAATCACCCCGACCAGCCTGAATACATAGGCATAGACTGCGCCATAATCGGCAGCCTTAATGATTTTGATCAGTATTATTTAGCGCGTAACTTACTGGCAATTTTTCAGCGTGATTATCGCGCTGTTGCCAAGCTGCACGTAGAGTGTGGCTGGGTGCCTCCGGAGACGCGGGTCAATGATTTTGAAGCCGCCATACGCAGCGTCTGCGAACCTATATTTGAAAAGCCTCTGGGCGAAATCTCTTTCGGCCAAGTGCTGCTCAATTTATTTCGCACCGCACGCCGCTTTGATATGGAGGTGCAGCCCTCGTTAGTCCTGCTGCAAAAAACCATGCTCAACATCGAAGGCCTAGGCCGTGAGTTATATCCAGAGCTGGATTTATGGGCCACCGCCAAACCCTTTTTAGAGCAGTGGCTAAAAGATCGCTACTCACCTACCGGATTGTTTAAGCGCCTGCGCCAAGACTGGCCCGACTTAATCGAGCAGCTACCCAAGGTACCGCAAGCGCTGCTCAGCGGTTTAGAGCAAAGCCAACAACTCACTCAGCTATGCCAGCAGCAAGGCCAACAACTCAACGCCCTGCAGCAGCAACTCAAGCAACAACGCCGCAATAAACGTTTGGGCAATGCCGCCTTAATCCTGCTGGCGGCTGCGGCCGTCATCGCCAGCCCAAGTTTAAGCCAGGCTATGCAAACCATGCCGCCCAGCAGCTGGCTACTATTATTTGTCGGCGCCCTACTTTGGCTGCGGCACTAAAACATCTATGCCATAATGGCGACCTTATACACAGCAATAGAAGCACCATGAGCCTAAACAACGACTTCCTCGATGAGCTACGCTGGAATAGCGACGGCCTTATCCCCGTCATCGCCCAAGACCACCAAAGCAAAGATGTGCTGATGGTGGCCTGGATGAACCGCGAGGCGCTGGCCCTAAGCGTGGCTGAAAACCGCGCCGTATACTGGTCGCGCTCACGGCAAAAGCTGTGGCGCAAAGGCGAAGAGTCCGGCCATGTGCAACATATACACGAAATACGCTTAGATTGTGACGAAGACGTGCTGATACTACAGATTGAACAAGTGGGAGGCATAGCCTGTCATACCGGTAGGCGCAGCTGTTTTTACCGCAAGTTAGTAGACGGCGAGTGGCAAACTGTCGACGCTGTGATCAAAGACCCCAGTGATATCTACCAATAATTGAACCGAGCATGTTATGAGTGACACCCTTAAAGCCCTGGGCACCGTATTAGAACAACGCAGAAATGCCTCGCCAGAGGACTCTTATGTAGCTAGCCTGCACCACAAAGGGCTGAATAAAATCTTAGAAAAGGTCGGTGAAGAGGCTATAGAAGTCGTTATCGCCGCTAAAGATGCAAAAAACAGTGGTGATAACCAGAATCTGATTTATGAAACTGCCGATTTGTGGTTTCATAGCTTGGTTATGCTTTCGCACCTAGGTGAAAGCCCTCAGGCCGTACTAGATGAATTGGCCAAGCGCTTCGACCTATCGGGCTTAGAAGAGAAAGCCAACCGACAACAATAATGAATAATCGCAATGTAGTGGAGTAAGTTATGGGTTTAGGCGGAATAGGAATTTGGCAATTACTAATTATCTTGGTCATCGTAATCATGTTATTTGGCACCAAGCGACTTAAAAACCTAGGCGGCGACTTAGGCGGCGCTATCAAGGGCTTTAAAAAGTCCATGCAGTCTGAAGAACCGGAAGAGGCCGAGGATAAAACCTTAGCCGACGAAAAAGCCGACAGCGATAAGCCCGACACCAACAAAAGCTAAGCCCCTAGCGGCTTAGCGTCAGCTTTCCCAGCCTGTAGATACCCTATGTTTGACATTGGTTTTCAAGAGATACTCATGGTTTCGGTTTTGGCCCTGCTTATTATGGGGCCAGAACGGCTGCCGGGAGCGATACGCACCGGTAGCCTATGGCTGGCCAAGCTGCGCCGTAGTTTTTCGGAAATGAAGGCTGAAATAGAAAACGAAGTGGGTATCAATGCCGATGATATACGCATGCAGCTACACAATGAGGGCGTGCTCAAAAGCATAGAGAAAAGTAAGCAGCAGCTAAAAGACGGGGTCGATGCGCTCAACATCAAAGGCGACTTACAAGAGCTGGCCAAAGCCATAGACCCGGCCTCAGATGCCACCCCGCCCGAATTTAGCCGCGCCGCGCAACAAGCCAAAGCTGCTAAAGAGGCACTGCAAGCCGCCGTCGACAACCCTCCTGAGCCCGCCAATCCGACTCGCGCCCCCGACCAAGATGAAGATGACGCAGGTACTCATAAGGCAAGCCAACCCAGCCCCGCCGACAACAAGCCAGAAACGCCATGAGCGATCTTAAAGATGCCAGCCAATCGCTGATAGACCACCTCACCGAATTACGAGATCGCCTATTGCGCAGCGTACTGGCCATACTGTTGGTGTTTATCTGCCTGTTTGCCTTTGCCAATGACATCTACGCCTTTGTGTCTGAACCCCTGCGCTCGCTATTACCCGCAGGCACTACCATGATAGCCACCGATGTCGCCTCGCCGTTTTTAACGCCGTTTAAACTGACCTTAGTCGCCTCATTGGTCATCGCTATGCCCTTTGTACTATTTCAGGCTTGGGGCTTTATTGCACCGGGTATGTATAAACATGAAAAGCGTATAGCCATCCCCCTATTTATCTCCAGCGTAGTCTTGTTCTATGCCGGCCTAGCCTTTGCTTACTATGTGGTGTTTCCACTGGTGTTTGGCTTTTTCAGCGCCGTAGGGCCAGAGGGCGTAGCCTACACCCCCGACATCGCCCGCTTTTTAGATATCGCCCTAAAACTATTTTTTGCCTTTGGCATTGCCTTTGAGATCCCCGTAGCCACTATGATGTTGATTTGGGCTGGCATAGCCGAGCCCGATTCGCTGGCTGAAAAACGTCCTTACGTCGTCGTCGGCTGCTTTATCGCCGGCATGTTTTTAACTCCTCCCGACGTAATTTCACAGGCGCTACTCGCCGTACCTATGTGGCTATTATTTGAGCTGGGTTTGTTTTTTGGCCGCTTTATACAAAAAGACAAACAGGCCACTGCAAACAACGACACGGCTAGCGACGAGTAGGCGATTTAATTGCAGGGTTTGGGTTACAAAGCCCGCGCTTTCCGCTAGGCTATGCGGTTTTAATTTGGCGGTTATATAAGGCCTGATCAATACCGCTCTACGCCTTATTCCACCCTGATTAGCACCCTTTGTGCGCCCGGCTACCTTATGTTTGATGTAAACTCACTTTCGCAGCTCAAAGATCTCAAAAAACAAATTGAAGATTCCAAAGAATACGGCACCGGTATAGTCAAAGGGACCGAACGTCGATTTGGCTTTGTGGTGCTGGAGGATGAGCGCGAAATTTTTCTTGCCCCCGATGAAATGGATAAAGTATTCCCCGGCGACAAGGTCAAAATTCAAATACATAGCAATACTGAGGGCAAGGTTAGCGGTGAGCTAATGAAGGTGATTAGCACCCCGCTCAAAACATTTACTGGCCGCTATGTGGTTAAAGGCAAAGGCCATTTTGTCGAGCCCGACTTACCGCGCTTTAAACGCTGGATATTTATCCCCCCTGCGGCTCGCAACAAAGCTCAAAACGGCGACTATATACACTGCAACATCAGCCGCCACGCCTATCCCGATGCTAAGCCACAGGCCAAAGTACTCACAGTGATAGGCAACGATGCCAGCCCCGGCATAGAAGCGGAATACAGCCGCTACAAGTTTCAGTTAGAGCAAGTACTGCCCGACAACTGGCAGGATGACATCAAAGCGGTAGACCTAAGCCAGCGCCAAGATTTCAGCGCGCTTAATTTTGTCACCATAGACGCACCCAGTACCCAGGATATGGATGACGCGCTCTTTATAGAAGCCACCGAGCAAGGCTGGCAGCTTAGCGTCGCCATCGCCGATCCCGACGCCTTTATTAGCGAAAACTCAGCGGTAGACAAAGAAGCCCAGCGCCGCGCCAGCTCGATCTATATGCCCGGCCACACGATTACCATGCTGCCCGAACAACTGTCAGTAGAGCATTGCTCACTACACCCCGAACAAAACCGCGCCGCCTTAATTTGCCGTATGGATATAAGCAGCGAAGGTATCATCAGCGATTACCAGCTACTTGAAGCGACCATCTGCTCCAAGGCCAAGCTCAGCTATTACGAAGTCGCTAATCATCTCGATGGCCAAAGCAGCGAACACCCCCAAGCCGAGCTACTCACCTTGCTACAGCAAGCCAGTAGTGCCCTGTTGGCCCAACGCCAACTAGCCAACATAGTCGGCAGCGGCAGACCCGAGTTTCGCATACGCCTTAACGAGCAGGGCAAAATAGACAGCATAGAGCCCGGGGTAAAAACTAGCGCCCACTTATTAGTCGAAGAGTGCATGGTGGCCGCCAACAGCTGCGCCGCTAACTTTATGGATCAACAAGGCCTGTTTCACGGCCACGTAGGCTTTAGGCCCGAGCGCTTAGAAGGCGTGAGAAAATTAATAGACGAGCAACTGGGCCTTAGCGATATAGACCTAGAAAGCGTCGCCGGTTATCGCCAGCTCAGCCACAGCATAGAAGACGACAAGCTAGACTTCCCCGTGCGCAGTGTCTTAAGCCGCATGCTAGAGCGCGGCCGCCTTTACACCGCGCCCACCCCGCACTTTGGCATGGGCATGGAGCGCTACACCACGTTCACCTCACCGATACGCAAATACAGCGATCTGCTGGTGCACAGAATTATCAAAGCCAAACTAGCGGGTAAAACCCACACGGTAAAAGAGCAGGACTTAGTCGCTCTGCAAGATAGCTTAGATAGAGCCAGGCAGGCGCGCTGGCAAATGGAGCAGTGGCTTAAGTGCCAATACTTGCAAGCCTTTAAAGGCCAAGAATTGGCCGGCACCGTCTGCCAAATTAACAGCAATGGCTTTACCGTGCGCTTGCAAAACAATGGCGTAGAAGGTGTAGTCGATACCCGCAAGCTGAAAGAGAAATACAGCTTTGACCCTCTGCGCCTACGCTTAAGCAGTAAAGATGTGGTGATAGAGTTGGACCAAGCGGTGACCATAACCATCGCCCAGCTAGACGTGAAGCAGCGCAGCATACAGTTTGCCTTAGTCAACAAGGCCGACGCTGAGCCTAGCGCCAGCTAAAACCCATGCTGCTCCCATAAAAAAACGGCCGTTATTACACGGCCGTTTTTTTATGCACTATACAATCAAGACTTAGCCACGATTGGCTACTATCTTGGCGCGGCGCTCTAAGCGCTTGATGTGTAAATTCAAATCCATTTTGCAATGGCCGCAGGTGGTGGTGAAGGCTTGCTCATGGCCACAGCGCGGGCAACTAATGCTGTCACCGTCAGGCTTGGCGGCGGCGACCTTTGCGACAGGCGCTGGTTGAGACTCTTCCGTAACCTCAGGCGCCGGTGCTAACTCCGGCTCGGGTTCTGCAACAGGCTCGGCCACGGCTACAGGCGCTGCTGACGCAGGCTCATCCATAGTGGCTACGATGTCGGTAAATACCGGCTTAGCCGGGGCAGACTCTGTGACAGGCTCTGCGACGGGTTCAGCCTTGGCAGCGTTGGCTTTAATGACCGCATGGGCGCCCAGCTGCTGTAGGCGGGTACTTAGACGCACCGCCTGTTTTTTATCCAGGCCACGCTTTAAGGCCACCGGCTTACCGCCAAATAATTTATCCAGCTGCGCTGCACTCAATTTAAAAGCCGCCCCAACCTTAGACTTAACGTCGTCCAAAGACTCGCTGTTCAGCAATTTCCCGGTAAGAACAACACTGTATGTTTCTGACATTGGTAACCCTATCTTAGTATCGGCAGGTGCTAAGTGAAATATTTAAGCCTTATAAATCATCAAGTTAGGCTTAGAAAACTCTCGCGCCACCTCGTTATTATACGTTTTTATAGCGATGGTAAAAATTATGATCACGAAATAATACCGACCATGAAAAAATTCGCAAGCACCACGTTAGCGATGCTTGTAGATAATAGTCTTGGAGGTGGTTGGCGAGCTGAATAGTTAGTGCCGTAGTAGCGGGGAATGAAGATAATGTTGTGCTAGCAGTATCAAGCGCTGCTGCTCGAATGTCTCCTTCACTTGGGCAACCACAACTATCATCTCATGTACGTCCATCGCACGTAGATATTCGCTAATATCCCTGCGGCTAGCGTGCTCCAATGAAGGTTCCCTATGCTGCACAATATCCAGCAATAACTGGCCGGACTCATCCAATTCGGTATCGGCGTCAAAAATTAACCGTGTAAACATATCGACTATGGCCATCTCACTGATGCAACCATTTTCATCTAACTGTGTAAGCATACGCCCCCCGCGTATTATTGCTCTGCACCCGCCTAACTCAAGGGCTCACCTATTAGTATGGTTAATATATTACTGATTGCACAAAATATACCCAAATTTTTTGCAATACGATCGTGTATTTGGTGATAAATAACCCATACGCTTACAACGACTAAGACTTAGGGATATGCATAGCAGCCTCAGGGCCGGCACAGGCTATAGCCTAAATCTAGCCATTAACCCCACTAACAGGCTCAACCTACATCTTGAATCTAGCTTGAGCATATTTCACTGACCATACTATTTTTACTGCCCTTGCGGTTTTTTGTGCGTGCATATATCCATTTATAATGGTTCAATTCTCTTTACCGCTCATACTATAAAACACATAAACTCACATTAGCGGCATTAGTAAAAACCCTCAGCATATGCTTGACTGTATGAATAAAGCAGCTCCCACAAAACGCATATAGCTATTGTTTACCTAGGTATTATAAAAAAAAATGAAAAAGATTTTAATTGTTGAAGACAGCACCACGGTCACCAAAATATTACGCCATCTGGTCAATCAACAGCCCGATATCGAAGCATTTTTTGCCGGCAGCCTCGCGGAGAGTGAAGAAGTATACCAAGCCCATAAAGACGAAATTTTTGCCGCCGTCGTCGACCTCAATTTGCCTGATGCTCCCGATGGCGAAAGCGTCGATCACTTTCTTGCCAAAAAAATCCCCGTTATAGTATTAAGCGCCAACTACAAAGAAGAAACCCGTAGCGCCCTACTAGACAAAGGCATCGTTGACTACGTCATTAAAGAGAGCCGCTACTCTTACAACTATGTATTTAAACTGGTGCGCAGGCTAGATAAAAACCAACATATTAAAGTGTTAGTCGTTGAGGATTCTAGGCCTACCCGCGCCTTTATACGGCTATTATTGCAAAGGCATTTATACCAAGTATTAGAAGCCACTAACGGCCTAGAAGCACTGGATGTACTCAAAGACAACACCGACATTAAGATGCTGATCACCGATTATCATATGCCAGAGATGGACGGCTTCGCCCTAGTTAAGGCCCTGCGTCAAAACGTTGATAAATCCGATCTAATTATTATTGGGCTGTCCGGTGAAGGTGAGAGTTCGCTATCCGCCAAATTCATTAAAAATGGTGCCAATGACTTTTTGCAAAAACCCTTTTTTCACGAAGAGTTTCATTGCCGCATCATGCACAATATTGAAAACCTAGAATTACTAGAAAGCATACAAGACGCAGCCAATCGTGACTATTTAACTAATCTGCACAATCGTCGTTATTTTTACAGCAAAGGAGAAGCGCAATACCAACTAGCGGTTAAAAATGGATCCCCCATAGCCGTTGCTATTTTCGATATCGATAAGTTTAAAAAAATAAATGATAACTATGGTCATAAAATTGGCGATCAAGTACTACGGTTTTTAG
This sequence comes from Dasania marina DSM 21967, assembly GCF_000373485.1. NCBI lineage: Bacteria > Pseudomonadati > Pseudomonadota > Gammaproteobacteria > Cellvibrionales > Spongiibacteraceae > Dasania > Dasania marina. Next base: position 455,713 of record NZ_KB891575.1, read on the forward strand.
CCGATGAAATACGCCATAACCTGTTGCACTTCCTAGTAGCACGTATGGGTGGCGAGCAGTTCTGCGCTATCTTCCCCAACCTAAAGAATGAACAAGCCATGACCTTAATGGATAGGCTAAGAAGTATAGTTAGCGACACCAGCATCCCCATAGAACACGAGGACCAAGACATAGACATCACCATTAGTGTAGGTGTGACTAACTATGTGCACGACAGCCTAGAGCAACAAATTAATTACGCCAGTGAATTACTATCACATGCTAAAGAGGCTGGTAGAAACATCGTTGTGGGTGATGATGACGAGCTATAAGCTCGTCATCATAAACGGCTGCAGCCGCTAAAAAACCTGCTTAAAGTCATTTTTGATACTAATAACTAACCACTTTTTTTCTAACGCCAAGGCCTGTATCTGTTCGGCACCTTTGTTATAACGGTATTCCCGAACGGCATCATCATGCTTAACTAGCATTAGCAAAGACTTGCTTTTGCCACTAGCTACGTAGTTAAGCATGGCAATATCATTATCATCGTTGCCTACGGCTATTACCGGCCGCCGCCCTATATGGCGTTCTATGTTGACCGGCTTGCCCTCATCATTATTAATAGGCGCAACAAATTCATTACCACGTATCAACTCACTGCTGCTAGCTCGCCACATTAACATAGCGCTGGAGCCTATAACGTTTTCTACCGGTATATTAAACAAGGTCTGCGATAAAGCGCGCATAAACTGGGTATCACTACTATCCACCAAATACACTTGGTACTGATGCGCTTGCAAGTAGCGTATTAACGCCTGCATAGGCTGATACGCCAAGGCTAAATAATTTTTTTTATACTCGGGATGCTTGGCCTGCTTAAAAAAATGCTGCACATAATAATCATAGGCGGTTTGTGCTTGACCTTCATGAGCCTTTAATAACATTAGATATAAAGTGGAATAATTAAGTCTTTGCAAATAGCCTTCATCCCCTCTGGCTACCGACTTCCAAGGCTGTTTAGACTTTAACGAGGGCTGGCGCTGTAACTGTTTGATCAATTCTTTATGGATAAAAGCCATCATCGCTTTTTGCGGCCGCTCAACCCATAAGCTGCCATCCAAATCAAACACCGCCACCCTCTCAGCTACGGGTAAATAATGTTTGCCGCCTAGCTGTATCGATTGCTGCACAAAATGCTCTATCGCTTGTTTAATCGCGCCCGCTTGCCAACTGTTTAACATCGCCACAGTGTGCTGAGCGGGTACCGATGACTGTGGCGCAGCTTCAGCCACAGTGGTATTTTGCTCACTATTATCCGTCAATTGTTGCTGCGGTGGTTGCTGTATCGGTGTACAAGCCAGTAACAGATTTACCCCTAGCCACAAGCATAGCCAGCGAGGTAAATAACACGCAAAATTGGGGCTAGCTTTTTTCACCCTTGACCACCTTATAAGTTTAACGTTTACTGATTTAACCATTAGCTAGTGTAGCAATTGCAGATTAATAAAACGCTTATGATAACAGCTCTTTCCAGCACAGAATTTAGTCACCGTTTAGTGGCCCATCGCGGCTGGCCCCAGCGCTACCCTGAGAATAGCTATGCCGGTATTAAAGCGGCCTTAGAGCTAGGCCTGCAACATATAGAAATCGATGTCCATCTCAGCGCCGATCTGGTGCCCGTGGTATGCCACGACCACCATTTAATACGGTTGTGCGGGCAAGACAACGATGTGCGCTTAACCACCCTAGAACAACTACAAGCCTTTAGCTTTCACGAACCTGGGCGCCTTGGCCCGCAGCATTACCCTACCAAGCTAATGACCTTGGCCGATTGCGCAACCTTAATAGCCCAATACCCCAGCGCAACCTTGTATGTAGAAATAAAACGTAAAAGCCTTTACCACTTTGGCCGCAGCACGGTATTACAGGCGATAGACCTAGCCTTAAAACCCATACAGCAGCAAAGCGCGTTAATCAGTTTTGATATAGCCGTTTTGCAACTCGCCCAGCGCCAGCAATTAGGCTATCCCTTAATACCGGTGCTACTCAATACCCAGCAGTGGTATGACAAGGATATTAAACAACTGCAACCACCCTACGTGTTTTGTGACGATGATGATTTAGACCCTGCGCAAAACCTGCACGCCATACCCTATCCCGCAGTGGTGTATGAGATAGCCGATTACGAAAAAGCCATGGCACTACTGGCACGAGGGGCGCTACGCATAGAAAGTTTTTGCTGTGGTGAATTAATCGCTGCCCATGCAGCACATGTCGCCAGTACTTAATGCTGTAAACGCTGCAGCAAAGCCGTGCGCCATTGCTGATAGCGCTGCAATAACACGCGATTATCCTGCGGCGTAAATACCCGTTCTATCGTATGCGGCCACTGGGCAGGCTTGCCCGCCAACAAAAAAGCCGCGCCTCTGGCACTGGCCTCCACCATAGTACTGCGTTCAACCCTAAGGCCGCTGACATCACTAAGTCGCTGGCACAGGGCATCACTGCGGGATAGGCCACCACTAACCGTAATAAACGATAAGTGCTTATTTTCACTGCTGATGCATTCTATATTGCGCTGCAATAAAAACACGATGCTTTCGGCAACCGCGGCCAAACACAGAGTCTTATTGGCCAGCTCATCATGGATAAACTCTGCGGCTATATCACTGCGCCAATCAGGGGAACCCAGCCCACTAATCGTATTAATAAACAGCGACATATTTTCAGGCTGGTTATCGGCTAAGTGCAAACAGGCATCCAGGGGCAGGGCAACATCTTTCACATCGGTTTGCTGGGCCACCGACTGCAGTGCCACCCCAGCACCGTTAACGGTACCTTCCAAACAATAATATGCCTGACTAGACCAATGCACGATGCTATTAAGCAGACCATTGCGACAAGCGGTGTTAGCAACTGGGTTTAATAAAAACGCACCCGTGCCCATATTGATACTCAGTTGCTGCGGCTGTAACTCGCCCTGGGCAAAAGCCGCCGCGCATTGATCGCCGGTGAGTAATTTCATCGGCAGGCTAAGATCACCCAATTCTAACTGGCCTATAGTTGCATCACTGACTACTAGGCTAGGTAAATAATCAAGACTTAACCCCCATAACGCCAACATCTGTGGGCACCACTGCCCCGTCGCCACATCCAATAATAAGGTACGGCTGGCATTGCCTCTGTCCACCACTAGCGGTTTATTCGCCAATAAGCCATAAGCTAAATAACAGGCCAGCGGTGCCAACAGCAACTGCTTTTGTTGGGCGGCGGTTTTTACCGCGGCATTATGTTGCAACAGCCAGCACATTTTGCTGGCAGAGAAATGGCCATTGGCCATTAAGCCGGTGCGCTCATAAATGTGCTGTACATCATCCGCACTGCTGGGCACATGCTCGGCGGCACGGGTATCCTGCCAACTCAATACCGGGCTAAGCAGCTCACCGTTAACGGGATTAAAAGCTATTAAACTGGAACGCTGGGTGACTAAACCACAGGCGGTTAATGCCGCGCGTTGCGACGCGCTTAATTGCGCCACCACCGCATGGGCACAGCTACGCAGGCTAGCCACTAGCTGCGCCGCATCTTGCTCTACACGGCTGCCCTGCCGCTGCTCAGTAACCGCTAACTGACTTTGCGCCACACACTGGCCCTGACGATCAAACACCATAGCCCGGCTGGAGCTGCCGCCTTGGTCTAAACATAAATACAATGCATCATTCATCGTTTTACTATAGCCAGCAATTGCTAGAGAGGAAAATCCTGCAGCAATGTTATAAGCTTGCGCTAGTCATACACACAAGAGGTTAAGATGGACTGTTTATTTTGCGCCATTAACAATAAAGAGATACCCGCTGACATCATCTATGAAGATGAGCGCGTTACCGTTTTTAAAGACATACAGGCTCAAGCGCCACTGCATATGCTCACCATACCAAAAAAACATATCAGCACCATTAATGATATGGGCGAGGACGATAAAGACTTGCTGGGCCATATGATTTACACCGCCAAAACGGTGGCCGCGCAACAAGGCTATGAGCAAGACGGTTACCGTTTGGTGATGAACTGCAATGAACAGGGCGGCCAAACTGTATACCACATACATCTGCATATGTTGGCCGGACGACAAATGACCTGGCCGCCCGGTTAAGCCCATGCTGCGTTATCACAATATTGTGGTGCTAACCGGTGCCGGTATCTCTGCGGAGTCGGGCATACGCACCTTTAGGGCCGCCGATGGCCTGTGGGAAGATCACCGCGTAGAAGATGTCGCCACCCCCGAAGCCTTTGAACGCAACCCCGAGTTAGTACACCGTTTTTACAATGAACGTCGCCAGCACTTACTCAACAATATACAGCCCAATGCCGGGCACTTGGCTTTGGTCGAATTAGAGCAGGCCTTGCAACAGCAGGGAGGTGAATTTTTATTAATCACCCAAAATATAGACAACCTACACGAGCAGGCAGGCAGCAAACAGCTGCGCCACATGCACGGCGAGTTGCTTAAGCTGCGCTGCCAACACAGCCAACAAGTGTTTGATTGGCTAGAATCCAGCCACCCGCAACTGCCCTGCCCCTGCTGCCAAGTGGCGGGAAATCTTAGGCCACATGTGGTGTGGTTTGGGGAAATGCCTTTATATATGGATGAGATAGAGCAGGCGCTTAGCCGCTGCGATTGTTTTATTTCTATAGGTACTTCGGGGAATGTCTATCCAGCCGCCGGTTTTTTTCAAGTGGCCAAGCAACACGGCGCCCACACCGTAGAGTTAAACTTAGAGCCTTCGCAGGCGGGCAGTTATTTTGACGAACAACAGTACGGCCCCGCCAGCCAGTTACTACCTAACTATATTGCTACTTTGCTGAACCACCCAACTGCTGGCGATGAGCCGACAAAATAGCCGCTACCGCCTGATTAAAAATACCTACCCAATAGCCGCTTAACTGTTTACCGGCACACTCATTAATGGTTTTAACGGCACGGATAATTGGCCGCTTTTGTTGATGGCTATAGGCGCGTTGATGGGTAAGCGCGTCAAAGGTGTCGGCGATAGCAATGATTTTTGCACCATCGCAAATTTTATCCTCACGTAAACCATTAGGGTAGCCGGTGCCATCTACCGCTTCGTGATGCTGGGCCACTATCTCTTTGGCCGCCTGCCAACGCGGTATGTGGGTTAATAACTGCATACTGCTTTGCACGTGGGAGCGCATCAAGGCGATCTCGTCATCTTCTAAACGATTTTCTTTATGCCACAGTTCTATAGGCACACAGGCCATGCCAAAATCATGGGCGTAAACCGCCACCGCCAAACTCATTTCATCCACCGGTTGGCCGGCTAGCTGGTTTAAACTCAACGCCATTTTTAAAATTCTATCGCTGCGCCCGGACCAAAACTTTGAACGCGCCTCTACCGAACACATTAACCCCTTATAAAAACTCAATTCCTCCTGCTGGCTAAAGGCATAGAGCTGCAAAAAATCCTCTTGATAACTATCCAGCGTATCGCTGTGACTGATTTCTGCTACCGCCGGGTCTAACAGGCGTATGGTGCGGGCAATTAAGGCTTCGTTATCTGCGCTGTTTGAGGATTGTAACTGGGCCAGATTATCGGTGATGCGTTGTATAAAAATCGCGTCATAGGCTACCGAACCATCACGCTGAAAATCTTCCACGAAGGTTTTGGCATCATCGAGTAATAACAGCATTAAATCACCCAGCAAAGGGCTATAGGCCATGCGCTGTTGCTTTAACAGCAGCAGTAAATCATCCAGCGCTGCCAGCAAGGGCATTAACGGGGTAAAACCCACCACACCCAAATCACCTTTTATGGTGTGTACGGCGCGGCATAGCTGCTGTATTAACTCAAGATTATGAGGCTGGCTATCGAGTTGTACTAGGGCGGACTCACTACGTTGGTAATGAATAGCAATATCATCAACCAACTCTTGGGTTAATGTGGGCTCTAGTATGTCGGACTCGAACAAAACCATGGTGTATTCCACAGCGCGCAGCCATCGGCATTAGAATCTTCTAAAGCGTGTCAGCGCTGTTAATTGCGAAAAGTGTAATCGTACAGCGCTGTATCGGCCTAGCAAGCAAAACATTGAACAAGACTTGTACGCCCTGTTATGCATCTACTTATGCATCTAAGTCGGGAATTAAGCGGCAGCGCACCCGCGCTATCAGGTCTTTGATGCGTAGCTTTTCTCGTTTTAAGCGTTGTAGCTTTAACTGATCGGCGGAGACGCTGGCGTGTAGCTGAGTAATTTGCTCATCTAATTGCTGGTGCTGGGTGCGCAAAGCTAGCAACTCTGCGCTTAAATAATTGTCGTTATTATCGGTCATCGGGTATCACCATCAACAAAACTTATCCCCTAAAAAGAAAGGTTTAGCCACTAATCATATTATCGACAAAACGTTTAATACACTGCTGGCCGGCCAAATCCATAGTGGTAAATTCTAAGCTGCAACGAAAACCCTGGCTGGTAGATTCGCAGTGCAGCACTCTGGCATACAGCGCGCTGGTATCGGCCGCCAGTAAGTTTAGCGCCACCTCTAGCTTGATTTCTGAAAAATGCTCCAAAGGCACCGGGCTTAAAATCAAAAAACCGTGATAGCCTATATCGATAACCTCGGCCTTACAGTGCTGGCTTTTTATTTGTTTGCCTTGCACCACCTGAAAATAACAGGGCATATTAACCGCCACGCGAGGGCTTTTACGAATTTCACGCCTAGGCACAGTCATGGTACGCGGCTGAGTAGTGCCTAATAGCTCATATAATAGCACGGGCTTACGCTGCCCCTTCACTTGCACGCTATTCGATTGCCCTACTAGGGTATAGGTCTGCGCCAGTTTAAAGGTAGCCTCACTCATCAGTATTTGGCCGCGTAAGCTTTGTGCTTCTATACGCGACACCAAATTAACAGCATCACCCATCACTGTGTACTGCTGCGGTTGGTCAGCCGCTACATTGCCCGCTAATACGGTACCGGTATTGATACCTATACCCATAAATAACTCGGGAAACCCTAACTCTTTGTTTTGCCGGTTGTAATCATTCATGGCGTGCTGCATTGCAATCGCACACGCTAACGCGGGCTCCACACCATCTGCCTCAACGTGGTCCATGCCAAACAACACCCGCATAGCATCACCCACTACATGCTCTATATAGCCACCATAGCGCTGTACTAGCTCAGACATTAGCGCATAAAAGCGATTAAGCAGGTTCATCAACATATTGGCGGAATAGGTTTCAGCCAAGGCGGCAAAACCGCGTATATCGGCCCGCAGGATAGTCACTGTACGGGACTCGGCGCGGCACTCTTGATGTTGTGCTGGCTCTAGCGATGGCTGCTTAATTAAGGGGCTGTCAGCTAACACCGCCGCGATACGATCTTGCAGCTGTTGATGCACGACATTGCGTTCAAATTGGGTAGGCAAATAGGCTTCAACAATCTTGCTGATCTTGGCGGCCAGAACCTTGTGCTCACTGCTAGACGGGCTCATAGACAAATACCTTAAAGCGAATATTCATCTCTAAAGTAAAGCCTACTAGCGACGAATTAACCACTATTTACCCGGCTAATCACCAGCCCATTAACGTAGTTAACACTATACCTAAAAATAAGTTTAAGCCTTTATAATCAATTGTTTAGCAAACACCGCCGCTTTAATGCAAGCAGCACTTGGCAAAAATCTCACCGCTGCCACAGGGGCAGAGCTGATCCCTAGCCACGGGCTCCAACGCTAAAAATAATTGGTCGGCATCGTGCTGGGTGCTTGAGTTCCGCCACTGCCCTCGCACGTCAGCATACACCGCCAGCACCTCATCAAACCATTGGTAGGCTTCTTGTAGTTGCTGCTGTGCGGCGGGCTCGGTAGCGCTATTATCCGCGCCAAAACCCTCTTCAAATTGCAGTTGATCGCTGACCAACACATCGGTAAACGCACTGGCTAAATTAAGCGCGGCAGTCACGGCATCATCTATAGCCTCGTCGTCTATATCCATTAGCGCCAGCTCCCACAGTTCATCCAAGTATTGGTGGGCAAACAAAAAGCCTTCACACCACAGTCCTAATTGGCGCTGCTGCTCTAGGCTGCTGGGGCAAAAGAAGGGCAGTAACTGGCCCTGCTCTAGGCTCCGCTCCAAGACTTGCATATCGTCCACTAACAGGGCCAAAAAGCGCTTAGCCTCGGCCTTGTTATCAAATTGCGGCTCATCATCTAACCAAATAAGCTCAAACCATTCCGAGGGTTTAACCGGCTCCGGTGAGCAAGCTATGGCAAATAAAAAGCCCTGTAAGCGCTGATAATCCAGCACAGCATCACCTAGCTTATGTAAAAAAACTTTCAATTCTTTGTCGTTGGCAGACAGGGTAATCATATAACTCACTTCTAACATTAGGCTTTGTTCAACTAGGCATTGTTCATTAGGAATTGTTCAACAAGCCCGAAAACAACTCGGGCTGGGAGCTAAGCACACGTTCCACAGTATCGACGATAGTTTGGGTTTGCCTATCTATCTCTATATTGACGCTATCGCCTATGTGCTTGCTGCCATGGGTGGTGACTCGCAGGGTTTCTGGTATATAACACACCGTAAATTGCTGTTTCGCTCTGTCTATTTTGGCTACGGTAAGGCTACAGCCATTAATGGCAATAAAGCCTTTTTCAAAGACATATTTCATCAGCTGCGCTGGCAACTGATAAGTCACAAAGCGATTATTTTCCGGCTCAGCTATAGCGACTAACTGCGCGCTGCTATCTATATGGCCAGACAGTATATGGCCGCCCACCTCTACCCCTTGCTTGGCGGAACGCTCTATATTAACACTATAGCCTACGCGTAAATCGGCTAGGGTAGTGACATCTAAAGTCTGCTGCATAATATCAAAGCTAACGTCCTCGCCCACCATGCCCGTTACGCTTAAACATACACCATCAATCGATACGCTAGCCCCTATCAATAAATCCTCTAATAAGCTGGCGTTAAGCTGTACCGTCACCGTTAATAAACCCGGTAAACGCTGTAGCTGGGTCACTGTAAATGCGCCCTGCACTATACCTGTATACATATAACCTCTGTGCTTTTTAAACACCACTGACTCAGTACTACCACTCGGCAGCACCTTTATTTTTGGTAAAATTTCACTAACGTACTGACAGGGCATTATCTGCCGGCATTTTCAATTACGATAGTGTGGTAAACCACCCAAGCCCAAGGGCTTTTAGCCTACGCCGGTGCCATTATAATATCACTTGCTATGTGTGGGCTGGACTTTTCCACCCACCCAACAGCGCTGATTACTCCTATAAGCTTACTAGCGCAAGCGTCTATTGTATGCGTATGGCTGGCCGTTGCCATTAATCTTTTTATTGATTTACCCGACACTATCGACCTTAGCCTCAATAGTTTTGTACTGTATTTAATCGTAAAAAGCAGCATAAAATGCCGGCGCTTAAGCGTCACTCAATACAGCTTATGAAAAACCATGCCATGCTTTCACACTTTGGGGGGGTTATCTTAAGAGGCGTTTTATTATGAGGCTTTGTGTTATAAAGCTTTGTATCATAAGGATTAGCCGCTACGCCCTAAGCCTTAGTTTCTAGCGCTTACAGCTATCATTTTTAACGGTGACGGGGCCAAGCAACGCAACATTCGCGGCGTTGTATAGGGGTGGCGCATTAAGCGGCTTGTTAGTCCTGTAGCTTAAGCGCTGTAGTTCAGCTCAGTGGTTTAAGCCGCATAACTGGCCAATAAACATAAACCAATTACTAAAGCTAACAAGCCTGCCAATATAGAGTCCTGCAACACATACTCTCCAAAACAGTTTTACATCAAATCATTTCTGCATCAAAAATAAACACAGTCTGTGGATGCTGTCTCTGTAAAGTTGCATGTAAAGCTACCCAAACGCCGCAGCTTTAAAAACAGTATATGCCTTAAATAGCAATATGCCAGCCGCCGCTTAAGCTAGCACAGCAAGTGTTTTTTGTTATAGTAAACCCTCGCCTACCCGCTAAGGATGCCAGCATGCACACGGCCCAGCCTCTATTGCCATCGCCCCTATGTCTATTAATGCTAGCCACTATGCTACTGGCGCCGCTATCACAGGCTAACAACCTAAAGGACGCCTTTGCAGAGCTAGAATTAGAGCAAAGCAGCGGCGCTAACCACAAACCGGCAACAGCGCATAAAAATCCCGCTGCGGTTAGCGAATTTGAACAATGGCAAAGCCAGCAGCAACAACAATACGCCAATTATAAGCAAGCCTACTTCAAAGCCCTGCATGATTATAAACAGAACATACTGGCACAATGGCAAAACGCTGAGATCAGCGATAAAAAAAACTGGGTAGAATACTCCGATGATTTACAAACCAAGCGCGTAGTAGACTTTGCCAATAATGAAATACGCATTAGCGTGCTAGACAACAACCTAAGTAACGAGCAACTAGACCAGCTCATAAAAGCTAACCTCAGCTACCTACTGGCGCAAACCCCTAATAGCGCCAGAAAAAACGACCCCGTACTCAAACTAGCCGGCAGCGTAAGCGACAGCAGCGACGCCATTAGCCGCAGCACTATTTTATCGGAGCTGGCCGACTACAGCCGCAACAGCTTTAGCATGCAGGCCGCCGAACTGGCGCAACACGCGGTAATACAACAACCCAGCTCCAGCGGCAACGCACAATATAAAACGCCTACCGTTATTACTATTAAGCTACCCCCCAGCAGTGTGCGCGAGCGCGCCAAAAAATATCAAAACTTAGTCGCCAACAATGCCAGCCGTTACCAGTTGGACCCGACATTGGTTTTTGCCATCATGCATACCGAAAGCGCCTTTAACCCGCTGGCGCGCTCCCATGTGCCTGCCTATGGTTTAATGCAAATCGTGCCAGAATCTGCTGGCCGCGACGTGGCCCTGCGTCTATACGGCAAAGATCAAATCTTATCGCCAGACTACCTCTACAATGCCAGTAACAATGTGCAGGCAGGCGCGACCTATATCCATATTCTGTATTATTCCTATTTAAAAGCCGTAGAAAATCCATTGAGCAGACTGTACTGCGTCATAGCCGCTTATAATACCGGCGCGGGCAATGTTGCTAGGGCCTTTGTCAATCAACGCAGCCTACAACGCGCCCTGCCTATCATTAACCAGCTCAGCCCGCAGCAAGTGTATCAGCGCTTAGTGGAACACTTACCCTATGAAGAAACCCGCCACTATTTACAGCGCGTGGTCAGCCGCCAGCAACTCTATGGTGAATCTTCTTGAGAGGGATTAATCGCCCTCGGACTTTACTTGTGCAGCCAAAAGACATACATTTTAGCGAGACAATACCCTGCCAATTTAGGGCTACCCACTCACGGTAAGCAGGCAGCACAGCAGATATAAAACGAAAGGAACCGATATGAAAACCCTAAACTTAGCTACTCTTGGCCTTGCGGCTAGTGTTTTACTAACCGCCTGTGGCGGCAGCCCCACCAAGGAAGAGCTGGCAAAAGCCGACCCCTACCCCGCCTGGTTTTACAATCCCACGGTAGAGAACGGCATAGCCGCTGCCAGCTGCGTGCCCATCCCCGGCAGCAATGTGTCGGTGGCGCAAAAACAAGCCACCGCCAATGGCCGTGCTAATCTGGCTTTTCAAATAGAAACCAAAGTTAAAGCCATGGATAAAACCTATGACCGCGTCACCACCACCAACGCAGGGTCATCTACCGGAGGTACCTTTGAGAGCGTTTCTAAACAAGTCACCCAACAAAGCCTATCGGGCTCACGGGCGATTAAATTTGAGCGTGTGCTAGACGATGATAAAAAAATGATGTGCGCGCTAGTCGCTTTAACGCCAGAGGCGACTAACCAGCTGTTTAAAAGCCTGGTCAAATCAGCCGAGGTTAATTTATCACCCGATCATGAATCGGTATTAAAAGAACAGTTTATGGCCTACAAGGCGCAACAAGAACTAGATCAAGAATTGATGAAGTAAGACTATCGTCATAGCTATCAAGGCAGCTTAGGCTGCCTTTTTATTGCTCTAATTATACTGTCGGCTATTAATAGCACCCATTTAAGCGCTGATTTTTTTATAAAGCTCGACTAAGAACAACAGCCACAAAGCCACGGCGGCGATTAAGCGGTAGGGCTTGGGCTTAGCGACCGGCGTTGAGGTATCTTGCTGAGCACGCCGGATATTATTAGAGCCACAGGCCGGACAGGCACCGCTAATAAACTTTTTACCTTGGTAGCTGCAATCTAGGCAGTGATAATCCATAAAAAAACCCCGTTGTCGATATGCCTTTAGCATAGCGCAAAACAACGGGGTTTTTACTAAGGGCTTAGGAATTTATATCTCAGCCATATCGCCTTTACTTTCCAGCCAAATCTTTCTATCGCCACTGCGCTTTTTCGCCAACAGCATATCCATCATTTGATTGGTCTCGTCATCGGCCTCTAAAGTTAAACGCACTAGGCGGCGAGTGTCGGCATCCATAACTGTTTCGCGCAATTGCAGCGGGTTCATTTCACCCAAACCTTTAAAGCGTTGCACCCCTACCTTACCGCGTTTTTTCTCGGCCTCTATGCGATCCAACACCCCTTTCTTTTCAGACTCATCTAGGGCGTAAAAAACTTCTTTACCTACGTCTATACGATACAGCGGCGGCATGGCGACATAGATATGGCCCGCCGTCACTAGGGGACGGAAGTGGCGTAAAAACAGCGCGCAAATTAAGGTAGCGATATGCAAACCGTCGGAGTCCGCATCCGCCAATATGCAGATTTTGTGATAGCGCAGGCCGCTAAGATCGTTGGAGTCAGGGTCCACACCTATGGCCACGGCGATATTATGTACCTCTTCTGAGGCCAGTATCTCTTGTGAATCCACTTCCCAAGTATTTAAGATTTTACCCCGCAGTGGCAGTATCGCCTGAAACTGTCGGTCGCGCGCTTGCTTGGCAGAGCCTCCCGCCGAGTCACCCTCTACCAAAAACAATTCACCGCGCTCAGGCTCACCGCTAGAGCAGTCGGCCAATTTTCCAGGCAGTGCCGGGCCGCTGGTGACTTTTTTACGCGCCACTTTTTTCGATTTTTTCATGCGTGTCTGTGCATTATTAATACACATGTCGGCAATTTTTTCGGCTTCTTCAGTATGATGATTTAACCATAGGCTAAAGGCATCTTTGGCCACGCCCGAAACAAAGGCCGCCGCTTCGCGCGAACTTAAACGTTCTTTGGTTTGGCCTGAAAACTGTGGGTCAGATAACTTCGATGACAGTATGTAGCTACACTTATCCCACACATCATCCGGCGCCAACTTAATACCGCGTGGCAATAAATGTCGAAATTCACAAAACTCGCGCAACGCGTCTAATAAACCGGAACGCAAACCATTAACGTGCGTACCGCCTTGCGCCGTGGGGATCAAGTTAACATAGGACTCGGTGATCAGTTCGCCACCTTCAGGCAACCATTGCACCGCCCAATCCACCCCTTCGCTAGAGCCACTAAAGCTGCCTATAAAAGGATCTGCCGGTAGTGTTTCCCAACCCTGGGTATGGGATAGTAAATAATCTTTTAAACCATCTTCGTAAAACCACTGTTCTTTTTCGCCGCTGGCTTCATCGACAAAACTTACCTGCAAACCCGGACATAACACTGCCTTAGCTCTAAGCACATGTTTTAAACGCAGCAGTGAAAACTTGGCGGAATCAAAATAACTGCCATTGGGCATAAACCGTATGCTGGTGCCGGTATTGCGTTTGCCGCAGCTATCTATCACTTTTAAGTCGCTGCTTTTTTCGCCGTTGGCAAAAGCGATATGGTGCACTTGGCCATCACGGCGTATGGTGACATCTAAGCTTGTCGAGAGGGCGTTAACTACCGACACCCCCACCCCGTGCAAACCGCCGGAAAATTGGTAGTTATCGTTACTGAATTTGCCACCTGCGTGTAAGGTACACAGTATCACCTCTACCCCAGGCAGGCCTTGCTCGGGATGCATATCCACTGGCATGCCTCTACCGTCGTCGGTACACGTCAGCGAGCCATCTTTGTGTACGATCACATCTATTTTAGTCGCGTGCCCCGCCAGCGCTTCATCGACACTGTTGTCTATGATTTCTTGGGCTAGATGGTTGGGACGGGTGGTATCGGTGTACATGCCCGGGCGCTTGCGCACCGGGTCTAAGCCGGTTAAGACCTCTATGGATTTTGCGTTGTATTCACTCATATTTTATCTGTCGTCGCTAAACCGTGGGCACTGACTAGCCGTCGCTTAATTCTAAAAACTGCAGCACTGCGGGTAAATGTTGTTCAAAGTTTTCGAAGCGGTGGTTGCCACCCTCTTCTATGTGTTGCGGGCTTTTGCCATAGTATTTTTTAGCCCAGCGGTAATTTAACGTTTCATCACCGGTTTGCAGCATTAGCCAGTAGTTTTGGGGATGCTGCATGGCGCTGCACTCTATCTCCACCAACTCTTGCAAATGCGCTTGGGTCAGCAGAAATTTTTCACCGGTGTGAAAATTCGTGTTCTCGCCCAATAACACCGGCATCAATTTTGAGGGCTTCACCGCGGGGTTCACCAATACCGCTTTTAGCTGATACAGCTCCCCTACCATGGTGGCCATAAAGCCCCCTAGCGAGCTGCCTATCATGCCTATTTTGTCACGGCCCTTGGCTATTTCCGACTCAATGACGGCTTTAATCGCATCAAAGGCAGCAGCGGGGTAATTAGGAAAACTAGGGGCTAGATAATCAATCTCTGGGCAATATTGTTTAATATAATCGCCGACAGCAAGTGCTTTTTCTGACTGACCTGAACTACTAAAACCGTGTATATAGAGTAACAAGGGGCGCATACTTCGAGCCTGTTTAAATTTTAATCGACACTATTCTATGGGAAGCACGAGCATACCCGTTGCCACCGCTTTGGGGAAGGTTTGCGCCCATAAAGTTGAGGGAAAGTTGTGGAAAACACTGCTGGAAAAGCTAGTAACCGTCGGCGTTATCGTAGTGTATATCAAAGTCTACCGCCGTGACCCGCGAGACGCCGCTGGCAATACTGCCATCGGCATGCAAATCCAACCAGCGGTAACCGGGGTTTAACCTATCCAGTTTAAAACGCTCACTGGCGGGGGCAAATTGCACACAGGTAGAAGGAGTGGACATCAACTGCACGCCCTTACGCTGGCTATCTAATTGCTGATGGACGTGACCCCATACAATGCCACGCACCTGCGGGCAACTGTCGACGATGGTAAAAAAATCATCGGCATTGCTCACCTTCTGTTCATCCAGCCAAGCGCATCCTATATTTACCGGGTGGTGATGCAGGCATAGCAACACATGGCTATCACCGGCATTATCCAATTGCTGCTGTAAGTAGTGCAGCTCCTGCTCGCTAAAACTGCCGCCTACCAGGCCTCTGGCGGTAGAGTCCAGCATGATAATTAACCAGCCCGCCAGCGTGGCCGACTTCACCAAAGGCTGGCCCAAGGCTTGCTCTATTAAAGTGGGGTCGTCATGGTTACCGGGCAGCCACAGGGTTTCGGGGGCGACATGCTGAGTTAGGCGCTGAAAGCGCTGGTAGGCCGCTACGCTGGCGTGGTTGGCTATATCGCCGGTGGCTAGGAGTAAGTCGCAACCGTCTTGCTCTTGCTCGATAAGGTCTAACACAGCACTGAGGCTGTGATCGGTGTCGAGGTTGAGTAAGCGCTCACCCGGCTGCTCGCCCAAATGACTATCGGTTAGTTGTAACACCCTCAATGCTACCGGCGTATCTACTGTTGCTGCCAAACTCGTCAAACCCTTAGCTGGTAACGTCGGCAACTATGCACTGATACACCTATGCCGCGCGCTATGTGAATATATCTGCCATTAACTGTCTAGATTATGGCGCATAAACTTTACTCTATCCCCTGAGCGGGAAGTGCGTCTAGTAACTATTTTACTAAAGCGCTGTTTTTTTACCCTAAAGACAGCTCAGTGGCTGATCGACATGGCCAAAATTTACACAATGTTTTAACCACTGCCCCAATAATTTGTTTAACTGTGCTTTTTCATCGCGTTGAAACATGGATTTATTGGGGTAATCATAGTTAGAGCGCAAACGGTGGTTGCCGTGAAAAGCCGACACCTCCGCCATGCGCGCATCATGGTATACCCGCAAGGTAAAGTGCGGCGCCGGCGCCCAATCTAGCTGGCCGGCAAAGCTCGACTCCAGCTGGCTAAACTCCATAATCGTGGTGTAGGCGCAACGCTCCAATACCTCAAGCCGAAAGTGCGCGCGCTGCTGGGCGGGCAGCTGCACCCAAAACTCACGCAAGCTGACACTAGCCATGTCAGGCATAAGCTTCATCACCCTCGCATAA
This sequence comes from Dasania marina DSM 21967, assembly GCF_000373485.1. Taxonomy (NCBI): domain Bacteria; kingdom Pseudomonadati; phylum Pseudomonadota; class Gammaproteobacteria; order Cellvibrionales; family Spongiibacteraceae; genus Dasania; species Dasania marina. The sequence goes on from NZ_KB891575.1 coordinate 472,074, forward strand.
TTGGCTTCACATTCGGCCATTTGCCCCGCTAAATCGGTTGTTTGTTTTTTTAGCATGTTTACATCTATACCACTTTCTAGGAATATGCTCTCTACCGAGAGTTTAGCAGCTCTGGCTAGGCAATTCTTATAATCACTGTACATCCTTCTATACTAGCCAGCCCTGCAACTAACTCCATCTTCACGATACAATTTTCATGCTAAACAGGACAGTTTATGAAAGCTTATACGCGGCCGCTTACCTCCATCGTTATGGCCCTTAGTTGCATAACAGCCAGCTATGCCGACACCTTGCAAGATATCTATGAGTTGGCACTGAGCAATGATGCCAAGCTGAAAGCCGCCGAGGCCAACTACCGTGCCAATATAGAAACAGAAGAACAGGCCTTTTCACAATTACTGCCCCAGATAGTCGGCACCGCCAGCTATACAAAATCCGATAACGATGTATTAAGCCGAGGTGCTAATTTAACTCCCGGTGTGCCCAATGCCTTTTACTCGGCCACAGATACCCAAACCGATAGCGAAGAAGAAAACTATAGTATTAGCCTGCAGCAAAAAGTATTTGATTTACCCACTTGGTTTGATTTTAAAGGTGGCAAGGCCATTACCAAACAGGCCGAAGCACAACTAGCCGCTGACCAACAGGCCCTGATGGTACGCACCGTAGAAGCCTATTTTAATGTGCTGCGCGCCAGAGACAACTTAGAGGCCGCCAAAGCCGAGGAGCAAGCTACCAAGCGCCAGCTAGAACAAACTCAGCAACGCTACGATGTCGGCCTTATCGCCATTACAGATGTACACGAAGCCCGTGCGGTATACGACAACACCATGGTGCAAAGGCTTAGTTTTGAAGGTGAGCTGGGCACAAGCTACGAAGCCCTAAGCGTATTAACTGGCACGGCACACCATAACCTGTGGGAACTAAGAGAAGACTATGCCATAGCAGCCCCCGTGCCTGTTGAGCGTGATAGTTGGGTGGAATTTGCCCTAAAAAATAATCATCTGCTGGCTGCCGCCCATGCAGCCACCGAAGCCTCCCACCTCAGTGCCAAATCCAAAAAAATGGAACATATGCCCAAGGTTACCGCCAGCTATAGTTACAACGATAATAGCCGAGATGGCGACAGCTACAGCCGCACTCACAACATCGATGACTTTTTTTACAACGATACTGAAGGCAGCACTTGGGGCGTGACTCTGACCATCCCTCTATATTCCGGCGGTGGCGTAAGTTCACAGCGCCGCGAAGCCTATGAGCGCTACAACGCAACCCTGCAAAACGAAATTGATACCCGCCGCACCACCATTCAATCTACCCGCTCATTGCACTTAAATGTGATGACCGATGTACAAAGAGTGAAGGCGCGCGCCAGAAGTATTACCTCTACCCGTAGCGCCTTAGAGGCAACGGAAGCAGGCTATGAAGTGGGCACCCGTAATATTGTTGATGTTTTGCAGTCTCGACGCAGCTTATACGCAGCGATACGCGATTACGCCAATTCACGCTACGACTATGTCATTAACATGCTCAAGCTCAAGCAACAGGCCGGCACCTTAAGCCCACAGGACATTATTAATCTCAATAAAGCACTGGTTGTCGCAGCCGCTCCTAGCGCCAAAGATATAAAACTCAGCGCCAACCAGTACTAAGCCAAAGCTAGCCCAAAAAACGCGCCAACAAATCCAGTAGCTGCGCCAGCGCACCTCGGTTAGCGGCTACCATTTGCTGTGCCGCCTGCCCCTGACACAGGCGCTCGCTGGGTTGCTGTAAGCGCTGCAATTGCGCAGCTAAACCCTTTGCATCCTGCACTTGGGTCAACGCCTGCGCCTCTATCAGCGCCTGGCTAATCGCTAAGAAATTAAAATCACTGGGCCCAGTTAATACCGGTAAACCCCAAGCTGCTGGTTCCAACATATTATGGCCGCCGCTGGCCACTAAGCTGCCGCCAACAAAGGCGATATCAGCCGCACCTAGTAATAGCATCATCTCGCCCATGCTATCGCCCACATACACCTGCACCGATGCATCCGGCAACTCACCACTGGAACGCAATAAGCTAGTAAACCCCTGAGCCTGAACTAACTGTGCCACCGTATTAAAACGCTCGGGGTGGCGCGGTACTAAAATCAATAAGGCATCGGGGTATTGCGCCAGCCACAGGCGGTGAGCCGCTAATATAATCTCGTCTTCGCCTTTATGGGTGCTGGCCGCTATCCACACTATGCGCTGGCCCTGCTGGCTGCACTGGGCTTTAAGCTGTTGCGCCTGCTGCTGTAAGGGCTCGCTGATACTGATATCAAACTTAATACTGCCGGTAACGACGACCTTATCTGCTGCCATAGCCAAATCTACAAACCTTGCGGCATCGGCCTCAGTTTGCGCCGCTACCAAGCTTAGGTTCTGTAACATGGGTTTACTGAGCGCAGCAAAGCGCTGATAACCCGCTGCCGACTTTGCCGATAGCCTAGCGTTAACCAACACCGTCGGTATACCACGACGCTGGCAGGCCGCCAGCGTATTGGGCCACAGCTCGGTTTCCATAATCACTAACAGCTCAGGTTGAATGCGCTGCAAAAACCGCTGCAGGCAGCAGGGTAAATCGTAGGGTGCATAAACGTGGAATACGCTATCCGCTAACAGCGCCTTAACCCGCTCCGAGCCGGTGGGGGTCATGGTGGTCATGACTATGGTTTTATCGGGATAGCGTTGCTGTAATTCTTTCACCAAAGGCACCGCCGCGATGGTTTCGCCCATAGACACGGTATGCACCCAGATACAGTTCTGTAACGTAACTTTTGAATGAGTTGCCGTAAAAAAACCAAAGCGCTCAGCAATACGCTGCCTATAGGCAGGTGCCTTAATACTGCGCAATAGCAAGCGCAACACAATCAGCGGCGTAATCAAATAATAAAAAGCGGTGTATAAGGCCAGCGCCATAAGGGATGTTCCATGTACAAGACGGATGATTTTAGCCTGCAAGCATAGCAGCCCACCGCGCCTCACGGCAAAATACGATATACTGCCCCCCTTTCAAGCCATAACCTTTTGCCCGCAGGATTTAGCCATTAATGAGTCACAGTAGCATTGAAGTCGATATAGTTATTATGGGCGGCGGCATCGCCGGGCTATGGCTATTAAATCGTTTATGCAGCCAAGGCTATAACGCCATATTATTTGAACAAGGCGATGTAGGTGGCGCGCAAACCATCGCCTCACAGGGCATGATACACGGCGGTATTAAATACGCCTTAAGCGGCGCACTCAGCGGCGCCTCAGAAGCCATAGCCGATATGCCTGAGCATTGGCGGCGTTGCTTGCATGGTGAAGGGGATGTCGACTTACGCAACACCAAAGTGCTAAGCGACCACTTCTATTTATGGTCCACCGCCTCTATAGCCTCTAAATTCACTTCGTTTTTTGCCAGCAAACTCACCCGCGGCCGCGTTGAAAAAGCCCGCCGCGAGGATTACCCTGCCGCCTTTACCAACCCGGCCTTTAAAGGCAACGTCTACCGTTTAGTCGATCTGGTATTAGACGTACCCTCGCTGTTAAAAAATCTAAGCAGCCATGGCGCCGGCAGAATTTTTTCTAGCGCCAACAGCAACTGTCAGTGGCAGAGTAATGGCCAAGCTATAGAAGCGCTTAATTTGCAGCAGGGCGACCGCCACTATCAGATCAAAGCTCAACGTTTTATTTTTAGCGCCGGCAAAGGCAATGGCGAGTTGATGCAACAACTAGGCATACAAAAACCCGCCATGCAGCTGCGCCCCTTGCAGCAGGTGTTAGTAAAACACTCGCATGCATTGCCGCTATACGCCCATTGCATGGGTAACAACCCCTCACCGCGCTTAACCATTTCTTCACACGCCACCGCCGATGGCAAAACCGTGTGGTATTTGGGCGGAGACTTAGCCACCGAGCACGCCAATAGCGATAGCGCGACGTTGATAGCGAAAGCGCAGCAAGAGTTGGCAGAACTATTCCCTTGGCTGGATCTTAGTGACGCCGAGTGGGCCACCTTACGCATAGACCGCGCCGAGCCCAAGCAAAAAGGTTTAATCAAACCCGACCAAGCCTTTGCCGAAACCACCGCCGCTGTCACCAATGCCATCATTGCTTGGCCCACTAAGCTCACCCTAGTACCCAATCTTGCCGATCAAGTTACCGCGCTGTTGGCCGCCGATAATATCCAACCACAAGCAGGTGCGCTTAGCCCTGAGCTAGTGCACTTAACCACGCCCACTATTGCCAGCCCCTGCTGGGAAACCTTGTTTAATAAAACCGGCGTATAAAGAGCTGATATGCAAACACGAAATTTTGGCAGTACTGATATAGCGGTTAGCCCGCTGGGCTTAGGCACGGTAAAACTGGGTCGCGATGTAGGGGTTAAATATCCCGAGGCCTTTACCATACCCGACGACAAAACCGCGGCTGAATTACTTGCCTTGGCCAAAGACTTGGGCATCAATTTAATCGACACCGCCCCCGCCTATGGCAATAGCGAGCAACGCCTAGGCCCCTTATTAACAGGCCAGCGCAACAACTGGGTTATTTGCTCAAAAGTAGGGGAGGAGTTTGACAACAGCGAGTCGCGTTTTGACTTTAGCGCCAAACATACCCGCTTTAGCATAGAGCGTAGCCTTAAACGACTAAACACCGACTGGATAGATATTGTCTTAGTGCACTCGGACGGTAACGACCTAGATGTCATTGAGCACTGTGGCGCCCTAGAAGAGTTAGAAAAACTAAAAGATAGAGGTCTAATACGCGCCTTTGGCGTGTCCACTAAAACCGTAGAGGGCGGCTTATTAGCCGCTAAACAAACCGATGCGGTGATGGCCACCTACAACCTAAGCTATCAAGATGAACAGCCTGTTATTGATTACTGCCGAAGCCACAACAAAGGTTTATTAATTAAAAAGGCCTTTGCCAGCGGCCATTTTCGTCAGGAAGGTGAAGATCCGGTGCAGCAATCTATGGATTTTATTTTTTCGCAGCCTGGGGTTAGCAGTGCCATAGTCGGCACCATTAACCCGCAGCATTTAATCGCCAATGTTGCGGCAGTGAAAAAAGCGCTGGCAAAAAGTTAGCGCTTATATCCCTTACCAAAATCATCGGGGTCATCTTCTTCCAAGCTTAAGCCACCGGCCATGCTTTCGAGTTTTTCTGGCGTAGCATCATCACCTAACTTAATCATTAGACGTAAATCATTGCCCGAATCGGCATGCGCCAAGGCGTCTTCATAGGTGATTTCGCCCGTCTTATACAACTCATACAAAGCCTGATCAAAGGTTTGCATACCCTGCTCGTTAGACTTAGCCATTAGCGACTTCAACTCATGCACTTCGCCTTTGCGTATCATATCCTGTGCCAGCGGCGAATTAATTAACACCTCCACACAGGCGCGACGGCCTTTGCCATCGGGGGTGGGTATTAATTGCTGGGCGACAATAGCGCGCATGTTTAGGGATAAATCCATCCACATTTGGCCATGCCTATCGGCAGGGAAAAAATGCATAATTCTATCCAACGCTTGGTTGGCATTATTGGCGTGCAAGGTACATAGGCACAGGTGACCTGTTTCGGCAAAGGCTATAGCGTGTTCCATGGTTTCACGGGTGCGCACCTCGCCTATCATAATGACATCGGGAGCCTGCCTAAGCATATTTTTAAGGCCCACTTCAAAACTATCGGTATCGATACCCACTTCCCGCTGGGTCACTATGCAGCCCTGGTGCTGGTGTATATATTCAATGGGATCTTCCACTGAAATAATATGACCCTTAGAATTTTTATTGCGGTGGCCTATCATAGCCGCCAGCGAGGTAGACTTACCTGAACCGGTAGCGCCCACAAAAACAACCAGCCCGCGTTTAGTCATGGCTAAATCTTTAACTATATCGGGCAAACCTAAATCATCCACTTTCGGAATATTGGTTTCTATGCGCCGCAACACCATACCCGCCAAGTTGCGCTGGTAAAACGCACTCACCCGAAAACGGCCTATGCCGCGGGCACTAATCGCAAAGTTACATTCTTTTTCACGCACAAAATCACGGCGCTGGGTTTCATTCATAATACCCATCACCGTTTCACGGGTTTTTTCTGGGCTTAACGGGGTTGTGGTGACAGGCACCACTTTGCCATTAACTTTTATAGAGGGAGGTACACCAGCGGTAATAAATAAATCCGATGCGCCTTTCTCAACCATAATGGTTAATAACTTATCAATTTCCACACCACTCTCCTACATAAGCTTTAAGGCAATACCTAGCGGCTTATTATTGTGTTTTTTATGCTAGAAATTTTCCGGGAAACGTGCTTTTTCACGGGCGATGTCACGGCTAATTAAACGCTTATCAATTAAATCCGCTAAACACTGATCTATGGTTTGCATTCCGACGCTGGCACCGGTTTGTATGGCCGAATACATTTGCGCCACTTTATCTTCACGTATCAAATTACGTATGGCTGGCGTGCCTATCATGATTTCGTGGGCTGCGATCCGACCACCGCCGGTCTTTTTCAATAAGGTTTGCGAAATAACCGACTGCAAGGACTCCGACAACATGGAACGTATCATCGATTTTTCTTCACCGGGGAATACATCAACAATACGGTCTATGGTTTTTGCTGCCGAGGTGGTGTGCAAGGTACCGAACACCAAGTGACCGGTTTCCGCTGCGGTCATGGCCAGGCGTATGGTTTCCAAATCACGCAATTCGCCTACTAGAATAATATCCGGGTCTTCACGCAGGGCCGAGCGCAGGGCTTCGTTAAAACCATGGGTATCGCGATGCACCTCACGCTGGTTGACCAGGCATTTTTTCGATTCGTGCACAAATTCTATAGGATCTTCAATGGTTAAAATATGCTCGTATTTATTGTCGTTGATAAAATCCATCATCGCCGCCAGCGTAGTGGACTTACCCGAGCCGGTAGGCCCCGTCACCAGCACTAGGCCGCGCGGCACCATGGCCAAATCGCGAAACACCTGGCCCATACCCAACTCCTCCATAGTCAGCACTTTCGAGGGGATGGTACGAAACACCGCACCGCAACCGCGATTATGGTTAAAAGCATTAACACGGAAACGCGCCACACCGGGCACTTCAAACGAGAAATCGGTTTCTAAAAACTCTTCATAATCTTTACGCTGCTTATCGTTCATGATTTCATAAATCAAACTATGAACTTCTTTATGCTCCATGGGGGGCAAGTTAATACGGCGTACATCACCATCTACCCGTATCATGGGTGGCAGACCAGCTGAAAGATGTAAGTCAGACGCGCCCTGTTTGGCACTAAATGCGAGAAGCTCGGTAATATCCATGGATACCCTCAAATATTATTAATTCTATCTACCACATGAATTACAACGTGAATACGGCAGATATTGCGTATAATGTTTTTGTTATCGTTAACGATGACGTCTTTATAACACAGCCACATAATAAAACAGCCCTATGGACCAGCCATGTCGACCACAATAGCGCACAATATAGCAAAGCTACAGCAACGTATCAGTGTAGCAGAACAAAAATACCAACGTGATCACGGTTCGGTAAAACTCATGGCTGTGAGTAAAACCAAGCCCGCGGCGTTAGTCCGCGAGGCCGCTGCTGCAGGTGCCTATCATATAGGCGAAAATTACCTGCAGGAAGCGTTGGGAAAAATCGCCGAGCTCAACGACATAGACCTGTGCTGGCATTTTATAGGGCCTATACAGTCCAATAAAACCCGCCCCATCGCCGAGCACTTTGACTGGGTACACGGTGTCGACCGCCTGAAGATTGCCAGCCGCCTCAGCGAGCAGCGCCCGCTGTCACTACCGCCTTTAAATATCTGCCTGCAAGTTAACGTCAACGACGAAGCCAGCAAAAGCGGCGTCAGCTTAGCGGAATTGCCGGCACTGGCGCTGGCAGTAGCTAACTTGCCACAGCTACAGCTGCGCGGCCTCATGGCTATACCTAAGGCCAGCAGCGATGAACAAGAGCAGCGCCGCAACTTTGCCCAGGTCGCCAGCGTCTTTAAAACCCTGCAAAACCAGTTGCCGCAACTAGACACGCTATCCATGGGTATGTCTGGCGATATGGATGCCGCCATCGCCGAGGGCAGCACTATCGTGCGCATAGGCACTGATATATTTGGTGCCAGAGCCACGCCGCTCGCCTAAGCTCGGCTTGTTATTGCTATACTCGCCCCCACTACTAAACATTGACCGTTATTAGGCTTCATCAACCTTAGCATTCACCACAATGAGTCTTAACAAACAAAGGGAGTACCGACCTTGGCCCACCCCATCATCGCCTTTATAGGCGCCGGTAATATGTCATCCACCATTATTGGTGGCTTAGTGGCCAAGGGTTACCCGCCCACTAACATTATCGCCACCGCCACCCGTCAGGCCAGTTTGGATAAACTGCTAGCCCTAGTACCGGTCACCACCACCCTAGATAATGAAGCCGCCATCGCTAAAGCCGATGTCGTGGTATTGGGCGTGAAGCCACAGGCGATGAAAAGCGTATGCCTACAATTGGCCCCCGCCATACAAGCCAAACAGCCACTGGTGATTTCATTAGCGGCCGGGCTAATGATAGCAAGCTTCGAAGACTGGCTAGGCGCAGGCTTAGCCATTGTGCGCTGCATGCCTAACACGCCTTCACTGGTGCAATGTGGTGCCAGCGGCCTGTTTGCTAATGCGGCAGTAACAGATGCCCAAAAAACCATGGCTACTGACATGATGCAAGCGGTAGGCATTACCCTGTGGGTTGATGCCGAAGAAGAGATTAACGCCGTTACCGCCGTTTCGGGCAGCGGTCCGGCCTATTACTTTTTAGTGATGGAGGCGATGCAAGCGGCTGGTGAGCAACTAGGGCTAAGCCCAAATGCGGCCAAGCAACTAACCTTGCAAACCGCTTTAGGTGCCGCCACTATGGCCAGCCAAAGCGATGTCGCTGCCGGCGAATTACGCCGTCGTGTCACCTCACCCGGCGGCACCACCGAACAAGCCATACTCAGCCTGCAAGCCGATGGCCTAGAGGCCATGTTTGCCAAAGCCATGACAGCCTGTCGCGACCGCGCTAAAGTTATGGCCAAAGAAATGGCTGGGGAATAGCCAAGCTGTGCTTGGCTAGCGGTAAGCTTCAAGTGGCAAGCCGCAAGATAAAAAGACAAACTTTAATAAACTTGCCGCTTACAACTTGCGGCTTATAGCTGGTTAATAGCCAAACGTTGTTTGGCTAGCGGTAAGCTTTAAGCTACAAGCCGTAAGATAACAATACTGACCTTTTAAACTTGCCGCTTACAGCTTGCGGCTTACAACTGGTCGCCACAGGCGACCCTTATATGGAGCACACATGGGCGCGATGACCGAAATTGGCAACTTGCTAATACACACCGTCTTTAACCTATTTATCATTGCGGTATTACTGCGCTTATTACTGCAATTTTCTCGCGCCGATTTTTACAATCCGGTGTCGCAATTTTTAGTCAAAGTCACCAAGCCTTTTCTACAGCCCCTGCGGCGTATTATTCCCGGCTTTTTAGGGATAGACATGTCCGCGATAGTATTGGCCATCGCCGCCCAAATGTTGGCCATTACCTTGCTGCTGTTTATGCATGGTCACGGCTTTGCCAACCCTCTTTATTTAGTGATGTGGTCAATACTAGGCTGCTTAGGAGTGGTGATTAATATTTATTTTTTCGCCATCTTAGCGGTGATTATTTTGAGTTGGGTTAGCCCCGGCAGCTACAACCCCTTTGTGCTACTGCTCAATCAAATAACCGAGCCAGTGATGACCCCCTTCCGCAAAATGCTACCTAACATGGGCGGCTTGGACCTGTCCCCCATCTTGGTATTTTTGAGTATTAATGTACTGCAGATTGTTTTAAAACATCTGGCCGCCGCCACAATGATGCCGGTGGGTTTGGTTATAGGGATATAACTGTTCGTCTTAATACTCGTAGCTTGGCAGCAAGCTAGTTGCTTGCAAGACACCTTGCTTCCATATCACGACAAAGTCGAGACTTGCGTTTATCACCCAATAATTATTTACCCCATTGCGAAAATAAAGTTTGACAACAAATTCGCATAAGAATATATAGTCGCTCCATTACAGCTTAACTGTAATACGCCTCGAAGGGCCGAGACGTTTTAGCTTGCGCAGGTCGCCCATCTGCTATTAAAGAGTTGAAATGGACCAAATCATCCGCGACGAGGAGCCTCCTAGCTCGGCTACAGCCATGCTTGCCACGCCCTCAGCTATTTCTTTAGTTGATCTTCACCCCCAAGCCTTCCCTGCGAGCTCGCCGCAGATACACATTGTTCACAAGCCTCGCAGCCGCAAGTTTCGTATTTCGAAAACCTCGGCCGATTTTTTACGCCGTTTTTACCCGCAAGCCAGTTCACAAGACTGGAACGATTGGCGTTGGCAAAATCGCAACCGCGTGCGCAGCCTGCAAGACTTAGAGCGTATCGTTAGCTTATCCGATGATGAACGCGAAGCCATAGTACGCCACCAAGGTGCCCTACCCGTAGGCATCACCCCTTACTATGCCTCACTCATGGACAGCCAAGACACCAGCCAAGGTTTGCGCCGCACGGTTATTCCTGTGCTCAGCGAATATGAAACCGTAGCCGGTGAAAATAATGATCCTCTAGGTGAAGATCACCACAGCCCCGTTCCCGGCTTAGTTCATCGCTACCCCGATAGAGTTTTATTATTGGTTACCAACTTTTGCTCAGTGTATTGCCGCTACTGTACCCGTGCCCGCATGGTGGGTTCGGCCGGCGAACGCAGTGTGAAAAAATCCGATATAGAAGGCGCCTTTGATTACATCAGACAGCACACAGAAATTCGCGACGTATTAATTTCTGGTGGTGACCCACTTAGCTTGGACGATGAAAAGCTGGAATACGTGTTGCGCAACTTGCGGGCCATACCCCATGTCGAATTTATTCGCATTGGCAGCAAGCAGCCCGTGGTGCAACCCATGCGTATTACCAGCGAACTCACTCGCATGCTAAAACGCTACCACCCCTTGTGGATGAGTTTGCATTTTACCCATCCCGACGAACTCACCCCCGAGGTAGTAGAAGCTTGTGGTCGCTTAGCTGATGCTGGCATACCGCTGGGTAGCCAAACGGTATTGTTAAAAGGTGTTAACGATGATGTAAACACCATGACTACATTAATGCACGGCTTGCTAAAGGCGCGGGTAAAACCCTACTACTTATACCAATGCGATCCTATTTCGGGTTCGGCGCATTTTCGTACGCCAGTGTCTGCCGGCGTGGAATTAATTCGTGCCATGCGCGGCCACACCACTGGCTATGCCATTCCCACTTTTGTGGTGGATGCACCTAATGGCGGCGGTAAGATTCCTATCTCCCCCGACTATGTAGTAGGTTACGAAAACGACGAGCTATTATTAAAAAGCTATGACGGTGGCACCTATCGCTACCCCGATAGTGGCCCGCATTTACCGTTGGCACACACTAGCGCCGTTAAGGAGAGCTGTTCATGAACAACACTATGAACGCTACGCCTATACGCCTAGGTTTAACCTACGATTTGCGCGACGACTATTTAAAAATGGGTTACAGCGAATTAGAAACCGCCGAAATGGATCAGGCCAGCACTATAGAAAGCCTGAGCTATACCCTCAGCCAACTGGGCTATGCGGTAGATCCCATAGGTCACGTTAAGCAATTAGCTACGCGCTTAGTGGCGGGTGATCGTTGGGACATGGTGTTTAATATTTGCGAAGGCATGCACGGCATAGGCCGCGAAGCACAGGTACCCGCCTTGCTAGACGCCTATCAAATACCCCATGTATTTTCCGACACCTTGGTGTGTGCGCTCACCTTGCATAAAGGCATGACTAAAGATGTGGTGCGCGCTGCTAGCGTGCCCACCCCCGACTATGTCGTCGTACACAGCTTGGCCGATTTAGAAAAAATAGACCTTAGCTACCCGCTATTTGCTAAACCCGTGGCCGAAGGCACCGGTAAAGGCGTTAGCGCCGATTCTAAAATTTTAAACGCTAAGCAATTGCAACGGGTGTGCAAAAAGTTGTTAAAGCAATTTCAGCAGCCGGTTTTAGTCGAACGTTTTTTACCCGGTAGAGAATTCACCGTGGGTATAGTCGGCAGTGGCGCAGATGCGCAGGCTGTAGGCGCCATGGAAATTCAATTACAGGCCGGTGCCGATTGCGAAGTCTATTCTTTTCACAATAAAGAAAACTGGCAGCAGTTAGTGCGCTATCAATTACTAGAAGCTGGTCCCTTGCGCGCCGAAGCGGAAGCGGTTGCCTTGGCTGCTTGGCGCGCCTTAGGTTGCCGCGATGGTGGCCGTATAGATGTACGCGCCGATGATAATGGCCGGGTTAATTTTATCGAGGTAAACCCCTTGGCAGGCATACACCCCACCTATTCTGATTTGCCTATAATGAATGCCATGGCGGGTAACAGCTATGAGCATTTGCTAAGCCGCATTATGCAATCAGCGCTGCAACGCTTAGTAAAAACACACCCCGCTAAAGCCGCGGCCGCCTAATGAAAACACAATCCTTATCACTGCTGCTATTGCATGAAGCCATAGCAGCAGATGCCCGCAGTGATGAATTAGACACCCTCAAGCAAGCTGAGCAAATTGCCGCGGCCGCCAGCCAATTAGGCTGGCAGTTGCAAATTCTAAGTACCAATTTAAATTTGGAAAACACCGCCACCCAGATAAAAAAACAGCAGCCCGACTGCGTGTTCAATTTGGTAGAGTCACTGGCAGGCCAAGGCAAAATGATACACAGCATACCAGCGCTGCTCAGCCAATTGGCTGTCCCCTATACCGGGGTTAGTGCCGACGCTATGTATTTAAGTTCTCATAAACGCCTGGCAAAAAAAGTGATGCAATATCATCACATAGACAGCGCCGAAAGTTTTGACTTAAACGGCCCCCTACCCGTAAGCAAAGGGCCGTGGATAGTGAAATCGCTATGGGAACATGCCTCTTTTGGTATGGACGATGGTTGCGTGGTTAGTAACAGTGCAGCAGCCCTGCAACGCATACGCGATAGCCAACAACGTTTAGGCGGCGAGTGGTTTGCCGAGCGCTATATCACTGGCCGGGAATTTAACGTGTCGGTATTAGAAGTTAACGGTCAACCGCAGGTGTTACCCATCGCGGAAATGTGCTTTATCGACTACCCGCAGGGCAAACCCAAAATAGTGAGCTATGCCGCCAAATGGGATGAGGACAGCATCGACTATCAATCCACCCAGCGTCATTTTCCCACGCTAAGCCCCGCCCTGAGCGCCGTTATCCACCGGCAGGTTTTGCAGTGCTGGCAGGCTTTTGGCCTTAGCGGCTACGCCCGCGTCGATATACGCTGCGACGAGCATGAGCAACCCTGGGTGTTAGAAGTTAATGCCAATCCCTGTTTGACTATGGATGCCGGCTTTGCCGCTGCCGCTGCGCAGGCGGACATTAGCTACCAGCAAGTTATTAAACACATCGTGCTGGCGGCATTGGCCAATAGCGTTGCACAACCAGCGTCTATAGCCGTGGCATCATAAGCATGTTTCGCATACATAAAATTTACGACGTTAACACCGCCACCAATCAACAGTTGCTCAGCCAAGTGCAGGCCATGCTGCGCATACAGTTTAATGAGCTCAGTGAAAAAGATATAGCCAAGCTGCCAGCACAGTTAGCCAACCCACTAAAATATCGTTTTCACACGTCATTATTAGTCGCCGAAGATGGCCACGCCAAAGTGCGCGGTTTCGCCCTGCTATTACACGCCCCCGATTTACAGTTTTGTTTTTTAGATTATATCTGTGCCGGCCGCGGCGAAACTGGCGGCGGTATAGGTGGCGCATTATATGAGCGGGTGCGAGAAGAAGCTTTTCAACTGAATGTGTTGGGGCTGTTTATGGAGTGCCTGCCCGACGATCCGGCGCTGTCACCCAACCCCGACACACGCAAACAAAACATAGCTCGCTTACGTTTTTATGAACGCTACGGTGCTAGGCCCATCGCTAACACCGCCTATGAAACGCCGGTGAGTGATAAAGACAGCGACCCGCCGTATTTAGTATTTGATAACTTAGGCCAGAAAGATAAACCCTTAGCACGGGATGCCGCACAAGCCATAGTTCGCGCCATTTTAGAACGTAAATATGCCAAGCTATGTCCGCCCGCATATATAGATACGGTGGTGACGTCTATTAACGACGACCCCTTACAATTGCGCGCGCCACGCTACCACAAAAAAAGTAGTGTTAGCAGCAGCCAACCCCACAAACATAAAATCGCCTTAATTATTAATGATGGCCACGACATACATCATATTAAAGAGCGTGGCTATGTAGAATCCCCCGTGCGTATTAAGTCTATAAGCAAAGAGCTGGCGCGTACCGATTTATTTGAAACTATCGCCGCTAAAAAATATAGCCAAAGCCATATAGAGCAAGTGCACGACCCCGAGTTTGTCAGTTATTTACGCAAGGCCTGCGCCGCCATTCCCGAAGGGGAGTCGGTATACCCCTATGTGTTTCCGCTGCGCAATCGCGCCAGGCCACCGCAAGACTTACCTTTGCGTGCCGGCTATTACTGCATAGATACGTTTACTCCGCTCAATGCCAATGCCTATAAAGCGGCTAGAGCCGCGGTGGATTGCGCCATGACCGGCGCCGACTGTTTGCTAGACGGCAAGCCTATCGCCTACGCGCTGGTGCGGCCACCGGGCCATCATGCTGAACGGCAATCTTTCGGCGGTTTTTGTTATTTTAATTCTGCCGCCGTAGCCGCCCATCACCTTAGCCTGCACGGCAAGGTGGCGCTATTGGATATTGATTACCATCACGGCAATGGCCATCAGGATATTTTTTATCAACGTGCTGATGTCTACACACTGTCACTGCACGGCCACCCTCGTTATTCCTACCCGTACTTTTCCGGTTTTGAAGATGAAAAAGGTGAAGGCTTGGGCAAAGGTTATAACCGCAATTATCCGCTGCCGGAAAACTTAGATGGCCCGCAGTATCAAAAAACCTTACAGCTAGCTTTGCATAAGCTGAATGCATACCAGCCCAAATTTTTGGTATTGTCGCTGGGGCTGGATACCGCCAAGGGCGACCCTACCGGCTCCTTTCAATTAATGGCTGAAGACTTTCACCGCAACGGTGAATTAATAGGCGCACTGAAACTACCCACCTTAGTGATACAGGAAGGCGGTTATAAAACCCAAACCCTAGGCATTAATGCGCGGCATTTTTTTAGTGGTTTATGGCAGGGCATGTCTGCTTAAGGATTTTGTATTAATACCGTAATAACAGGCACCGAAATAATAGGGGCCGTAACAACAGGCACAGTAATAACAGCCAGTCATTCATGGCGAACAACACCCAGCCTTAACGACATCAACGCCGTACCGCAATTGCTTACTGCTAGCGGATTTTTTTCGCCACAGGAAATTGCCATAGCGCTGGAGCTGATAGAGCAAACTCTGCAGCAAGGCAGCGACAGTGGCTACGCTTTTTTATTTGCCGATGAGCCGACTAACCCCGGCCAACTGCAAGGCTATAGTTGCTACGGGCCTATACCGGCCACGGTGAATAGCTTTGACTTGTACTGGATAGCGGTAGCGCCGCAGCAACAAGGCCAAGGCCTGGGTAAAAAACTTTTACAGAGCACCGAAGCCTGCGTACTAGCAGCGGGTGGCGAGCAATTATTAATAGAAACCTCTGGCCGCGAACTATACCTACCCACACGTCGTTTTTATCAAGCTATG
Source organism: Dasania marina DSM 21967 (assembly GCF_000373485.1). Classification (NCBI taxonomy): domain Bacteria; kingdom Pseudomonadati; phylum Pseudomonadota; class Gammaproteobacteria; order Cellvibrionales; family Spongiibacteraceae; genus Dasania; species Dasania marina. Next base: position 487,872 of record NZ_KB891575.1, read on the forward strand.
GGCTATCATATTAGCCAGCAGCTACAGCATGGCTATGGGCCGGGTGACGACAAGATCACTTATAGTAAATATTTTCAAAATATTGATACTGGCAACTTAGCCGCCATCAATAAGGGAGTAGATGTGACGGCGCAGAGTATGTGCCACGCTCAAAATCAGCCTGGCTAACAGGCATGATTAAAAATGCAGCTTATTTATGTTTTTAAACTGAGAGTAAAGCGCTGCATTTCTACCCTTAGCCACTCACAAAACAAGCTTACTTCTGGGCTTGCATTTGAAGCTGCATCTGTACTTGCATTTACCGGCTCTTTTTTTACTATACTCACCCAATCATTAGTCACCATACCGACAGCAACTGGCCGCATTAGCTCACCGCTGTTTAAATAAGGCGCAGTAGAAATCGCATCACCCAGCGCTATCCCCTCGCCGGCCACCGCTAGCTTTACGCACAAAGTTTCATCGTGTATGACCGGCCCCGTGCCTTTGCCTTTCTCGTCACAGCCTACTGCCTCAAACCAGCGCGGCCACCAATGATTAGAGCTTTCGTGCAATAGCGTGTATTGGTGCAGCTCGGCCACCTCGTTTAGCGGCTCATCAATTAAACGCGGGCTGCACACCGGATAGTCCACCAATTGAAACAGCGGCTCGCGGCTATAGCCTTCAAAAATTTTCGAGCCTGTGTAAATTTCTACATCCACATCCTGTAAAGGCGCAGCTATACGTAAATTCTGGTTAATGTGTATCTCTAATTTTATTTGTGGATATTGGTCGCGAAACAAACCTATGCGGCCGGTTAACCAATACTCGGCAAAGGCAGGCCCCACGCCAATTTTTAAACTGCGCTGAAAATGTTTTTGGGCCTTACTGGGGAATAATGTTTGGGTGGCATCACTAATACCCTTAAAGGCCGTACTCAAGGACAACAAATAGCTTTGCCCTATATCGGTGAGTTGGGTTTTTCGATTATTACGCTCTAGCAGCTTTACCCCTAAGTAATCTTCCAGCTGGCTAATTTGCCGACTCACCGCCGACTGAGTGACGCATAACTCTTCGGTGGCTTTTTTAAAACTCTGATGCCTCCCCACCGCCTCAAAGGCTTTTAAGGCTTTCAGCGGCGGCAGGTGGTAAGCGCTGTTATTAGGACTGTTGTTAGGATTATTGTTAAGACTATTGCTAGCATCTGACATAGGGGCAGTCTCTCAGGTTATTGCTCAAACGGGCTCTCAGGCCAAAAGCGAATGATGTCTCGCAGCATAAGCGTAAAGCCCTGCCGTCTCAACTGAGCCTGCCAAAAACGCAAACGATAGTTACCTTTATGTCATTTTACCTAGCCAAGTTCAGCCTCTACAGTTAAAGCGACTCTTAACAGCTGACACCCGAACTAACTCACATCAAGCTAACCGCGAGGCGACTATGAGCTACTCCCTACCCGGCCCCAAAGCCGAAGCTATTTTACAACGCGGCAATGCCGTTTTTCGCAGTGGCGGCAATTATCAAAAACGCGTGGCAGCGGCCGTGCAGGCCGGTAAAAGCCAGCGGCCACCGCAAACTATTTTTGCCAAGGCCGAAGGTGATTTTCTCTACGATGTGGATGGCAACCGCTATGTGGACTTTCAAAATGGCTGGGCCTCTAACCCCTGCGGCAATGCCAATCCAGAAGTGATAGAGGCTGTGTATGCCGCCATGAAGCAATACGGCTTTTGCTATGAGCACCCGCTGCGCTATGAGCTGGCGGAAAAACTGCTGCCCATGACCCCCTACGGCCACCACACCCGCCTGAACTATGAGGTGTCTGGCACCGAAGCCGCCGAAGCCGCCATCCATATGGCGCTATGCGCTAGAAAGGCGCGCTTTATTATCTCCTTTGATAAATGCTTTCACGGCATGGGCATGGGCACCAAACTGGTCAGCGGCTATAGCTCAGAATCCACCCGCTATATGGAAGCTTGGAAAGGCGGGGTGCTAAAAGCCCCCTTCCCCTCAGCCTATGACGCGCCAGCAGATATGGATATAGAGCAGTATGTAGACTACTGCCTGTGGCATTTAGAAACACGCATACCCAGCTATGACGTACCCGCCGATCTAATCGCTGGCGTTATTATAGAGCCGGGCCTGGCCGAGGGTGGCAACTGGCTACCCCCCAAACGCTTTATGCAGGGGGTTAAGCGCATTTGCGAAAAATTCGGCTGGCTGTTTATTTGCGATGAAGTGCTCACAGGCCTAGGCCGTACCGGTAAAACTTGGGGCATAGAGCACTTTGATATCAAGCCCGACATCTTGGTGATAGGCAAAAATATCACCGGCGGTATAGAGCCTATCGCCGTGGTCACCGCCACCGAAGAGGTGCTGGGCGACAACACCTATTCCAGCTCGGGCAGCACCTATGCCGGTACCCCCGCCGGCTGCGCCGCAGCGCTGAAAACGCTAGAGATCTATGAGCGTGATCAAGTCGTCGCACAGGCCGCGCACTTGGCTGAGGTTGCCGCCAAGCGTATGGCCCTGTGGCCAGAAATGTTTGCTATCGTAGGCGAGGTGCGCAATTTAGGTATGCTGATGTCTGCCCACATCGTCGACCCCAACACCGGCGAGGCCAGCGTCAACTGGGGCATGAGTGTAGGTGACGAGGCCCTGCGCCGCGGTGCCTTTGTGGTTAACGACCACGAAAACACCATACGCCTCTACCCCTCGCTCACTATGCGGGAGGAGACACTGCTAGAAGGTTTAGGCTTAATAGAAGAGGCCATACGCCATGTTGAGCAGCAGGGGCCATTAGGACAAGATGACGATGTCTACTACCCTCACTACTACACCGGCTTTACTGGCTATTAAACGCTACGCCAGCTTATACGTGTAGCAGGCGGTGGCGATATTTTTTTGTATCACCACCGCCTATTAGGCTTTACTATAAACTATCTACGCGATAGCCCGGTGACGTTCACTGACAATTTAAGCCTTAACAAATACTTTTTTTATGCGCTATCGTGAGTAAAATGCCGAGATAACATTATAAGAGCCCCCACTTGCCATGAAGCATTACGTACTGCAATACCTAGCCCCCGAACGGCTAATGACCTTATTCAAAATTTTCATTTACACCTGTCTATGCATTAACGGCTATGAGTTTATCTCTGATGATATCGCCGCCGGCGATCAGCTACTTAATAGCGCCTCCAGCCTATCGGAGATCGTCAATACCTTTGCCGTCACCATGGACACCATCGCTTGGATCTCATTACTAGTGGTGTTTGAACTGGAAACTTGGGTGCTAGATGATGAAACCATGAAGCTTAAACGGGTAAAATGGCCTATTAATATTTTTACCGCTATCTGTTACCTGTTCATTATGTATGCCTTTGCTGGCTACGCCGGCAAACTCATTATGCTGCTGAACTCCGTGCCTTTTGTCGGTAACCCCTGTGATTTGGTTAACACCAGCGTAGTCAACATCGTCTCCTTAGACCAATATGTCGACCTCACCGCCGAAAGCTGCCAAGCACTAAACCCCGCCACCATGGGGCAAATCGTCGGTCACCCCATCGTATTTGAGAACAGCAACTACGGCGAGGTTAAGCTATTAGCTTGGATAGATGTCGCCAACTCCGCTACTTGGCTGCTGATCGTGGCGCTGTTGCAGCTAGACATCATTCTGCAGATACGCGGCATCGTAAATAAACACATTATCCGCGTGACCACCATTTTCAAAGTCATACTCTATAGCACCCTGTTTATCCTAGCGGTGTTCTGGGGTATCTATGGTAGCTTCACCGATTTTTGGGATGCGGTGTTATGGTTGCTGGGTTTCATGATTATTGAGCTCAATATTTTCAACTGGAGCCAAGAGATAGAAGAAGAAAAGGCCGAGGCCGCCGAGCTAGCCTAAAACATAGCCACCGCCAAATCATTCCTACAGTAGGGCTAGCATTACGCTAGCCCTTTCTATAACCGTCCTTTTTGGCACCTATGCCTGAAGCCACTACGCTTTATCCCCCTCAGCTATAGAACCCCCGGCCTAAAAATACTAAACTTGGCTACAGAATTTTTTTGCGGAAACCGTAAAAACCAAAAGTAGATATGTATGCCCTCAGTAGGAATTGTTAGCCCACAACACCATCATTTTGATCAGCCACTGGACTTGGCCTGTGGCCGCACACTGCCCAGCTATGACCTCGTGTATGAAACCTATGGTCAGTTAAACGCCGACAACAGCAATGCCATTTTAATTTGCCACGCCCTATCCGGTCATCACCACGCTGCAGGTAAACACCATGAAGACGACAAAAACCCTGGCTGGTGGGACGCCTATATAGGCCCGGGCAAACCCATAGATACCAATGACTTTTTCGTGGTCAGCCTCAACAACTTAGGCGGTTGCCACGGCTCTACCGGCCCCACTAGCATCAACCCCGATACCGGCAAGCCTTGGGGCTCAGATTTTCCGCCGCTGCGCTGCCGCGACTGGGTAAACAGCCAATACCAATTAATGCAGCTATTACAGATAGAACAATGGGCGGCGATAATAGGCGGCAGCTTAGGCGGTATGCAGGCCATGCGCTGGTCACTGATGTACCCCGAATGCGTGCGCCACTGTGCGGTTATCGCTTCGGCCATGAAACTCAGCACCCAAAATATCGCCTTTAATGAAGTCGCTAGGCAAGCCATAGTGTCAGATCCAGAGTTTCACGATGGTCATTACCTAGAGCACAATACGCTACCCAAGCAAGGCCTGCGCCTAGCGCGCATGGTCGGCCATATCACCTACCTCTCTGAAGATGGCATGAAAGAAAAGTTTGGCCGCGAACTCAAAGCCGGCAGCCTAGACCTAGGCCACAGCGACGAGGCCGAGTTTCAAATAGAAAGTTATTTGCGCTACCAGGGCGATTCCTTCTCCACCACCTTTGATGCTAATAGCTACATACTGATGACCAAAGCTTTGGACATGTTTGACTTGGCCAATGATTACGGCGACGACCCGGTAACGGCCTTTCAAGGCGCGTTATGCGATTACCTTATCGTCTCCTTTACTACCGACTGGCGCTTTGCCCCCCAGCGCTCGCGGGAAATCGTTAACGCCATGATAGCCGCGCACAAACCGGTCAGTTATGCCGAGATAGATGCCAGTTTTGGTCACGATGCGTTCCTAATCCCGCACCGCCGCTATGAAACGGTATTGCGCAATTACCTGCAACGCATCGTTAAAGAAAACACCCCAGTGGAGCATAAGCCATGCGCTTAGATTTACAGCTTATACCCCAGTGGATAAAACCACTGACCAATGTTTTAGATTTGGGCTGCGGCGATGGCAAACTGCTGACCATGCTACAAAAAACCAAAAGCATTTACGGCTTGGGCGTAGAAATAGACAGCGAACATATCAGTCTATGCATAGAACAAGGCCTAAACGTTGTTGAACAAGATTTAAACGATGGTCTTAGAAATTTCGAAAACGACAGCTTTGACAGCGTAGTGATGACCCATGCCCTGCAAACCCTGCGCAACCCTCACTTAGTGCTGGATGAAATGCTGCGCATAGGCAAAGAGTGCATAGTCACCTTCCCCAACTTTGGCCACTGGCGCTGCCGCTTATATTTAATGCTAAAAGGCCGTATGCCGGTCTCCAAGTTTTTACCCTATAGCTGGTACGACACCCCCAATATACATTTTTTCACCATTAACGATTTTGATATTCTTTGCCACGAAAAAAATATCAAAATCAAAAACCGCGTCGTGGTCGCCGGTGAAACCACCGACAGCCCACTCACCCGCTTATGGCCTAATCTATTTGGCCTAACTGCGGTTTACCATATCAGCAAATAACCTAGAGCCTCAGCCATGAAAACCCTATTCCAACACAGCCTTATCATGATCCTAGCGCTACTTGCAGTCAGCGCCCAGGCCGAACAACAACAACGCTTTGGCGACTATGAGGTGCACTACAGCGTGGTTAACAGCACCTTCATCACCCCCGAAGTGGCTGCCGCCTACCAAATCACCCGCGGCAAAAAACGCGCCTTTGTTAACATCAGCATACGCAAACTATTAAAAGATGGCAGCGATACCGCCAAGCGCGCCCTAGTCAACGGCAAAACCTCAGACATGATACACAGCATTCCGCTGAACTTTAAAGAAATCATCGAGCAGGGCGCCATCTACTACATTGCCGAGTTTGATTTTAACGACAAAGACACACGACGCTTTGATATACAAATACAACCAGATCCAAATATAGAACCGTACACACTAACTTTCTCTCAAAAGATTTATGTAGAACTATAAAGCTCATCATAAATTACGACGAAGCACCCAAACTCCCCTTGGGAGTCGCCGAGCAACGGAAGAAAGTAGCGGCGCGAAGCAGCGAGGACTGTCTGAGCAAAATAAAAATTTAGTGTTTTTATTTTGTGAGTTCCGCAGCGGCCGCTAATTTCTGAGTAGCACAGGGCATCGGCGCAGCCGACGACGTACTAGGGGTGCCCTTTCTTTTGGTTCTGTTTTCTTTGGGCAAACAAAGAAAATGAACTCGCTCAGCAGAGCGAAACAAAAGCTTAGCAACCCCTCTACAACAAAGAAGAAAGCATGAACACAAAACAAATCGTACTCGCCAGCGGCAACCCAAAAAAAATCAACGAACTACAAAAACTGCTAGGCGACAGCGGCTACCAAATACTAGCGCAATCCGACTTTGATACCCCCGAAGCCATAGAAGATGGCCTCAGCTTTGTAGAAAACGCCATTATTAAAGCGCGCAATGCCTGCCTGCACTCTGGCCTACCCGCCATAGCTGACGACTCCGGTTTAGAGGTAGATGCTCTACAAGGTAAACCCGGCATCTATTCCGCGCGCTACGCAGGCGCCAACGCCACCGATGCCAGTAATAATGAAAAGCTGCTAGCCGACATGAACGGCATAGATGAGGCCCAACGCAGTGCACGCTTCCAGTGTGTACTGGTGTATATGCGCCACGCGCAAGACCCCACTCCTATTATTTGCCAAGGCAGTTGGGAGGGGCGCATACTCAACGCGCCACAAGGCGCTAATGGCTTTGGCTACGACCCGCTGTTTTATGTGCCCAGCCAGCAATGCAGCTCGGCCCAGCTTAGCCCAGAGCTAAAAAACGCACTGAGCCACCGTGGCCTAGCTATGCAACAGCTGGCACTACATCTCAACGAAAACTAATCGAAAACTACATTTTATTTTTACTCTCCAAGGCTATACTCAATAACTTAACCTTAAGCATCCGACTAACACATCACATAGCCACACTACATAGGACAGTACCGTGTTAACAATCATTGCTAAATTAATAAAACTGCTCAACTCCAATGCTAACCCTTCGCAGCTGGCCTTGGCGGTTTGTTTTGCCGCCGCCATGGGTTTAACGCCCTTAAGCGCCCCCCATAATATTCTGTTGCTCTTTCTACTCTTATTGCTACGCATTAACCTCAGCTTATTTTTACTCAGCTGGGGTTTCTTTACTGTTATCGCCTACGTCTTTGATCCCGTTAGCCACAGCATAGGCCTAACGTTGCTGCAGGCCGATAGCCTGCAGAGCTTATGGCAGCTACTGTACAACAATAATGTGTGGCGTTTTTTGGGCTTTAATAACACCCTGATTTTAGGCAGCAGTGTGGTGAGTTTGCTGATAGCCATACCACTATTTTTTCTTAGCCGCTTATTGATTATTAAATACCGCAGCCACTTATTACAAAGGGTAAGCCAAAGCCGTCTAGGCCTATGGCTTAAAGGTGGCAAGATCTATAACACATACCAAACTTTTTACGGATAGGAGTCACAGATGAGGCAGTGGATACGTTGGTGGGGGCTAGGCGTTTTTTTCACCTTGGCTCTACTATGGTGGCTATGTATAGATAGCATCATCATCTACAGCATAGAAAGCTTGGGTAGTAAGGCGGTAGGCGCCAAAGTTGACGTCGCCAGTAGCGATTTACAATTATCGCCGTTGAGTTTAAGCATCAAAGGCTTAGCTATTACCAATCCTGAACGCCCTATGGAAAATCTGTGGTTTAGTGACAATATTAAACTGCAACTAGATAGCGGCTATTTACTACGCCGCCAAGTCATTGTCGATATTGCCGATGTTAGCGGCCTGCAATTTAATAGCCCGCGTAGCAGCAGTGGTGCCTTACATAAAACTAAAAAAGACGGCAGCCCCAGCCTGGGTGAACAACTAAAAACGGGTGCCAACGATATGCTGGCCGACCCTAAACAAGTCGTCGCCCAAGAAAAAGCCGCTATCCAAGCTAAGATTGATAGCATACAACAGCGCATCAAAAATATAGAACAACAATGGCAGCAGCGCATTAAAACACTGCCCAACAAAGAAACTATGGCAGAGTATCAAGAGCGCTGGAAGGCACTTAAGAAAAAGAACTGGCTAGAAAAAATTGCTGACACCAAAGCATTACAAAAAGACCTTAATAACGATATAGACAATATTAATGCGCTAAACCAGCAGCTAGACAAGGACAAAGCCACACTAAAAGACTTAGTTCAAGAAGCCAAAAACCTGCCCGAAAAAGAAGCTGATAGGCTACTAGCCAAAGCCGGCTATAGCGGCGGTAGCGCTCAGCTGGCACAAAGTTTATTTGGTGATGAAGCCAAGCAATGGATAAACCAGCTCACCGGTTTATTTACCAGCGTAGCAGCTGATACAGCAGCCGTTGCCAGCAAGCCCCAGCGAGGTCAAGGTCAGTGGCTACATTTTAGCGAACAGCCTCACCCCGACTTTCTCATTAAACAGGCCAATCTCAGCGGCAACTTTGTCCTACTGGGTGATAGCATAGCGTTTACCGGTCAGGCCAAAGACATCACCCATCAAGCGAAACGTTGGCCCAAGCCCACCACCTTTACCCTGCAAGGTCAGTCAGCACAGGGCGGTAGCTTTAATAGCAAGGGCAAGATAGATTTACGCGACAGCCCTAGCAGCGAGATGAGCCTAGCGGTTAATCAGCTGAATATTAAAGGCTTAGTGCTCTCGGCCAGCAACGCCATGCCGATTACCTTAGATCAAGCACGCTTAGCGGGCGACGCCAGCATGCGCATCACCGCAGACAGCTTAGCCTTTAAGGCCGATAGTCAATTTTCACAAGCCCAGTTTACGGTGGCGCAAACAAGCTCTACCAGCCAACAACTCATTGCCGGACTATTGCAGGATATTAACAGCTTCACTATGCAGCTAGGGTTAAATGGCAATATAGAACAACCTGAGCTCAGCCTACAATCGAATTTGGACAAAGCACTGAGTAAGGCCTTTGGCCAACAGGCTTCAAAAAAACTAGATCAGTATAAGCAGGATTTACGTACACAACTTAGCGCTGAATTAGCCCCGCAATTACAAGGCCTAAGTAAGGATGCTGATTTTATCGATACCATTAAGAAACAGCTAACCGATAAACAGACTGAAATAAAAGGTTTTTCTAAGGGCTTATTATAAGCCGTATAAGCTTGGCGGTCGTGATAACGACCGCCTACAACCAATCATTCAGCAGCACGCCAAAACCTATACGATTAGTATTTTTATCATAATCAATTAGGCTTTCACCATAACCATTATAATATTGTATATAACCTTTAAAGCGCTCAGTTAGCGGAAAAGTCCAATCTAATTGCAGACTGCTCTTATTCTCGCTACGTAAATTATTGGTCAAGGTCATACCGAAAGTATGCCTTTTCATTTTATATAACGCGCTGAGATCACCATAACCTAAGTAGCGCTCGATATTGGGGTTGTCATCATCGCTTTTATTTTCATGGATGCGATACCACGCTCTACCGACAATAACGAAATTATCTTTTTCTAAGGTCGTGGCAGCAATAATTCTATTCCAGCTGCGGGAAAGTAATGCGCCACGGCCGTTAGACTCGTGATTGAAGGCAAGGCTATAGATACGATTTTTAAAGCCAAACACTCTATTGTCGGTTTCCCAGCGCAGAAATAATTCAGGCTCGTAATTGGTTTCTCTAAACGGTGCCGACACATCAGAGTTATAGAGCTGCCACCAAGACTGTTGGGTATAGCCGCCCCATAACTCACCACCCAATACCCCTTTAGCCATGCGCGCCTTAAAACTTAATTGATACTTGGCCTCACCATGATCTAAATGAGCATCGGGATAGGCTTGCTGCCAGGGCTGACTGTTGGGGCTTTCATTATAGGTGGCAAATAATAAATAGTTGGGCTTATAGGCGGTAAGCATAAAGGGATTGGATTCCGCCTGATCTTCTGAAGCCATACGCAATGTTACGGCTTCCTCGGCATCTAGGTTTTCATCAGCAACCTCAACAGCTTCAACATACTGCTGTTGCAAGCCATTTTTTTCTCTACAAAATGCTTTAATATTAGCCACGGTTCTTTTATCGGCCGCTTTATTCAGCGCATCCAACAAACAGGCATCCATAACATCCGCCTGCAGCTCACCAACAGCACAGATAGTAAAAACAATAGCCTGAAATTGTATGGCCAATTGCTGCAATTTAAGCTTTCTAATTTTCATATTTTAGCCAGAAGGCCATCTCTTTTATCATTGATTTACAGTAGTTAATATTTATAACTCTGCTAACTGCGCTTCTTGACAAGCGCTGGTCATAGTTTTCGTATAAGTAAACGTTTCTAAGCTATGCTCTAACGCGGACACACCAGCAGGCATATCAACATCAACAGCAAACATTTTTAAGCTAGCCCCCAAGGCATGTAATGTTCTGAAAATATGGTGTGAACGACACTGCTCACCCATTTGTCCTATGCGCACTATATTGGCACCAAAGGCTCCCGATATCTCCACACGATAATGCTTTGACATATACGCTAATAATTTTTTTGCCTCTACCCCTTTAGGTAAATTAATACCTACCACCGAGTTTAGCCGGGAAGATTCTTCAACATATAACGACAAACCCATAATTTCTAAACCCTTTTGTAGCGCTAATGAAGAACGTAAATGCCTCGCAAACCTTAGCGGTAGAGTTTCTATACAGATTAAACGTAAAGCTTCATGTATCGCCAAAATACCCGATACTGGCGCAGTATAATGATAAGCTTTTTGATACCAGAATTGATCTGCCAATTTAGCATCTAAACACCAATGCCGTAACACGTCGCGTCGATTATTGACATGATCCCAGGCGGCATCAGAGAAAGCGACCAGTGAAACGCCAGGTATAGACGAAAGTCCTTTTTGGCCACCGGTAATAATTACATCCACATCCCAATTTTCCATTTCTAACGGCATCGTGCTTAGCGTGCATACGGCATCGACTATGACAAAACAATGGTGTTTTTTGGCAATGCCGGCAATCGTTTTTAAATGACAATTCCACACGGTGCTTGATGTTTCGCCCTGCACTATAGTCAACACTTTCGGCTTATGTTGAATAATAGCCTGCTCAACTAACTGGGGATCGGCAGCTTCTTTTTCTTTAATCTCTAATTTTACAACCTTCGCCTCTAACCTCGTAGCCATCTCTGCTAATCGGCTGCTAAAAAAACCATTACAAATACTTAATACTTTACTACCTGGCTCAACCATATTAGCTACTGCCATTTCCATCGCTGCCGAACCAGGCCCTGCCACGCCCAAAATATGGTCAGCTTGTGTTTGAAAAACATAGCGAGACATGATTTTAACTTGGTCGATAATGACCGCCATAGTATCGCCAAGATGGTTAATGACTATGGAATTAGCGGCGGCCACACGTGGCGGGATAGGCACTGGCCCAGCCCCCATCATCAGCAATGGCTCTTCTGGTAAAATAGCATCCAACGGCTGGATATTTTGGGGGGGTTGTATTATCACGCTTAGATCCTGCATTATTATTTTCGAAAATATTGCACTCATAATTTTAAGCTAGAAAACAGCTTATTCTAATTACAGCAATGTAAACTCACGTTATTTCTTGCACCACAATTGAGCAAAGTAGTTAATCAGGTCTAATACCTACTACTTATTGGGTATACAGCTGGCTTCGTCTAATTAACAGGTAAAGACTCAAAATCAATCGAACTTAGGCACTTTTTCCAACAAAATATTATAGTGTTGTTTGATTTGGCTGAGATCTATACCGTTTAAAAAAGAGGAATAGGCCAACTGACAAAGCAAAAATCGCATATCGCTGGCCCAAGGTGGTAAATATTTAGGCGGCTTACATAGGCCACGTTCTTTGAGCTCATAGATGATGGGCATATCTTCTATATCTAATTTTCCACAAAACAATAATCGCAGGCAGTCGCCTCGGCCGGTAGACACTAACACCCGTAAAAAATTATGTACCCGCAACAGCCCATCCAAATAAACCACATCTTTGGTAAAAGGCGCACCACCAGTTAGCACTCCACCCCTAAAGACCCTACGAGAATTCTCAAAGGCCTGCTCCTCATTACCGGTACGTTCTAGGAAATACTGATACACCTGTAAAAAGTCGGCGCCATCTATGGCCATTTGTATAGCTAGTATTCTATCCGCCAATCTACGCATTCTATCAATATCGATAGAACCGGTAATAAACTCGGCAAACACCGCCAAACCCTCTTGGGTTTTTGTAGTGCCGGGATGACTAGCCCCTAATATTTTTAAATCGGTTTGCGCTAACCCATTCAGCGATGTGGCTACATGAATGTAAGCTTCATGCTGTATTAGCTGATTAATATCTTTATCGGTAAAACAAGCGTTGCGGCGTATGCGTATGCGATCTGCACCCGCCAAGGCATTGGCCGATAACTCGTCCACAATTTCTATTTTCGGCGCATCCTCTTTAAACATAGCTTGCACCGCCACGGTCATTTCCTCGGCAACGGTTTCTGCCAAGTGGCAGGCCCGTGGTGGCGCCCCCATATCAATGCGAGTAAAGCTTTGTATTAAACTATCAAACTGCTTAGCCAAAGCATAAGAGGTGGTAGACTCGTCGGGCAATACACTCAACGGCGAACCGTAAAGTTGACTGGAGTATTTAAAAAAATCGGGACTGCCACAGGCCGATAACATACGGGCGCTGTTTTCTATAGTATTGCAATGACGGTTCAGCCATTTATCTATGCTGGAGTCTTTAATATAACGCCGTGCTTCGGTGACTATAGCCGAGGTTAGACTAGCATCGAAGGCTGGATAACTGACTTGCGGTAATTCTTTTGCACCCTTAGCAAAAAATTGTTCGCGCACCGAAACATCCCAGCTCACATGCGTCAATATACGTATAGGCACTAAAGCACTGTGTAGTAGATTACAAACATGGGTGATTCTTTGGTTGTCAGCTTCTATAGACATTTCATACTCTACAACTTACCGGCTTAGTGAGTAACTCTTGGCAAAAATAATTAAGCGACTATATTTTCTTCTTGGGCATAACCATTTCAGGTAAACCATGGGTGCTCATTAACAAACCTTGATGAAAGTAATGATTACTTTGCTCGTGCTTACCTAGGCTGGCTAATAAGCGACCTAGCTCGGCGCAAGCTTCACTACTGGCAAGCAGTTTATTACTGCTTTCAAAATATTCTCTAGCCTTACCCCATAATTGATTGCGCAGCGACAAACGCCCCAAACATAAGAGTAAGCGCGCATCATTGTTGCGCTCTTTTAACCATTGCTCGGCATGCAGTAATTGTTTGTTGCTATCGACACCTTTCACCACACCATAAGCATCGACTAAGGCCGGTAACCATTCACGGTTTAATTGATCGCGCAGTAGTTTTTCGGCGGCCGCCTCATCGCCAACTTTGATCAAGCACTGGGCATAGCATAATACGCTTTCGCCATGCCTAGTCACGGTTTTGTTTTGCTGCTGCCACAGGCTAGTAATGGCTGCTTTAGCTTCAGCGCCTGTCTTATTAGCCACTAGGCTTAATAATTGTTGCTGACAACAGTGTTGGCTTAGCTTAGCCAGCTCGGCTTTATCGATAAGCTTATGTTTAGTCAGGGCCGGTAAGATTACAGCCAAGCCCTGCCAATCATGTAAGCCGGTGTACACCTGCTGTAATAATTTATAGACATAGGGGTGTTTACTGGCATGCTCTTTAGCCCGGGTTAGCGTCGCTAGGCTGCGCTCTAAATAACCTCTATCAATTTGCATTTGTGCCTGCGCTATATCCACCGCGATGGCCGCGCCGCGATTGCTGTCGCTGGCCTTAGCCAATAGCTCTCGCGTTTGCTCGTCTTCGCCCAATTCATTACTGGCCCAGGCGGCAAATAAATAATTAATTAAGGGGGTTTCCGATTTTTCGGCCGCGCTAACTAATAAGCGCCGCGACTTCTGCCACTGCCCTTCTATATAAGCAATAATGCCCTGTGCCGTTTTTTCGCGGCTGCGCTTATAGCCGCGGCCAGAAAACCAGCGGTTAAAGGCCACACTCTTACTCACCAACCTATAGCAGATTGAAAATACCAAGCTTAACAATAGGCACACCCCTAGAAAAGCTATCACTGCCACCGTTAACGAGCTCTCTATGGTATACAGGCCGTAACTAATCAGCACATAACCGGGGTCGTGTTTTACCAAGGTAACAAAGGCCACCGCTGCTATTAACAGTATCAGGCAAAGAATAAATAAGCGTTTCATAGCGCACTGCCCTCTTCGCCAGACTCACTATTTTTTTGCTGCGCGGGTTGGGCCTTTTTCTTGGGTAAATCGTGGCGCGTTTCTATATAAGTTTTTAGCGCTCGGGATGAAGCCGAGATATCTGGTAGCTCTACGGTTACCGCCTGCTGTTTTAAGTTTTCCAACATGTCATTGACGGTGTCGACTTGCTCGGGGTTAATCGCAAAGTAATCATTAAGCCACTGCTGTGATTTAAGCAGGCTTTGCTCATACAGTGTTTGCTTGCCCGCTAATAAGGCCAGCTGTGCCTGCTCGAACATCAAGCGTAAATTATGTCGTATGGCGGCCTCTTGATCGGGCGCCAGCATAGGCTTGTACACCTGCTCGCGACGGTTGATTTGTATGTATTGGCTGAGTTTATGCTTGGCCTGCTCTATGGCGCTGCTCACTCGCTGCTGCCAGCTGGGTGCGGCAACCGTGGTTTGCTCTGTAGCCGCAACGGTTAGCTGCGGCGCTTTAAATAAATCGATTTGTTCTACCTGCTGGGCCAAAGCGCCTATGCGTAAATACAGCCCTTCCATATCGAAGCGTGCCGCCGATTTTAAGGCGGTAATTTCCTGCGCTAGAATTTTGCGCACCGCGTATAAAGCGGCATCGTCAAAGTCGCGCAGTATTGCGTCAGCGGCGGTTAATAACTCTGATGCACCCGCCAACTCCTTACCCATAAGTAAACGCTGGTTTGCCAGTTTCATTAAGTATTCAGCTTCGGCCAGTAACCAGTCTTCCCTATCGGTGGTGGATAAAGATTGTAGGCGCTGCTGCTGACCTTTAACAGTTAAGTGCAAAGCGTTTAATTGCTCCACTAGCTGTTGCTGTGATTCTTTATTACTGGCAGCTTGTTGTGCCAACGCACGCTGCACCGCATTTTCACTACGCTGTAACTGCTGCTCTTGTTGTTGCAATTGCTGCTGTAGCTCGGTGACCTCTGTGGCCAACTGGCCTTGCTGTTGTCCGCCCTGTTGCCATAGGTATGCGCAGGCTAGTACTGCAATTAACGCTATAATCAAGGCGACTAGGCTTAGCGCCTTGCTAGGCTTCGCTGTAGCCTTTTTTACATTATTGCTTACGTTATTTGCCGAGCTCTTTGTCGAGCTCTTGGTCGAGTTATTGCCAGGATTAGACGCCGTCGAACTCTTGTTTTCAGAGCTGGCTTTTGCTTGCGTTTTCTTAGCACTACTGTCGTTATTTTTCATGGCGGCTGTTTTTTGTTTTACCAAATTTTCGTTTAAGCTCTCATTAAGACTGTCATCTTCTGTGGCAGCCTGTTTATCATGCTGGGGCGTCGCGCTTGCTTCACTGGATGCTGATTGCTCTGCCTGCTGTTCCGTCTTTTTGTCGCTCACGTTACTTTCTCCCAACTCTTTTGTTTTGCCTTAGCTAACGTTGATGTTGCGCATACTGCTGCAGTGCCACCACACAGGCATCGTCGCTGGCATTATCGGCCACAATAATGTGCCGGCAACCGGCTACGCGCGCTAAATCAGCCACCCGCTGGCCCGGCACTAACACATTCAGCGAGCGTAATACGTCTGCACCGGCTAATTGGATAAAATTGTCCAAGCTTTCACCACTGTTAACACACAGGGTGCTGATTTGTTGCGCTTCAATAATAGCAGCTAGTTCACCTTTAGGCCTGTGGGGTAGCTGCCGCTGGTAACACTCGGCATAATCAACCAAAGCACCCTTGCTGCGCAACTGCTCGGCCAAATGCTCTCTACCGCCTACGCCGCGTACAATTAATACTTTTTGCTGATTAATATGTTGCAGATCCATAAGCTGCAACAGCGCCTCACTGTTCATAGCAATAGTGGGAGCATTGGCATCTAGATCATAGTGCAACATCGCCTGGGCGGTAGCCACGCCTATAGCATGCCACTGTATGCCCACCGGCCACTGCGGCCAAAACTCTTGCATCCATTGCGCACCAAAATGTACGGCATTGCTACTGATAAAAATAACGTGGTGGTAGTGATCTAGGTTGAGCAGTAATTGTTTGCTACGCTGCCGCTGAGTATGCTCTGCGGTTAACGGCTGCAGCTCTAGCACGGGATAGTGTATAACGCTGGCCCCCAGCTGGCTGAGCTTTTTAACGATATTGCCACCCTGTTGCTCAGGGCGAGTAATTAATATTTTTTGACCTTGCAAGTTTTGCACTGTGGCTGGCACTTACTGTGCTCCGTAGACGGCGCTGAGTATCTCGGCAGCACCTTGGCGGATTAAATCTTCCGCCACACTAATGCCCAGCGCGTCGGGGTCGGCCTTAGGGCCGCATTGCTCGCTAGTGAGCATAACGCTGCCATCGGGCTTGCCCACTAAGCCGCGCAACCACAGCTGCTCAGGGTTATTGGGATCGGTAATGGCAAAGCAGGCGATAGGTACTTGGCAACCGCCTTCTAAGCGTTTGTTCATGGCGCGCTCGGCCAGCACACATTCGGCACTAGCGGGGTGATGCAAAGGCGCTAATAAATCCTGCAAGCGTTGGTCGTCGCGGCGACACTCTACCCCTACCGCGCCTTGGCCACCGGCGGGCAGCATTTGGGTATCGCTAAGGGCTAGGCGTATACGATCATGCATGTTTAAACGCATCAGCCCAGCAGTGGCCAGGACGATGGCGTCATATTGGCCTTCATCTAACTTGCGCAGGCGGGTATTGACGTTGCCGCGCAAATCTAAAATCGTTAAATCGGGGCGCTGCTGACGCAACTGGCATTGCCTACGCAGGCTGGAGGTGCCGACGCGAGCGCCCTGTGGCAAATCCTCTATGCTGGCGTAATCGTTGGAGACAAAGGCATCACTGGGGTCTTCCCTAGGGCAGATAATAGACAGGCCCAAACCTTCGGGGAAATCCATGGGCACATCTTTCATGGAGTGCACCGCAATATCAGCACGGCCATCTAGCAAGGCAGCCTCCAGCTCTTTCACAAACAAGCCCTTGCCGCCGATTTTCGATAGCGGTGAATCCAGCATTATATCGCCCTTGGTAGTCATACCTAGTAGCTCAACCACTATGCCGGGATGATGTTTTTCCAGCTCGGCTTTAATGTATTCGGCCTGCCATAGGGCAAGAGGGCTTTCGCGGGTGGCAATAACGACTTTTTCTAAGGACATAACAACTCTTAACTAGTAGTGAAATAACAGCGGCCAGTTTAACGCTTATTGGACGGGGAGTCGCTAGTCTACAGTCACTAGTACACAGTCTCTAGTTTGGAGTCGCTAGTCGCTAGCAAAGCAGCCTACCCCTCTAGAGACTATTAACTAGCGACTAGTGACTAGTGACTACTGACTAGAGACTGTTTAAAAACTTGCGTAATTCCGGCATATGACGGCGGCTAACTTGCGGCCCCTGCTCTACCCCGGCCAAACGCGCATAAAAATTGCTGCCGCGACGGTCGACACCGGTAAGGTGGCGTATGGCGACTAAGGCGTTGCGGTGCAGGCGGATAAACTGCTGATCAAACTCGTCTTCCAGCTCTTTTAAGGTATCGTCGATAAGGATTTCGGCCAACAGGCCTTCGCGCTGGTACATAATGGTGACGTATTTTTGATCCGCTAAAAAGTAGCGTATGTCGGCCACCGGCACTAACTCTATGCCGCGGCTGGACTTAGCGCTAATGTAATGGCGCTGCTCGCTGGTCCCCTGCTTATCGCCCTCGGCCAGGCTAGCCAATTGCAGCTTGTTGAGTTTTTGTGCCTGGGCCAAGGCCTGACTGAGCTTATCGCGGTTAACCGGTTTAAGTAGATAACCCACCGCATTGGCATCAAAGGCCTCCAGCGCATAGTCGTTATAGGCGGTACAAAAGATTACCGCCGGTGGCTCGTCCATGGCCATTAAGGCACGGGCGGCGGCCAAGCCATCCATCACCGGCATGCGTATATCCATTAGCAGTATGTCGGGGTGGTGCTCATTTACCAAGGTGATTGCCTGCTGGCCATTGTCGGCCTCGGCTACCACCTGATAGCCCGCATCCTCGGCTACCAGCCTTGCCAGCCGCTGCCTAGCTAAGGGCTCATCATCGACGATCAATACCTTCATGGCTCATCCTCTAGGCTAACTGGGTAACTAAGCCGCACGGTATAGCGGCCGTCGACTTGCTCGCTGAGTAAGCTGGCCTGCTCGCCAAATAAGGCCTTAAGCCTGTGCTCTATATTAGGCAGGGCAATTTTATTGCCGTGAGTGTGGGCCCGCTCGGTGTTGAAGGGGTTGCTAATCGTCACCGTTAATTGCCCCTGCGCATAGCTGGCCGCCACCGTAACCGTGCCACCTGCAGCGAGATTTTGAATGCCGTGGTAGATGGCGTTCTCTAATAAAGGCTGTAATACCAAGCTGGGCATGGCTAGGCTCATGGGCACCTCATCCAGCTGCCACTGCAACTGCAGGCGTTCAGCTAGGCGATTTTTCTCTATGCGCGCATAGCTACGGCACAGCTCTATTTCATCACCCAAGGTGGTCGCCGCCGTGCTGTCGCTGAGGCTAGCTCTAAATAGCGCCGACAAATCTTCTACCGCCCGCTCCGCCGCCTGCGGCTTAACGGCAATCAGGCTGGCAATAATATTCATACTATTAAATAGAAAGTGAGGCCGTATGCGCGATTGCAGGGCCTGTATACGAGCTTGCAACTCGGCCTGTTGGCGCTGCTGTAATTGCTGGGCTAGGTAAAAATAGCGCAGCGCTATGCCCGCCAATACTGCGGCAATCAGTGTAGTTTTAAGTAGTTGATCACCATCGGGCAGCCACGCGCCGCCCAGCACGCCGCCGGCCATTAACCACTGCCCCAACAAGGCCAATAGCGCCGCTAGGCCTACTATTAATAGATAGCTGCAGGCCGCGCCCCAAGCCAACGGCAGCCGGCTTAAGCAAGGCCGCAGCTGGCACAGGCAGGCGGCGCTGGCCAAAAAGACCCACTGGCAAAATAGCGACTTCAGGGCAAAACCCTGCCAATCAAAGTAGCGTACGCCGCTATTGTCCAAGGCCAGCACTATCGCCAGTAGCTCAGCCACCAGCACCAAAAACAACACTGCCTTCACTTGGCATAAGTCGGGTAAGAAAAACCCCTGAGGCTGTTCCTTCATGCGCTACACCCTATTGTTTATACTTATATTCCATGGCCCACATCATAGCAGAGCCTTTATAGCCAGCACACCGCCCCAATAGCAGCATCCTACTGCGCTTGCTGTTATAATTCGCGGCTGCGATTAACCTAATAGTATTTTTAACGTGGTAAGTGACTGTCATGAGTGAACAAGATCCAACTATCAAACCCTGGGGTGGCCGTTTTAGTGAGCCCACCGACGCCTTTGTAGAGCGCTTTACCGCCTCTGTTGATTTTGATCAGCGCCTGTATCACCACGATATCAATGGCTCTTTAGCCCATGCCAAGATGCTAGCCAAAGTGGGTGTGCTCAGCGAAGATGAGTACCAGTCCATTCAAACCGGCTTAGAAGAAATACGCGCTGAGATCGTCGCCGGTAAATTCGATTGGTCGATAACGCTGGAAGATGTGCACATGAACATCGAAGCCGCGCTCACCGCTAAAATTGGCATTACCGGTAAAAAGCTACACACCGGCCGATCGCGCAACGACCAAATCGCCACCGATATACGCCTATACCTACGCGACGAAATAGACAGCATCGTTAAAGAACTCTCGCGCTTACAACTGGGCCTTATAGACGCAGCCCAACGTGAAGCCAGCACTATTATGCCCGGCTTCACCCACTTGCAAACTGCGCAGCCGGTAACCTTCGGCCATCACCTACTGGCGTGGAACGAAATGCTGCAACGCGACTTTGGCCGCTTAATGGATTGCCGCAAGCGCGTTAACCAAAGCCCCTTAGGTGCAGCGGCCTTAGCCGGCACCACTTATCCTATAGATCGCCACTACACTGCCGAGCTATTAGGTTTTGAAGCGCCCACCGAAAACTCGCTGGATTCTGTAAGCGACCGTGACTTCGCCATAGAGTTTGGCGCTTTCGCCAGCTTGCTGATGATACATATGTCACGCTTTAGTGAAGAATTAGTGCTGTGGACTTCGGCGCAGTTTAACTTTATAGAATTGCCCGACCGCTTCTGCACCGGCTCGTCCATCATGCCGCAAAAGAAAAACCCCGATGTGCCTGAATTAGTGCGCGGCAAATCTGGTCGTGTTACCGGCCATTTAATCAGCTTGCTAATGTTGATGAAGTCACAACCACTGGCTTACAACAAAGATAACCAAGAAGATAAAGAACCGCTGTTCGACACTATAGACACGGTTAAAGACTGCTTAAAAGCTTACGCCGATATGATACCCGCGATTAAAGCGCGTAAAGACTATATGGCCGAAGCGGCGTTGCGCGGTTTCTCTACTGCCACTGACTTGGCCGACTACTTAGTGCGCAAAGGCATGCCCTTCCGCGACGCCCATGAAGTGGTGGGTAAATCCGTCGCCTATGGCATAGCGCAAAATAAAGACTTATCGGAAATGTCTTTGCCAGAGCTACAACAGTTTAGCGACACCATAGAGCAAGACGTGTTTGAGGTGTTGACGCTAATTGGTTCTGTTAGTGCTCGCGATCATATTGGTGGCACTGCGCCTAACCAGGTGAAGGCAGCCGCGGAAAGGGCTAAGGCGCTAGTCGCGCAGCGATAAGCGGCAAGCTGTAAGTTACAAGCAAAAGCCAACTGAAATACGTTGGCTTTTTTATAGGGCTAGGATATGTAAAGCCGAGTAGCATGGCACTTACTTAACAAAAAGTATGAGTCATGCCCACAGCACTCGCTTTGCTCACGGGGCAGGCCCTTCCGGCTTCCGAGCCGGAACCCAGTAGCTTTAGCAGCTCATCAAAAAGCAGTAAAGTGCCTAGAAGTCACAACTAGCCTTAAGTAAATGCCATTAACCGCAGAGTAAACATGATGAAGCAATTTGTTTTGGGTGGCGCACGCTCAGGCAAGAGCAGCCTGGCAGAAAAACTCTGTGCTAGCTATGGTGATAAGGTTGCCTATATAGCAACGGCCAATAAGGTATTTAACGATGGCGAAATGGATGCGCGTATTGCTAAGCATCAACAGCAGCGCCCCCAGCACTGGCACACTATTGAAGCCCCTATAGCGCTGGCCGGAGCACTAGCCCAGCTGCAACATTACGATGCGGTGATGATAGACTGCCTCACCCTATGGTTAAGCAACTGCCTGCATGAAGGTAACTGGCCACAACAACGGCAAGATTTTTTAAACGCCTTAGAAAATTTTAACGGCGAGCTAATTATGGTCAGCAATGAAGTGGGCATGGGCATAGTGCCAATGGGTGAACTCTCCCGCAGCTTTGTTGATGAAAGTGGTTTTTTGCATCAAGCGGTAGCAGCGCTTTGTGACCGCGTCATCTTTACCGCCGCCGGTTTACCACTGGTGATGAAAGGCCCTGCACTATAAGCGACTCAACCCTAGGAACAAAAATGGATTGGTTTTTACAGCAAGCAAAAACACCCTCTGATATACACCGTGCCGCTGCGACTCAGCGCCAACAGCAGCTGACCAAACCGGCAGGCTCCTTGGGTGAGTTAGAAACCTTAGCAATCACCTTGGCCAGCCTGCAAGGCAGCCACACTCCACAGCTTAATAATATACACATACATATTTTTGCCGCCGACCACGGCGTCGCTGCCGAAAATGTGTCGGCCTTTCCGCAGGCAGTCACCGCACAAATGGTACAAAACTTTTCTAGCGGTGGTGCCGCTATTGCCGTAATCGCACAATCACTAAACGCCGAGCTGGCCATTAGCAATGTCGGCACCGTGCAAGCCCTGCCCGATTTGCCCAAAGTGTTAGATCAACGTATAGCCGCCGGCACGGCCAACTTTGCTCACGGCCCCGCCATGCAACGCCAGCAATTAATGGCCGCCTTAGACGTGGGCAGAAACACCGTAGCCCGGCAACAGGATATCTGGCTGGGCGGCGAAATGGGTATAGCCAACACCACCTCGGCCACCGCTTTAGCTTGTGCCCTGCTCAAGCTCAACGCCGAGCAGCTAGTCGGCCCAGGCACTGGCATTGATCAGGCCACCCAGCAACATAAAGCCGCTGTTATTAATGCTGCTCTAGTCTTTCATAGCGCCGACACCGCCAGCCCGTTAGAGAACCTACAACACCTAGGCGGCTTAGAAATTGCCGCCTTGGTGGGCGGTTATATACGTGCCGCGCAACTAGGTGTACCGGCATTGGTAGACGGTTATATTTGCACCGTCGCCGCGCGCTATGCCATCGCCATTAACCCCAGCGTTAAACCCTGGCTATTACTCAGCCATCAATCGGCAGAGCCCGGCCAGCAAGCCTTGTTTGATGGCTTTGCTTACTCACCCTTAATCAATATGGGTATGCGTTTAGGCGAAGGCAGTGGCGCAGCTGTGTGCCTGCCCTTGCTCAAACTGGCCTGTGACTTACACAATAATATGGCCACCTTTGACCATGCTGGCGTGGCCAATAAAGACTAACTATGACTAACGCTTGCGTCACCACTATCGATTTATTACGCCACGGCGAGTGTGAGGGTGGCTTAATTTTTCGCGGCCACACCGATTCGGCCTTGAGCACAAAAGGCCAGCAGCAAATGCAGCAGGCTATAGACGCCTACCCCGGCCAGAAAGCGCATTGGCAGCAGATCATTAGCTCGCCTTTACAACGCTGCATTGTGTTTGCCCAACAACTTATCGATAGCCAAAATAACAATGCGTTTTTATTACTAGAGCCGGGCTTACAAGAAATTAGTTTTGGCGACTGGGATGGTTGCTTAACCGAGCAGGTGCAGCAACAACAGCCCGCCGCCGTTAGCAATTTTTGGCAAAACCCCGCCGAACATACTCCGCCCAATGGCGAGCTATTAACGGACTTTCAACAACGGGTAGTGCACAGCTGGCAGCAGTTAGTTGAGCAACATCGCGGCGAGCACAGTTTACTCATTAGCCACGGCGGGGTGATACGCATCATCTTGGCGCATATCTTACAAATGCCGTTGCGGCCGCTGTCGTATTTATCGGTGCCTCATGCCTGCCTCACCCAAATTAAAATTTTCCACCAGGCAGGCTCTCCCGACTGGCCGCAATTAATTTTTCATCAGCCCCTTTCGTCACCAGACCATTTGTCATCAACCCTTTTATCTTCAACCCATAGTTGAAAAAACCTATGCCTAAATTTTCACTGCGCCCAATCATCACCGCCTTTATGTTTTTAACTCGCATACCCATGCCCGAGTTAAAAGATTTTCAGCCGCAGGACTCTGGCCGAGCTTTGGCTTACTTCCCGGTGGTGGGCTTGGTAATAGGTTTACTGATGCTATTAATCGCGCAGCTCATAGCTATGTCGCCATTAGTGTTAGCGGCGCTGTTATTAACATTCTGGGTTTTTATTACTGGCGGCCTGCATATAGATGGCTTAGCCGATAGTGCCGACGGCTGGTTGGGCGGCACCCGCGACAAAGAGCGCAGCCTAGAGATTATGAAAGACCCCGTCTGTGGTAGTGCTGCGGTGATGGCAGTAGGCTGCCTATTGATAATAAAATTTGCCGCCTTGACCAGCCTACTAGAACAGGCCCAGCTTTCAGCGCTGTTGCTTGCACCGATTATAGGCCGCTGCGTGCCATTGATTTTATTTTTAAGTACACCGTATGTACGCAAAGACGGCCTAGCTCAGCACTTTATTAGCTACTCCTCAAAACCGGCCATCTATGCGGTGCTGCTTACTGTATTGTTATTGTGTTTTGTTATTTTAAGCTTACCCACCGCGCTGATTGTACTAAGCAGCTGCGCCCTAATATTACTGGGCTTACGCTATTTAATGATGGATAGATTGCAAGGCAATACCGGTGACACCACCGGTGCCGCGGTAGAAATTATCGAAGCCACGGTGTTAATAGCCTTGTGCATTAGTTAATCGTTAACACATCTTGAAACTGTAAGTTATTCAGCACTCTTTCTGAGGTATGACCGCGTATGCTGTCCATCACCCCTTGCCTAGCCATAGTACCTATCACCACCACATCGGCGCCTAGAGCGGCAGCGGTTTCAGCAATCACCGTTTCCGGCGCACCTTTTTTAACATGCACATTGGCGGTATCCACCTCAGCCGCTCTTACCAGTAAGCCTCTATCGGGATAGCGCATAGAATCTTGATAGGCATTCACTACATGAAACTCGGCGCGGTATTGTTGAGCCATTAGCCTACCTGCAGCCAATATACGGCTGTTAAGTATTTTATGATCCTCATCGGTGGCCTGCATATTCACTGCGGCCAGTATACTTTCGCGCCTACCCGAAGCACCACTGCGCACTAACATCACAGGGCGCTTGGCTTGGCGTAATAGCATCCATTTTGAATCCGCTAGAAAAACATTGCGCGACACATTACTGTGATCGGTCATCACAATTAAATCAGCTTTAATACGCTTGGCGGCATCCAGCATGCCCTGCTGCCACTGCTCGGCCCAATACAATTCGGTATCGCAGAGTAGCCCCTGCGCCTCTACCGACTGCACCAGCACATTCAATGCTGCCAATGAGGGGTAGAGGTTTTCATTGTCTAGATTTAATTTACTAGCATTAGCGTCAACGGCGATAAACAAATGCAATCGCGGCTTTTTCTTACGCAGGCTGGCATTAACAATAACTCGCTCTAGGGCGGGGTGGAAATTACGGCTGGGGTCTACCGCTACTAAGATAACTTCACTTTCCATCACTGTTCATTCTCCTTTAGTGAACGATTACAGTGATAATAAGAAAGTTATATGTCAGTTTGATGACTGCGGACTGTATAGATCAGCGCCTATGGACCAATTAAAATTAACTTACCCGTTTTAGGGTCCCTATACACTTGCCCTACCGCTTCATAGCCTTCAGCCCCCTTAGCACCTTGCCCCGGCATAGCGGGTAACTCTTTTCCTCGCTCTATCACTTGCTCGCTGATTGGCTTAACAGATTGTTGAAAATGATCTTGTAACTGCTCACTCATGGCAATGAGCGCCGCGATTAAACCGCAGGCAAACACCAGCATTAAATCTAATAAATTAGCTAGCGGCCCCAAGGGCTCATCATCACCGCTAGCAAAGCGGCCTTGCTGCCAACGGTTAGACATGAGCAGGCTCCTCATGTACTGGCTTTATCGCTGCGGTAGTTTCACTAACCGGCGGGTATGTGGAGAGCGACATTTTTGCCGCGCTATCTTCCATAGCCGTTAACAATTCATCATACCAACGTCTACGTATTCGTCCCATCACAAAACCCACCACGC
The DNA here is from genome assembly GCF_000373485.1 of Dasania marina DSM 21967. Classification (NCBI taxonomy): domain Bacteria; kingdom Pseudomonadati; phylum Pseudomonadota; class Gammaproteobacteria; order Cellvibrionales; family Spongiibacteraceae; genus Dasania; species Dasania marina. Next base: position 513,730 of record NZ_KB891575.1, read on the forward strand.
CCACTAACAAACCCAGCACCGTAGTATCAAAGGCCACACTCATGGCGGTGGTTAATACACTCAACTCGCCCTCACCCAACGCTGCCAACCCTGGCCCTAAGGGAATTAAGGTACCCATTAAACCCAGCATGGGCGCAATGCGGGTTATAAAATCACTGCGCTCTATGCGCCGTAGGGCTAAGCGCTCTACAGCCTTAATATTGCCACTACGCTGCCAACGTTTTAGCCCTATAAAACGCTCGCTAATTAACACGCCTATTTCAAGCACAGCTAGCCCAGCAAAGGCCAGTAGCAACCACACCACCGGCTCTAATAAATAGCCAGTGAGTAAATGCATAAAACCTAATGAGGAGGAGGTAAACATTGTTGTATTCCTTAATATTATAACTATTAGTTTTTAGGTGTGCGGCTACCTCTGTAAGCGCCGATTAGTAGTAATAGCAACACCATAACTGCAAGCCAGTAATAGTGTTTTGTTTCCGCGAGCTGATCTTTTGCAGGTTTTTTCTCAGCTTTAGCGGCAGGCTCTTTGCTAGCCGACGTTATATCTTTAAGACTAATTTCCGCCATCACCGATGCAGCGCTATTGACCGAGGCATCAACTTTTGTGGCGGCCAATAATTGTTGCAACTGTACGTATTTATCTGCCGCCAAGTAATTTTCTAACCAGGGATATAGCGGATGATTTGGGCTGGTATGGCCACTGCTGGGTAAGCCATGCGCTAAGACTAAATCGGCAAAAGCCTTGGCTAGTTGCTGTAAGGTTTGCTCATCGGCCTGCCAAAAATCTTTTTGCGCGGCCACTAGCATCACCGCCAGCATATTGCTTTTAACATGTACGTTATGGCCCTGCTCTAAAAAGCTATCCAAGTTAAGGTTGAGTTTGTCGTCTATATAAACGGCTTTTACCTCATCCCATACCCAACTTTTTATAACTTCGGGGTTAGTGACTTGCCAGCCCCATAGATATTCTAAAAATTCGCTGCCCATGGTTCTGGCACCGGCATAGCCTTCATCCATTAAGGGGCTTAGCCACTGCGGATTTAAATAGCGACCACGCAGCTCTGCCAATAGCGCCACCTGTAAGGGCTCTATGCTTAAATTTTTAGTGTCGGGGTGATAAATAACAAAGTTTTCGGGCGCACTACCAGTAAGGGTTTCCACCGCTAGGCTTAAGCCCCCTAGGTAATCAAAGCTATCGTTGTTATCCAACAAACCATAGAGGTTGCTGGCCCTACCTAAGTAGGTGTTGTTAATACTGCTTAGGCGTTGTTTAAAGGTTGCTAGCACAGGCTCGCCATGTAAGTTTTGACCATAGGCGTGGCCCAAGCGCCGCATATACACGCTGGCGATTTCTGAGCGCTGCTGCCAACTACCCGAGCGCTCTACCATGCGATTGACCCCTGCACCGTAAGTGCCTGGGGCATCACCAAATACGCGATAGGCCGCCTGTTTACCGGCCAGCTCCGCGCCTATACCTTGCTGCAGTGCCGCGCGGGTATCGGCCACCCAACGGGCAGCGACATGGTTGATAGCTAATGCTTCACTACCGGGATTAGCCATAGCGCCCAAGGGTTTTAAGGCGGAGTTTAATGCGTAGCTAAGTGCGGGGTAATCTTTATGTATGAGCTCAGCGGAGGCATCCAAAGCCATCAACACGGCGCGCTCTAGCAATAACATATGCGAGCCATATAAATCGCGGAATAAACCCGAAGTGGTAAATACCGCATCGTGCCTAACTCTAGGCTGGCCGTTTTCTTGCAGATTACTAATATCAAGACGCTGCAAACTTTTAACAATGCCCCGGCTACTCCACACCGGCTTAACCCCCAGCATGTCAAAACCAAAAGCAATCATCGCGCCTTCATCGCGCACTACATCGGAGGCCCACAACACTATTGCGTCTGCGGGGGTATCTTGTGGGCTATTATTATCCGCCGCTTGCTGGGCAGTTTTTGCGCGCGCTTTCGCGGCCAGCTCTACACCCACTTGGTAAGCTAAGCGGGAGGGGATTAAGCTGCCATCTAAGGCAAAAAAATTACGGCCGGTGGGCAACACTTCGGGGGTTCTAATAGGATCGTTACCTTTACCCGGTGCAATATATTGACCGGCTAGCGCATGTAATAAACCGCTTAACTCTGCTGCAGGTGAGGCACTGAGTTGTTGCTGCCACTGTGGCTCAATCGCCTCACCCTGCGCCATAGAGTTGAGCATGGTGGCGATGGCGGGCCGGCTCCAATCGCGGCCAAAAACATGCAAACCTAAGGGCATAAAATCTTCTTGCAACTTGGTTAGGTAGTGGCCTATCTCATGCACCAATAACTCATCGTCCACCTGATCAAAGTCGGTAATGCCACGCACCGCTAACTCACCCGACATGCTGGCCACTAATTCATCACGCAGTTTCAGTTCGTCTACCAACGCCTTCATAGCGCTAACGGCACGCTCACGCATGGCGCCGGCACCTACTGGCGCGGCCTCGTAACTTTCTACTAATTGACGCAAAGCTAGTAAACGATCATACAGATCGGTGCTGTCTAGCGGCGGTGTTAGGTGATCTATCATTACCGCTAAGCCGCGACGCTTGGCTTGTATACCCTCGCCCACGCCATCGACTATATAGGGATAGATGCTGGGTATATCCCCCAGCACCGCCAGCGAATAATCCTCTGCACTCATACCCACACGGCGGCGAGGTAAAAACTCATAAGTTGAATGCCTACCTAAATGCACTAGCGCGTCGGCCTGAAAACTATGTCGCAGCCATAGGTAAAATGCTAAGTATTGATGGGGCGGAGGAAAGGATAAATTGGCGTGCAGTAACTCTTCGTTTAATTCCCAGCCTCGTGGTGGCTGTGGCCCCACAAAAATATTACCAAACTGTAGTCCCGGGATCAGCAGTTGTTGCTCATGCACCATCACCTTGCCGGGTAATGCACCCCAGCCACGTAAGCCTTCTATGCCACTTTCGGAAATTGCGGTGACTAAGGCCTGGGCCGAGGGCCAATCAGGCTGGCCATCAAAAGCTTGCGTATAAACCTGTTGTAGCTGCGCTAGTAGTTGTATCACGCGTTCACGGGCGGGGTGATCGGCACCGTCGATGGCGTGGTGTAAATCTTCCAGCACGCGGGCTAGTAAACCACGGCCTATGCTTTGGTCTTCCAACGCAATGGCGCGCTGTAACATGGCATGTAAATACGCCAACGGCCCAGCGCTCATTTCCTGCTGTAAGGCTAATGGTAATGAGGCAAACCATTTTTTATATTGGGGCGTGCTCACGGTGGCTACCTGTGTCGCCATGGTGGCTAGCGCTTGTCTATCTTCTGGCAGGTTGACTCCCTTGGCCTGCAATAGATCTAATAAATCTTGCTCGCTGGCAGGTAACTCGCCGGTGTTATAGCCTGCCTTTTTTAGTTGCTGTAATAAATGAAATAAAGACGCTGGCACATTTAAATTGTCGGCACCAATATTGTGCCTCCCCGGCGGGTGGTTGTAATAAACGATGGCAATTTTTTTATCGTGATTGGCTTTGCTTTGCAGCAGCAACCAACGCTGTAGGCGCTGGCTAAGTAAATCTACTTGGCTGACTATAGGTTTAGAACTGGCCAGCTTAACGCCAGTTTGTGGGTCTATGCTGGCCGCCGTCATCGCCGCCAGCACCAGCGGCTCTATAACACCTTGCAACTCTGGCATGGCAACACGGTAATGCACACTGCTGGCACTTAGTCCTTCTTCTGATAATAGCCATTGTTCTTTAGTGCTATCGCTTAAGCGTATGCCTTTTAATACTGGCACATTTAATTCTGCCAAATGGCGATTTACTTCTTCCCGCCCTTCGCCGGCGCCCACCACAAAATTCTGCAATGAAATAATCGCTGCCAGTTGTTGTTTATTTGCGCGCAACGCTTTTACCGCTGCCACGCTATGCTCGCCCCATTTCGCTAATACTCGCAAACAACCCAAGCCTTGTTTATTCATATTTAGACAGATTGCATCATGCAGCGCTTTTTCACCCGGCCTATCGCCGCTTTCATAATCTAATAACGCCACCCAGCGTTTATTGTTGCTTAGTGTTAAGCCCTCTGAGCTAACATCCTTACCATTTACCACAAAACGTAGGGCGGTATAAAACTTGGGGGTAGGCACGGCTATAGACTCGCCCACCGAGTGAAACAAATGGCTAAGCAGACCTTGGCTATTAATCGCATCGCGATTCGCCCAAAACATTTTAGCCAGCAACCATGTTTGATAATCTGGGTATTGCTTTAGCTGCTGCTGCGACCAAGCTGCCAACTCCGCGGCTGCGGCCACTGGAGCATCGGCCATTAAGGCATCTATATCGGCACCGGCTAATAAGCTGCGGCCTTTAATATGTGAGGCCTGCACTAAGCGTCTATCACTGTGTATGGCCACAAAAGAGTTGGCAGTAGAGCTGGTTTGCAGATACTGCATTAGGCTATTTACAGTATCGCCAAATACGCCACCCACAAATACCATGTCGGCTTGCTGTAATAACTGCTGACGTTGAAGCTGCGTTAAATCGGCGAACTGCTCGGTGCTGCGTAAAATAATTTTTTGCTTAGGGTGAGCCAATAAAAAGGCATGGGCACCGCTTAATACATCGGCCGTGTTTTGGGGTGTTATTATCCCTACTAGCGTGGCCGCTTGTGCCTTGGCCGCTATCACCAATAAAGCCAGCATAAAAGCAGCTAGCGCGGCCGTTAATTTCCGTTTCATAAATCATACTCACGCCACAAACAAGGCGATACTAATTAATAAGACGCAGGTAAACACTAACGTTTAACTACACAGCGATAAGAAGGGATAAACGAGGATTTAAGAAAGGAAATCGCTCGCGATAAAGCCCTCCGCTTTATCGTTAAACATTGCGCGCTAGCGCACAATTGAAGATCACCAAGGCCGGTTTCGGGCTTTTTATCTCATCACTTCGATAAATTACCGTTGCGGGGGCAGCGGTGGCTTAGTAGCAGCTCATCATAATTGTGCTGGTTTGCACTGGATGCACTGTTAGTTACCACACTTCCCGTTTACCCTGTTCCAGCTAATGCGGTAGGCATTAGCGACAGGCACCTTGTGTTATCGTTTGTTACTGACTCCTGTTATTCGTGCATTGCGGGTTTAAAAAGATGCGCAATTGCCGTGGGGTTAGAGGGGAAAAATAAATGCAGATAACTGGCGGTTAAGCTCCCCACTCTATAAATCGCTTCACCCGGTGCCGGGTGATTCGCGCGGCGGCCATAACACATAGCCTCAGGGGTGCCCTGGCTGGTCGAACGATGATGTGCATGGCCACGCAGCTCACCTTCCGGCAAAGCGGCGGTTTGCATACCTTGGCAACCGCCTCTTGCTTTCATTACCCCTAGCCCAGCTAGTAACCCCGCCATGTTATAACTATCGCCCGCCAAGCTTTGTAAAGACTCCAGCACATAAAGCAGGCCACCGCACTCGGCTAAGATAGGTTTATGCTGGCGGTGAAAATCCTTAACAGACTGCAACAAGCTATGATTATCCGCTAAGGCTTGAGCGTGTAACTCGGGATAGCCGCCGGGCAACCATAAGGCATCGGCCGCCGGTATGGTGCTGTCACTAAGCGGCGAGAAATAACGCAGCTCGGCCCCCATATCAGTTAATAGCTGTATATTGGCTTGGTAGATAAAACTAAACGCCACATCTTTTGCTATCGCTATGCGCACGTTTTTAAGCAAGGCTGGTAATGGCTCTAGGGGCTGTTCCCAAAAAGTGATAGGCGGCAAGTGTACAATAAAGTGCTCTATGCCGGTTGCTGCCAACACATCCGCGCCGGCCTCTAACAAGCTTTCAAGCTCTGTATTTATTTCCTGCGCCTGCACTAAACCCAAGTGCCTTTCCGGTAATTTTATCTGCTCGCTATTAGCTAGGCAGGCAATTAAAGGTAAGTCATCCGGCAAGGTATTTTCAATTAATTCTCTGTGGCGGTTAGACGCACAGTGATTGGCAATTAAACCGACTACCTGCACATCATCACGGTAATTGGCCAAACCCATAGCCAGCACAGCGGCGGTTTGTGCTTTGGCTTTAACATCCATCACTATCACCATGGGGATAGCAAAACGCGCGGCCAAATCGGCACTGCTGGGCTGACCATCAAACATACCCATCGCCCCTTCAATAATAATCAGGTCGGCCTGCTGGGAAGCTAAAAAAAGTTGCTGCTGGCACCAAGCCTCACCCGCCATCCACAAATCTAATTGCACCACGGTTTGTTTAGACGCCACTTGCAAAATCTGTGGATCCAAATAATCGGGGCCGGTTTTAAACACCCGCACCACCTTGCCCTGACGTGTTAACAGGCGCGCTAACGCCGCGGTGACGGTGGTTTTACCCTCACCCGAGGCGGGCGCTGTAATAAACAGGGCTGGGCAGTGTGCGCTTGTTTGTGTATGCATACTGATTTTAGTAATCCACACCCTTGCGCGCTTTAATACCGGATTTAAACGCGTGCTTAATTTCTTTCACTTCCGATACGGTATCCATAACGTCTTGCAGTTTAGAACCGCCACCGCGACCACTTACCACCACACTCTGTTCTACTGGGCGGCTTCTAATGGCCTCAACAATCATATCTTCGTCTAGATACTTGTAGGCGATCATATAGGTCAGCTCATCCAAAACCACTAAATCGTAGCTGGGATCTTTTAACATAGGCTCGACTACCGCCCAAGTTTTTTCTGCGGCGTCTATATCAGCTGTTCTGTCCTGGGTATTCCAAGTAAAGCCCGTACCCATTTGGTAAAAATCTACCTGCGGACAATGCTCTTTTAAATAGATCTCTTCGCCAGAAAGTTGCTGGCCTTTAATAAATTGCACTACCCCAATTTTATGACCATAACCCAGGGCGCGCATAATCATGCCAAAAGACGAGCTGGATTTACCCTTGCCGTTGCCGGTAAGCAATATGGCTACACCTCTTTCGGTGGCGGCCTGTTCTATGCGGGCATCCACTTTTTCTTTTTGCTTTTCCATGGAAGCTTTATGTTTTTCGTTCTTTCTTTCGTCACTCATGTTTTTCTCCTGTTTATTACTATGGATACCGGCGTTCGCCGGTATGACAGTCTCTTAATGTTAATTTATGGACACCAGCCTACACCGGCGTGACAACACTTTTATATTTATATGCAAGACTATACTTTATATTTATGGATACCAGCGTACCCCAGGGTACCCTCTCTTGCTACGCAATTCACCCTGTCCGCCGGTATGACGAGCCAGATAGTATGTCATGCCGGGCTAGACCCGGCATCCACCATCAATCTATAATTTCAAACCAAAGGTCATTCCACTTTGGATTATCTTGTTCTATTAATTCTATCTTCCAGCTACGTCGCCAGCTCTTTAATTGTTTCTCTCTTGCTATCGCAGTAGTAATACAATCCGTCAGCTCAAAATACACCAGTTTATGCACTTGGTATTTTTTAGTAAATCCATCCAGCTCATTATTTCGGTGCTGCCAAATACGCTGTATAAAATGACCGGTTACACCTATATACAAAGTGCCATTTCTTTTATTGGTCAGTATATAAACCGCTGGTTGTTTTGCCATCCTTGGCTCCTTTATATTTCTAGCATGGATACCGGCGTTCGCCGGTATGACAACTTTCTTAGCTTATGTTTATGGACACCGACCAGCGCCGGTATGACGACATATAGTACGTCATGCCGGGCCACGACCCGGCATCCATTCCTCTGCTAGAGACTAGCGACTAATTACTAGAGACCCGTCCCTATAGTGAATACCCCAACCCCTTATATAACTTTTCCCAATCCATACTTTCATCCACTGCATCGGCTAAGCGATCAATCTCTCGTTCTTTTAACGCGGCATAATCAAAGTGTTCGACCTGCGCTAAACCTGCCCATTGCAATAAATCATGTAGCGCCTCTTCACTATCAAACAGGCCATGTAAGTAGGTGCCCATGACTTGCTCTGTGCGTGCGCCTTCGGCTTTGCCGTTAATAGTGAGCATAGGCTGAGCCTCTATATCACTAATACCTGCATGAATTTCATAGCCCTGTACTTTGGCACCGCTCCACAACTGACCTTCAACGTTGATCAACTGCTTTTCGGGATACAAGGTGGTGTTTACGGGTAGCCAGTGTAAACCTTGGGTGGATTTTATAGTGCCCTCTATGCCGTCGGGGTCGTAAATATTCTGCCCTAGCATTTGCAGGCCTCCGCATATGCCTATCACCTTACCACCATAGCGCAGGTGTTTTTGTATGGCGGCCTCCCAACCGTTATCGCGCAGCCATTGCAAGTCGGCGCACACGCTTTTTGAACCCGGCAGCACAATTAAATCGGCGGCAGGTATGGCCTGATTCGGCCCTATAAATTCAAATTCAACTTGCGGATGTAAACGCAGCGCGTCGAAGTCGGTGTGGTTGCTAATGCGCGGTAAGGCCGGCACGATCACCTTAATACTAGTGTCTGACTCTGCTGACATATTGCCAGTGAGTGCATCTTCAGCTTCTAAATGAAAACCCTGCAAATACGGTACTACTGCCAACACCGGCTTGCCGGTACGCTGTTCTAACCAGTCTAAACCCGATTGCAGTAATGCTATGTCGCCGCGAAAACGATTGATTACAAATCCCACCACGCGCTCTTGCTCTGAGGCACTTAATAATTCCAGTGTGCCCACTAAATGCGCAAACACTCCACCCCTGTCTATATCGGCAATAATAATGACGGGGCAATCTACCGCCTCGGCAAAACCCATATTGGCGATATCTCTATCGCGTAAATTAATTTCGGCGGGGCTGCCGGCACCTTCAACTACTATTAGCTCATACGTTTTGCTGAGGCGCTGATGCGACTCTAATACTGCCGCCATAGCGGTGGTTTTATAGTGGTGATATTGCTGGGCCTGCATTTGCGAAATGGCTTTGCCATGGATAATAACTTGCGCGCCTATATCGGTAGTAGGCTTTAATAATACCGGATTCATATCAGTATGTGGTGCCACACCGGCTGCCTGCGCCTGCACCGCTTGCGCTCTACCGATTTCGCCTCCATCGGCAGTGACTGCTGAATTTAAAGCCATATTCTGTGGCTTAAAGGGCACAACTTTTTTACCGCGGCGTTTAAAAATACGACACAGCGCCGCTACCATTACGCTCTTACCGGCATCGGAAGTAGTGCCTTGCACCATTAAGGTATTGGCAGCGCTAAAAGCAGTTTTAGCTGCGGTCATTGTCATCCCACTGTTGTTGCGCCTGCTGCGCTTTTTTATCATCCCAGCCGTCGCGCATAATATAGTGTTTGATATCGCCACGTTCTGCCCATTGCTCTTGCTGCAACATGGGCTGCTCATAAAACGCATCAACATGGCCTAGGCATAAAATGGCAATGGCGGTGGCTTGCTCTGGCATTTGCAGTAACTCACTGAGTTGTTGCGGCTCAAATAAAGAGACCCAGCCTAAACCTATGCCCTCGGCCCTAGCCGCCAGCCACATATTTTGTATAGCGCAGGCGGCCGAGGCCACATCCATTTCGGGCAGGGTTCTTCTGCCAAATACATGTCTATCGCGTTGTTCCATTAAAGCCACTACCACCACCTCTGAACAATCAACTATGCCCTGAACTTTCAATTGTAAAAAATCCTGCTTTTTTTCACCCAGTTGCTCGGCGGTCGTTAGGGTTTCTTGCTGCACTAGCTGATGTAATTGCTGCCGCAACTCAGGTTTTTGCACCCGTATAAAACGCCAGGGCTGCATAAACCCCACACTGGGGGCTGCGTGCGCGGCAGCAAATAAGCGCTGCATTAGCGCCTCATCCACAGGCAGCCCATTAAAGTGGCGCATATCGCGGCGCTCAAAAATGGCTTTGTAAACTGACTCGCGCATCGCACTGTTAAAAGCTAAGTTTTTATTTTGGCTTTGGCTATTGTTTTGGTTCTCGCTCATGTTAGCGGTAAACCTCTCTCGCCAACTCCAGCTTTTGGCACATAATTTCTGCCCCCTGTAATATTCTAGGGGTATGGCGCTGCAAGATGTCGGGAGGGATAAAATACAGTTGCTTGTTAGTTACCCCCTGTAACTGCGGCCATGTTAACCAAGCATCCAGCCACTCGGGGCGCTCTACTCCCATGCCGCTGGCAATAATTACCTGCGGGTTAGTATGCAATACCGACTCCACGCTGAGCTTAGGTGCCAGCGCTGGCTCATCGGCAAACACATTACGGCCACCGCATAGGTTGATCACATCACTAATTAAATGTTCACCATTTAATGTTTGTAGTGGCTCGNCCCATACTTGATAAAAAACACTAATCGGTTTTTTATTTTGATACTGCTGCTGTAGTGAGGTTAGTTTTTTATTATAAGCCTCAGCGGCGGCACCCGGGATTTTCTCCCCAAGTAGCATACCGACATTACGCAGAGATTTTTCAATAGAAAGTAACGTTCTGGGCTCGCCCCAATACACTTTAATACCCAGCTCTTCAATTTTTTTTATGCGCTCGGCACCATTGCCCGAATGCCAGGCCAAAATTAAATCGGGCTGCAGTCGCAGTATGGCTTCGGCGCTAAAACTTTTATAGCTGCCCACTCGAGGAATATTTTTAGCCTCTTCTGGATAATCGCTATAACTCACGGCTCCCACTAACTTATCGCCAGCCCCTACCGCATAAACCAACTCGACGATATGCGGAGCCAAAGCCACCACGCGGCTAGCGGGTTTATCTAGCTGTATCACTTGGCCGCTATCATCGGTGACTTGTATGGCATGGGCAGGCAATATTGTCGCACTAGCTATTAGCGCCCAAGTTATAACCGCTTTGGTTCTAAACACTTTAGTCATTAACACTTTAGTCATAAACAAGGTGATTAATTTCATCATAGTTTTATATTACTTAAGCTGCGTTGGCAGCGTTTGATACAGGCCGGTAAACCAAAACGCAATAGACCGTCGCCATCAGGTTGCTGCGGTGCAAAGATGCGTAGCCAAATACCTTGCTGCGCAAACTGCTGTTTAATAGACCTTAGTTTTTCATAAGGCCCGGCTACAGAAATAAATAAAGGCCCAGGTTTAATCGTGAAATCTGGCAACTGTGTAGCCAGCAATTGTTGCATGGCCTGCTGCATATTATGTATGCGCTGTTGTTGCTGTATCTGCCAAGCGCTATCACTTAAGGCCTGCTCGGCTATGTATAGGCTGGGTGCAGTCAAGCCCCATAACAATAGGCGCTGCTCAAAACGCGCCTTTAACTCTATGGGTAAATACACAAAGCCTACCCGTATGCCCGCCAAACCAAAAAACTTGCCCATAGAGCGCAGTACGATTAAGGAACCTTGCTCAACATGCTGCAGCATACTGGTCTGCGAACAGCTATCAATAAAGGCTTCATCAATAATTAAATAACCGGCGACTTTTTGCTGCAAGCGTTGTAAGGCTGTGTTATCCCATAACTCGCCGGTGGGATTGTTGGGATTAATTACCAACACATGCTCCACCTGATCTAACAAGCCCAGTAAGTGCGCATAGCTGTTATAGGTCAGCAGCTGATGGCCAGCGTTTTGCCAAGCCTGCCGGTGCTCGGCATAGCCCCACAGCGGCATTGCCACCGTACGGGGTGGCAATAATTGCGGCAATAATTCTATGGCTTGCTGCGAACCCGCAACTGGCACTAAACCTTGCACACCATAATAGCCGCTAACAACGCGGCTAAAACTGTCGCTATGCTCGGGCAAACGCTGCCAACAAGCTTGCGGTAACTCTGTCACCGGCCAAGACCAAGGGCTAATGCCGGTAGATAAATCCAACCAAGGCTGCTGCGCATCAGGATACTGCTGCCTAGCCTGTAATAAATTGCCTCCATGCTCAAGCATAATGGCCCACCAGTTCTGCGCTTAATACCACTACTAGCAACACTATTAACCAGCCATATACCGTGCGATCTAATAAACCTATCGCTCGCGCTATATCTCCCGCCTGCGGTTGTGCACCGCAACCCATAATAGGTTTCTCCTGCCACTGGCCGTGATACATCGTCGGCCCACCTAACAATACGCCTAAGCTGCCTGCGCCCGCACACATCACTGGGCCACCATTGGGGCTAGCGCACTGTGATGCTTGCTCGCGCCAACAACGCCACGCGGCACGGCGCTTACCTAACAACATATAACTGAGCGCTGTTAAGCGCGCGGGAATGGAATTTAGTACGTCGTCCACTTTCGCGCTAAACCAACCAAACTGTTGATAGCGCGCGGTGCGGTAGCCCCACATGGCATCTAAGGTATTGGCCAAGCGATACACCACTACACCTACTGGGCCCGCCACCACAAACCAAAACAAGGCGGCAAAAATAGCATCGGCACCGTTTTCTAATAACGACTCTAAGACACCGCGTAAAACGGCTGGTTCATCCATGGTTTCAGTGTTGCGGCTGACTATACGTGCCACCGCTGCCCGCGCCGCGGCAATATTCTGTTGCAGTGCCTGCGCCACCGCTAAGCCATGCTCGCGTAAACTCTGCCAGCCTATAGCAAGATAGAGCAGGGCAGCGGCGGCTAAATGATAAACATAAGGCGGCGCGTAGTTACGTAAAAAATGAAGAGATACCGCCACTAACCCGGCGGGCACAGCCACCGCCAACAACCAAGCCATCACGCCCTGCCAACGCTGGCCGCCATTGCAACAACGCTCGATAAGTAGGGCGTAGCCAGCCCATCCCACTAGCGGATGTAAACGCTTGGGTTCGCCGAGCAACCTATCGGTCAGCACCGCTATTAATACCGTTAGCCACAGCATCAGCTTACAAACAAATGTTTACCGCTAGTGGGATGCACTACGCGGTGAAATTTTAATTTAAACACGTCTTCTAATAGCGACTCTTGTAGAACTTGCTCGGGTGTGCCCACGGCTTTAATATAGCCTTGGTCCATTAAAATAATTTTATCGGCAAAGCTGGCGGCTAAATTTAAATCGTGCAGCACCATTAGCACTGCGCTACCGGCCATAGCTTTGCGTTTAAAAATAGTCATCACTTGCTGTTGGTGGGAAAAATCTAAGGCGGCGGTAGGCTCGTCTAGCAATAATAAACAGCGGCCCTGCCACACCTGCGCCAACACCCGCGCCAATTGCACACGCTGTTTTTCACCGCCGGACAATTGGGTATAGGGCTGATGGCGTAGCTGGCCTACGCCCATCAAATTTAAGGCTTCTTTAATAATGTCATTATCAATAAGTAAACCAGTATCGTGAGGAGTGCGGCCTAAGGCCACTACTTCGCTAGCGGTAAAAGGAAAATCCAATAGCTGATGTTGTGCCAATACCGCGCACTGCTTGGCCTTTGCTAATAGCGGCCAATCCCGTATGGGCTGCGAGCAGTAGTTCACCTCGCCACTATCGGGGCTAAGTTCACCACTGGCGACTTTTAAAAATGATGACTTACCAGCACCGTTAGGGCCCAACACCACCACCAACTCACCGGCATTAATGTCGGCACTCACATTGTTTAAAATAGCGGCATGGTCTAACTGTAATTGTAGATGTTTGAGCTGCAGCATCATTACCTCGCGATTAAGCTGGCATTACGCTGCTGGCGTAATAGTGATAAAAAGAAAGGCGCGCCCAATACGGCGGTAACTACACCTATGGGCAACTCGCTGGGCGCTATGGCTATGCGCGAAACCGCATCGGCCAATATTAATAAAATCGCCCCCGCCAGGGCGGAACAGGGAATTAAGTAACGGTGATCGGGGCCAATTAATAGGCGAATGATATGCGGAGTAATTAAACCCACAAACGAGATAGTGCCGCTTAGCGCTACCGCCACGCCCACCACCAAGGCCACTAAAATAATAATTTGGCGCTTTACTCTATCAACATAGATACCTAAATGGCGTGCCTCTGATTCACCCAATAACATGGCATTAAGAGCCCGACTATAACGTGGCATCCATAATAACAAGCTGCCTAACACGCCATAGGCCATGGCCAAACGCGGCCAGCTGCTGCCATTAAGCGAACCCATTTGCCACAAGCTGATTTGACGCAACATATGATTGTCGGCGATGTACTGAAAGAAACTATTTAAAGCCCCCGCCAACGCACTAATGGCAATACCAGCCAGTAGCATAGTCGCCACTGATGTGCCGCTGCTACTAGAAGCCAACCTATAAACAATAGTGGTAGCCAATACAGCACCGGCAAAAGCGCCCAAGGCTATAAAAGAGACACCGGCAATCGCACTGCCTGCACCTAACACTATTGCTAAGCTGGCACCTGCCGAGGCACCGCTGGTAACACCAATTAAAGAAGGGTCGGCCAAAGGATTACGAAACAGCCCCTGCATCATCACCCCAGCTACGGCTAAGGTAGCGCCAATGATTGCGGCCATTAGGGCACGGGGTAGACGAATTTTTTCTAAGATCAGTTGATTCGATGAGGGTGTTGCAAAAACATCAAACAACTCTAAAGGGTTGATAATTTCTGGGCCAAGGGTTAGCGCAATGACTAACGACAAAGGCAGTAGCAATAATGTAAGTGTAACTAAATAACGTGGGTTTAACCTTTTCATACTCTCTACATAAAAAATAGTCAGGGCCTTATTCGGCCCTGACTTTATCTGGCTATACCTTACTATGAGGCTCTATTTGGGTTACCCCCTATATAGCAGGCGTATAAACCACAGAAAATAACAACTCTAGGCCGGGTGTTCTATAGTCACCTAAACGACCTACAGCGGTTACATATTCTTTTTCAAACAGGTTATCGACTTTCAGCTGTAGTTTCCATTCTTGATCTAGCCTATAAGCACCGCGTAAAGCCACAGTACCATAGCCATTGAGCTTGGTGCTGTTGTCGGCTTCATTATAGCGGCTGCTTGCGCCGTAAATGCTTGCACCCACAGACCACTGGTCAAAGCTGCGATCGATATCTATGTTAATGGCCTGCTCGGGTTTGCGCGCCAAGTCATTGCCGGTAGTATCATCTTGGGTATCGAGTAAGGTCAGCGAGGTATTCACATCCCAGCCCAGAATTTCTTTTTCAAAAGAAGCATCGATACCTTTAATGGTTGCTGTGGCGATTTGATCATTAGCAAAAATAGCGGCGTTATATTGAATTAAGTTTTTCACATTATTCTTATACGCACTCACTGCCCAGCTGTAATCATTTCCAAAACCTTTAAACGCTAGCTCATAGGTGTCACTTTCTTCAGGAACCGTATTAGGGTTGCCAAAGAAGGGATAATAAAGATCATTAAAGGTCGGCGCCTTAAACGCTTCACCATAGCTGGCTACCACTTTTAAATTGGCACGTATATCGTAACCCACCGAGGCGTTATAAGTATCGTAACTACCGAACTGCTCGTTATCGTCATTTCTGGCACCTAGGTTTGCAGAAACAGCACCCTGCACAAATTGCACTTGCGCAAAACCGGCATGGTTATCACGCTCATCTTCGCTGTATGCGGTTGAGCCTGAAACTTCTTCATTTAAGTAATCGTAGCCCAAGGTTAATAACACATTGTCGTGAACACGAATGTCATTTTGCCAAGACAGATCGGTTTTTTCGGTATTAAATACGCCGCCGCTAAAAGACTGGTCGTCAAATAAGGTTTCGGTTTCATCTTTAGATGAACCTATGCTCAATGACGTAGAGACGGTATCGAGTAACTGCCAAGCGGCATTAACATTCAGCGCTTCCGTTTTACTATCGGTATAAGGTGCGCAAGTATAACCGTAGCAACTTCTATCATACTCAGACTCAGCTTCGTTAAGCTGATAGCTCAAACCCAGAGTAACGCCCTGTATGGGGTTGTAGCTGCCATTAAAACCTATAGCGCGCTGCCTATAGGCATCGTCGTCATCACTGGGTGCGGTTTTATCATCAGTGAAATCATAGCCGCCGGTGTAGACATAGGAGGCGGTTAAGCTGGCTTGATAGTTTTCACCTTTATGGCCCACGTTTACCGAAGCATCTCTAGTGTCGTGATTACCCACACCGGCCTTAACGATTAAAGGCCGATTGGCATTACCTTTACGGGTAATAATATTGACCACCCCGCCTAAGGCATCAGAGCCATATAAACTGGATTTTGGCCCGCGCACAATTTCTATGCGCTCTATCATCTCTGGGTCTAGATATTCAACAGCCGTACTACCTAATGTAGCGCTGCCTACGCGTATACCATCGACTAAAAACAGGGTGTGGTCTGATTGATTGCCTCTTAGGCTCACGCTAGTTTGCGCGCCACGACCACCGTTATTGACAATACTTAAGCCCGGCGCTTTAGCTAATAACTCTGCCACGCTTTTGGCTTGGTATTTTTCTATATCTTCACGGCTAAATACCGTGACTGATGCTAAGGTTTCCGCATAGCTTTGCTGGGTGCGGGTAGCAGTTACTAGGGTTTGTTCGGCTTTGTCATTGCTATTGCCGTTTTGGTCTGCCGCAATAACTGCGCCAGAGGCAAGGGCTGAAATAGCCAAAGATAATAATGTTTTCATGGTGTCCCCAATCTAAATCCATAAGCAGCTTAGGCTTATAGTGATAAGTAAAGTGATTGAGGGAGGGTAAGAGTGAAGTGCTAGAGCAACTGATGCTATAAGAATTCACTGATAAAGCCCTCCGCTTCATCGAGTTAATACAGTTGTTGGCAGGTATCGGGCTTTGCATGCGAACATGCTTTACCGTTGCGGGGGCAGCGATGGAATTATTGCCAAAGGCAATGCACCATCTTCCCATTTAACTAGCTTTAAACATCAAAGCCAGACCAAAAACTGTGCGGGATCCTACACGCATAGGCCTTAATGGGCAAGTTATACTGCGTTTCCCCACGGGGATTGAATTCGCTACAGCCAAGCCTTACGATAGCGAATCATAAACTATGCAGACTATTCCGATGAATCACTGGTTCTTTCTATCACTAGCCATTATTGCCGAAGTTATCGCCACCTCGGCGCTAAAACATAGCGAAGGTTTTACTAAATTGTGGCCCACTCTTATCACCGCGGTAGGCTATACGATAGCGTTTTACTTATTATCCTTAACACTGCGCACCCTGCCTATGGGCATAGCTTATGCGGTATGGTCGGGGGCAGGCATAGTGCTAATTTCATTAGTAGGCTGGCTGGCATTTAAGCAAAGTCTTGATACGGCCGCTATCATAGGGATGTGCTTTATTGTTTTAGGCGTGGCTATTATCAACACCTACTCTAATAGCATGAGTCACGGCTAAACAGCGCGGTTTACTGCTTATCTTTTCTGGTAATTACATCCCCAGCAAACCGTAAACACCTAGCTTTAGCCCATATTTTTATCGCAATTAGTAGAAGATTTTTTATTCATACCTTCTATAATGACTAACAATCATAGCCGCAGCTATTACCGCCCATAATAATTAAACTCTCCAGCTCAGCTACAATGGGTCAACATGTCGACACATAATCCCGCAAGCAGCGATAGTGGCCAGGCCACTATCGATTACGGTATAGATAGAAAGCAGCTAAAAAACGTTAAGGAGCGTTTTTTACAGGTTAATAGTGTGCGCCTAGAACGCACCCAAAACGCGCTGGGCGACAGGCAGCAGGTTTTTTTACAGCTGCTGCCGCTATTATTCCACGTTAACCACCCTATACTGCCCGGCTATGTTACTCACCAAACCCCCTTTGGGGTGAGCAACTACACGCCCAATAAAGAGCAGCGGCTAGCTGCCACCAAACTAGCCCGCAGCTTTACCTATCGCTTTCAGCCGCCTATAGGGCAGCAAATTAACGCCCTGTTTTTAATGGGTTCCTGTGGCACGGTAGCCCAATCCGATCGTTCCGATATTGATATCTGGGTGTGCCATAGCAATGACATAGATCAGCAAGGCCTGCTACAACTGCGGCAAAAATGCGACAAAATTAGCGCATGGGCCATGAGCATAGGGGTAGAAGCTCACTGTTTTTTGATGGATAGCGAAAAATTTAAACAGGGCGAACGCGAAAACCTTTCCGGTGAAGACTGCGGCAGCAGCCAACATTATTTATTATTGGATGAATTTTACCGCACCGGTTTATTGCTGGCTGGCCGCATACCTATTTGGTGGCTATGCCCCCCCGAACAAGAGCCGCGCTACGACGACTATGTTAATACGCTAATCACTAAGCGCTTTATACCTAGCGATGATGTGTTGGATTTTGGCAACGTCGGCCAAATTCCAGCCGGTGAATTTGTCGGTGCAGGCATATGGCAATTATATAAAGGCATAGACTCGCCCTATAAATCCACCCTTAAAATATTACTGTCCGAAGTCTACGCCGACCAATACCCCAACATAGAGCCCTTAAGCTCCGGCTTTAAACGCGCCATCTATAACAACCTGCTCGACATCGATGAGCTAGACCCTTACGTTATGGTGTTTAGAAAACTGGAGCAGTACCTGCTGGCCCGCAACGAAAAACAACGCTTAGAGCTAATACGCCGCTGTTTTTATTTTAAAGTAGGCAAGGCCTTAAGCCGGCCGCAAACCCAAAGCGTTAAATCTTGGCAAAGACAATTACTGGAAAAACTCACCGGTGAGTGGCAGTGGCCACGTGAGTATATACACACGCTAGACGCCAAAGATAAATGGAAGGTGGCGCGCGTTATGGACGAGCAAAAAGACATAGTGCGCGAGCTCACCAACAGCTACCGTTTTTTATTAGACTTTGCTCGCCGCACCAAGGCTACCGCCCTAATCAACTCCTCAGACATGACTCTATTAGGGCGTAAACTATACGCGGCCTTTGAGCGTAAAGCGGGCAAAGTAGAATGGATAAACCCAGGAATATCCAACAGCTTGGCCGAAGACTACCTCAACTTTTACTATGTAGAAAACAGCAATCACAGTTACTGGGGGGTAAGCACCGAAATACTGTCGAGTAAAGATACTGAGCAACACGAACCACTTAAACGCGGCGACCATTTAATCGCACTACTGGCCTGGTGCCATTTTAACGGTTTGCTGAGCAGCCACACCCGCTGCAATATTATAGGCGGGCCACATGCCGTTAATGAATTTGAACTGCTCAACCTGATACGGGCCCTACAAAAATCACTGCCCATCGCCAGCCAATACACCGACCATGCCGCCGAAGCTAACACACAGTTTTCACGGCCTATGCGCCCCAGCCAGCTGCAATTATTTATCAATATAGGCACCGATCCGCTATCTCATATACGCAGCCAGGGCATAGAACGGCTTAGCGACCAAACCGACAGCCTAAGCTACAGCGGTATGCGTGAAAACTTGGTACTCAACATAGAGCAAGTGTTAGTTAACAGCTGGGGCGAATTAATTACCCAACGTTACGATGGCGAAAGCGCCTTACTGCGCTGCCTGCGCGACTACTTACAAATGATTCCACCGGGTGCAGGTAAAGCGCTGCCTCACATAGAAATTCATTGCTATTGCGCCAGCCGCGCCAGCGCCATTAGCAACCGGGTTGAAGAATTATTTAATGATATTGCCAGCTGTTACTACCGCGACAATAAACCTGCCAGCAGCCGCTACATCCTTAACATGCAGCACGACTACTACATCTTGCAGTTTAATAATCAACAACCCAGCATAGAAAATATGGGTGAATATAACGATATGCAAGATTATATAGGCGGCAACCAAACCCATTTCAGCCCCTTGGTTTTTGATCGCCATTGCCAAAGTAATAATCCTGTGGCGGCGCTAAGCCCTTATATGCAGGCCGACAACATCCAAGTGTTTTATTTATGCCAACAACAAAAATCCGACATTTATATTGTTGATGAAAAAGGCGCCGTCAGCCACTTCAACACCCCCTGCTTAGACAAAAAGAATTTCTTAACGCCATTGGATATGTTTTTACAATCCACCCGCTTTCGTCAAAACAATGAAACCATAGACATTGAAATAATCGATACTGAAACTATCGACAGCCAAAGCGACCTTAGCTCTGTCGCACAAGACAACATAAAAGATGTGGATTACTACGAGATTATTAGCAAAAAAACCAGCTACACTATCGTGCGCAATAACCCCATCAACCACGAAGGCTGCCCCAATTTTTTTAATGTGCAAGCCATAGCCAAGCGCAACGATAACGGTATGTTACTGTTTACTATTTACTGCGACCAAAAAGAATTTAGCGAGCAGGAATACGGCGGCGAACTCTATAACACCGTTGCCAAGCACATACTGCAACGCCGGCAATCCAAGCAACGCTACCCCTGTTACATTACCGACCTAGATTTAAGCCTAAGCAACGAAAATATAGGTTTAAGCACCCCCACCAATCGTTATTTATTTTATAAAAAACGATTGGAGCAGGCACTCAATACTGCATTGTTAAATATTTAATTAACTAGGAAGAGCCAAGGCTTGCCACCCCAATGACCAACACCCCAGATTACCAACAGGTATTTCAAGAAGTAGCCGCCCATTTAAAAAATGTAGACGACTGCGGTAAGGTTGCCTCATATATCCCCGAACTCAGCAAGATAGACCCCAATAAATTAGGCATACACCTTACTACCACCAAGCAAGAGCACTATGCCTTTGGTGACTACGATGAAACTTTTTCTATACAAAGCATAGCCAAAGTATTCTCCCTGACCTTAGCCTTAAAAATTGTAGGCAAAGACATGTGGAACAGAGTAGGCGTGGAGCCTTCGGGCTCGCCGTTTAACTCCTTGGTGCAGTTAGAGTACGAAAAAGGTATACCTCGCAACCCCTTTATCAATGCCGGTGCGATTGTGGTGTGCGATATTTTGGTAAGCCACCTGCACAATCCCAAACACGATCTATTGGAATTTATCCGTAGCAGCTCGGGCCTTGCCCATATTAACTACTCCCCCAAATTGGTTGAGTCGGAAAAAAATACCGGTTACAGAAATTATGCCGTTGCTAATTTTATGAAAGATTTTGGCAATATACACAATGACGTAGAGACCGTATTGGATTTATATTTTCACCTGTGCTCCATTGAAATGAGCTGTAAAGACCTGACCCAGGCTTTCTTATTTCTCGCCGCCGGTGGTGTAAACCCTATCACCAATAACACAATTATCAGCAGGGAAAGAACCAAGCGTATCAATTCTATTATGCTGATGTGCGGTTTTTATGACGAAGCCGGTGAGTTTGCCTTTAAAACTGGCTTGCCCGGCAAGAGTGGCGTAGGGGGCGGTATCGTTGCGGTACACCCCGGTGAATTCTGTATTGCGGTTTGGAGCCCCAAGCTCAACAGCCGCGGCAACTCTTATATGGGCATGCGACTACTTGAGGCCATTACCACCAAAACCAAGTCGTCTATATTTTAGACGATAAGCGATAAGCGATAAGCGATAAGCGATAAGCGATAAGCGATAAAATTCTGTCTACAGCTAACCTACTGTCAACTACTTTTACTTTTTTTAGCGACTAAAAACTAGCGACTGGCGACTTCCCTACAATTCTTCCAATGTTTTATTACGCGCCTCTAACTGCGCTCGCACTTTTTTGGCCTCATCCACCATCTCTGGCATTTTGCTCACATCAGGCGTGCCATCGGGGTTGAGTAAATTGCTACCAGCACTTGCCGCCTCGGCAACCTCCACTATAGTCGGCGCTACCATGCTATTAACAGTGCTAGGCATATCTTGGGCCTGCAGTTGCGACAAGGCATAGTTAGGTATCTGATTATAATTATCGGTAAATTGCCAATTGCCCTCTTTATCCTGCCATTTATACAGCTGTTTTTTAGTGCTCTGAAAAACTGGCCTGCCGCCTGCTATTTCGCTGGTGGTGTTGGCGACCTTGCTAACACTTTCGGTAATTTTATCTAGGGTTTTTTCATCGGGCAACCAATCACGGGGTGACATAATCGGCTTGCCGTTTTGGCCGGGCATAATCATAGGCACGATAAAGCCCAGTACAATTAGAGGTAAAAAAATGCGTATGTACTTCCACATGGCTTAGTTACCTCCACTCACCCATTCTTAATGCAAACATAAACACCACATCAGGTGCAGTTTCTACCGCGATATCTTCGCTAATCGAAAAATCCAACACTAATTTCTCAGTCACTTTAATACTGGCGCCCAGCAATAACTGCACCGAGTCATCGCCTATTTGTTTCAAGGCACTATTATAAAAGGCGCTGTGAAAATCCAATTGGGTTTTAAACGACAGGCTCTCGCTATAAGCCCAGCTTAAGGTAGTAGAGCCAAACCATACTTGATCCTCTTGCTGTTGCGCCAGTACTTCGCCATCGCCCAAATTTAGCAGGCCACCGCTGAGGTGAAAGTTAATACCGTAATCGTCTTTTAATGTGCGGTCCGTTAGGTGCAGGCTTATATAACTATCGGCCGCATCGGAACCGCGCAGCCTGTCGACACTGCCCGTGGAAAATTTATAACCGGCGCGCAGGGCCCAACTACGTTGGGCGTTTTTTGCTATTTGATAAGCCGCGGCCAGCGTCACATCGCCTAAGCCCTGGCCATTGTCCTGCATATCCAACAGCACTTGCTCGCCATTTTGGTAGGCGTAGCGCAGTTGATCTTGGGGGTAATTCACTCTATCGCCATCGGGCAACCCAAAGGCATCGTGCCAGTCCTCTATGAAGCCATCCAGAGCACCGCCTTGATGGCTAATCACCGGCAAGCTTAAACCCAACTCCCAACCCTGCGCTAGGCCATACTTCCAATTAAGCGTTGAGCGGTAAGTTTCGCCATCTAAAGTAATCGCCTCATCACCGCGGCTTTCAACGACAAAGGTATTGCTGTTCTCGGCGCTTAACGCCCCCTGCCAGTAACCGCTGCGAGTCAGCTTGGCGCTTTGGGCGTCGGGCAGGCCATGTATTTGCACCAAGGGGTTGCGATTGGCGCTGAGAAAGGGCTGATCCAAGCTAGCCCCATAGCTTGTGCCACTCACGGCTATGGTCGATGCCATCGCCAAGGTTTTTACCACTTTATCAATCTGCACCCCGTACTCCTTTATCTGTATTTATCGTTCGTTGCTATGGTTAACTCTAGCAAAGCTTAGATCAAGCCTTTGCTACCGTGCTGGGCAACGGTATAATCGCGGCTCATTTGCCTGGATTTTATTATGCGCCTGCCTGCACCTTTCATATTGATTAGCTTATTACTGCTATTAGCTGGCTGCGGCCAAAAAGGGCCTTTATTTCTGCCCACCGATGAAATGCCGGAGCAAAGCAATCAGGCAGACATCCAACCAGGCAATCAGTCAGCTAATCAATCAGGGGATCAACAGCCTGATGCGCCAGTAGCGGCTAGCGACGCCAACGCTAACTAATCCCTTTTTTTATTTCTACCCTTTTATAGGTTTCATCTTATGGACGCTTTTCTATATCAAGACAATGAGTTATTTGCT
This sequence comes from Dasania marina DSM 21967, assembly GCF_000373485.1. NCBI lineage: Bacteria > Pseudomonadati > Pseudomonadota > Gammaproteobacteria > Cellvibrionales > Spongiibacteraceae > Dasania > Dasania marina. The sequence continues at coordinate 537,102 of NZ_KB891575.1, forward strand.
GAGCAAGTGGCCCTCACGCAAATAGCTGAAACCTATGGCACCCCCACGTATGTGTATTCACGTCGCCATCTTGAAGAGCGCTTTTTATCTTATCAAAACGCACTACAAGGCCGCGAGCACTTAATTTGCTACGCTGTTAAAGCCAACTCCAATATCGCGGTGTTAAATGTGCTGGCGCGCTTGGGTTCGGGTTTTGACATCGTCTCTATAGGCGAGCTAGAGCGGGTATTAGCCGCCGGTGGTGAGGCTAGCAAAATCGTCTATTCCGGTGTGGCTAAAACCCAAGCCGATATCGCCCACGCCCTTAAGGCCGGTATACACTGCTTTAATGTAGAGTCAGAAGACGAGTTAGAAGCCATTAACCAAGTGGCCGCCCAGCTCAATATGCCCGCACGCGTGTCGCTGCGCCTCAACCCCAATGTGGATGCCAAAACCCATCCCTATATTTCTACCGGCTTAAAAGATAACAAATTCGGTATCGATATCGCCCGCGCGCCTAAAGTGTACCAACACGCCAACAGCCTTAGCCATATAGAGGTGATAGGTGTGGATTGCCACATAGGCTCGCAGCTCACCGACATCAGCCCCTTTTTAGATGCCCTAGACATACTACTGGCCTTAATCGACCAGCTAGCCGAGCAAGGCATTACTATTAAGCACCTAGATTTAGGCGGCGGCTTAGGGGTGCGTTACCACGATGAAACACCACCAGAGCCAGCCGAATACGTAGCGGCCGTGCTAGACCGCCTAGGCGACAGGAAACTTACCCTAGCCTTTGAGCCCGGCCGCTCTATTGCCGCCAATGCCGGTGTGTTGCTAACCAAGGTGGAGTACCTCAAGTGCAACCCGCATAAAAACTTTGCCATTATCGATGCCGCCATGAACGACATGATACGCCCAGCCCTGTACCAAGCGTGGATGAACATACTCCCCGTTACGCCCAGAGCCGAGGGCCAGTCGCGAAGCTACGATATTGTTGGCCCGGTATGCGAAACTGGCGATTTTTTAGGTAAAGACCGCGAACTAATATTAGAACAGGGCGACTTATTAGCTGTCGCTGGCGCTGGCGCCTATGGCTTTACCATGAGTTCCAATTACAATAGCCGAGGCCGCGCCGCAGAAATCATGGTCGATGGCGACAACTGCCATGTGATACGCGCCCGCGAAACCATCGCCGACCTGATGCTAGGTGAAGCCGTACTGCCCGGCTAGTCCATATCGGCAGGCATCACAGATTAACCACGCGCCCCCATAGACAAGCAACGGGCGGGCGCCCTAATGAGTCGTTGGGCAGGCTAAAGCCGCCACGCCGCTCTGGATACAGCCATGCTGTTACGCTTTACCAAAATGCACGGCCTAGGTAACGACTTCGTGGTGATAGACCTCATCACCCAACGTTACCGCCTGCGTCAAAAAGACCTACTACACATAGCCGACCGCCACTTTGGCATAGGCTGCGATCAAATCTTAGTGGTAGAGCCGCCCCGCAATCCCGAAGTAGACTTTTGCTACCGCATCTACAACTGCGATGGCAGCGAAGTAGAGCAATGCGGCAATGGCGCGCGCTGCTTTGCCCAATTTGTGCTGGATAAAAAACTCACCGGCAAAAGCAAAATCAAAGTAGAAACTAGCAGCGGCGTGATAGAGCTGGCGGTTACCGCCGACCAACAAGTGCGCGTTAACATGGGCAAGCCTATATTAAACCCTAGCGACATCCCCTTTACTGCCGACAGCCAGGCCGCCAGCTACACCCTAGAGCAGGCCGGGCAAAACTACAGCCTGGGCGCCGTTTCTATGGGCAACCCCCACGGCGTATTAGTCGTCGATAACGTAGACAGCGCCCCGGTTGCGCAACTAGGGCCACAGCTAGAGGCACACCCACGCTTTCCGCAAAAAGCCAACATAGGCTTTATGCAGGTGGTGGACCGTCGCCATATAAAACTGCGGGTGTTTGAGCGCGGCGTAGGTGAAACCCTAGCCTGCGGCACCGGCGCTTGCGCTGCGGTAGTCGCTGGCCAAGAACAAGGCCTACTAGACCAAAGCGTTACCGTACAGCTACCCGGCGGCCAATTACTGATAGAGTGGCGCGGCCCGGGCCATCCCGTTATGATGACGGGGCCTGCCACCACAGTATTTGAAGGGACGATTCAACTATAAGTCAGTCAATTATAAATAGCCCCGCTATAAATCAGTCAGCTATAGCTAGGTCATTAATAAACCGGCAGCAATAACCTCATCACCCATAACAGGAACTTTGCGTGAGTAAGCATAATAACGATATTGAAGTCACTGAAGAGCAAGTGGCGCTATACCTAAAAAACCACCCCGGCTTTTTTCTAAAACGTGACGACTTGCTGTGCGAAATTGAGCTAACGCACTCCAGCGGTGAAGCCGTATCGCTGCTAGAGCGGCAAGTAAGCCTGTTGCGCGAGCGCAATATGGATATACGCAGCCGCCTTAACAGCCTGCTAGACAATGCCCGCAACAACGACCGCCTGTTTGAAAAAACCAAAGCCATAGTGCTAGCCCTGCTAGAAGCCAAAAGCCTAGACAGCATTGTTAACACCCTTACCCGCGGCTTAAAAAACGAATTCGCCATGGACTATGCCAGCCTGATTTTGTTTGCCGACCCGCAAACCCATCGCAACAGTGCCTCACGCATAGTGCCCTTGGATGACGCCTTTCACGCCATACCCGGCCTACTAAAAAGCAACAAGGCCACCTGCGGCGTATTGCGCCCCGAAGAGCTGGCGTTTTTATTCCCCAACCAACATAGAGACGTAGGCTCCGCCGCTGTTGTGCCGTTAAGCTTTGGCCACCCGCTGGGCGTCATTGCCATAGGCAGCAAAGACTCGCACTATTTTCGCTCCAGCATGGGGACCTTGTTTTTAGGCTACATCGCCGAAGTGCTTAACCGCATACTGCCTCGCTACCTCAGCTTAAACTAAGCCCATGAGCCGCGAGGATTGGCAACAGCAAATCGATGAGTTCATCGATGAGCTAAACACCGTGCGCAGGCTCTCGCCCCACACCCTTAGCAGCTATCGCCGCGACTTAGAAAAATTCGCCCAGTACTGCAACAGCATCAACATAGCCCACGCCGAACTAGCCCTTAGCGCCCATGTGCGGCAGTGGGTAGCAGCGCAGTTTCGACAAGGGGCCAGCGGCCGCAGCCTGCAGCGCGGGCTATCATCACTGCGCAGCTTTTATAAATACCGCACTCGCAAAGGCAGCCAACACAACCCCGCACTGGGTATAGCCGCACCCAAGTCCGCCAAGAAACTGCCCAAAGCCCTAGACGCCGACAGCGTGGGGCAACTACTCAACATAGACACCGACAATTGGATAGGGCTGCGCGACTGCGCCATTTTAGAATTGTTTTACTCCTCGGGTTTGCGGCTATCCGAATTGGTGGGCATTAATATTCACGATATAGACTGGGGCGATGCCCTGCTCACCGTCACCGGTAAAGGTAATAAAAGCCGCAGCCTGCCCATAGGCCGTTACGCCATTAGCGCGCTGCAAGCTTGGCTGGCGGTGCGCGAACAAGTTACCCCCGCAGACAACGCGCTGTTTATAGGCAACAAAGGCCAACGCTTAGGCCAGCGCGCCATACAACTACGGTTAAAAAAACACAGCCTAGTGCAGGGCATGAACCAAAACGTCAACCCGCATATGCTGCGTCACTCCTTTGCCAGCCATATGCTGGAATCCAGCGGCGATCTACGCGCAGTGCAAGAACTGCTAGGCCACGCCAATATCTCCACCACCCAGGTGTATACGCATTTAGATTTTCAACACCTAGCCAAGGTGTATGACGCCGCCCACCCGCGTGCCAACCGCAGTAAAAAAAGCAGTAAATAGCTCTGCCAGTAACTCAATAAATACTTTTATTATCAACTCAACTAATAATTCAGCAACAGCAGCGACGGTAATCAATAATATGACCACCATTAAAACCATTACCTTCGATTTAGACGATACCCTCTGGCAGGTTAAGCCCATGCTCATTAAAGCCGAGCAACAAACCTACGCATGGCTATTGCAAAACGCCCCTAATATTGGCCAGCGCTTTGACCAACAAGCGCTCACGCAATGGCGTATGCAAGTGCATAACAACAGGCCAGAACTGGCCCACCAAATTAGCGAGTCACGCCGCATCGCCATAGCTGAAGCCTTAGTCGAAGTAGGCTACCCCGCCGCCGAAGCGAAAGACTTAGCCGAGCAAGCCTTTGCCGTATTTATTAAAGCCCGCCATCAGCTAGACATTTTTGCCGAGGCCGAGCCGCTACTGCAACAACTTAACAACCGCTATCAATTAGGCGTGCTCACCAACGGCAACGCCGATGTACGCAAGCTACCCATAGGCCGCTATTTTGATTTCGCCTACAGCGCCGAACAACTCAACGCCAGCAAACCCGCCCCCGATTTATTTCACGCAGCCCTACAACATAGCCAATGCCAACCCCATGAGTTAGTGCACATAGGCGACCACATAGAGCACGACGTGCAAGGCGCGCTAGATGCAGGCTGCCATGCGATTTGGTTGAACTGGGGGGAAGAGGCTTTGCCGCAAGGGCATAAGGCGCATGAGGTGAAGGGATTGGCTGAGGTGTTGGCGGCGGTGACTCGGATAGAGAGTGGTGAGAGGTAAGGCTGTTGTTAGAATGTAATTATTTCGGCTTTTATGTTGTTGAAATATAGAATGGCTGGTTGATACTGGTAGGGTTATTTAAAATACAATATATAGATCGGGTCCATTATTAAACTGTTAGGTTTCTAAACAAAGGAAAAAATAATGCCAGATGATCCATACGACCTAAAAAAATTATCTAAAAAGGAGCTTTACACATGGACAGCCGGATGGAAAATTACTACTGATAAGCATATTGCTGGGCAACAAGAAATTAGAAGAAGAAACGAAGCACCAATAAATCAACGAGCATGGGTTGCTATTGGTATAGCCTCGCTTTCTCTAATCGTTGCAATCATCGCATTGGTTAGTAAATAGCTGTGTGCAAAACACCTAACAAATCGTTCGTGTGGGATGCTCCGTCACCCCACAACTCAAACGCTATGTAGCCTCAGTCAAGGAATAAATAATGAACCTGTATTTCATCATGGCTACGGCATTACATACTAGGATTGTCGTAGAGAAGAATCGGGCACTATATTCCTTCTGGATTGGAAGGCTGGGACCGATGTATCTAGGAGCTTTTGGCCTACTCTTTATTGGCTATGCCTTGCAGCTAAAATTGTTAGCGCAGAATAACTATATAATAAACTGTTATGAAAACAAGGAAATATGGATCCATGAATAACATTTTACTTCTAACATTAATTTTTACTTTCTCGATTCCAGCATTAAGTAATGAGAAGAAAGATAGTTCAGAATTCGCAAGAGAATTGATGGTGATAGGGAAAATGAGTGGAGCTTGCGGAATATTTAAATTGCAAATTCAATTTCAGGAAAACACAGGATTGGATGGCGGTAGTAAGTTCGTAGAAAGGTTTTGGAGATCTGAAGCTGCCAAGCTTGGAATGTCGCTTGAAGAATACGCTACCCAATGCCATGACACATTAAAAAAATACACATCCTATTCAAAGGTATTTACTGCTGAGTAAAAACGCAATAAAAAGTAAAGCAAATGGCTAGCAATGAAAATCGTCCAATATTACTTATTGAACCTTATATACGTAACTTAAGAACAACGGGGCCAGAGACGAATGGCACTTGCTTAAGCCATATTTCTTCATTGTTTTGTCATACCGGCGAAAGCCGGTATCCGTATTTAACAGCTGGATTCCGGCTCGGAGACCGGAAGGGCCTGCCCCATGAGCAAATCGAGTGCTGTGGGTATGACTCACACTTTTTGCTTAAGTAAGTGCCATTCGGGTCAGAGACAATTAACTGATATGACCTACCATACCAAGGATAAACACATGAATACCTTAAAATACACCGTCATCTTTGCACTCGTCACCCTTATGACAGGCTGTAGTAAATCTGAAGAAGCAAAAGGCGTAATACCAGAGCATCAGATGCAAGCACTTGAATCTGCAAGAAACGTAGAACTAATGCTAAAGAACGCTGATGAAAAAAGAAGGCAAGAAATAGAAGATATTAAATAAAATACAGTTCACTCTCCCCATTTTGCTTCCATGAGTCCCAAAGCACCGCATGCAGCCTGCTCTAGATAGCAGCGACCATGCTTGTTTGGAAACACTCTTTTTATACCGCTGCTTAGCCTGACTATTTACTAATTGAGCTGCTAGAGTGGTAACTCTTTGATAGTTACACAGCTATCACCTGCCACTAAAAGGAAGTGTTATGCCAGCGCCATTAAAACTATCCCCATTCTATGATTTACATAACAACTATAGCGCCGAGGTAGAGTGGGATAACTGGGGAGGGTTTGCTACAGCGCTGAAGATAACAGATTTAGATCAAGAGCTAAAAGCCGTACGTAGTAATGCCGTTATGTTTGATATGACGCCGGTAGTTAAATATCGAATTAAAGGCCCTGATGCCCTAGCTTATATGAATAAAATGACTACAAGGCAAATGGATATTGCCGTAGGTAGGGTAACGTATACCTGCTGGTGTAATGAACAGGGTAAGGTGATTGATGACGGCACCGCTTTTCGTATAGCAGACGATGAATATATTTTAATGCCTGGCAGCAATAGACAAGCCTACTTTGAACAGTTGGCAGCCGGTATGGATTTGCAAGTTAGCGATATCACTCTAGAGCTGGCGGCCTTAACCGTGCAGGGCAAAAAATCTTTAACTATGATTCAAGCGCTAGGCGTGCAGGGTTTAGAAAAACTAAAACCTTTTCGCTTTGATGACTATGAATCGATAGCAGGCACCATACGCATATCGCGCACCGGATTTTTTGGCGATTTAGGTTATGAATTATGGTTAGACTATAGCCAGGCCGAGAACCTGTGGAATGGTTTAGTGCAAGCCGGCATTACCCCTTGTGGCCTAGACACTTTATGCAATGCACGCTTGGAAGCTGGTTTAATTATACCTGAGGGTGGTTTTGAATTTGAGCCTATAGATCCAATGGCCAATACCAGCCATGATTTTAATCGTAGCCCCTTTGAATTGGATTTAGGCTTTTTGATTGATTTCAAAAAACCTGACTTTATAGGGCGAACAGCTTTATTAGCAGAAAGTGAAAATGGTTTTATGTGGCATAACGTAGGCCTAGAAATTGAAGATATAATCCCTGCCGAACACGGCAGCAAGGTGATGTTGAATGGCATAGCAATAGGCTTTGTAACCTCAGGCCTGTATTCAGTAAGCCTAGAAAAAAATATTGCCTTGGCAACTATTAAAGCGACCTTATCTGAAATAGGTAGAGAACTAGAGGTAATGATAGATAATCAAATCGTCAACGCTACAATAGTTAACAAGCCCTTTGTTAACCCGGAGCGAAAATCACAAACGCCAGCGCCTGCATTGTAGGGCTTCATAAAAACACTCAGCGCTTGGTAAATAGCTAGTAAGCAGTAACAGGGTTAAGAGTTATATCTGAAATCCTCCGCTGCTATCTGTTATGGATAAAAGCTTAAATTAATGAACTTATAGCCAAGCCTTTAGCAGTCAAGTACGCAGGCATGCTTTACCTCGCGGCCTCAGATGAATCGAAAACGTTGGGGCAATAGACAATCAAGCCGTTTTCTGTGCTTTTGAATGCACATTCTGCCAAAATTGCTTGGTGAATATTTTAAACAATATACGCCCTAATTGTTTCGGCAATTTAGTTCAACGCCTTATTCAGTCGGCAGCCGAACTAAAAAATTATCCTGCATCGACCAAACGCGTACTTAAAAAGTACGCTTAACCAAGGCATAAGCAGCAATTGTGAATACATACAAAACCAACATTCCCCGCAATTAAAAATTCCACCCTCTGCGCTATAGTCCTATAATCACCATTACCCTAGCTCAACACGACTAACCACTCTACACCGCAGTGATAACAGCCCATGCAAGAATATGCCAACAGCCTAGCGCTATTAGGTCACGCTATAGACCAACAGGGCGGTGCGGATTTTTTTAGCGCTTTAAGCCAAAGTTTTGTAGCGTTACCGCACTGTGGTGGCCATGTGGTGATTTTGTATTATCCCGCCAACGCCAAGCCCCAATGCCTGTATAACGACTGTAAAACCGAAAACACTTACCAGTTAGAGGTACAGGCTTATATTGATAGCCCGTATATTTTTGATCCCTATTACCAAGCCCAGCTGGACGGCTTAGCCGATGGCGCCTACCGTCTGCGCGATATAGCCCCCGATAACTTTAAGAAAACGGAATATTATAAGCATTACTACCTGCCCTCGCTGTTAGCCGATGAGCTTTGTTATTTGGTCACGCTGGGGGAGCAGGAGTACATCCACTTTTCTATTACCCCCGCCGATACCAGCCACAAGTTTCCCAAAAGTGTGCTGCGTTACTTAGATAGCCTGCACACGGTGATACCGGCCTTAATTAAGCAGCACTGGCAGCTTAGCCACACACAAACAGCCCGCCCGGTTGGCGAGCACTACCTTAATAACACCCTGCAACATGCGCTTAAACATTTTGGCAGTTCGCTGTTATCACCCCGCGAGCAGCAAGTGTTGCAAATGCTATTGCGCGGCCACTCGGGTAAGTCGGCGGCGCAGCGGCTGGGCATATCTAGTGAGACGGTAAAACTACACCGTAAGAATATGTATCAAAAATTGGATGTAAGTACGCTATCGGAATTGTTTTATTTGTTTATCGATTCGCTGTCGCTAGCCAACACCAATAGCCCTAGTGATCCCTTAATAAAATATATGGGGAAACAAGTCGCTAGTACCTAGTTGATAGTCTCTAGAGGGAGCTCAAAAAAAAAGGCCAGCCCCCTAAGGGCCGGCCTTGCTACTTAGCGACTTTCAACTAGAGACTCTCAACTAGGAACTAGGAACTCTTCATCTAGTGACTAGAGACTCTCAACTAGCGACTGCCTTAGATAGGCCTATCGCCATAGCGGCTCAGCGGCTTTTTCGGCGGCGCGGCGGTGACATGCGACTCTATTTGCTGCACCTTGCCACCCTGGGCCAAAAAATTCGCTACGGCGTCGTCTAGTTGATCCCTCACCCGCTCTTTGGCAGCAACGGTGTGAGCCTCAGGACTATCATCTATGCTTTGTACAGAAGACATATCTAATGCGTCCTCCACTGCCCTATGTACGGCAGGCTTCTTCGATATTGAAGGCGACTTCTTAGCCATACCCACAAACCCTCTCTCGTTAATACTGTACGGCTCAAACTTGTCACCCCTATTTATGCCTAGTTACATTATTGCTGCTGGCAACACGGCTAGTGCGCAGAGAAATATATATAGCCTAGTGGCGTTCAGACGCCATGCATTTTCGGGATTTGCATAGTTTGATTTGCTCTATCAGCTTGCGCTGACATTACTTCCTTTTTACTGGCTTCTCACACCAGTGAGTTATACATCGGCCAAAGCTAAAATAGCTAAAGCGCCAAAGGTGTAAAAAACCCTTATTTGCGCTGCCACAAAAAAGCCCGCAAGCGAGAGCTGACGGGCTTTTGACGGTTTTGATGATAGGCGAGCGCTACACCGCTTCGGCGCCAGTTTCACCGGTACGTATACGTATGATTTGCTCTATGGGCGACACAAAAATTTTGCCATCGCCTATCTTGCCGGTGTTGGCGGCATTGGTGATGGCCTCTATCACCTGCTCTACCCTATCGTCGGCGACCACGGTTTCTAATTTAACCTTGGGCAAGAAGTCGACCACATACTCAGCACCACGATATAACTCGGTATGGCCTTTTTGCCTACCAAAACCCTTAACCTCGGTGACGGTAATGCCTTGCACGCCTATCTCCGATAAGGATTCCCTGACATCATCCAGTTTGAACGGCTTGATCACAGCGGTTACCAATTTCATGTAAAAAGTCCTCTAAGTACTCGATGTACGCTTAGTTGAAAATAATGGCCTAATCATAGCAAGCTTTACGCTTTAACGCGGGCTTTAACAGCAACAGCCCGCCACAAAAATACCTGCTATAAGGCCGCTGCTATTGGCTAATAAACTCAGGGTAGGCTTCCATACCGCACTCGGCTAAGTCACCCCCTTGATACTCCTCCTCTTCACTCACTCGTATACCCATAACCAGCTTGATCAGGCCCCAAACAATAAGGCTGCTCACAAACACCCAAGTAAATATGGTAAGCGCGCCTACTACCTGCCCCAGTAGGGTCGAGCTATCATTAGTGAGCGGCACCATTAACAAGCCCAGCAGACCCACCACGCCGTGCACTGAGATCGCACCTACGGGGTCATCAATTTTTAGTTTATCAAGGCCGATAATACTCAACACCACCAGCACCCCAGCAACCAAACCAAACAAGGTGGCCTGTAGCGGGCTGGGCGTAGAAGGCTCGGCGGTAATCACCACTAGGCCGGCTAACACACCGTTTAGCACCATGGTTAAATCGGCTTTGCCAAATAGCACTCTAGCCGTTAGCAACGCTCCGATTAAACCTCCGGCCGCCGCCATATTGGTATTCATAAACACCACGGCTACGCTGTTGGCCGCATTAACGCTGGCGGTGGCTAATACTGAGCCGCCGTTAAAGCCAAACCAGCCCAGCCATAAAATAAAGGTGCCCAGTGTTGCCATGGGCAAGTTAGCACCCGGTATGGCCACCACCTGGCCCTGGGCGTTGTATTTACCTTTGCGGGGGCCTAGTAGTAACACCCCCGCTAAAGCGGCAGCCGCACCGGCCATATGCACAATGCCCGAACCGGCAAAATCAGAAAAGCCTAAATCGCCCAGATTGTATAAACCCAGAACTGACTTGCCGCCCCAGGTCCACGAGCCTTCTATAGGGTAAATAAAACCGGTGAGCACTACCGCAAACAATAAGAACGCCCACAGCTTCATGCGCTCGGCCACCGCGCCCGACACTATAGACATAGCGGTAGCCACAAACACTACCTGAAAGAAAAAATCCGCCGAGGGAGCGTAGCTGGCTTTATCGGCAGCGGCAACGTCGCTCACGCCATCACCGACTATGCCGCTAAGAAACATGCCCAAGCCTTTGTCATACATAAGCTCGTAACCCACCGCCATATACAGGACGCAGGCGATGGCATACAGGGCAATGTTTTTGGTTAAAATTTCAGTGGTGTTTTTAGAGCGCACCAAGCCCGCCTCTAACATGGCAAAGCCTGCCGCCATCCACATGACCAATGCGCCACAGATTAAAAAATAAAACGTATCTAAAGCGTACTGCAGTTCAAAAATCGAGTTTTCCATAGCTTAAGCCCTCCACCGGCTTATAGGCATGTGATAAGTTGATTAAAAGTCGAAACTTTTACCTATAGTAAAAATAAGCGCTTCACCTTGAGTGGCATTGCCGCGGCTATTGGTTTGGTCGGATAACTCTTTGCTGTTAACAATCAGCATAATAGCTAAGTCTATTTCGCTAATTTGAGTGCCATAACCTAGCTCTACATACTCGCCATCAAAGTCGTCACCGTAGCTGGCGTATTTTGCATAGGCGCCCGAGCTATGTTGGTAAGTCGCTTCCGTGAAGGTGTAATCTTGCACGGGGCCAGTAAAGTTTTGATAATCGCCTATGCTGTGCATGATGCTCACCGGCCCCCAGCTGGCACCTAGGTTAATTTCCTCATAGGTATCGTCGAATTCGCCGGTGTAGTAATAGTTGGTAAAGCCCACGCTAAACTCAAAGGCATCCACGGCCACGGCATAACTGCCATAGACATCGACCTCCAGCCCATCGCCGACATCGGCGGACCAAACACCGCCCTGTAATGTACCCGGTAGGCTGTCGCTAATATTCAGATCGCTAAGCGTATAATCTACCCCAGCACTGGCGGATGATTCGTTTTGAAAAATACCGCGGTAATAGTATTCCGAGGCATAACCGATATTGGCCGATAGCTGCCCTTGCGCCAGCGCCGGTAATGCTGCGGCCCATAACAATGGCAGTGCTACTAGCGCCCCTGCAGTGTTGGTATTTATTTTTTTCATTCATCTACCCTTTTTGTTATTGATATTTGGCTATTGCACTGACTACTGCAGTAGTCGTACCAAAAAATTAAAAACCCTATAATTCAATGCCTTGAGGCTTTCTCGCACTATGCATAAACCTTTCTTAGTAGAATTAAGCACCAAGTTAGTGCTGGCCGACCCAACATGTAGCAACGAAAAACCTAAACCTTTTCAATATAGCCAAGTACCGCAATAAGCAATACAATCGCCCCTACTCTTTTGACTAAACGATATTGATGATGAACGACCGCATAGAACGCTTTATTGCCCAAGCCAAACAATTTTTACCCAGCGATGCCACAGGCAAAGAGTTGGAAAAGAATTTACGTGCCCTAGCCAGTAGCAGCTTTAGCAAGCTGGACTTAGTGACTCGCGAAGAGTTTGAGGCCCAAACTGCGGTGCTGGCCCGCACCCGTGAAAAATTAGAACAACTAGAGCAGCAACTAGAACAGCTCAACCAACAACAATAAACACACTGCATAAGCGGCGCTGAACGACTCAGCGGCCAGACTCAACAAGGATGTATGATGTCACTCGCCATAGTTTATACCCGTGCCAAACGCGGCATAGAAGCCCCGCTCGTTAGCGTAGAAACCCATTTATCCAACGGCTTACCGGCCTTGAATATCGTCGGCTTACCTGAGGCGGCGGTTAAAGAATCGAAAGATCGTGTGCGCAGCGCCATTATCAATTCGCATTTTGAATTTCCCGCCCGCCGCATCACTATTAATTTAGCCCCCGCTGATTTACCTAAAGAAGGCGGCCGTTTTGATTTACCTATAGCACTGGGGATTTTAGCGGCCTCGGGGCAGGTACCGATAGAGTCACTAGAAAGCACCGAGTTTATCGGCGAGCTAGCCTTAACCGGCGACTTGCGCGGCGTTACTGGCGCGTTGGCTGCAGCCATGCAAAGCCAAAAAGATCAGCGCGCCATTGTTGTGCCCGCCGCCAATGCCGACGAAGCCGCACTGGCTGAACAAAGCACAGTGTTTAGTGTGAGCAATTTATTGCAGCTATGCGCGCACTTACACCAGCGTGAACAGCTCAGCCCCCATGTGCGCTCTGTGCAACAATTACCACCCATTAACTACCCCGACCTCAGTGATATTAAAGGCCAGCAACAGGCGCGCCGTGCGTTAGAAATTGCCGCCGCAGGCCAACATAATATTTTATTTAACGGGCCTCCCGGCACAGGCAAAACCATGCTAGCCAGCCGCCTGCCCGGCATACTGCCGCCGCTAAGCCAAAGCGAAATGCTGGAGGTAGCCAATCTCTATTCCGTTAGCCAACAGCACAAAGCGTTGCACTTATATCTGCAACGGCCTTTTCGCAATCCCCACCACAGCGCCTCAGCGGTAGCGTTAGTGGGCGGCGGCAGTAACCCCAAGCCCGGTGAAATCTCATTAGCTCATAATGGTGTTTTATTTTTGGATGAGCTGCCGGAATTTCAACGCAATGTGTTGGAGGTATTGCGCGAGCCTTTGGAGTCTGGCGAAATTATGATTAGCCGCGCCAATCACCAAGTGTGCTTTCCCGCCCGTTTTCAATTAGTGGCGGCGATGAATCCCTGCCCCTGCGGTTATTTTGGCGATGGCGAAAGACTGTGCCGCTGCACCCCCGAGCGCATACATCGCTACCGCGAGAAAATTTCTGGCCCTTTATTAGATCGCATCGATATGCAGGTGAGCGTAAATCGCATAGCGCCAGAGTTGCTTGCGCACTATGACCACAACGCCGCCGAAAATTCAGCTACTGTCAGCTTAAGAGTGTTAGCTGCCAGAAACGCACAGCTACAAAGGCAGCAAAAAACCAATGCCCAGTTAACGAATAAAGAGTTAGCGCAGCACTGCTCGCTAGATGAGCAAGGCCAACAACTGCTTAATGCCGCCAGCAAAAAACTACAACTCTCGCCCCGTGCTTATTACCGTATTATCAAAGTAGCTCGCACCATTGCCGATTTACAGCGTCGGCCTGCTATCAACTTTAGCGATTTGAGCGAAGCAATAGGCTATAGGGGCCAAACGGGTGTGGCGTATTGAGCGTTATGGATACCGGCTCGGTGGCCGGCATGACCAATAGCGGCTATAACTGTTTACATGGCTACTGGCTAGAAACCGGTATAACCAGCACGACCTTAACCCGCTAAAGGCACTTCCGTTATGCCGGGCTACAACCCGGCATCCATAAAGCCACGAAACCAGGCTTAACCTATTATTGAACACTAGGCTGGCCGATAAATTTATTTTTATACCTTAACCATGTTAGGAGAAACCATGAGCATAGAACAAGCCAGTCAATTGCTGTTGTATAGCTGCTTACTGAACTATAGCGTTTTATTCATTTGGTTTTTGGTAATCTGTTGTGGCAAAGATCTATTGCGGCGCATACACAGCTGCTGGTTTACGCTTAGTGAGAAACGCTTTGATGAAATACATTATCAACTGATGGGCATGTATAAATTATTAATTTTTGTTTTTAATTTATCACCTTATATAGTGCTAAAAATGGTCTATTAATTTTTTACTACGTTAATAATTTATAGCGACAATAATACATCGTCACTGAGCCTATACTGTTTAGCTTCGCCACTCACAGGGCAATTAAAGGCTAAATAATAGGCGCACAACTGCAAATCATTACTGTAACTTTGGCCTTCCGGCAACTGGCCATATAATCTATCGCCTACTATAGGAAAACCTATGCTCGCCAAGTGCTGACGTATTTGGTGTTTGCGGCCACTTTCTATTTGCACGTCCAGCAGTGATTGGTTTTTTTCACTGTCATAAGCCAGGTGATAAAAATGACTGCAAGCTGCTTTACCATTCAACGCCAAACTTACTGTTAACGGTTGCGGCTGGGCACTAAAATCCCCCATCGCTATCGCTTGGTATTTTTTTTCTATTTTTCGCTGGGCAAAAAGACTGGAGAACTGCTGCGCCATGGTTTTGCTGTGTGCAATCACCATTAAACCGCTAGTGGCTCTATCTAACCTATGCACAATAAAAGCTGGCCGCTCAGGTTGTAATTGGGTTTCTGCCCAGCGGCTAATGGTGCAATGGTCGCCCCATTTAGAACCCTGCGACAACATACCATAGGGCTTATGCCAAATACTGTATGCGCCTTCGTCGGCAATTAGCTGCGCTGCCGGCACGCTGGCGGCCAGTACGTCGGGATTGATATAGGCATGTAATTGATCACCACTATGCAGCGCAGCCTTAGCTCGCCGTAAGCGTCGAGTATGCTTGCCACGGCTTAACCACACCGCCCCCTGCTGCATAAATGTTTTAATGACTTGTTTTGAATATCCAGAGTGAGATGCTAATACCGCAACTGCAAGGCTAGGTGTGGTGATGGCGATATGAAATTCTTGCGGCTCATCCATAATGAAGTTCCACTTGCGTACTTGTAGCTTGTAGCTAAAATTATGCCGTAACCGTCATTCGTTGATCGACTATCGCGCAAAAGTCCTTCGCGCTTACCGCCGGGCTAAAATAATAACCCTGCACTTGCTCGCAGTTGTTCTCCCATAAAAATTGTATTTGCTCTAGGGTTTCGGCACCCTCGGCTATCACGTTTATCTTTAAACTATGAGCCAAGTTAATCATGGCTTTAACAATCTCGGCGTCGCCGAAATCGCTGATCACGTTGCTAACAAAGCTACGATCAATTTTAAGCGCCGATATAGGCAGACGTTGGATGTGAGCAAACGATGAAAAACCAGTACCAAAATCATCTAGCGAAAAGGTAATACCTAATTGGCTCAGTGCCATCATGCCTTCATAGGTTTGTTGAAAGTTAGACATGATAGCCGTTTCGGTTAATTCAAATTCTAAACGGTGGGCATCCACAGCGCTGTCTTTAATAATGCGCGCAGCGGTATCTACAAACATATTATCTTGCAGCTGCTTAAAGGATAAGTTAACTGCCACGTGTAAATTGGTTTTACCCGTGCTATCAAAATACTTCATGTCTTTACAGGCCTGCTGTATCACCCAATAGCCTATGGGGATGATCAGGCCGCACTCTTCGGCTAGGGGGATAAACTCCGCCGGCGACACCAAACCCCGTTTGGGGTGATGCCAGCGTATCAAGCCTTCCATGCCTACGGTTTCGCCGCTGCGCAAATCAACCCGTGGCTGGTAATACATTTCAAATTGATTGGCGCGCAGGGCCACGCGTAAATCTTTTTCTAAATTGACCCGCTGCAAAGCGCCTACTTGCGTTTCTTCGCTGTAAAAATGGTATTGGCTGCCGCGCTCTGACTTGGCTTCCATCATCGCCATATTGGCGCGCTTAAGCAGACCGTCTACGCTCTCACCCGATTCCGGGTACATGGTCACGCCTATGCTGCAGCTAATAATAACCGGCGCGCCCTCTATCATATAAGGGGCCGACAAGACGTCTATCACTTTTTGCGCCACTAAGGCGACATCTTCCACATTACGGCAGTCATCCAAAATCAAGGCAAACTCGTCACCGCCCATACGTGCTAAGCGATCACTTTTGCGCACACAGCGAGATAAGCGCCGCGCCATAGTACGCACCATTTCATCGGCGGTATCCATACTATAGGCTTGGTTGATACGCTTAAAACCGTCCAGGTTAATAAGCAATAAGCCCAGTTTGGTCTGCTGGGCTTTGGCGGTTTCTATGGCAGCGTCCAGGGTTTTGCGGAACATTTGCCGATTGGAAATACCCGTTAGCGGGTCGTAAAGATGGGATTGGGAAAGTTTTTGGTCAACAACACTGCGGTCCAGCGCATAGCGAAAAGAGCGCTCTAGGATGGCGATATGTAAATTATCGGCGCAAAGACAGTCCACCGCGCCTAAATCTTGAGCCAGCACCGATAGTTCACTATCGCTGTGTTCAAACAGGGTGATGCAAGGCAAAACAGCACTTTGCTGTATAGATGTTAATAAATACAGCGCGCGCTCGGAGTCGCTCTGACAATCAATCAATGCTAAATCATAAGACTCAGCCGCAAGTTCACGCTCGGCGTGGTCGTAGTCTTCAAACCAGGTCAGCAGATAGGGCTGTCGCTTTATGTTTTGCAGTTGCTCGATAAGCAGCTGATATTGGCTTTGTGTGCCGCCGGCTAATAAAATCCGTACTGAGGCATCTCTCATACTTCTACCTTTGACGGTTCCAATCCTTGGGTCCTAGATACTTCTTAGTTCTTGTTTAATTTAATTATAAATAATTCAAGTAGTTATAGCCGTCTTTTAACAAAAATTCTAGTTCTTTTTGATAATTAATACCGTTAGCGCCCCATAATACACAGCCCTCAAGCCTTTAGGCCAACCAACTGCTACAATGCGCCGCTATTCATCATTAGAGTTCGTTTTTTTCTGTGTCTAAACTCAACCCCCGACAGCGCGAAGCGGTAGACTATATTGACGGTCCGTTATTGGTATTGGCCGGTGCCGGCAGCGGCAAAACCAGTGTAATCACCCGCAAAATTGCCTACCTAATCAACCACTGTAACTACAAAGCGACCAATATTGCCGCCGTTACCTTTACCAACAAGGCCTCTAGAGAGATGAAGGCGCGGGTGGGCCAGCTTATTAAAGGCCCAGCCGGCCGCGGCCTTACCGTTTCTACCTTTCACAATCTAGGCCTCACCATCATACGCAAAGAGCATAAGCTACTGGGTTATAAGTCGGGCTTTTCTATTTTTGACCAGCAAGACGCGCAAGCACTCATTAAAGACCTGCTAATACAACAGCACGGCGGCGACAGCGACCAGGCCGATACGGTGCAACACCGTATTTCCAATTGGAAAAATGACATGGTTAGCCCAGCCCAAGCCATAGCACTAGCCGACGGCCCCACCGATATACTCTGCGCCACCGCCTATGAGCATTATCAACGTGCGCTAAAAGCCTATAACGCCCTAGACTTTGACGATTTAATACTGGTACCAGTGCAGCTGTTTTTGGGTCAGCCAGAGGTGTTGGAAAAATGGCAGCGCAAAATTCGCTATATGCTGGTGGATGAATACCAAGATACCAACATCACCCAATACCTGCTGGTTAAACTCATCGTCGGCGACCGTGGCAAACTCACCGTGGTGGGCGATGACGACCAATCGATTTACGCCTGGCGCGGTGCCCGCCCCGAAAACATGGTGCAGCTGCAAACCGACTACCCACAACTCAAAATCATTAAGCTAGAGCAAAACTACCGCTCTACCGCTCGCATCTTAAAGGCGGCTAACCAGGTTATTGCCCACAACCCCCATGTATTTGATAAAAGCTTGTGGAGTGATTTGGGCTATGGCGACCCCATACGCATACTGCGCTGCCGCAATGAAGAGGTAGAGTGCGAACGCGTCGTGCTTGAAATACTGGACCACAAGCTACGCAACAACACCGAGTTTTGCGACTACGCCATACTCTACCGCGGCAACCATCAGTCGCGGTTGTTGGAGCTAAAACTACAGCATCACCAAGTACCTTATAACCTCACCGGCGGCACCTCGTTTTTTTCGCGTCATGAAATCAAAGACATCATGGCCTATTTAAAACTGATTATTAATACCGACGATGACAACGCTTTTTTGCGGGTGATTAACACCCCGCGCCGCAAAATTGGTGCCGCCACCTTAGAGGGCTTAGGCACCTACTCCACCCAGCACGACATCAGTATGTATGCCGCCTGTAACGAGCAGGGCTTAGAGCAGCAAGTGGGGGATGCCGGTGTTAAGCGGCTTAGGGAGTTTACCTACTGGTTTGATAAGGTCAGGGAAAACTGCCAAGGCGAGCAACCGGTAGGCGCAATACGGGAAATGCTCGCCGATGTAGATTACGAAGCCTGGCTACACCAAAACAGCGCCAGCGGTGCCACCGCCGAGAAGCGTTACGGCAACGTCAATATTCTCATTACATCCTTAGAAAACACCCTCGCCAAAATAGACGAAGACGATAACAACATAGAAACCGCCATCAGCAAACTGGTATTGCGGGATTTAATGGAGCGCCAAGAAGAAGAGGACGAAGCCAGCGGCAAGGTGCAGCTAATGACCCTGCACGCCTCCAAAGGCTTGGAGTTCCCCCATGTTTACATCATAGGCATGGAAGAAGAGTTACTGCCCCACCGCAGCAGCATAGAAGAAGACAACGTCGAAGAAGAGCGCCGCCTCTGCTATGTAGGCATTACCCGCGCCAAGCGCAGCCTCACCTTAACCCTGTGCGCCAAACGTAAGCAATTTGGTGAAATGTTAGACTGCGCCCCCAGCCGCTTTTTGGATGAACTACCCTATGACGACGTGGTGTGGGAGGGCGGCCCCGAGCAAGATGCTAGCATCGCTAAAGAGCGCGGCAAACAGACCCTGGCTAGCCTTAAGAACTTATTTGTCGATTAACATTCAGGCTAGAATGTATTAGCCGATAAAGAGGGCTAACCCAGCCGCTATCTTCTATGCTTAAATAACAGCAGTGTAGTGCAAGGCGCTAGATCCTTGATAATCCCTGAGCAGAGCAATTAAATGGCCGTAAGACCATCCCCTTTCTATTCGCTTATATGTGCATTAGCGCTAAGCCCTTTAAGCGCCAATGCCGATCACTCAGACTGCGAGCCTCAGCCTCTGAACACAGCCACAGGCTCAGACATGGGCCAAACCACAGCACCCAACAACGTAAACATTAACCAGATTACCATTCAAAACCAGCCTATTTTTGAAGAAGACGACCAGGCTATTTGGCTGCATTATCTTGCCAACAATCTGCACATAACAACCAAACCTCATATCATTAAAAATCATCTCAGTTTTGATGAAGGCGATACCGTCACACTGTCCGATATAGAAGAAAGCGAACGTCTGCTGCGGCAACTAGATTACATACGCGATGCTAAGGTTCGCTTTGAGCGAGACTGTAATCACCAGCCTAACGGTAATGTTGATGTCACCACGTGGGATCACTGGACACTTTATCCTAAAATCAATTTCAGCCGTTCGGGCGGTGAAAATAAATATTCCTACGGCCTAAAAGATGACAACTTATTAGGCTTGGGGATACAAGGTAACTTCCGCTATTTTTCCGATAAAGACCGCACCGGCTACGGTATTAAGTTAGATGCCCCCATTACCAGCATTCAACACAGCACGCTTTCCTTAGCCGCTTTTGATAATGATGACGGTTACCGCTATGGCATAGGCTGGGGCAAACCCTTTTACACCTTAAACACCACCGACAGTTATTATTTTACTAGCGACCACAGCAAACAAGATTCACACATAGACCAAAATGGCGATGAAGAAAACGTATTTATTGCCAACAAAAAACTGTTTGAAGCAGGCTATGGCTGGTCAGAGGGCAAAATTGATGGCTGGACCCATCGCTGGACTCTGGGCGTTAGCGCCAATGAAGAAACTTTCGCCCCCGTCTTAAACGGCAACGATGTAAGCTTGGCCGTGCCCAATACCCGCCGTTTTATTTACCCTTGGCTACAGTTTCAAGCCATAGAGGACGATTATGAAGTAATCTCCGATGTGCACTTTATCAACGCCAAAGAAGATCACCACCTAGGCTGGAAGCACTCACTACGCATTGGCCTAGAAGCTGACAACGGCCGCAGCGATAAAGACTACGCCGGCCACCTCAGGGCTTCTGCTAGCAAAGGTATCTTAGCCGGTAAACATTTGTGGTTTGGTTCACTCGGCGCCACCGTAGACTTTGGCGTAGCCAGCGATGACTACTACAAAGCATCAGTAGGCTTTGAATATTTTTACAACTGGAGCCCCGCCAACAAACTCTATGTTAAAACCGAAGCCACCGTCAGCGGCAACAATTACATCGATCAACCCGTCACCTTAGGTGGCAGCAGAGGTGATGATGACAACGAATTAGATTACACCCCCGCCGCCCAACCCACAGTGCGAGGCTACCCTTCACAATACCAACACGGCAACAACCGCTGGCAAACTACTGTGGAAGCCCGACACTACCCCAACATAGAACTCTACCGATTAGTGCGCGTAGCGTGGGTAGGCTTTATCGACGCCGGCCGCGCCTCGGGCACAGAAAACATCGTCAGCAACAACGAACAAAGCGGCACCCTCGCCAGCATAGGCTTTGGCATACGCCTGGCCTCCATACGCTCCAGCGGCCAAAACGTGATACACATAGACATCGCCAAAACCCTCACCTCCGGTGAACATGTCGATAGCTGGTCGATTAGCGCCCATGCGGAGAAGACGTTTTAGGCCTAGTTACAAGAGGCAAGAGGCAAGAGGCAAGAGGCAAGAATAATTTTTCACGATGCCTTTTCATAAAGCAAAAAAAACCGCGCAATGCGCGGTCTCTTACAGCTTAAAACTTGCAGCTTATCGCTGCAGGCCTTCGGCCTGCTACTTACTATTCTCAACAATATAATCAACAGTCGCTTTAATTTCGTCATCCGAACAGCTCATACACAAGCCCTTAGGTGGCATACCGTTAAAGCCGTTTAAGGCGTGGTCATGCAAGGTATCTAAACCTTTCGCTATACGTGGCGCCCAAGCAGCGGTATCACCCAGCTTAGGTGCACCGGCAGCGCCAGTAGCATGGCAAGCCATGCAGCTAGCGTTATACACATCTTCCGCCGACTGAGGGCCACTAGCTACTGCAGCTACCACTGAACCACAGCTGTCATCGCCTTCTAGGCAAACTTTGGCCACAGGTGCCGTACGTTCTTTGATCGCCTCTAGGTTCTTCTCTGATATTGCATATGCAGAAAGGCTCAATACTGAAGCCAATACCAATAAGCTCAACTTAATTATCGCGTTATTCTTAATGTTGTTCACTATCGACGCCCTCTAAAATCAATAAATGGCCCATAACCCAGCCTTGTAATAGCCCGCGATTATAGCCAGTTATCAGGCCTGCGGAAACCCTAAGCCCGCTTATCCACAAAATCCGCAAGAAAGCCGTGTCAATTAAAGGCGAATCTGTATAATTCCCCTTTCCAAAAAGCACCTACAGCCACAACACCGGCCTAGCTGCTCATATTTTAAACACCCTTTTATGCGCCCGCTTGGAGCTTTTATGCCCGGAACGGGTACCGCTGGATAGAGTAGCGGCTTCCGACCCAATGCATGCATTGGCAACGAGGAGTGAAACGACGACGCCCCGAAGGGGTGTTATAAGTCTTAAGCTAATAACATTAAACCGTTGGCAGCCAACGGCTTAAACTGAACAACACAATTTATACGAGTTATGCGCCCGTAGCTCAGCTGGATAGAGTAGCGGCTTCCGAAGCCGTTGGTCACAGGTTCGAATCCTGTCGGGCGCGCCAATACTAAAAAACCCGGCCTAGCGCCGGGTTTTTTAGTATTGGCTTGCTCGACGGCAAGAACCTGTCGTTCGACCATTTATGTCCACGACATAAATGGGTACCCAAAGCGCTTCGCGGGGCATGCTAACAACCGAAGGTTGCCCCGCAGGGGTGTTTGCAGCCTCAAGCTGCAAGCATCAATCCTGTCTTCCCAGCCCAAACAAAACCCACTACCTAAACTGAAGCGCCGGGTTTATTGCACAAACCCCCACCAACCCCTAATCTACCCATCATTACTTTAGCAACTCACTAAGCTTACTTATGACCAAACCCTCCATCTACATCGCCTACACAGGCGGCACTATAGGCATGCAACAAACGGCGCAGGGTTTTGCGCCGGTAGCGGGCTTTTTAACCAGCCACATCAAAACCTTGCCTGAGTTTTACCATGAGGCGATGCCTGAGTTTGTTATTAAAGAATATGATCCCTTAATCGACTCGGCCAATGCCTCGCCTGCCGACTGGCAACTTATTGCTGATGACATCGCAGCTAACTACGAAGACTATGATGGCTTTGTGATTTTGCATGGCACCGACACTATGGCTTACACCGCCTCGGCGCTGTCGTTTATGTTGCAGGGTTTAGCCAAGCCGGTGATTATCACCGGTTCGCAAATTCCCTTGGCACAGCCACATTCGGATGGCCCCAGTAATTTATCACATGCACTGTATCTCGCTGCCAATTACCCGGCGCCAGAAGTCTGTGTATTTTTTGATAAAAAATTATTGCGCGGCAACCGCAGCACTAAGGTACACGCTGAAGATGTTGATGCCTTTGCCTCGCCTAATTATCCGCCGCTGTTTGAAGCCGACAGTGCTATGCTGCCGCTCCCAGAGCATCAACAAAAAGCATTAACAGCAACGAATACACTCAGCGTTGCGAATATTAGTCCACAGCCTATTAGTATTTTTACGCTCTACCCCGGCGTTAGCACAGAGCTACTTGATACGGTGTTACAACAACCGATAAAAGCATTAATACTGCAAAGTTATGGTGCCGGTAATGCCCCACAACACGCAAATTTTATTGACGCGCTTGCTGCTGCCAACCAGCGTGGTGTGATTATTATTAATTTAAGCCAGTGCTTACAGGGCAGTGTCAATATGGCCGTTTATGCTACCGGTAAAGCACTGGCCGATGCCGGCGTGCTTAGTGGCTATGATATGACCTTAGAAGCCACTATCACTAAGCTACATTTTTTATTGTCTCAAAACATGCCTATAGCCGAGGTAAAACTCGCCATGAAAAAAAATGTACAAGGCGAACTAAGCGACGGCTAATAAGGCCTGATTTTACTGACTTACATAATCATAAAAGGCTTTTAGTAACTGCTGGCCATGGCTAGAATCTTTAGTAGTGGCACGTAACTTTGCTACATCCAAACCGACTTCCTGTAAATGCTCGCCTTCTTCGTCGTAAATATCCTGCATAATTTCTACATCGTATTCGGGGTGAAACTGCACACCCCAGGCGTGCTGACCGTGGCGAAAAATATGATTGGCATCGTGAGCATTAGCCGCCAAACAGATAGCGCCTACCGGCAAAGCCAATACCGATTCAGCATGCGCCGCTTGCATCTGTAATTGCTGGGGCAGCTGACTGAGCAAGACATCGTCGCAAGCGTTGTTATTTTGCTGCACAGTAACCGTGCCGTATTCGGCACCGTTAGGGTTGGCAGCCACCACACCGCCCAAGGCATGTGCTAATAATTGATGGCCGAAACACACGCCTAGCACCGGCACATTTTGCGCCACCGCCTGCGCTAACCACTGCGCGCTGGCTTCGCTCCAGGGTAGCTGCGCCGACACCATATCTACCGAGCCGGTGACGATCACTGCACGCACACTATCAGCAGCAGGTAAGGATTCACCTTGATACACTTTGGCAGTGATTATCTGGTCCACCGTGCAACCCATGGCATCACAAAACCATTGCACCTCATCACCGCGCCTGGCACACAGGGCGGGTAAATCATCATAAGAAGAACCGGTGCGGATGATGAGTATGGGTTTCATAATGTTTTCCTAAAAAATACAGGCGAAAAAAAGCCGACATCACATCGGCTTTGTTACAACTAAGTCATTAACTATGGCTACGTTTTACGCACCCACTAAATAGGTATCGTACTCAAAGGCGCTAACGCGGCCTTCAAACTCTTCCTGCTCAGCATGTTTAACGGCACTAAAGGCTTCTTGGAAAGGTGCGCCCAAATGCTCTTTCACATAAGTAGACGCTTCAAATAGCTCTAAAGCATCGCGCCAGCTGCGTGGCAGTGAGGCCTCAGGTTTATTAACGCTATCGTTTAGCGGCGCATCGGCCTCTAACTTGTTTTCTATGCCGTATAAAATACCCGATAACAAAGCCGCTTGTGCTAAGTAAGGGTTTAAGTCGGCACCGCCTACGCGGTATTCAATGCGACGCGCTTTCGGCGAGCCACTGGGTACGCGCATAGCAACGTCACGGTTTTCATAACCCCAGGTAGGTGCCTTAGGAATGTGGCTGCCTACTTTAAAGCGGCGGTAGGAGTTAAAGTGCGGCGCAAAAATCAACATAGTATCTGACATGGTTTGAGCCAGACCGGCGATAGCGTGACGCAAAGTATCAGTACCTGCTTCAGTGCCGTCATCGAAGATATTGTTACCGTCATTATCTAATACGCTGCAATGGATATGCATGCCATTGCCGTCCATGTCACCAAAAGGTTTGGCCATAAAGGTAGCGATGTAGCCATGCTTTTGCGCCACACCTTTAATAACGCGCTTGAGCATTTGCGCATTATCAGCAGCGTGCAAGGGGTTATCAATATGGTTGAGATTAAGTTCGTACTGGGCGGGGGCTAGTTCTTTTAACAGACCATCTAAAGGCAGATCCATGGCTACGGCGGCGTCGCGTATATCGTGCATCAACGCAGACTGCTCTTGCATCACATCAATGCCGTAAAGCTGGCCCGCCATATGGCTTTTGCCATTAATGCGAGTATCGGGCAGTTGTGGTACACCCATGTCATCGCGTTTTTCTAAGAAGAGGTGAAACTCTAACTCGGGAGCGGTTACCGGGCGTAGGCCCAACGCTTGGTAGCGCTTGTAGACGTTTTGTAACACAACACGGGGGTCGTAACCCCAAGGCTGGCCGTCATCGCCGGTGAGCTGCATAAACATTTGGGCGGTGGGGCGCTCTAGCCAAGGCAGTCGTTTTAAGGTGCTGACTATAGGTAGACAAACGCCATCGCCATCACCGGTCTTATCACACAGTGAGCCTACATCTCTGCCCCACACATCGGGAGAGACAGTGGTAAGGGCAAGCTTTACATCACCCTTGAATACTTTTTCTAAATTATCTCGGGTTAACCATTTGCCCCTAAAGCTGCCATTGAGGTCGGTTACCATCACCTCTATGGTTTCAATATCGGGGTTATCTGTTAAAAACTGCTGTGCTATAGCTAAGTCATCGGTATGTTGGGACGTCACAATTCTTCTCCTACGATAGATGGCAGTAAGCATAGATTGTTGTCAACAGATAACAATACTCCAAGAGTGTTGGTTTTTGACCGCTGGACAGCAGTGATAGTTTCTGACAAGAAATAGCTAAGCCATTGTTTAATAGGCTAATTTTTTAATTTTGATTAGCGCGAGCCTAACTGCTGTAAGTGTTGATTTACTTTTTTATCTAAACTGCCTACCCACATTTGAGGCATGATTCTGAAAATTTTGGCTATTAACTTCCCGGCTAGCTGCTGCTCATCAGCATTATTGGCCACCATTAAGGAGTCTTTCGCCCACAGATAGCACTTGGCTAAATTACGCTCGCTGGGAAGTTGGTTATTGGCAGGTATGAGGGACATACATATATAACGTAGCGGTGAGTAAGTAGGGGCGATTCAATCTACTTAATTTTACTCATTTACTTGGCAACCTGCTGATATTACCTATGCTCTTTAATACCAATGTCTTATACAACATTCGCTTCTATAAGAACGATAATAAAGAGAAACCACCTATGAGTTATGACGAAAGTTTAAGCAGCGACCAAGAATTAGAACGTTTTATGAACGGCTTGATCCGCAGAAACCCCGGAGAAGAAGATTTCCACCAAGCGGTACATGAAGTGGCTGCCACTATTATTCCCTATATCCACGATAAACCCCATTACCGAATCCCCCATATTCTCGAACGCATGACGGAACCTGACCGTATCGTTACGTTTCGCGTTTGCTGGGAAGATGATGAGGGCAATGTACGGGTAAATCGTGGCTATAGAGTGCAGTGCAATAATGCCATAGGCCCTTATAAAGGCGGCTTGCGCTTTCACCCTGATGTCACCTTAAGCACACTGAAATTTTTAGCCTTTGAGCAAACCTTTAAAAACAGCCTCACCGGCCTGCCCATGGGTGGCGGTAAAGGCGGTTCCGATTTTAACTCCAAGGGTAAGTCTGATAGGGAAGTAATGCGTTTTTGCCAAGCGTTTATGACCCAGTTATCACGCCACATAGGCCAAAATACCGATGTACCGGCAGGTGACATAGGCGTAGGCGCACGTGAGATTGGTTATTTATTTGGCCAACACAAACGGTTAACCAACGAATTTACGGGCGTACTCACAGGCAAAGGCCTTTCCTATGGCGGCAGTTTGGTAAGAATGGAAGCCACCGGCTATGGTGCGGTTTATTTTCTTGAAGACATGCTGAAAGAAAAAGGTACCACATTAGAAGGAAAAACCGCGGTCATTTCCGGCTCGGGCAATGTCGCAACATTTGCCGCTAAAAAATTAATGGCATTAGGCGCAAAGGTCGTCACCCTATCTGACTCTTCGGGCTATATTTATGACCCCGATGGTTTAACCGAAGAAAAACTCAATTATATTCTCGAATTAAAAAATGTTCGTCGCGGCAGAATTTCTGAATACGCAAAAGAATACGGGGTTAAATTTGTTGAAGGTAAAGCGCCTTGGGAAGTTCCCTGTGATGTTGCCCTGCCCTGTGCCACCCAAAACGAGCTCAACAAAGAAGATGCTGAAGCACTGGTAAAAAATGGCTGCATTGCCGTTTCCGAAGGTGCCAACATGCCCACTGAAGAAGCCGGGGTTGCTGTATTTTTAGCGGCTGGCGTCGCCTTCGCCCCCAGTAAAGCAGCCAATGCCGGCGGCGTGGCGATGAGCGGTTTAGAAATGAGCCAAAACAGCGCACGTATTTCTTGGGCTGAAGTTGATCTCAATAAGCAGTTGCGAGATATTATGGGGAAAATTCATGACACTTGCGTATTGTATGGCCGCGAGGGCGACCATATAAATTATGTGAAGGGCGCTAATATTGGTGGCTTTATTAAAGTCGCCGATGCCATGTTGGCTTATGGAGTGCTTTAAAAAGAGAGGTGAGATTTTGAATTCTCTAGCTCTTCTGTCAACGATTACCTTAAGTGTTTAGAGGGGGGGTTTAAGACTATAAAAATGGGGCTTGCTTTGCCGCTTGCCCCATTTATATTTTCGTTATTACGCAGTGGTGCGCTAACTAAAAGCCTTAAACTTTTCCGCCTGCGCGGCATGGGCCTGCTGATATTCTGCTTTTAGGCGATTAACCAGCTCGGCGGTAGTGGGCACATCGTGTATGCCTCCCACGCCTTGCCCTGCGGACCAAATATCCTTCCAGGCCTTTTTCTTGCCGGTTTTTTCATCGCCTACCATTTCGGCACCAAAGTCTATCTCGGCAGCGGGCGTAAGGTCGTCTGGATCATAACCGGCATCAGCTACGCTCTCACGCATAAACGAAGCGGGCACACCTGATATAGCAGGTGTGTAAACTATATCGGCCGCGGATGAGCGCACTATCATATCTTTGTAGTCATCGACTACGCGACATTCTTTAGTGGCTAAAAATCGCGTGCCCGCATAGGCCAAATCGGCGCCCATCATTTGTGCTGCGGCAATATCGCTACCGCGCGACACACAACCGGCCAGCAATATCGTTTTATCAAAAAACTCACGCAACTCACCGATTAAGGTAAGCGGATTCCAATGGCCCGCATGGCCACCGGCACCGCCACTCACTGCAATCAAGCCATCAACATTCATAGACGCGGCTTTTTTCGCGAAGCGCACATTTACCACATCGTGAAACACAATGCCGCCATAGGCGTGGATGCGATCTATCACTTCAGCATTACAACTGAGTGAGGTAATGATGAGCTTCACTTGGTGCTTCTCGATAATCGCTAAATCATCAAGCAGGCGCGGGTTAGATTTATGTACAATCAGGTTCACTCCGTAAGGAGCAGGCTTTTGGCCCGTCTCCTGCTCAAACTGTGCTAACTGTTTATCAATTTCAGTTAGCCACTCATCTAACTGCGCTGTAGTGCGCGGGTTCAACGCAGGGAAGGTACCTACCACCCCGGCCTTACAACACTCAACGACTAGCTCTGGCCCTGAGGCTAAAAACATAGGTGCCGCAATTAAGGGCAGCGATAAACGATTTTTTAATACTTCGGGTAATGACATTTCAATAATCTCGTCAATTAAATCAACTTAAATTTACAGCCTTTTCGTCATACCCATAGCACTCGCTACGCGTATGGGGCAGGCTCTGCCGGACTCGATCCGGTATTCATCTTCTTTCAAATCCATGGATTCCGGGTCTAGCCCGGAATGACAGTCCTCTTTCTGCTATGCCAGCACTCTTTCTGTCTTGCCGGACTTGATCCGGCATCCATCTTTCTGTTTAAAGCCTGTGGATTCCGGCATACCCCAGGGCACCCCCCTCTTGCTTCGCAATTCACCTTGTCCGCCGGAATGACGATCTAACGTATTTTCCTAGCGACCAGCGACTATTCACTAGAGACTTTTTTCTTACCTCTTGTAGCTTGCCTCTTGCCGCTTGCAAAAGCGCTAAGCGCTTTTGGCTACGCTATTCCAATGCCCTGCTTGCTCCAGCTCTACCATGACCGCTTCAATACTTTCACGCAAGGTAGCAACAATATGGTCTACCTGCTCTTTCGTTAATACTACCGGTGGCGACAATACGTTTAAGTGACCTATAGGGCGCACCAATACACCGCGCTTAGCTGCTTGGTCGGTAATCCAGCGGCCTATATCTAGCTCTTCGGGGAACAGTTCTTTGGTTTCTTTATTGGCAACGTTCTCTATGCAAATCATAAAGTTTTTGCCGCGTACTTCACCGACTATAGGTAAATCAAGCAAGGTTTCCAACTGCTGTTGAAAATAAGGACCTACCTCGCGTACATGCTCTAGTATTTTTTCATCTTCTATAATTTCAATATTTTTGAGTGCCGCTCTACAGGCAACCGGGTGACCTGAGTAGGTGAAGCCATGGGCAAAGTAACGGCCTTTGCCGCTCTCACTAATCACATCCCAAATGCCATCAGAAAAAATAGTGGCACCCAACGGCTGGTAGCCTGAAGTTAAACCTTTCGCTGACGTAATAATATCAGGCTGTATGCCAAATACGGATTCCGAAGCAAACCATTCACCCACACGGCCGAAGGCGGTTACCACTTCATCGGACACATACAGAATATCGTTAGCCTTACAGGTTTCCCACATTCTGCGTATATAACCTTTAGGTGGAACAAGAACGCCGCCAGAACCCATGATAGGCTCAGCAAAAAACGCTGCGACTTTATCGGCACCGCCCAACTCGGTAATTTTATCTTCAAACTCTTTGATTAAAGAGTCGGTGTACTGCTCTTCACTCATACCTACTGGCGCACGGTAGTAGTAAGGGCAAGAGATGTGATGGATGGTGTCAGTAATGTAATCAAATTCTTTTATATGGTCGGCGTTTTTGCCACCTATAGACATAGCCGCATAGGTAGAACCGTGATACGCCTCTTTGCGGGCGATGATGTGTTTTTTGTCATGCAGGCCGCGGCAATTTTGATAAAAGTGGATTAAACGAAAAGCGGTATCAATCGCAGTAGAACCACCGCAAGAGAAAAACACCCGATTCAAATCACCCGGTGCAAGCTCGGCTAATTTCTTAGCTAACTGGCCTGCGGGAATATTGGTCATATCAACCATGGGGTTGGCGTAAGCCATTTGGCGTACTTGGTCGGCGATAGCTTCAACCATATCTTCACGGCCCAGACCTATGTTGGTACACCACATACCGCCTATGGCATCTAAAAATTTATTGCCCTCGGTATCGTAGATATAAGCACCCTCGGCTTTAGCTATGGGTAGCGCACCATCTTTTTTGAAAGCATCAAAATACTGCCAGGGGTGTAAAAAATGGTTTTTATCATCCTCTACGATTTTGTTAGTGTCGTACTGCTCAAATTCGCTCATGGTTACTTCCTTCTTCATCAGCCCTTAGGGCTGAGCTTTAAGTTTCAAGCGGCAAGCTTTAAGAAAAAACATTCTTGGTGCCGGCTTGTTGTGATTTTTCAGCCCTTTGGGCTGAGCTTTAAGCCGCAAGTGGCAAGCTTAAAGTGGATTCCGGGTCTAGCCCGGAATGACAATCTAAGGTGTTTTTCCTAGCGACTAGCGACTACTCACTAGAGACTTCTTCTTATTTTTTCTTACCTCTTGAAGCTTGCCGCTTACAGCTTTCACGGGCTATTCCGCCCGTGAAATTAAAGCATCCACCGCCACCGCTCCCTGGCCCTGCGGTAACACCATCAAGGGATTTACATCTAGCTCTAGCACTTTATCGGCGTTGTCTACGGCGAAGTTGGCAACAGCCATAACCGCATCGACGGTGGCTTCTAAATCACCAGGTTCTTTACCGCGGAAACCTTCGATAAGTTTGTACACTTTTAGTTGCTTAATCGCATCGCGCACGGCATCGCGGCTGGTAGGTAGCAATAAGCTAACGCTTTCTTTCATTAGCTCTACTAAAATCCCGCCAGCACCAATCACCAGCGACAAACCAAAACCTTGTTCGCGTTTAATA
Organism: Dasania marina DSM 21967; assembly: GCF_000373485.1. Lineage (NCBI taxonomy): Bacteria > Pseudomonadati > Pseudomonadota > Gammaproteobacteria > Cellvibrionales > Spongiibacteraceae > Dasania > Dasania marina. The sequence continues at coordinate 568,405 of NZ_KB891575.1, forward strand.
CCTACAATTAATTCAGTCACCGGCGCGGCTGACATTTTTTCTATCAGTATGCGGCTGGTGTCTAGCTGTGGATGGCTTAAGCTAAGTCTGGTTACCATCTCTTGGGCAACAGCTGCGGCTTCGGCGGGGGTTTTGATATTCACTTTTACCGCACCGGCTTCGGTTTTATGGGGCAGGTCTTTACTCACCATTTTCACCACCACCGGACAGCCTAGTTCTGCGGCAGCTTGCTCAGCCTCAGCAGCGTTAACCAGTTTGGCAGCCGGAACGGGTAGGCCATATTTTTGTAACCATTGTTTTGAATCCCATTCGTCCATAGCGATGGCCTCACCGTTTAATTCATCGGCAGGGCATAGTGCTTGGGTAGATTCATCCTTACGGTTCAATATATCTTGGCGGCGCTGGCTATAAGCCATAACCTTGCCTATGGCGGTGACTGCATCCTCTAAACCCTGTAATGCCGGAACGCCTATACTGTGTAAATGCTGGCGGGTTTTTTCTTGCATTAATTCAGGGAACACCGATGCGATAGCGCCAGGCACATTGTGTTTTTTACAGCACGCTTGAAATACATCGGCGATTAATTCGCACTGTGGGTTCTCACCCGAGGCTTCACCGGGGAAATCTAGTGGTAGCAAACAAAAGTCATAGCCATCACTAAATAAATTATCCATACACTTTGTTAACGCGTCCCTATCGCCCCAAATAGCGGTAGTAAAATCTAAGGGGTTAGCAACATTGGCATAGGCCGGTAATAACTCGGCAATATTTTTTGTAACGCCTGCTGATAGTTTTGGTAGAGCTATGCCTTGGTTATCGCTGTAATCGGCAATTAAGCCAGCATCGCCACCCGAGCTAGCTAGGGCCACTAGGCGATTGCCTTTAGGCACTGCACCGCAGGCAAATATTTTTAAGGTTTCAACAAAAGAAACGGGGCCAGTAACCCGGGCAATGCCTACACGATCAAACAGGGCATTATACAAATCGTCGGAACCTGCCAGTGAGCTGGTATGGCTTAGCGCCATCTCGGCGCCCATTGCAGAAGTCCCTGTTTTTAAAGCCACTATAGGCACGCCTTTTTCTAAAGCGCGCATGGCGGCAGCGGCAAAGTTAGGCACATTTTTTAAGCCTTCCAAATGCAGGCCTATGGCGGTAACGCGCGGCTCTTCTAAGAAAGCATCAATTAAACCGGCAACATCAACTTGTGCCTGATTACCTACGCTCACCATATAGGCGATGGGTAAGGATCTATCGATCATGGAGATGTTGTAGGCAAAGTTACCGCTTTGGGTAATGATAGCCATGCCCTGCTCTACCATTTTGCCGCCGTGGGCAACGGGCCACAACGCAGAGCCGTGTAAATAATCTAACAAGCCGTAACAGTTAGGGCCCAGTATAGCTAAGTCACCGGCAGCGGCTAACAGCTCCTGCTGTTTTAGTTCGCCTTCATTTTCGCCATGGCTATCCATCTCGGCAAAACCAGAGGCATAACACACCGCGCCGCCTGCGCCTATGTCATTAAGTTCTTTTACAATGGGGATGGTGATATCACGCTTAGTGCCAATAAATGTGGCATCGGGGGCGCTGGGTAAATCTTTTACTGAGGGGTAACATTTAACGCCGTTGATTTCGTCTTTAACGGGGTTAACCAACCAAATCTCACCGGCGAAGCCACCTTTTTTACAGCGTATAACCGCATCGGCCATAGCACTACCGCCTACGAAGGCGATGGTTTTTGGGGCTAATAAGCGACGCATATTTTCTTTGTTGGCCATAATGCACAACTCCAAACACTATTTTTTAGTCATATCTTTACGGCGGATCTTAAAAAATAGTGTGCGGCGCTTAACCGGTACGTCTTTTTTAAGCCTAGGTAAAGAGGCGTTTAATAAAGTCTAAACACGCGGCTTCGCCTTCTTGCGGCACAAACGCGTCTGGATCCAAGCACCACTCCAACCACAAACCATCCATTAACGCGGTTAAACTCAACGCGGCGCGTGAGCTGTTAATGCTGATTTTGTTTTCGTCGGCCACCGCATCTATAAGGTGGGCAATGCTGCGACGGTATTTGTTGTAGTGACGCTTATTTAAACCATTTATTTGTGGATCGACTTGCGCGAGATTCCAAAGGCTTATCCATATCGATAAATCTTCTTTGGTAAAGGTAGGTGGGCTAAAGGCCGCTTTGATCATGGCCTCTAGCTGAGCTTGTGGCTCCCTACCGATTTCTTCAATTAGGCCCCGAGTACTGTTGTCTAATTTATCTGACATGTACTCGTAGGCTTGAACAATAATATCGCTCTTGCCGTTAAAATGATGATTGAGTAATCCGCGTGATACCTTCGCGGCCTTGCAGATAACCTCTACAGTGGTGCCGCTATTACCATATTTAGCCAGGCAACGCAGGGTGGCCTCGATTAATAGTTTGCGCCTGACCTCTGGCTCTTCACGCACAAACTTTGGTTTTTTAGGGCTATCGCTTAGCTTTGCCATCATTGTTCCACGGGTAGTTTTCGATGCGGCTATTTTTTCATGGCTACAACAATTAGGCCACTACCAATTCACCGCAACACACCTTACTAGCAAAGGCCTACCAATACGGAGCTAATAGCTCCTTAGAAATAATATGACGCTGTATTTCTGAGGTACCTTCCCAGATGCGCTCTATGCGCGCATTACGCCACATTCTTTCTACGGGCGTTTCATCCATTAAACCCATGCCGCCGTAAATTTGTACCGCTTCGTCGACGATGCGGCCCAAGGCCTCACTGGCAAATAACTTGGCCATGCCAGCATCAGCATCGGTTAAGGTGCCTAGATCCATTTTTTGCGCGGCGTGTAAAGTCATTAAATCAGCGGCGCGAATTTGGGTGGCCATATCGGCCAACTTAAATGACACACCTTGGTTTAAGCCTATGGCCTTACCAAATTGCTTGCGGTCAGCAGCCCAGCCAAGCGAAGCTTCTAATGCACGCATGGATTGACCTACGCAGTTAGCGGCAACCATCACCCGGCCAGCGGTTAGCCATTGGTTGGCCACTTCCCAGCCCTTGGCCACTTCACCCAACACTTTTGATTGGTGCACGATGCAGTCATCAAAAAATAATTCGTAGGTGTGATAACCGCGGTTACTTACCCCTTTAGGGCCACGACGTATAGTCATGCCTGGGTTGTCGTTGTCGACTAAAAAGGCGGTGACTTCGTTTTTCTGGCGTCCCTTGTATTCATAGGTGCCGGTAACGGCAAACACGATAGAAAAGTCGGCACTGCCGGCATGGCTGATAAAATGCTTAGCGCCATTGATAACGTAGTTGTCGCCTTTTTTCACGGCCTTGGTTTGTATAGAGGCCGCATCAGAGCCAGCACCGGGCTCGGTGAGCGCGAAGCAATCGGTTTTTTCGCCAGCTACACAGGGGGCCAAGTACTCTTCGATTTGATCGCCTTTACAGGCCATTAAAATATTTGAAGGACGGCCAACGTTTACATGTAAGGCCCAGCCGCACTTGGATAGCTCACGCTCGATTAAAGCTTGCGAGACATGATCCAAACCTAAGCCACCACCGGATTCGGGGATGTTAAAGGCGTATAGGCCTGCGTCTAGGGCTTTTTCACGAATTTGCGCCGCTAATTCAGCGGGCACTTCGTCGGCACGGTCTACCGCTTCTTCATGGGGCAGTAATTCTTTTTCAACAAATGCTTTTACGCTTGATACCAGCATTTCTTGTTCTTCAGTTAATCGAAAGTCCATCGCGTTATACCTATAGCTGCTTACAATTATTTACTTTGTGCGGTTTATTACGCTATCTATTGCCCGGTGAACTCAGGGCTACGTTTTTCTATAGACGCTTTTAAGGCCTCGTCGGCATCTTTGCTACGGCCACATAATAGGCCCGCCGCTTGCTCTTGGCTTAGTTGTTCAACCAAGCTATTACGACTGCTTTGCTCTAATAAAACTTTGGTTTGGCCATAGGCAAAAGTGGGGCCTGCGGCTAAGGTGGCGGCTACGGCATCAACGGCAGCAGTTAAGGACTCAGGATCATGCACCTCAGTCACTAAACCTGCGGCTAACGCTTGCGCAGCGGGCCAAGCCTTATCAAAGAATAAAAATTGCTTGGCTTTTTCTAAACCAATTAAGCGCGGCAAGTGCCAGCTGCTACCCGCATCGGGGCTGTAAGCCATGGTGGTATAGCCCGCTTTAAATTTGGCCTTGCTAGAGGCGTAACGAAAATCACAGCACAGTGCCAAATCAACACCGGCACCCACAGCTGCACCGTTGACCTCGGCAATAACCGGCTTAGGCAGTGCGTAGAGCTTGGCCATCATGGCGTGGGCCGCTTCGGTCCAACCGTAAGTCTCTAGGGTGCCATTAGCTTCAGCCTCGGCCCATTCAGCCACATCGGCGCCGGCGCAAAAGGCGCGGCCGCTACCGCTAATCACCACGCAACGCACGTCGGCATTACTGGCTGACTCATCTATACACTCAGCCAGTGCCTTTAGCACGGGCACGCTTAGCGCGTTGTAGTGCTCAGGGCGATCAAGCGTGATGCGTCTTACGCCGTTATTGGTTGCTACTGTAAAGCCCATAAGGCCTCCATTCGTTGTCGATTGATTTGCGATTACCCCTCACAGCATAGGGGCTAGTTGCAATATGTGTATCATTTCAGAAACTATACGATTGTTCAATAAGAATTTTGTTATTAGAATGTACGGATTGGTAACAAAATCGTTTAATTGTTCTTAATTAACAAAAAAGTTATTTTTTATCAATAAGTTAATGTAATTAAAGAAAGTACGTTTTTATACCAAAGCCACGATTTAGATATTATTAGTTGAACAATCATACAGGTATATGGGATAGTCTTTAACCCATAGCCCTTAAACAATAGGCTCTAATCAATAGTCGCAACAAACATAAGCAACCCAGCACCACAGCCAATAGAAATAGACTGTTTGCTTTGCGACCATCCTACTTACCAGTAGGCTGGGACGGCAGCAATAACAGTAAAACAACAACAATAATGTGAGCAATAGGCATGAACACACCGTCAGCTATCGATAACAGCACACTGAATAATGGCCGCAGCGTTTGGGTAGCGGTATTCTTTTTATCGGTGGCCTACCTGATCTATAACACCCTGCCCGTTGTGTTAGGGGCCGCCGCCGATGGCATGGGCTTAAACGATGTGCAAATAGGCTATTTAGGCTCCAGCTATATGTTTGGCGCGGTAGCGGTGGGGATTAGCTCTATTTTTTGGGTGCGCCGTGTTAACTGGCGCTGGGTGGTGGCGATTTCATCGCTGACGGTGCTGGCATGTTATGCCATTGCCTCATTTGTCAGTTACGACACCTTAAAGCTGGCCTTTTTTGGGGTGGGCTTTGCCAATGGCGCCATCGTCTCTTGCGTGCTCACCTATTTTGGCGACACCGACACCCCCGACCGCAACTTTGGTTATGGTGTGGGCACGCAGGTATTGCTGGCGGGTTTAGCCGCGTATTTTATGCCCATATTTATCACCCCGCAGTGGGGTTTTGGCGGTATTATGTTGCTGTTTGGCGCCATGGTAGCCATCACCTTGCTGCTAGTGCCATTCTTCCCCGCCAGAGGTTGCCGTGGCTATGACAAACCCAGCCAGCAAGCGAGCACTCACTCTCCCGTGTTAACAGGCTCCCTGTTAGGGGTGGTGCTGGGCGTTGCCGGTATGTTTATCTACTTTTTGGGTGAAACCGGGGTGTGGGCCTTTTTAGACAGAGTAGGCCTAGCCAATGGCCTCAGCTACGCCGCCATGGGCGAAGCCTTTGGCATCTCGCTGATTATCAGCTCCGCCGGGGCCTACCTAGCCTCGTTTATGGGCGACCGCTACGGCCGCATCATCCCCATTATGGCCGCCACCATTGCCCTCATCGCCGGCTTACTGCTGATGCTATACGCTCACTCAGCCTTTAACTTTGGCTTGGGCATGTTGCTATTTGCCGGGGCCTGGAATTTTGTACTGCCCTTTCAAATGAGCTTAATCTCAGAAGGCGACACCAGCGGCCGCCTCACCCCGCTAATCCCCACCTGCCAGCTACTAGGTTCAGCCATAGGCCCCGCTATTGCAGGCCATATGGTAATAGATGGCAGCTATTTTTATGTATATGCGTTTGCGTTTGCGGCGGCGATTATTAGCACGATATTGTGCGTGTGGGCGGAGGTGTTTGTTTATAGACCTATGAGACTAGCGGCACAGCCGCTAGTCTCATAGGTCAGCTGCAAGCGGTAAGCTTCAAGAGGTAAGATTACTGCCTTTTCTTACAGCTTGCCGCTCGAAGCTTATAGCTTTTTTTAATACACCTGATCATGACTACCAATATCTACCAACAGAATCCCATCCTCACTAATCTGAAACTCAAGCACAACGCGATAGCTGATATTAATTGAAACTGATGAAAGTCCTTTCAAGCGGCCATGCAAGCTGTGTAGCCTTAAGGAGGGGTGATAGGGGTTGAGCTCCAGCAACTGTAAGGTTTTTTGGTATTGGTCATGCACCTCTGGGTGCTTTTTTAAAAATTTCTTAGCGCGCCTTAAATAACTCTCTGGATAAATTATTCTATAAGTCATCTGACATCCGTTTCATATGATCATCGACCGACTCCACCACCACTCGACCAGCGTCAACATCGGCTCTTGCTTCCTGCAAGGCAATTTCCAACTCATACTCACGCAACTTAGCGTATTTTTCTACCCCTATCACCACGTATTTATCCTTGCCTCGCACTGATATCACCACCTCTTCCTGTACCTCCATACAGGAATCAACGGCTGAAACACCCTTAGTCTTTAAATCATTCGCTGTTAATATCTTCATCATCTTTACCGTACAACTAACAATACTATTAATAGTACTCTAAAAAGCATGAAGAGCAAGAACTAAAACCAGCGCACTTCGCTGCAAGCGGTAAGCCTCAAGAGGCAAGAGAAAAACTACCCAAACTAACGTTTTTTTCTTACAGCTTGCCGCCTGAAGCTTGCAACTTTAATATCCCCATCATTTTTATCTAGCGTCTACCTGCTAGCGACTAGAGACTCCCCCCTGTAGACTTGAGCGATGCGCAAAATCTTCATCATCGGCCTCCCCCGTACCGGCACTACTAGCCTCTGTACCACCCTGCTAGCGCTAGGTTATAGCGTGGCGCATACCGCTTTCACCCAAGCCGCCATAGAACAGGCCGAGGCGGTGGCTGATACTCCCGCTTATTGTGATTATCCGTTTTTGGATCAACGCTATCCCGGTTCGAAGTTTATCTACCTAGAGCGCGACTTAACGCTGTGGCTGCCGTCTATACAGCAACTGCTCAACCGCATGATTAAAAACATTAACAATGACAGTGGCGGCTTTAACCCCGTGTTAAAACGGTGCTTTAAACAGGTTTTTGCCCCTTTTGAGCTGGGGCACATCAATAACCAACAACACCTAAGCCACTGCTACCAGCAACACCAGCAACAGCTTGTTAATTATTTTAGGGATAGGCCGCAGGATTTATTAAACCTCAACATCGCCGATAGTGCAGCGCCCCAACAGCTACTGGCGTTTTTGGGCCTAGCCGCTAACCCTAAGCTACACTTCCCCCAGCTCAACCAAGGCCAAAAAATCACCGCATGGAATAAAATAGAGCACCCGTTAAAAGTACCAGCAAACTTATCAGGCAAAAACGGCAGGAAGTATTTTGATATGCGAGCGGTGGCTCGCAGCGGGAAGCGACAAGCGACAAGCGACAAGCGACAAGCGACAAGCGACAAGCGACAAAAATTTTGCGGCCTACGCCTTGCGTAGGACAAGTCTTTTAATCCTTTTCTTAAAGCTTACCGCTTGTGGCTTACAGCTAAAAAATATCGACAAGCGTGATCCCTAATTCATAACAGGCTCATAACCAACAAGACCTTACACTAGCCAATGCTCTCCAAAGTTATTTAACTCGGCCATAGTTATCCTCTAAGCGCACAATATCATCTTCACCCAAATACGACCCTGATTGCACCTCGATTAACTCTAACGGTAGCTTGCCGGGGTTTTCCAAAGCGTGTACTTCACCTATGGCTATATAGGTAGACTCGTTCTCTGACACTAAAAATGTTTTATCGCCTTTGGTCACTTTAGCCGTGCCCGATACCACTACCCAATGCTCGGCACGGTGGTGGTGCATTTGCACGCTAAGCTTGGCACCGGGGTTAACGGTGATGCGCTTAACTTGGTGGCGATGGCCTGCATCGACTGAATCGTATTGACCCCACGGCCTATAGACTTGCCTATGAATAGTTGCTTCGCTGCGCTCTTGCGCCTTTAGCTTGTTAACTATTATTTTAACTTCTTGTACTTTATCTTTAGTTGCGACTAATAGTGCATCTTTAGTATCAACTATGACGATGTTATCTAAGCCTATAGTAGTGACTAAACGTTCTCCGCCTTGTATTAAACAGTTGCGGGTGTCTTCTAGTATGACGTCGCCTTTTACCACGTTGCCATTGCTATCTTTGTCGCCCACCTCCCATAATGCCGACCAGGCGCCTATATCGTTCCAGCCCGCATCTAAAGGCACCACTACCGCTTCTGTGGTTTTTTCCATCACGGCATAATCGATAGAATCTTCTGGGCAGGCGAGAAACTCTGCTTTATTGACGCGGATAAAATCTAAATCATGGGTAGTCGCTTGCAGTGAAGCCGCACAGGCTTGTGCGATATCGGGGCGATGCTGCTGCAGCTCGGATAAATAGCGACTGGCCTTAAACAAGAACATGCCGCTATTCCAATAATACTCACCACTATCGACGTATTGCTGGGCGGTAATTTGGTCGGGCTTTTCTACAAAGCTGTCGACGCTAAAACAGCTTTCTTTTTCCTTACCACGTTTGATATAACCATAGCCCGTATGCGCACTGTTAGGCACTATACCAAAGGTTACCATTTTACCTTGCTCGGCTAGAGGGACAGCCTTTTGCACAGCGCTAATAAACGCCGCTTCGTCTTCTATAATATGATCGGCGGCCAACACTAGTAATAACGGGTCATTATCTGCGTGCTGTTGCTGCGCCACTTCAGCCGCCAAAGCAATCGCAGGTGCAGTATTGCGGCCTTCTGGTTCTAGGATAATAGGCCCGAGTTCATTAATAGCGCGCAGTTGTTCGGCCACTATAAAACGATGTTCTTCATTGCAGATGGTTAACGGTGCGGCTGTGTCTATACCCGACAAACGCTTAACCGTTGCCTGCAGCATGCTGTGCTCGCCATGTAACGACAAAAACTGTTTAGGGTATAAGGCACGGGACAAAGGCCATAACCGCGTGCCGGAACCGCCGGCCATAATAACGGGGATTAGCATTTAATTTTTCTCCTAAAAATTAAGCTACAAGCTACAAGCTACAAGCTACAAGCTACAAGCTACAAGCTACAAGCTACAAGCTACAAGCTACATAATATTTTTTGTTTTTCAGCTAACAATATTCAACTTTTTTTTGGCTTTTTCTTGCCTCTTACAGCTTCAAGCTTGCCGCTGAAGAGCGTGTAACGCTCTTCTTAAAACGGATACACCAACGGCGTGACCCAAAGCACCATAGCGCTGTACACCACCGACACAGGCAGGCCAAATCTCACAAACTGAGCCAGCCTGTAATTACCGGCGTTAAAAACCATTAAGTTGGTTTGGTAGCCGTAAGGGCTAATAAAACTAGCACTGGCACCGAAAGCGACAATCATAATAAAAGGGGTGGGGCTAACGCCTAAACCAATAGCGACACTATAGGCTATGGGGAAGCTTAATGCCGCTGCGGCATTATTGGTGATGAGCTCGGTTAGAAAAACCGTAAATAGATAAATAGCGATAAAAGCCCAATAGATATGTACATCTAATAATACATCGTGCACACCGCTCGCTACCAAGGCGGATACGCCAGTGTTATCCAAAGCTTTGGCTATGGTTAGGGCGCTAATAACTATGAGCAGCAAATCTAGGGGCAGGCGGCGCTGTATTTCATTAATGCTAAAAGAGTTGCTCACGACAATGGCAGCTAGATAAAACAGTAAGGCTTTAATTAAGCTAACGCCGGCAACTATCGATATTACCAGTGCCGCGATAAAACCCCATATCACTAAGCGCTCACGCCAACCACTGATAAAGTTTTTGGGGGAAATACCGCTGAGTATAAAAAAGTTTTTGGTGATATTGGGCCGCGAAATAAAATCTCGACCTGCGGCCATCACTAAAAAGTCACCGCCCTGTATACGTATATTACCCAGCTTGCCCGATAAACTTTGCCCCTCTCGACGTATGGCGATTACCGCTGCATCAAAGCGCGCTCTAAAACCCGCCTCTTTTAACGTTTGCCCTATGATGGCCGACTCCTGTTTAACAATAGCCTCGGTTAGGTTCTCGCCCAACAAACCATCTTCGTCGGCAAATAAGCTTAAGCCATCAAATTGCTTTAAGCGCAGCACGCTGCTGACATCACCCGAGAAGATCAGCTTATCGCCACCCTGCAAGACGAAATCGGGAGTTACCGCACTGATAACCTTGTCTGCGCGTATCACTTCAACCAAAAACAGACTATCTAGGTTTCTTAGGCCATTGGCCTCTATGCTTTTACCAATTAATTGCGAGCCGGCGTCTATCTCTGCCTCTAAAAAATAACTTTGTACTTTTTGCTGCGCCACCTGATTATTGGGTAAGTTTTTTAATGTCAGCATCATCACCAACACACAGGGCAACAAAACTGACAAGCCTATCAAGGTGAAGTCAAAAAACGCAAAGCCCACACCGGTTTGGTCTATCAGCAAACTGTTAACAATTAAGTTGGTAGAGGTACCCACCAAGGTTAAGGTGCCGCCCATAATGGCGGCATAAGACAGTGGTAACAAAATACGAGAGGGGTTTATTAATTTGTTGGCCCGTATAGGCCCTAATAAGGCAGCAATTACTGCCGTATTATTGATTAAGGCCGAGGAGAATATAGTGACCAAAAAAGTTCGTATATAGGACTTTGTGACAGAGCCATTAATTAGCTTTGCTGTTAGTTTATGTATGGCGCTGGTGCGCTCTAAAGCAAAGGCGCTGATAATCAGCAATAGCAAAGTGACTAAACCCGGGTTAACCGCATTAGCCAGTAAGTCGCCCACACTCACAAACGACAGTGCCAAGCATATAAGGCAGGCAGCGCCGAATACACGCTGCGGCGCTTTTTGAAATTTTATAAGACCTGCAATGGTGCCACCAAAAAGAAGCACCATTGTCCATTGCTGCCATTCCATAATATTTTTATTATCTACGTTTAGTTAATGGCTATTAAAACAGTATCTCTACTATTTTAATAATTGACTAAGGTCTTTGGCATCCCAGTGTGGAAAGTGTTTTCGCACCAAGGCATTAAGCTCTACTTCAAATGCTGAGAAATTAGTGCCGGCTTGCGCCTCACCTTTTTGCGCTAGCACTTGCTCAACCATGCCCGCGCCTACAGTGATATTGCTTAGCCTGTCGATAACAATAAAAGCGCCGGTGGCACGGTTTTTATGGTATTTTTCGGCGACTACCGCTTGGGACAGCTGCACATCCACTACTGCTATATCATTTAGCTGCAATGTCTCTACTGGCTCATGGGCCTGAGTATTAACATCGATTTTATAATCCACATGATCGATAACGCCCGCGGTGACTTTACTGGCGAATTTAAATAAATATTCTTTGCCTGGCTGCATGGCGGCTTCGGCCATCCACACTAAGTGGGTTTTAAAGCAGTTACTGGTTTGTAAATTATCGTCGGCTTTAACGAGCACATCACCACGGCTAACATCGATTTCATCATCTAAGGTCAAGGTTACCGACTGGCCAATAAAAGCTTCCTCTAAAGAGCCATCATAGGTCACGATGTCTTTTACCGTGCTGGTTTTACCTGAAGGTAAAACTTTTATGGCCTCGCCTTTTTTAACAATACCTGAGGCTACCGTACCGCAAAAACCGCGAAAATCTAAATGCGGACGATTAACGTATTGCACAGGGAAACGAAAATCTGTAATATTTTTATCTTCTGCAACGGCTACCGTATCTAAAATTTCCATTAACGTTTGGCCAGTATACCAAGGCGAGCGCTCGCTGCGATCGACTACATTGTCGCCATCTAAGGCTGACAGCGGCACAAACTGTATCTCTTGCTCGTTTAGGTCTTTGGCAAACTCTATGTAGTCGGCTTTTATTTTTTCAAAAGTGGCTTGGTCAAAATCCAACAAGTCCATTTTGTTAATCGCGACTACGATATGCTTAATGCCCAACAAAGAAGCGATGTAGCTATGGCGACGAGTTTGCGTTTGCACTCCGTAGCGGGCATCAATCAAAATAATAGCTAAGTCACAGGTAGACGCACCGGTAACCATGTTACGGGTGTACTGCTCATGCCCCGGCGTATCAGCAATAATAAATTTGCGCTTTTCGGTAGAAAAATAGCGGTAGGCCACATCGATAGTAATGCCTTGTTCACGCTCGGCCTGTAGGCCATCGACCAATAAAGCTAAGTCAATTTTTTCACCGGTGGTGCCATGCTTTTGGTTGTCACTAGTAATTGCCGCCATTTGATCTTCATAGATCATTTTCGAATCGTGTAGCAAGCGGCCGATTAAGGTGCTTTTACCATCGTCCACGCTGCCGCAGGTTAAAAAGCGCATCATTTCTTTGTTTTCATGCTGCTTAAGGTAAGCGTTAATATCTTGTTCGATTAAATCTGATTGGTGACTCATTAAATCGTTCCTTTGGAACGAAGCTATAAGCGATAAGCTATAAGCTTCAAGTAGTTCATATTCAATTTTATGGCTTAACGCGTTTAATTAAGCCTGCTAGCATTCGGGATATCTCGTATGATTCCGCGATCCAGTTTTGTGCGTCGTGCTGGTTTAAGTAGCCTATATCTTTCGCTATTAATAGCTGCGTTCTTAATTCTGCACATGACGCTTTTGCCATGGTTAAGAAGCGCGCTTTATCAGGGCTGGTATCTCTTTCCATACCCTCTGTAATATTGCTGGGAATTAAAAGCCCCGATCTTGTTATTTGATCCCTAAACCCAAAATCATTATGACCAGCAAACGCCTTGTACAATGACGACGATAAAATCAGCGATCGCTTCCAAACATCCAATTTTTCAAAATTCATCACACATCCTTGTGCTTTGTTAGCCTATCTAGGCGAGCCTAGCCGCTCTTTCTTGCAGCTTGAAACTTACCGCTTGCCGCTTATTTCTAAATCAAAGATTTAGAAATAGCCCTCCTGCTTTTTCTTTTCCATGGAGCCGGAGCTGTCGCTGTCTATGACGCGGCCTTGGCGCTCTGAGGTTTTGGTGAGCAGCATTTCTTGGATGATGTCAGTCATGGTGGTGGCTTCTGATTCTACCGCGCCGGTTAGCGGGTAGCAGCCTAGTGTTCTAAAGCGCACCATTTTTTCTTCGACCACTTCGCCTTCTTCTATAGGCATACGCTCGTCGTCTACCATTATTAATACACCGTCGCGTTCAACTACCGGGCGCTTGGCAGCAAAGTACAAGGGCACTATGGGAATGCTTTCCAAATGTATGTACTGCCATATATCTAGCTCAGTCCAGTTAGACAGTGGGAACACGCGTATGCTTTCGCCCTTGTCGACTTTACCATTGTAGGTATCCCATAACTCAGGACGCTGGTTTTTTGGATCCCAGCGATGCTTTTTGTCGCGGAAAGAATACACGCGCTCTTTGGCTCTAGACTTTTCTTCATCGCGACGCGCGCCACCAAAGGCGGCATCAAAGCCGTATTTATCTAGCGCTTGCTTTAAGCCCGCTGTTTTCATGATATCGGTATGCTTGGCACTGCCGTGCACGAAGGGGCTAATACCCATATCCACACCTTCCTGGTTGATATGCACCAGCAAATCCCAGCCTAGGTCTTTAATACGCTGGTCACGAAATTCAATCATCTCTTTGAATTTCCAGGTGGTATCTATGTGCATTAGGGGGAAGGGGGGCTTGCCGGGATGGAAGGCTTTCATGGCTAGGTGCATCATGACTGCCGAATCTTTCCCCACCGAGTAGAGCATGACAGGGTTATCGAATTCCGCAGCCACCTCACGAATGATGTGTATGCTCTCCGCTTCTAATTGCTTCAAGTGGGTTAAATTATATTTACTGCTCATCACGAACCTTTCTGTTGTGCGCCAAAAAGCGCATTCACTTCCGAAAAGGGCAGTATTATAAGGGGGTTAGCGGCTGCTTGCTAGTTGAAATGGGGTTAATCTATGATCGCTTTTTTATAAGCTTATACCGTATCGTCGCAGCTGCTTGCTCTGTTGGTATAGATAATACCGCTCGGCTTTTGACGAATTGAAACGGCACCAGACTAAACAGCCATGACGCGCCGGCCACTACTTTGCGTGAATAGGAGGCTACAGCCCCTAGTTTTGGGCTTCGTGGCCAGACCCTTAGGCAACGTACCCCCATAGCCATACGCCTTAGGCAGCCCCACCGCTAGTAGGCTGCAACTATAACCCTACCTCGTAATACTCTAAACCCGCAGCTCGCATGAACTATACGTAACCGGCAGAGGCTGCGTGTATCGCCCGCTCCCGCCTTATGGCCACGCGCAGCGGCAGCCGCATCGTACAGTGTGTTTTTTATGAGCTACGCCTTGCAATTGCGGACCCAGCAACGCGAGCCAATTTAAGCCTTATGATTTTGCGGGGCGACTATCACACGGTTTCTGCCTTCGTGCTTCGCCTGATACAGCGCCTTATCGGCGCGGGCAAATACCGCATCGGAATCGTCGTCACCGCTAAACTCGGTTATGCCAAAGGAGAGGGTGATGGTGACTGGCTGCTCTTGAAAGTGAAAGGGGCACTGGGCTATCGCCTCTCTTACTGTATCGATTACGGTATACGCTGCCTGCTGATTCGTTTCTGGCATTAACACCACAAATTCTTCGCCACCAATACGGGCAATAAAATCGCTTTTGCGCAGGCGACTGGCAATGCTGCGGGCAATAATACGCAATACTTTATCGCCCGCTTGGTGACCGTAACTATCGTTAATGGCTTTGAAGTGATCGATATCGCACACCACTAGGGTCAGCGGCCGCTGATAGCGCCGCCAGCGCTCAAACTCCTGCTCTAGGTGCAGATTGTACGCTTCACGGTTAGGCAGCTGGGTGAGCACATCCCGCAACGCACGCTGACGCTGCTCTTCTATTTGCAGCTGCGCCTGCTGTGATTGCAGTTCCATACTTTTAACTTGCTCAACCAAGGCGTCGAGTTGCGCGGATACGTCTTGCTCGCGGGTTTGCTCGCCGCTCTGATGTTTATTCATCACCGACAACACTTTATCCAAGCGGTCGCTGACCTCTAATTTTAATTGCTCTAGGTCGTTAACATTGACCACGCTATTTTGCATGGCCGCCACTTGTACACGCATGGACGCCTGTAGCAATTTCTGGGCGTGCTCGCTATCACCCTGTGACCGCTGCGAGCTACTAATAATGTCATAGGCCGAACTCAACCTATCATTTAGCTGCTGCAAAAAACTTTCGAAAGCCTGCTGGTCTCTATCAAAAGCCGACACTATCACTATGCTTATCTGTTCCAGCACAGCGACTAATTCATACCAATTTAAGCCTTGCTCTATTTGCTGCATGGCCTTTTCATGGTTTGCCACAGCCATGGGCGGCGGCTCTATTTGCTGTAGTAGCTCCCTCAAGATTTCACACACAACCGTATTAATTCTTGAAAAGCCCGGCTCTAGCGACTGGCTTTTATCCACCCCCACACGAGGTAGATCCGGTACCACTTCATCGGCCGCGGCAACCGACAGCGATAACGCCTGCTCTGAGCCAGACTCTGCCGCCGAGCCTACACCTAAGCCTAAGGCCGGTTCAGCGCTGCCATCAGCCTCATGCGCCACGGACTCAGGCTGCACCTGTTCGGCCGACGACTCACCGCTCCCGCTTCGTAAACGCTGCCACCATGACCGTCTAGGCGCAGCATTTGCGTTATCGGCGAGCACCCGCTGCTGTAGCTCACTAAATTCTTTTAACAATAAGGGCTGAAAGGGCAAATCGGCACTGCGCGCTTTGGCCACTTTCTGAAAAGCCTTCAGCGCTTTATTATTATCACTATCGGGTTTTAGCTGCTGCAGCTGTGCCACTAACGCGGTAAAAGCCAAGGCCACTTGCCGACCTCTATCGGTTTTAATGGCGTCCATGCGTTTTACTTGCCCGCCTAAAGCCTCAACTACGGTCTTTAATTCTTTGGCGGATACGCTTTTGGCTTGTAATAAGCCGCGCATACCTAGCAGCTGTTTATCCAACCCCTTGTCCATGCCATCGGCAATCATGCTAATGCGCAAGGTGGCTTGATTAAGCAAACTCAATAAGGTTTTAAACTGCTTATCTTGGCGCTCTTGTTGATCGAGACTATCTAGATATTTGTCTTTCCAGCTCTTGCCGGCATTATTATTGGATTGGGTAGGCACGGCATAAATCTCTATTTAAAAAATTACTGGCAAGTATAGCCTAGTAAATAGCCCCCATAAAAAAGCCGAGATTCATCTCGGCTTTAGTGGGTATTGTGACGAATGACTATTTAAAAGGCGTCTAGCTGGCCGCTGCCATAGCTGCGCGCTCTTTAGCAATTAAATAATTCATTACGGTTATCATTTGCTGTTGGCCACCAGCCATCTTACCGCTAACACGATACTTGCCATTTACCACAACTTCCGGAGTACCGCTAATTTTATAGCTGCGAGCACGGGCATCGGCTTGGCGCACTTGGCTTAGCACCCCAAATGACCCTAAGGTTTTTAAGGCTTGATCGCGATCTACGCCATAATCGGCAAACAAATCGGCCACAGCTGCTGGCGTATTCAAGCGCTTACGCTCTACATTCAAGGTCACAAATAGAGGTGTGTGTAGGGTATCCAAGACTTTTAGTGCTTG
The DNA here is from genome assembly GCF_000373485.1 of Dasania marina DSM 21967. Classification (NCBI taxonomy): domain Bacteria; kingdom Pseudomonadati; phylum Pseudomonadota; class Gammaproteobacteria; order Cellvibrionales; family Spongiibacteraceae; genus Dasania; species Dasania marina. The sequence continues at coordinate 585,366 of NZ_KB891575.1, forward strand.
CGCCGCATAATAAGCCTGCGCGTGCAGTTTCATAGCGCCGCCCCACATTGCCGGTGAGCGATAAAAGTCTACGTCGTCGGCCTTGCTCTCTTCCCAAGCATGAATAATAGGCTCAAAGTTATAGCAGTGGCCGCAGCCATACCAAAACACTTCTACCACTTCTATCTTACTGGCATCACGGGTGCGCACAGGGGTATCCAGCACCGTGTAGTGTACGCCCGCCTCATATTGCTGCTGGGCAAAGGCTGTAGTTGCTATCATTAACATTAGGGCGCTGATCACCAGGGATGCCAGTCGTCTCGTTGAGCTCATAGTCTTCTCCAAACTAAATCATATTATCGGTATAAGTATACTGGGTTGGTAAGACACCAAACTTGGCTATAGAGTTCCTCTATAAGAGCTCCTAGCGCGTGCTTAAAGTGTCTTAGCGTTAAGCGCAAGCAACAAAAAAGGCAGCCATAGCTGCCTTTTTTACATGACCCAAACGCATATTACTAGAGTCATTATGAGGGCTATTAATACAAGCCAGAAATATAACTGGCTACCGCTTCAATTTCACTGTCGCTAAGCGGGTAAGCATTGTCGCGCATCATTTGCGTGTCGCCATCATTGCTGCGGCCACTGTGGTCGCCATCGGCGGCGGCACGGAAAGCCTTTAACTGCGCAGCAACATAGTCAGCATGCTGACCCGATAAACGCGGGAAACCCGCAGGCGCATTGCCTTTACCGGTAGGTGAGTGGCAGCCAGCGCAGGCGGCAACACCTTTAGCACGTATACCCGCGGCGTAAATTTCTGCACCCTTGCTCACTAGTTCAGCTTTCGCTTGGCCACCGGATGCTGGCTGCGCGGCGAAGTAAGCGGCGATATCGGCTAAGTCTTGATCATTGAGGCCATTCAACTGGCCTGCCATTTGGGCAATATTGCGGCCGGCACATTTACGTGCTTTTTGCTCATCAGCTGATAAGGCACCACACTGTATATCTTGTAACTGTTTAACTAAGTAGCGCTCGTTTTGACTGGCTAGCTTAGGGAAGCTGGGAACCGTACTGTTGCCACCTTGGCCATGACAAGCCACACAGGCCGCTGCTTTGCCTTCCCCGGCAGTAGCATCGCCGCCAGCATAGGCCCAGCTCGCCAAACCGAAAGAAACTAAAGCCCCTACTAATAGTTTTTTCATAATCAATCCAATCTTCAAATAGCAGCCATTATCAAAAACGACTTGTTGTTATTAGGCCGCGGTTATTTAGCCGCCGACATATACTCGATTAATGCTTTAAAGTCATCTGCGCTGCAGTTCATACACATACCTTTAGGCGGCATGGCATTTAAGCCGTTTTGTACGCTATGCAGAAGGGTATCCATGCCTTTTTCTAAACGTGGAGCCCAGTCACTGGCCACCCCTGTTTTAGGTGCATTGGCCGCACCGGTGGCGTGGCATAGTCCGCAGGTTTTAGCGTAGTACGCGCTTACAGCCTGTTCGGAAGCTTGCGTCATAGACGCCATAAACGGTAAAAGAACAACTAAAAGTAGTTTTTTCATTGCATACCTCCTGCATAGACTACGATAATGCACTCGCAGTGCGCACTTATATTAGAAAACGGCGGCATTATACACAAGAGTAGACTCAAACCGCCATCCCCGCACGACAAGCTTTAACGAATAAGCCTACGCCAGCAGCTATACTGCTGACGGCTTAACCCCATAGACCACTAGCAATACTCAGCCTAAGGCCAACGTGTGACCAGCGAACCTAGTAGCAAAGCTCTTAACTTTCGAGTTGCCGAATTTTTCACCAGCGCCCCCAAATTGGCTGACTGCCCGCCCGACATAGGGGTAGAGGTTGCCTTTGCCGGCCGTTCTAATGCCGGTAAATCCAGCTCTATTAATACCCTGACCGAAAATAAAAAGATGGCCCGCATCAGTAAAACTCCTGGGCGCACCCAACTGATTAACTTTTTTAGACTCAGCGACAGCCAGCGCTTAGTCGACCTACCCGGCTACGGCTATGCTAAAGTGCCACTAGCCGTCAAAGAAACCTGGCAGCGCCACCTGGAGCAATACCTACGCGAGCGGCAATCACTAAAAGGCTTAATTTTATTAATGGACAGCCGCCACCCGCTGCAGGAATTTGACCGCATGATGATAGCCTGGGCACAAAGCTGCCAAATGCCGGTGCATATACTACTCACCAAAAGCGACAAGCTTAAAAACGGCCCCGCCAAAGCCACCTTGCTAAAGGTACGCAACGAGTTTGGAGCCGAACCGCTAATCTCCGTGCAACTATTCTCGTCGCTAAAGCGTACCGGGCTGCCAGAGCTGAGAACGAAGTTGGGGGAGTGGCTGGGCCCAGCCCGGCCACAACCTCAGTCAATAGATGCTAGTCTCTAGTTCCGAGCTGAAAAGCACCTAGCTATAAAGCCTCTAGCGTTTTTTACTAGCGACTAAAGACTATATAACTAGCGACTTTTTATCCAAAAAAAAGCCCAGCGACGAAAACCGTACTGGGCATAAAACAGTGTCTAAACATAGGGGATCGAGACACTTTGGAGACCTGGATGGGGAATGCTTAGCATCCTCATATTTACTATGACGCCCCTATTCAACACTAGTTCCATTCCCGCTAAATATTTTCTTCTAGCGACTAACCACTAGGAACTAGCGACTCTCACCCATAAAAAAACCCGGTCACAATTAACGCGCCGGGTCTAAAGTGTGCCCTTAGGGGGTGGGCACGATTCAGGGAGTTCAGATCAAAAACAATAAATATTTCCGTTCTGCATACTCTGACGCCCCTCTTCCAACTTGGTTCCATCCACCGGCAAATTTTCACTCTTACAGCTTGCAGCTTATAACTTGCCACTGTTAAGCGCCTAGCGCTTAACTCGAAACATAAAAAAACCCAGCACAGGGCTGGGTTTTTAAGCAGCGAGATTAATTACTTAATTTTCGCTTCTTTGTACTCAACGTGTTTACGAACCACAGGATCGTACTTTTTGAACAACATCTTATCAGGAGTGTTGCGCTTGTTTTTGTCAGTCGTGTAAAAGTGACCAGTACCGGCAGTTGAAACCAGACGGATGAGGTCGCGTGCACCTTTCTTAGCCATAATCTAGCTCCTTAAACTTTTTCGCCACGAGCACGAATGTCAGTTAATACGACATCTATACCCTTTTTATCGATAATACGCATACCTTTACTGGTAACACGTAATGAAACAAAGCGTTTTTCAGACTCAACCCAGAAACGGTGCTGGTGTAAGTTAGGTAAAAAACGACGCTTAGTGCGGTTTTTTGCGTGGGAAACATTGTTTCCTGTTATCGGACGTTTGCCGGTAACTTGACATACTTTAGACATGAGCTGAGCGCCCCTTTCAGATAGCAAATTAAAACTGGTGAGCCGGGCAAGCTACAAGGTCTTTCAAGGCTCAAAGAGCACTTTATGGAGACTGCATGTGATCTCTATGTAGACCACCCCGAACAGAGCGCGACTTTATACCAGAACAGCTATGCCATATCAACTGAATGGAGTGAATTTAGCCAATTTAGTCTATATTTCACCCAAAAACACGTATTTACCCCAGATTAGCCTCACAATAAGCCGCGCTCAGCAAACGATAAGGCCTCGCCATCACCCACCACAATATGGTCCAAAACGCGTATCTCCACCGTCGCCAAAGCCTCACATAAACGTTGGGTAATACGCTGGTCGGCTTGGCTAGGCTCGGCTATGCCGCTGGGGTGATTATGGGCCAAAATTAGTGCCGCGGCGTTATGCTTTAACGCCAGTTTAACGACTTCTCGCGGATAAACGGAAGCGGCATCGATGGTGCCGTAAAACAGCGGCTCGTAGTGGATAACCCGGTGCTGGCTATCCAGCAATAGGCAGGCAAACACCTCGCGGCATTCATCCCTGAGGCAGGCGCGCAAATATTCACGGGTTAATTGCGGGCTGGTGAGGGCGTTGGAGCGGCGTAGCTGCTCACCCAAGTGGCGGCGCGACATCTCTAGCACCGCCTGCAACTGGGTATATTTGGCGGCCCCCAAACCCTTGGCGGCACAGAACTGAGTCAAATCGGTATTGAGCAACGGCCGCAAGCCGCCAAAGGACTCTAATAAATCGCGTGCCAAATCGACAGCGCTCATGCCCTTAGTGCCGGTGCGTAAGAATATGGCCAGTAATTCTGCGTCCGATAAGGCCGCAGCGCCTTTTGCCAACAGTTTTTCTCGGGGCCGCTCTGCCGCGGGCCAGTCTGTAATTGCCATCACCACTCCTTGTTTAGGCTTTATTCGTGCAATCCCCTGCACAGTTACTTACAATTCGCTGTTATTATGTAGCGCTTAATTTACTCCTTTATTAATTATTGGTCGACCCACAACCCCATGCAGCAATTAAACAATAAGCACATCCTATTAGGCGTGACCGGCGGCATAGCCGCTTATAAATCCGCTGAGCTGATACGCCGCCTCAAAGAACAAGGTGCCGAAGTGCAAGTGGTGATGACCGCAGCGGCGCAGGAATTCATCACCCCGCTAACCTTACAAGCGCTCTCGGGCAACCCGGTACACACCAGCCTACTAGACCCTGAGGCCGAAGCCGCCATGGGCCATATCGCCCTAGCCCGCTGGGCAGACTTAGTTTTAGTCGCCCCCGCCACCGCCGACTTTATGGCTAGGCTAGCCACCGGCCAGGCCAACGATTTACTCACCACCCTATGCTTGGCCACCAATGCGCCCATCGCCATCGCCCCAGCCATGAACCAAGCCATGTGGCGCGATGCCGCCACCCAGCAAAACCTAAGCACGTTAATCGCCCAGCAGGTCGCCATTTTTGGCCCCGGCGACGGCGAGCAAGCCTGCGGCGATGTAGGCCCCGGCCGCATGATAGAGCCCAACCACATTGCCGAGCTAGCCGCCCAGCAATTTGCTAGCGGCAGCCTAGACGGCGTTAAACTCGTAATCACTGCCGGGCCCACGATAGAAGCCATAGACCCCGTACGCTTTATCAGCAATCACAGCTCCGGCAAGATGGGCTTTGCTCTAGCGCAGGCCGCCATAGACGCCGGCGCCAGCGTCACCCTAATCGCCGGCCCCGTACACCTAGCCACCCCCGAACGCTGCCAGCGCATCAATGTACAAAGCGCCGAGCAAATGTTGCAGGCAGTCAACGAGCAACTAGCGCACTGCGATATTTTTATAGGCTGTGCCGCCGTTGCCGACTACCGGCCCGCCACGGTAGCCGAGCAAAAAATCAAAAAAAATGACGACAGCATGACCATCAGCCTCGTGCGCAACCCCGACATTATTAGCGCCGTTGCCCAGCACCAGCCGCGTCCTTTTTGCGTAGGTTTTGCCGCCGAAACCGAAAACCTACTGGCCCACGCCCAACAAAAGCTGGCCCGTAAAAATCTGGATATGATTATTGCCAACGACGTCGCCAATAGCGCCATCGGCTTTAACAGCGATAACAATGCCGCCACCCTCATTACTCAACATGGCCAGCAGCTCTTAGCGCTGGCCAGTAAAACACAATTAGCCCGTGCCGCTATTGTCCATATCGCCCAGCATTTTAAGCAAGCAAACTGTTAAGCGCCAAGTAAGCGCTATGACGATATAAACTGGACAAGGGAGCCAACAACTCCCATTATTTAGCACACGTAAGTGACAGCTTTTTGCAACGGGCTATTGCCCTTATGGATAGATATGGTTAAGCAAAAAAATAATAACAACAGCCCCGCCGCTAAGCCCGCCAATGCGATTAAAACCAATTTAGTACGCTGCGCTTTAATCAGCCTACTAGCCGTGTGCGGCAGCTTTTTATATTTGGCCTTAATTGAACAGCCCAATAGCCAGCGCGAACAGCTAGACACCCTAGCCAACCGCTTAGCCGACAACCAAGTTTTTTTGCTCAACCAAGCCATAGACACTATCCAGCTGCGCAGCCATCAACTGGCTACCAACCCACAATTACTTGCCGCTCTAGAAAACGGCGACTCCGCTCGCTTGGTCACCTTTCAAATTGAACTACAGCGCAGCTTCCCGCTAGCCATTAGCGCCAAAATCATCCCTCTGGGAACATTGGGTATAGCCGGGCTAGATAAACAACAGGCCTCTCTACGCAATAATATTGAGTTGGATATGTTGCGGCGAGTAAGCAACGATGAAAAAATCGTCATCGAGTCTTATCGCAGCGATAAGCTGCCACTTTTTTCACTGGCCGAAGCCATTCAAGGCAAAGGTAAAAAACACGCCGCAGGTGCCTTACTGATTAGTTACAACAACACCCTGCTACACGAGATACTAAGCCAACTAGACAGCAATCTAGGGCAAACTAGCTTAGTGCAAACCTTGGGCGGCAATAGCACTCTGGCAAAAATAGGTGACGCCGCCAGTAACGCGCCTACCATTACCCGCAGCACCGCCGTTAACCACTGGCAGCTCAGCTTCACTCCCTCAGCACAACTGATCGCCAACCACAGCCCCGCCTCGCCACTGATTTGGATACTGCTGGCTATCTGCCTAGTGGCCATACTGGCTGCTACAGCGCTCACCTTCGGCAGCCTAAACAAAGCGCTGGCGGATAATCTGGCGCTATTAGCTGCCCGCAGCAAAGGGCCTTTTAGCTTGCCGGGCTTTAGCGATACCGCGCAACAACTGCTGGCAGACCTGAAAAAACTAGAGGCACAAATCAAAAGAAAACAGGCCGCCGCCAAGCAACAAGACGACACCGCCAACATCAACCCGGTAGATGCTATAGCCGCGGAGCTAGGCCAAAATAGCCAGGCCGGCGACTCAGCGCCAGCACTGCCGCAAGACATCCCCAGCACCATCTTTAGAGCCTACGATATACGCGGCATTGCCGATCAAGAACTCACCGACGAACACTGCTACGCCATAGGCCTAGCCATAGGCAGTGAAGCCCGCGACCAAGGCCAGCAATCGCTACTGGTTGCTGCCGACGGCCGCCACAGTTCACCCCGCATACGCGAGGCGCTGAGCAAGGGCATATTGGCCAGCGGCTGCGATGTGATAGACATAGGTATGGTGCCCAGCCCGCTGCTGTACTTTGCTACTCATCAGCTAGAAACCCAAAGTGGCGTGATGATTACCGGCAGCCACAACCCCGCCGAATACAACGGCCTTAAAATTGTTATTGCCGGCCACACCTTATCCGAAAAAGCCATCAGCGCCCTGCGCGATCGCATAGTTAATAACAAGCTGCACAGCGGCAAGGGCGCCTACCGCAGCGAAGTGATAGAAGACGAGTACATCGATTATATTATTAACGATGTCGCTATCGCCCAGCCGCTAAAAATTGTGATTGATGCCGGCAATGGTGTCACCGGCAACATCGCCCCGCGCTTGTTTGAAGAGCTGGGCTGTGACGTTATTCCCCTTTACTGCGACATAGATGGCGACTTTCCCAATCACCATCCCGACCCTACGGTAGCGGCCAACCTCGCAGATTTAATCGTCAAAGTAAGAACAGAGGGTGCCGACTTAGGCATAGCCTTTGATGGCGACGGCGACCGCCTAGGGGTAGTAACCGCCGAAGGTAATATCGTGCCCGCCGACCGCTTATTAATGCTGCTGGCGCAGGATGTCGTCTCCCGTAACCCCGGTGCCGATGTTATTTTTGATGTTAAATGCACCCGCAGCCTCAACAGCTTAATCAGTAACTACGGCGGCCGCCCCATTATGTGGAAAACCGGCCACTCCTTTATGAAAGAAAAAATGCTAGAAACCGGCGCCTTACTGGGCGGCGAATTTAGCGGCCACATTTTCTTTAAAGAGCGCTGGTTTGGTTTTGACGACGGCATGTATGCGGCGGCACGCTTAATCGAAATTTTAAGCACTACCGACCCCGACCTAGACGCCCAGCTCAGTGTCTTCCCCGTTACCGTAGCCACCCCCGAATTGAAAGTGGCCAGCGACGAGCAGCGCAAGTTCAGCATTATTGAACAGCTCATTCAACAGGGTCAGTTTGGTGATGGCAAAGTCTCCACCCTAGACGGGGTTAGAGTTGATTTTAATGATGGCTGGGGCTTGGTACGCGCCTCGAATACCACCCCCATGTTGGTGCTGCGCTTTGAGGCCAACGATCAGCAAACTCTAAGCGATATCCAAACTATTTTTAAACAGCAGCTGAGCAATATAGATAGCAGCCTGCAGTTTGATTTTTAACTAGCGCCGGTTTATTTTTAGGCGCTGTTAACACCACCTCTCGCAGAGCCACAACGCCCGCGCTACAATAGCGCCTTTTACTTGTTAAGGACCACCATGTCGCTCTCTAGAGACGCCGCCACCAATATCGCCAATGTGCTAACCGAAGCGCTACCCTATATCCAACAATTTACCGGCAAAACCATCGTTGTGAAATTTGGCGGCAACGCCATGGTAGACGACAACCTCAAACAACAATTTGCCCGCGACATTGTATTAATGAAATTGGTAGGCATGAACCCCGTGGTAGTACACGGCGGCGGCCCGCAAATAGGCTCACTGCTGAAACGCCTCAACATAGAATCCCATTTTGTCGACGGCATGCGCGTTACCGATAGCCAAACCATGGACGTGGTAGAAATGGTTTTGGGCGGCGCAGTCAACAAAGAAATTGTTAACCTACTCAACACTATAGGTGGTAAAGCGGTAGGTATTACCGGTAAGGATGGTCGTTTAATACAAGCCAAAAAAATGACCGTTAATCACCAAACACCCGACATGACGGCGCCTGAAATCATTGATATAGGCCACGTGGGCGAAGTCGAAAAAATTAACACCGGCATTTTAGACACCTTAATTGACAGCGACTTCATACCGGTTATTGCGCCCATAGGCGTAGGCGAAGACGGCCGCTCCTACAATATCAATGCCGACTTAGTGGCGGGCAAGATGGCTGAAGTGCTAAAGGCCGAAAAGTTAATGCTGCTCACCAATATCGCCGGCTTAATGAACAAGCAAGGCGAAGTACTGACGGGTTTATCTACACCACAGGTTGATAGTTTAATTGCCGACGGCACTATATATGGCGGTATGCTACCTAAAATAGCCTGCGCCCTAAGCGCCGTAAAAGCCGGTGTTAACAGCGCCCATATTATAGATGGTCGCGTGCCCCATGCGCTGCTATTAGAAATTTTTACCGACGTAGGCGTGGGTACTTTAATTACCAATAAAAACTAAAAGCGTACGGCGTTATTTCACGCCGGCTTAAACCGCTAAGTTTTATTGTTATTTATTTGTATTTCTCACACTTTTTTTTATTGCAGCCCGAGCTACGAGTAGTTAGGATGGCTGCTCAACCAATACAGAATAATTGGTCATGACTAAAAAAACATCACGCCGCCAACAAATTTTAGAATCCCTCGCTCACATGCTAGAAATTAGCCCGGGCGAACGCATCACTACCGCCAAGCTGGCGAAAGAGGTGGGGGTTTCTGAAGCTGCACTTTATCGCCACTTCCCCAGCAAATCTAAAATGTTTGAGGGCTTAATTGAGTTTATTGAAGAAACGATATTTAGCCGAGTCAGCCTAATCTTAAATGATGAGCCGCAAGCCTTAGCGCGCTGCGAACTGATACTCACACTGCTGTTAGGCTTTAGTGAACGCAACCCAGGCCTGTGCCGCATATTAACCGGTGACGCCTTAGCCGGCGAAACCGAGCGCTTACGCAACCGCGTAGCGCAGTTTTACGACCGCCTAGAAACCCAGCTTAAGCAGATTTTACGTGAAGCCGAAATCCGCGAAGGCGTACGCACCACCCTACCGGTAAATATCGCCGCCAACCTATTATTGAGTGCCGCCGAAGGCCGCATTAGTCAATTTGTACGCAGTGAATTTCAACGCCCACCCACCGAAAACTGGCAACTACAATGGCCAGTATTGGTTAACGGTTTAATGAAAGAAGCCTTGGTTAGCAGTTAATTAGTAGCCGCCACTAGGACTGAGCAGCCGCAACAGATGGTTAGCGGCGAAAGGTTTAGCGGCAGCAAGGCAACCCACGTTTAGTAATAACTTCTCTTCGTCGCTTTAGGCCGTGCTTGGCTGCGTATATGGATGCGGTCTTGCAGCGTTTTGAATCTATCGATATCCCTGGCAAAACGCGAGGCGATGGTTTCCACTTCATTTTCGCGCGCCGAGATAGAGTCTTCTATATCTTTAATCTCATCGTGTAAGACATTGATTTTCTCTAGCAAAGGCTGAGGCACTTCACGACTACCGCGCTCTATATCGGCGGCCCTTGCTTGCTCTCGCTCGATTTCAGATTTCACCGAAGAGCGATTCGATTTTAAGATACTCACCCGCACCTTGACGCTTTGTATGGCGCGCTCACGGGCAGCCTCTATATCTTCTATGCTGCTATAACGCAGCATTAGGGATTTGTCCCATTCGTCTAAACGCCGCTGCTCTTCTTCACGCATACGCTCTTGGGTAAGCACATTATTTTTGTCCAGCAGCTCCTTACCCGTCAGCTGGCGAGGCACCCGCTTGATCAATTGGCCACCCACCGTAATAACGTCATACCCTAGAGGGGCCGCTTCTGGCGGCAGGTAATCAACAATAACCTGCACGCCTTTTTCATTAACGTAGCGGTAGTAGCTCTTCTCGCTGCCAGTATCTGCGGCATAAGCCCCCACACAGCAGCTGTATAAAAGAACACCTAGCAATAATGTTTGTAAGTTCGCCACCCGTTTAATCCCATCCTGTTTGATGATTATTCCCTATACACCGTATTGCTGATAATACGACTGCACTTGCTCCAGCTCAACAGCACTGCCCTTCTCACGTAAAAAATTGATAACGTGCTGTAAATTAATAATGCTGATCACCGGTATTTTATAGTCAGCCTCTACCTCTTGTATGGCTGATAGCGCACCCTTGCCGCGCTCCTGCCTATTGAGGCCTATCACCACGGCAGCAGGCTCGGCTCCGGCAGCTTCTATCATAGTCATCACCTCGCGCACAGCAGTACCCGCGGTAATTACATCGTCAATAATCAGTACCTTGCCGGTTAAGGGGGCGCCCACTAACACGCCGCCCTCACCATGATCTTTGGCTTCTTTGCGATTATACACATAAGGTACATCGCGACCATGATGGTCGGCCAAGGCACAGGCAGTCACTGCAGCTAGAGGTATACCCTTATAGGCCGGACCTAGGATGACATCAAACTCTACCCCAGATTCGACGATGGCATTGGCATAGCAACGCCCCAACAACGCCAGCGCAGCACCACTGCAAAATAACCCGGCATTAAAAAAATAAGGGCTAATACGCCCTGACTTCAAGGTGAACTCGCCGAAACACAAGGCCTTTTGGCCTATGGCGAGCTCTATAAACTGTTGTTGATACGCGTGCATATACATCCTATAGCATTTAAAAAAATAACCGGGCTACTAGCCTTCGGGGCCAACAAGTTCTACACTCTTGCTACATTAGCTGCCGGGCGCTGATAATTATAGCAACACCGCCTTTGCGCAACTAATTTTAATTTCCCTATCGGTAATGGTTACATATGTTAATCGATCACTAGGCGATCATTAGTGTAAGGCCTTATGCGATAGATTTTGTGGTTTAATAACACACAATAAATACATAACATAGCCGCTGTGCGCATAACACCTCTGTAAACTGCACACGTGCATAGATTTGAGACGACTATGAGAATTATTAGTTTTTGTGCTGACGGTATCCGTGAAGCCGCCCAGGCGGGCTTTTACGACTGGCTATTAGACCAAGACGCCGATTTTATTTGTGTGCAAAACCTGCAAGCGCAGGAATACGACCTGCACGACGAGATCTTTTTCCCGCAGGGCTATAACCCTTATTTTTTCGATGCGGTAGAGCCTAACTCTAACGGCGTTGCTATTTATTGCCGCGACATGCCCAAGGCCATCATGACCGGCTTAGGCTTTATGGACTTTGATATGGAGGGCCGCTACATACAGGCGGATTTCCAAAATATCAGCATAGGCTGCCTCTTAGCCCCCAGTGCCTACCAGCAAGATGCCAAAGCGCAGCATCACAAAAAGCACTTTTTTGAATTATTCCAAGCCCACTTAACTAAGATACGCAACAAACGCCGCGAGTTTGTGATTTGCGGTAACTGGAATATGGCGCACCGCGATAGAGACGTAGAGAACGCCAGCCAAAACTTAAATTGCTCAGGCTTCCTGCCCGAAGAACAACAGTGGATGGACCAACTATTCAACAATATGGGCTATGTCGACGCCTTCCGTGAAATCAATGACGACAACGATGAATTCACCTGGTGGCCCAATGGCGACCGCAACAGCAAGGATGGCTGGCGGGTAGATTATCAGGTGGTGTCCAGCGGTTTACAGCCGGTGATAGAGTATGGCGCGATTTATAAAAACCAGGTATTTTCCAGCCATGCGCCGATTATTATGGATTTTGATTTTGAGATGTAAGATCTAAACCCGCTGTGCGGGTTTAGATCAGCGGCAAGCTTTAAGCCGCAAGATAAAAAAAGCCCTCGATGAGGGCTTTTTTTATTAAGACTACCTATTTCTTACAGCTTGTAGCTTACCTCTTGCCGCTGTAGAGCCACAGGCTCTACTTATTTAGCCAAAGCTTCTTTCTGCATGGCGATAAGTTCGTTAATGCCTTTACCTGCCAAATCTAGCATTTGATTGAGCTCATCGCGGCTGTAGGTTTCGCCTTCGGCGGTGCCTTGTACTTCTATAAAGCCGCCGCTGTCACCCATGATAACGTTCATATCGGTTTCCGCATTGGAGTCTTCTGGATAGTCTAAGTCCAATACCGCCTGGCCTTGGTATACCCCTACCGAAATGGCTGCAATCATTTGCTTCAGCGGATTGCCCGTAATCATGCCGCGCTCTTGCATCACTGCAATGGCATCGGCCATAGCTACGCAGGCACCGGTAATCGACGCAGTGCGAGTACCGCCATCGGCTTGGATGACATCGCAATCTATGGTGATGCTGTTTTCACCTAAGGCTTCTAGATCTACCGCGGCACGCAGTGAGCGGCCAATAAGGCGCTGTATTTCTACGGTGCGGCCACCCTGTTTGCCTCTGGCGGCTTCACGGCCCATGCGGCTACCGGTAGAGCGAGGCAGCATGCCGTATTCGGCGGTTATCCAGCCCCGGCCTTCACCGCGCATAAACGGCGGCACACGGCTTTCTATAGACGCGGTACAAATTACTTTGGTATTACCAAAACACACTAGCACCGAGCCTTCGGCATGGCAGGTAAAGTTACGGGTAATAGAAACATCGCGTAATTGGTCGACAGCGCGGCCACTGGGTCTAATCATGATTACATCCAAGCATAAAGTAAGTAACAGAAAGCCGCCATTATACACACTAAGCCCGCCACCAGTGCGATGGCCCGCAACGCACTTTCCAGCCATGTACTTTCCAGCAAGGAAACGACAGGCTAGAATGCCTGTCCTTTGCCATTATCTTCAAGGCCATCACATGATACGCAGCATGACCGCTTTTGCCCGCCACAGCAGCCAACAAGATTGGGGCACACTGGTTTGGGAGCTACGCTCCGTCAACCACCGCTATTTAGAGCCCAGCCTAAAACTGCCGGATACCATGCGCGCACTAGAGCCCGCCATCCGTGACAAACTGCGCAAGCAGTTAAGCCGCGGCAAAGTAGAGTGCGGCCTGCGCTTTCAACTTCAAAACCATAGCGCTAACGAGCAGCTCAACATTAACCAAGACTTACTAGCACAAGTCATTAGCGCCAGCGAGTCCATACAGCAGCAACTACAACAACCGGCGCCACTAGACGCCCTGCAACTCATGCAATGGCCCGGCGTATTAGAAGCCTCAGATATAGACAGCGAGTTAATTCAGCAACAAGCACTGGTCGCCTTTGATGCCGCCTTAAGTCAGCTCAACGAAAGCCGTGCGCGCGAAGGGGCCGAACTCAAACAAATTATTGTGCAACGGCTAGACGCCATAGCCGAGATTACTGCATCGGTACGCGAGCAAATGCCACAAATACTGGCGGCACAAAAAAGCAAAATACAAGAGCGCATGGCCGAACTGGCCGCCGACCTCCAGCCCGAGCGGGTTGAACAAGAAATCGTCTTATTAGCGCAAAAAGCCGACGTAGACGAAGAGCTGGACCGCCTAGTGACCCACGTGAACGAAGTGCGCCGGGTGCTCAAAAAAGGGGGCGCCTGCGGTCGCCGGCTAGACTTTTTAATGCAAGAGCTCAACCGCGAAGCCAATACCCTTTCATCCAAAGCCATCGTCAGCGACAGCACCCAGGCCGCCGTTGAATTAAAAGTGCTAATCGAACAAATGCGCGAGCAAATTCAGAATATCGAGTAAGCTAACCGCTTAACCCAATAAGCCCTATACCCACCCACTATAGAGACACAGGATTACTGCCATGCCCACCGGTAAGCTTTACACTATCTCCGCGCCCTCAGGTGCCGGTAAAACCAGCCTAGTACAGGCCTTGATAGAAGCCGACAGCAATATCTGCGTCTCCGTTTCACACACCACCCGCGCCATACGCCCCGGCGAACACGATGGCATGAACTACCACTTTTGCACGCACCCACAATTCGAGGCCATGCTGGCTGAGCAGGCGTTTTTAGAACACGCCGAAGTATTCGGCAACCACTACGGCACCTCTAAGCACTGGGTACAAGAGACCTTAGCGCAAGGCAAAGACGTCATTTTGGAAATAGATTGGCAGGGTGCCCATCAAATTGGTCAACTTATGCCCGAAACCGTCTCCGTCTTTATATTGCCCCCCTCGCAGCAAGCCCTGCGTGAGCGCCTCACCCAACGCGGCCAAGATGATGAAAGCGTGATAGAGCAGCGCATGAATGAAGCGGTAAGCGAAATGTCACACTATGCCGAAGCCCATTTTTTGGTGATCAATGACGACTTCAACAGCGCCCTAGATGACCTCAAGGCCATCTTCCGCTGCCACCGCCTCAGCAGACAGCAACAACAGCGCCTGCACCCCCAATTACTGCAACAGCTGCTAAGTTAGTTAAGTCAGACAGTAACTATGCTTGTAACTACGCTTATAGTCACAACTAGCGGCCGCTAACGCTATTATCACCTGAACATATTTGATACACTACGCGGCTAGCTGGGCTGGGCGTTATTAGCATTAACCCAGCCTGTGCCACACTCATGTTAAACTGCCCTGCACTGGGGCTGAAAAGTAGGATACCTCGATGGCTCGTATTACCGTTGAAGATTGTTTAGATAAAGTCGACAATCGCTTTGAACTCGTTATGGTTGCCAGCAAACGCGCCCGCGCACTTGCCACCGGTGGCAAAGAGCCACTAGTCAGCGTGGACGGCGATAAGCCAACTGTCATAGCGTTACGCGAAATTGCCGGCGAAAAAATTACCCCTGCTGAAATCATGAATCCCAAAAAGATAGACCCAGAGGCTGAGTTTGAGATAGCCGTTGCGTCGTCCGAGGAAGAACAGCCACAGGCTTAGTATTACCCGGAGAGTGCCATGCAACAATACAGCTTCTTTCCTGCAGGACACGAACATCAAGACGTGTCCTCTATTGAAGAGCTAAGCACCACTCTCCAGACTTACCTCACCTCAGCACAAGTCAATCAGATCCAACGCGCCTACTTTTACGCCGAGCAAGCCCATGAAGGGCAGCGCCGCCGTAGTGGCGAACCCTACGTCACCCACCCCTTGGCTGTAGCCGGCATACTCGCCGATATGCACATGGACCATCAAAGCTTAATAGCCGCGATGCTGCACGATGTCATCGAAGACACCGCCATTTCCAAAAAATCCCTAGAAGAACAATTTGGCGGCACCGTTGCCAACCTAGTGGATGGCGTCAGCAAGCTGACCCAAATGGAGTTTCAATCCAAGGCCGAGGCGCAGGCCGAGAACTTTCAAAAAATGGCTTTGGCCATGGCCAAAGACATACGGGTTATTTTAGTTAAGCTAGCCGACCGGCTACACAATATGCGAACCCTCGGTGTGCTCAAACCCGAAAAACGCCGCCGCATTGCCCGCGAAACCCTAGACATGTACGCCCCCATCGCCCAGCGCCTAGGCATGCACAATATACGGGTAGAGTTTGAAGACCTAGGTTTTGCCACCCTGCATCCTATGCGCTCTACACGCATACATGCCGCGGTGTTACAGGCTCGCGGCCACCGCAAAGAATTAATCGAAAGAATCAAAGAGTCCATAGAGCACTGCCTAGTCCGCGAAGGCCACAGCGCCGCAGTTAGCGGTAGAGAAAAGCACCTCTATAGCATTTATAAAAAGATGGAGAGTAAGAAAAAATCCTTCTCTGAAATCATGGACATCTACGCCTTCCGCATCTTAGTAGACGACGTAGACACCTGCTACCGGGTATTGGGCTGCATACACAGTTTATATAAACCCGTGCCCGGCCAGTTTAAAGATTACATCGCCATACCCAAAGCCAATGGCTATCAATCCTTACACACGGTGCTATTTGGCCTACACGGCGTGCCCATAGAAATTCAAATTCGCACCCACGAAATGGAAGAGATGGCCAACTTCGGCATCGCCGCCCATTGGCTGTACAAAACCAATGATGGCGAACCCGTGAACGGCAGCCACACCCGCGCACGACAGTGGCTGCAAGGTTTATTAGAGCTGCAACAACGCGCGGGCGATTCTTTAGAGTTTATCGAAAGCGTCAAATTGGATTTATTCCCCGACGAAGTCTATGTATTCACCCCCAAGGGTAAAATTATGGAATTGCCGCAGGGTGCCACTGCGGTAGATTTTGCCTACGCGGTGCATACCGATGTAGGCAATAAATGCATAGCTTGTCGTATTAATCGCCGCTTAGCACCGCTGTCAGAGCCGCTGCAAAGTGGCCAAACCGTAGATATTATGACGGCGCACACACACCAAGCTAACCCGGCGTGGTTAAACTTTGTGGTCACCAGCAAGGCGCGCTCAAATATACGGCACCTGCTAAAAAATCAGCGCGCGATAGAATCTGTCAGCCTAGGTCGCCGCTTACTGGATGAGGCCCTCACCGGCATGAACTCCAGCATTAACACGCTAAGCGAATCACAAGTTTTGCACCTACTGGGTAACACCGGCCACGACAGCATCGATGGCGTATTAACCGACATAGGTTTAGGCAAACGCTCTTCATTTTTAACCGCGCACCAACTTATGCGCGACAACGACAGCAGCAAACAACCCGCCCAACAATCTCTCACCCTCAATGGCACGGAAGGCTTTAGAGTGAACTTTGCTCGCTGCTGCTACCCCTTACCCGGCGATGCCATCATAGGCTTTATTAGCGCCGAGCGCGGCATTGTCGTGCACACCGACAACTGCCATAACAGCAATGAGTTTCGCAACAACCCCGAGCGTTCAGTACCGCTGCAATGGGCCGAAGAAGTCGAAGGCGAATTTTCTGCTGAGTTAAAAGTAGAGCTGATTAAAAGCCGTGGCATTATTGCCGTGTTAGCCAACCGTATAAATGGCACCGACGCCAATATAGAAAAAATTAGTATAGAAGACGAAGACCCACGCATGAGCATAGTCAACGTGGTGGTGAGTGTGCATTCGCGTATACACCTAGCAAGAATAATGAAACGTATACGGCAGATTTCTGATGTGGTTAAAGTGTCGCGGTTAACGCACTAAAGTCGCTAGTCGCTAGTCGCTAGTCGCTAGTCGCTAGTCGCTAGTCGCTAGTCGCTAGTCGCTAGTCGCTAGTCGCTANAGTCGCTAGTCGCTAGTCGCTAGTCGCTAGTCGCTAGTCGCTAGTCGCTAGTCGCTAGTCGCTAGTCGCTAGTCGCTAAAATTCTGCCTCAACACAGACTACTGTCAACGGAAAACTGCAAATCTTTTCTAGTAGGAACTAGCGACTAAAAGCTAGAGACTTTTCCGCCCTAAAACAACCACTCAAAAAGTTTTATCTCTGGCTTTTCTTCTGTGCGATCTTTAATGTCATGGGCGCTATCGCGTTCGTCTTTGGTGTATTGCGGAAACCATTCTATGCGAGGGTTTAGCTGCTGCTCCATTAGTTTAAAGCGGTTGCGGTTCCACAGCTCTTGTTCCAGTTCAATTATGCGCCATTCAGGGATTACGCCTTTAACCACCAGCTCTTCCATTTCTATGCGGTAGTCTTGGATTGGTAGCAGCTCTATTTCTTGCTCGGCATACAGCGGCGCGGCGAATAATAGCGCAGCCCATAAAACACGCCTAGTGCTTGCTACAGATTTTTTCATGGCGCCACCAAACCTTGCCAGCGCAAGGTTTTAAACCAGTAGTAACGGGTGCTATCTAACCAGGCATCGGCCTTGCGCGAAATTATCCAAGCATTTAAAAAATTGATGAAATCATAATCGCCTTTACGCACAGCAAAGGCTTCATAGGTATTTAATAAGGGGGTAGCTACAGGTTGGTCTATTATCTTGGGATGGCGCAGGCTTAAAAAATGCATTTCAGCATTGGGGCCTATCAATACATCAACATCCCCTTTAACCAACGCTTGCTCGGCTTCTGTAATCGAATAAAACGTTTTTAAGGTGGCGTTTTTAAATAAACGTTTGCTTAACTCTTCAGCGCTGCTGCCAGCGACTGACGCTATTTTTACCGAGGCGCGTTGTAAATCGGCCATGGTTTTTATATTTTTAGTTTTCTCCATATGGCTGGCCATACCTATACCGGATTCACCATAGCTATGGCTAAAATTAACATCTAAGGCGAGCTTGGGTGTGATCGCCATGCCGGTAATAATAATATCGATACGGCCTTGCTTGAGCGCGGGTACCAGTTGTGGCCAGGGCAGCTCTACCAATTTAACCGTCAAGCCCATGTCTGCGGCTAAACGCCTAGCGATATCTGGCTCGGAGCCTATTAAGCTAGCGTCTTTCGCTTTCATTACCCAGGGCGTGGCCATACTCATGCCCACCCGTAATTCACCTTGCGCCATTATTTGCTGCATAGAAGCTGGCGCGGCTGCGCTATAACTACTGAGCAAGACATTAAGCAACAAACAAGCAAGCAAACGCCAAGCCGGTAATCGCAATTTCATAATAATTCCTTCAGTGATAGCTTCAACATTACATTCAAAGACAACTTCATCAACACCTTCATAACAGCCTCAGCTTTTACTATCGTTTAGCCAGTATAGATGAGTTCCGCTAATAACTGTGTATAACCTGCCTGATAGTTGCCGTATAGCAATTGATAGCCGGATTGCTTCATGCCTCGATTGCTACAGCGTTTACTGCCTGCGCGTTGAGCAGAGCTCGCCATTACTGCTTGTAGCTCGCAAGCCAACTGCTGAGCCAGCCAATCTTTTACCTCGTTTAAGCGCACCGGTAAATCATCTACCCCTATATAACAAGGCTGTAGCTGCGCGACAGGCAGTTGTAGTAAATGCTGCAAAAAACCTGCGCAATCATCACTGTGTATGCGGTTGCTATACAGCGGTGGCGATTGTTTGCCCGCCAACACATCCTGTAATAAGCGTCCTCGGCCGGGGCCATAAATACCGGCAAAGCGCAGCACACTGGTAGCGACTTGATGTTGCCGGCCATAGTCTAGGCACAGTTGCTCTGCCTGCAGTAATCGTTTACCCGAGTAACGTGTAGGTTCGGTAACGCTGTGCTCGTCCACCCAGCTATCATCGTTTTGGCCGTACACGCTGGTGCTGGACACAAATATCAATCGCTGCAGGCGCTCGTGGTTTAACGCCGCCAATAGCTGCGCCGTCCCTTGCACATAGATTTTCTGATAGCGTTCATCCGAGGCCTCACCCGGGGTTAAGCTAATCACCACCGCATCAAAATCCATATCGGCTAAGGCTTTGAGGCTATCCGGCTCAGTCACATCGGCACACAGGCCTATGATGCGCTCGGGCAACTTGCTAATATCCCGGCGTAGCCCGTACACGCTTACCGCCGCTGGCAACACGCTCGCCAGCTTTATACCTATATCACCGCAGCCTACAATTAATAATTTTTGCATCGATACCCTCTCGGTTTGTTACGCTCAGACTTGTTATCTGGCGCAAGCTTTTATTTAATAGCACAATCTATTTTGCGTTTTTAATAGTTTTTATCAATTAAGAGTCCTAGGCCATGACACTGACCGAGCTACGTTACATTGTTGCCCTGCATCAAACCCAGCACTTTGGTAAAGCCGCCGAAAAGTGTTTTGTCAGCCAGCCCACCTTAAGCGTGGCCATCAAAAAGTTAGAGGAAAGCTTAGATGTAGTGCTGTTTGAACGCAGCCGCCAGCAAGTACGTGCCACCAGCATAGGCGAAAAAATCATTCAACAAGCACAGCTGGTATTAGAGCAGGCTAGCGTCATCGCCGACATCGCCAGCATAGGCAAAGACCCTTTGGGCAGCACCTTTTCAGTGGGGGCTATTTTTACCATAGGCCCCTACCTATTCCCACAACTAGTGCCACAACTGCGCAAAATTGCCACCCATATGCCGCTGTTCATAGAAGAAAACTACACCGCGGTGTTGCGTGAAAAGCTACGCAACGGCGAATTGGATGCAATTATCGTGGCACTGCCCTTTGACGAACCCGACGTAGTGACCAAGCCCCTATACCAAGAGGATTTCGTGATTGCCCTGCCCCAGCAACACGCCCTCAACCGTTATAACAGCCTTAGCAGCAAACAACTCAATGAAGAAAGCGTGCTGCTGCTAGGCGCAGGCCACTGTTTTCGCGAGCAGGTGTTAGCGGCCTGCCCCAATCTCAATAAACAACATAGCGGCGTGATAGAAGGCAGCTCATTGGAAACCCTCAAATACATGGTGGCCTCAGGCCTAGGCATTAGCATACTGCCCGCCTCGGCGGCACAGTTAGCCGAAGGCCACGATGACGGCCCCTACACCGTAAAGCCGTTTACCCAAAACAGCCCCAACCGCAAGGTCGCGGTGGCTTGGCGCGCCAGCTTCCCTAGGCCGCAGGCTATAGAAGCGCTGTGTGATGCCATTAAACACTGCCATTTAGCCCTACACTAAGCCACCGCCTATGCCTGAGCCGCTAACCTTGGATCAACTACCGGTCACCGCTTTAACCGGGGTAGGCCCAGCCTTGGCCAAAAAACTGGCCAAACTAGCCATATGCACCGTGCAAGATGTGCTCTTTCACCTGCCCTTGCGCTACCAGGATCGTACTAAAGTCACGCCCATAGGCGCCTTGCAGGCAGGCCAAGATGCGGTGATCGATGGCGAAGTTAGGTTGGCCGACATCATGTTTGGTAAACGCCGCAGCCTAGCCTGCCGCATACAAGATGGCACTGGCACCGTGACTCTGCGCTTTTTCCATTTTTCGGCAGCGCAAAAAAACCAGCTCAGCCCCGGCACCCTCATCCGCTGCTATGGCGAAGTGCGCCGTGGCACCAGCGGCTTTGAGCTGTACCACCCCGAATACAGCGTCGTCAACGCACAACAGCCACCGCCCACCGAGGCCACCCTCACGCCGGTATACCCCAGCAGCGAGGGCCTAAGCCAGCTGAGCTGGCGCAAACTCAGTGAGCAAGCATTGTTACTGATGCAGCAACACCAGCCACAGGAATACCTGCCCCAGCAACACAGCCGCGGGGTCGCTTTAGCGCAGGCACTACAATACCTACATCGCCCGCCTAGTAACGCCGACCAAGCAGCCTTAAGCGCAGGTCTACACCCCCACCAGCAGCGTTTGGCCTTTGAGGAGTTGGTGGCTCACCACCTCAGCCTCATTAAGCAGCGCCAACAAACCCGCCAGCAGGGCGCGCCCGCGCTGCCTTATGTGGCCGAGATTAATCAGCAATTCTTACAGCAGCTGCCCTTTGGGCTTACCAGCGCCCAGCAGCGGGTAGCCGCCGAAATCAGACTAGACCTCAGCCAGCCACAGCCCATGCTGCGCTTAGTGCAAGGGGATGTAGGCTCAGGTAAAACCGTGGTCGCGGCGCTGGCGGCACTGCAAGCCATAGCCAACGGCTACCAAGTAGCGCTGATGGCCCCCACTGAAATTTTGGCCGAGCAACATCTCAACAATTTTACCGACTGGCTCACCCCGCTAGGCGTTAACGTCGCCTGGCTTAGCGGCAAGCTCAAAGGTAAGCAGCGGCAAACCCAGCTCAACGCCATCGCCGATAACAGCGCAGCCATGGTGGTGGGCACTCACGCCCTATTTCAAGAGCAGGTGGTGTTTGCTCGCTTGGGGCTGGCCATCATCGACGAGCAACACCGCTTTGGCGTACACCAGCGCCTGGCCCTCAAAGAAAAAACACCACTAGGCCAACCCCACCAGCTGATTATGACCGCCACCCCGATACCGCGCACATTGGCCATGAGCGCCTATGCCGACCTTGATACCTCCATCATCGACGAGTTGCCGCCGGGGCGTACGCCGGTGAACACCGCGGTTATCAGCAACAGCCGCCGCGATGAACTGGTCGCCCGCGTTGCCCACGCCTGCGCACAGGGCCGGCAAGTGTATTGGGTATGCACCTTAATCGATGAGTCGGAAGCGTTAGAGGCGCAAGCTGCCGAGCACACCGCCGAGCTGCTTAAAACGGCCCTGCCGCAGGTGCGCGTGGGGCTAGTACACGGCCGCATGAAAGCCGCTGACAAAGCCGCCACCATGCAAGCCTACAAAGCCCAGCAGATAGATTTATTAGTGGCTACCACCGTGATAGAAGTGGGGGTCGATGTACCCAACGCCAGCCTAATGATTATTGAAAACGCCGAGCGCTTAGGGCTGGCACAATTACACCAATTGCGCGGCCGGGTGGGCCGAGGCGGCACTGCCAGCCACTGCTTACTGATGTACCAAGCGCCACTATCGCAACAAGGTAAAGCGCGCCTGCAAGCCATGCGTGACAGCAACGATGGCTTTGTCATCGCTGAAAAAGACCTACAACTGCGCGGCCCCGGTGAACTACTAGGCACCCGCCAAACCGGCCTGCTGCAACTGCGCATCGCCGATTTGCAGCGCGATAGCCACCTACTGCCCGCCGTTAAACACTGCGCCGAACAACTGCTGGCACAGCAACAGCCCATCGTTGCCCCGTTAATCCAGCGCTGGCTGGCTGATAGCGAGCAATATGCACAAGTGTAGATTTAGGCTTAAGACAAATAAAATCAAGTTCACAATATCTGCTAAAATTATTCTATGCGCTCAACATAGCGCTAGAGTTAGGCTACACTGCAGCCATAAGTAAAAACCCTTACACAATAAACACCGCATTAAACAATAAGGGCGATAACGCCCAGTATTACCAAAAGGATCCAACTCATGGCTGTACCTGCCGCCACTGAAAAAGTGCTACAACAAAACAATACTCACTACGCATTGGTAGAAGCCGTGAATCCACACCCAGATGCCCTCACTCTTAAGTCTACGGTACTGCAAGATGGCAGCGGCAAAGTGCAAATTATCAGCGCTGCCAATAGCCTGTTAGACATAGACCGCCTCAACACGGAAGTTAAACGCCAACTCAGCGCCAGCACCAAGGCTGAAATAAAAGAGCTGTGTGAAAAGTATGAATTAGACGAATGCCCCAGCGTGCCCGGCGTGCTGCCGCTATACACCATCGTCGACCAGAGCGTGTTAGATGCACAAGAAGTGCAAATGGCCACCGGCCACAACGAACAAACCATCTATGTGAGCGTGGCCGATTTTAAAAACCTTTGCGCCAATGTCACCTATATGACCGCCACCGTGGACTTGGATAAACTGCAAAGCACTACCCTAGACCACGCCAAAGATGTAGACGAAATCACCTCCGCCATTGCTAACTTTACCCAACTACGTATTAAACAACGCTTGGAAGAAACCTTAGAGTTCCCCCCGCTGCCCAGCACCGCACAACGCATTATTAAACTGCGGGTAGACCCCAATGCCGATATACAAGACTTAACCGATATCGTTGAGGCCGATCCCTCACTGGCGGCACAAGTCGTTAGCTGGGCCTCATCGCCCTATTACGCCGCCCCTGGTAAAATTAAATCGGTACACGATGCCATCGTCCGGGTGCTGGGTTTTGACTTGGTATTAAACTTATCGCTGGGTTTGTCCTTAGGTAAAACGCTGAGCATGCCTAAAGATTCCGTCAGTGGCTTTAGCCCCTATTGGGAGCAAGCGGTATACACTGCCACGGCAGTAGAGGCATTGGTTAGCGCCATCAGCCCCAAAGAGCGCCCCGCCATGGGCGTGACTTACCTCTCCGGCTTGCTGCACAATTTTGGCCACCTTATTTTGGCTGAAGTATTCCCGCCGCAATTCTCCAACATTTGTCGTCTGCAAGAAGCTAACCCCTACAGCAACCACAACCACATAGACCGCCACGTACTGGGTGTAACCCGTGAGCAATTAGGCAGCTGGTTAATGCGCCTGTGGAGCATGCCCGACGAAGTGTGCACCGCCATACGCTTTCAAAACGAGCCCAATTACGTAGGCGAAGACTTTGTACACGCCAACCTGCTCTACGTTGCCAGCCGCTTACTGCGCAAACATCGTATAGGCGACGCGCCTTTAGAAGACATCCCCGCCGAAGTCTACCAACGCATCAACCTAGACCCGGTTAAAGCTGAAGAGACGATAGAAAAATTATTAGAATCTACGGCTGAGCTGAATATGATGGTGAGTAATATGGGGGGGTAGCAGTCTCTAGTCTCTAGTCTCTAGTCTCTAGTCTCTAGTCTCTAGTCTCTAGTCTCTAGTCTCTAGTCTCTAGTCTCTAGTCTCTAGAAAATTTTACCGCTGTTACAAAAAATGCCAAGCAATTTGCTTGGCATTTTTGTTTTTACTAGAGACTATCGACTTAATCACTAGCGACTTTTATTATCAAATGCACCGCTCTTTCATCGCGGCATTCATAGGAGCCCATTTCGAATTCTCGGCAAATCCAAGGCCGGTTTTCATAAATTGAACACATCATGGTGTCGCGATCTAACGCCGAGCACCAACCATCCTCTAAACGCAGCATGGTTTCTGCGCCCCATTTATCGCGTGCAATATGCCTATCGGGAACACCGGTATCAGTGATAATCATCACTTCTAAACGACAACAACAAGCCTGGCAATTGGAGCAAGTGACTTCGGTGTTGGCTGTATTTTTGGTGTTAATGGCCATAGTTATCATCAATTAACATAATCGCGTATTTTACCCTAAGTCAGCCCTATTCAACATTCGTTTTGGTGGTGCTTAGCGAGAATCGCCCGCGGACTTCATATTAGGATAGATGATGGATTTTTTGAGTTTGTACGGATAATTGTCACTGCTCGCGACTGAATCCACCGCCCACCATATCGGCGCATACGGATCGGCGGCGTTGTACGAAAACACAATACTTTGGCCTGGCGTAAGTTGATCGACCTTTTGCTCCGGCCAATCACCGCTAGTACAGCCAATGGCAAGAGACTGACCGGTCGATTCATTTACTGTTCTGATCTTCAGGGTGATAGTCTCTTGGTATTTTTCAGTCAACATGTCATAGCTTAGCGGGTTGTTAACAAGCGTATACGGTAGTTCACGAGGGAATACGATCGCGTCGACCTCGGTTATTTCGCCCAATATATTTTTTATTGTTATCGATTTAATTTCTGCGAAACCCATTTTCCACGGTGGATTATCTAGCCTAAAGTAATGTTTCACTCCTTGATAAAAATCATTAGAGCTACTGGAATCAAGCCAATACAAAAATGCATTGTTACATTGCTTATCTTGAGAGATCAAAACTCTGGCGGTGTTGGCCTGCTGTCGTACTCTCTCTATAGAAACCACGTCGAGTGGCTTGCCTCCTGCATACGGTGAAATCGCCTCATCCCACTTTATTTCTGTGCGACCACTCTCCGCCCCCCCTAACAGAGGGGAAGCGTAAAACCCACATAGCAAGAAACTAGAAAAAATTAAGTGTTTTATTCTCATCTTTTGTCCTCTGTATGCTTTGCTTAATCGACGCAATCAATGTCGTGTAGTTTTGGTTTAGTCCGTCCGCGTGTTTAACCAGTTCAGCCACAGATTTACCGAAGCGGGTAGAATTACGTGCTTTCGGATCATCATAAAGGGCAATCACCATATCACGCTGGCCAACAATAAGTTCGTTATACGCACTAAAGAATTGACCAACGCTAATTGACAGCTCCTTATCGTCAATCAATTCCTTTTCGTAACTTATGCTGGTGTTTACTTCAAAACGATTTGACTGCGCCTCAGCGATCACTTCCAAAGCATGTTTAACCGCTTCGGCGCTTGTATCATTGTCTTTTATAAGATTCATAACAACGTCACTCGAACGAGTAACATAGACCATCGAGGCAATAACGTGTTTAAGTAAAATATACTTGCGCTGTTCTTGTTCTTGGAAAGCCTGGTACTGATTTTCCCGTTTCCATTCCCAAGCACGCTGATTGTATTGAAAGGCCGGGACAATGATCCCTGAAAGAAATACGCCTAGCAGCAAAATCCCCAACTTACTGTTAAGCCTTACACTCCAGTTTACGGTTTTTTTGGTCTCATCGAGCCGCTCGCGTATTTCTCTAGATTCTAATTCAAGCTTATCTCGTTGTGCACGAAGTGTTTCTAGTTCAGCTTCCTTGACTCTATCTTCATATACTTTTTCCATTTAAGCATAATATCCTTATCTGTTTTCGAAAAAACAATTCCATGCCTTCAAAGACGATCGCATTACATACCAAACCATAGCGCGCGTGTATAAACTAGGTGTAGTTATTTTTCATAACTTTAGCCCTTTATCTTAGTTTGTCCAACGACATTATATTCTCTATTAAGACTCCCATATTAATACTTGCTGCCACTAAACCATCCACTGCAGCGCTATTTTCTCAGTGTTGAAGGCTAGGTCGGCGGCTCCAGCTTGCCTCGTCGAAACCATCGCCCTAAGGCCGCAAAAGACGCCGACACCTGATCTGTGTTAAAGTGCCCGCCCTGGTATACGAGTTACCAAGTATTTTTCTCTTACTTGACCAGTTCGAGCGCTTTCTTCCAGCGTTTCTCGAGATCTCGCGTTTCATCGGCGGCCTGCCCGCCCACGGCTCTCTGTTTCACCGACAGATGTAGCCTCCATCACATTGCGCCATCGGTAAACCCGATCTTAGTGCGCATTATTACAGAGCTTGATGGCCCTACCGTTACTGGTACCAGCCGCGCTCTTTTCCGCGTTAAATCGTCGCTGGCCATAATGAGCCCAGTACACGACGTATCGCCTGAAAATAGGAGTCATTATGACTGATAGAGTTGCCATACTAGGCGCTGGCCCTAGCGGCCTAGCCCAATTACGTGCGTTTGAAGCAGCCCGCCGCGACGGCGCTGAAATCCCCGAAATCGTTTGCTACGAAAAACAAAACGACTGGGGTGGCATGTGGAACTACACCTGGCGCACCGGCTTAGATGCTTATGGCGAACCGGTACACGGCAGCATGTACCGCTACCTTTGGTCTAACGGCCCCAAAGAATGTTTAGAATTTGCCGATTACAGCTTCGAAGAGCATTTTGGCCGCCCCATTGCTTCCTACCCGCCACGCGCGGTGTTACGCGATTACATCATGGGCCGCGTAGCCAAGAGTAATATGCGCCAGTACAT
This sequence comes from Dasania marina DSM 21967, assembly GCF_000373485.1. Taxonomy (NCBI): domain Bacteria; kingdom Pseudomonadati; phylum Pseudomonadota; class Gammaproteobacteria; order Cellvibrionales; family Spongiibacteraceae; genus Dasania; species Dasania marina. The sequence goes on from NZ_KB891575.1 coordinate 612,922, forward strand.
CCAGTTCAATACTGCGGTGCATTGGGTTGCCTATGACGAGGCCACCGGCAAGTTCACCGTTACCGTGCGTGACCTCAAGCAAGACGAATTAAGCAGCGAAGAGTTCGATCAGGTCATCGTCGCTACCGGGCATTTTTCCACGCCCAATGCGCCTTACTTTGAAGGCTTAGAGCAGTTTCCCGGCCGCGTTTTACACGCCCATGATTTCCGCGATGCCTGCGAATTTGAAGGCAAAGATTTGCTGTTAATTGGCAGTAGCTACTCCGCCGAAGACATAGGCACGCAGTGCCACAAGTACGGCGCCAAATCCGTTACCTTTAGCTATCGCACCCAGCCCATGGGCTTTAATTGGCCAGACTCTTTTGCCGAAGTGCCGCTGCTCACCGAAGTAGTAGACAAAACCGCACACTTCATAGATGGCAGCAGCAAAGAAGTAGACGCCATCATCCTATGTACCGGCTATCAGCATCACTTCCCGTTTCTACCCGACGAGCTAACGCTAACCACTCACAACAGGCTCTACCCCGAAGGTTTGTACAAAGGCATCGTGTCACTCGCCAACCCCAAACTCATCTTCTTAGGCATGCAGGATCAGTACTACACCTTTAACATGTTTGATGCCCAAGCTTGGTATGCCCGCGACATTATGCTGGGCCGCATCGAACTACCCAGCAGTGAGGAGATGTTAGCCGACACGAAACAGTGGGTGGCCCGCGAAGAGCTATCAGCCGACCCCAGCGACGAGATAGACTTTCAAACAGCCTACATAGTCGACCTGCTAGAACCTACCGACTACCCGCCCTTTGATCTAAGCGCCGTTGCCGAAACGTTTAAGCAATGGGAGCACGACAAGGAAGCGGACATACTCGGTTACCGCAACAAGAGCTACCGCTCCACCCTAACCGGCACCAAGGCACCCGAGCACCATACCCCATGGATGGAAGCGATGGACGATTCCTTAGAAGCCTTTCTACACGACCAGCCCCAGCCCGAAAAAAAGCAGGCATAAGCCCGTCGCGTTAGTCACCACCTCCAGCCGCCTAGGTTGGAGGTGGTGGCAACACCTTGTATTGTGTTGGCCCGTCCCCTCTGCGCCATTGCTGTTCTTTCTGTTTATCCGTCTGTTTGCTTACCAATCTCTCTCTATCAACGATCTATCAAAACTATCTATCAAGACAGCCTCATTAAGGCTAAACGATTGGGTTTCGAGTTAGTTTTTGAAAAAATGTCCCCGACCCCATTTTTCGAACCCCTTGATTACGTGATTACAGATCTCTATCGAACAAAAGCACTATCATGTCGTCCAAGAGGCAGGGTTTTTTAACTACTTATCAGCTAGCGGTAAGTGGTAGGCTAAGGGTAGTTTGCACACAGCCACCCGATATACTTTTATTTTCTTGGGAAATAACCATGTTACAGGTTTTCAAAGGTGTTGCTTATACCATACTGGCATTGCTAGGCGTTGTGGTGCTGGTGGCAGTGTTGCTTATTGTGCTGTTGGTGACCTTGGTAGACCCCAACGACTATCGTGAGGATATCAGCCGTGTTGCCCACGACACAGCCGGTGTAAGCTTAACGCTAGGCGGCGATTTAAGCTGGCGCTTTTACCCCATAGTAGGCTTTGGCGCCAATGCCGTTGAACTGGCCTTGCAAGCCGGCCAGCCGCCGCTGCTAAAAATAGATGAGATGACCCTAGAGGTCAAAGTTCTGCCACTGTTATCGAAAAAAATTGAAATCGACGGTTTGGATATTAAAGGTCTACAAGCCAACTTAAGCATCAATGAACAAGGCCAAAATAACTGGCAAATCGCCTCTACTGAGCAGCAACCACCTGCCGGCACTGATACCGACACTGTCGCTACCAAAAAAGCTAAGCCGCAAACTTTTCCTGAGCTGCTGATACCCCGCATACGCATTAGCGACTCCAGCATTCACTACCAAGATAAAACCACCCAGGTAGCCTATACGGTTGATCTGCCCTTATTAGAATTGCAGCACGTTAACCTTAACCAACCTTTTCCACTACTGCTAGAAGCGCGGGTGCGCGATCAACAACAGTTGGACGTCACCACCCGATTACAAGCCATGGTCAATGCGTCATTGGCAACAAAGCACTATGGCCTCAGTGAGCTGCAGCTATCAGCAGATATAGCCGGGGTATTTGCCAAGCCCGTTGCGGTAAAAATTGAGGGTGACCTTCAATTTGACCAAGCTAACGATAAAACCTCGATCAATCTGTCGCGATTACAGCTAGCCGATTTAGTCGCAAAAGCGACTATCGAGGCCACTAGCGTCAGTACTGCGCCGGCCTTTAGTGGCCAACTACAATCTGAAACATTTAATGCCAAAACATTGATGGCCGCTTTGTCGATACCCGCACCGCTTACTCAAGATAAACACGCGCTCACAAAAGTAACATTCAACGCGCAACTCAATGGCACGCCAAACACTATCAACATAAAACCGCTCACCCTTAAACTGGATGATTCTAGCTTGTCCGGTGAAGTGGCCGTTGTTGATGTTGCCAAACAAGCGCTACAGTTCACCCTGCACCTAGACAAACTCGATGCCGATCGCTATTTACCGCCCGCAAGTAACGACACCCCAAAAACGCAACAAGTTGTTGGCCCACCCGCTGCGGGTAAAGATAAAAACAAGGCTAAACCTAACGTCGAAGCTGTCGCCGAATTACTCCCGCTAGAAACACTGCGAGGCTTGAATTTAAAAGGCAAATTCACAGCCGATGAAATCATCCTCAAACAAATTCCGCTGCAAGCTATTGCGCTCGATATTAAAGCCTTGGATGGCGATGTGCGCATTACTGATATCAACGCAAAACTATTACAGGGCTCACTCGCCGGTAAAGTAACGGTGGATGCCCGCTCGGCAAAACCGCTTATCGCCACCAGCATTATTCTTAGTGATATCGAAATTAGCCAATTACTACAACCCTTTATGAGCGTGCAATTATTATCGGGGCGTAGCAGCGTAGCGCTAGATACCCGCACCGAAGGCAACGACATCGACACTCTAATCAAACAGGCGCTAGGCCAAATCGATGTAAGCATGGCGAATACCGTGCTACACGGTGTTAATGTCAACCAGATAGCGGCAGATGCCATCAAAAATAAACTGGGTGACTTTGCCTCGCTGCTGCCCGACTACGAGCAAAAGCTACCCATGGCCCTCAAGGCTGATACTGAAATTAGCAAACTACTGGCCAATATCAAAGTAGAAAAAGGCCACCTGATTATGCCCAACTTTACTGCCGATACTGACCAAGGGAAACTCAACGCCAGTGGCGATATAGACCTACTTAACCAAGGTTTTGATTATAAAATTGCCGTGATGCTGGCAGCGCTTAGCGACAACAAATACCTCAAAGGCACACAGTGGCCAGTGCGCTGTAAAGGCACCTTGGCAACACCGATTATCCAATGGTGTAAGCCTGATGGCAGCGCCATGAATACATTATTTGAACAAGCCGCCACTCAAGCCTTGCGAGACAAGGGCGCAAAAAAATTAAGTGATAAGCTAGGCATAGATGTAGCCGATGAAGCAGCGGCCAAGGCAGAGTTGCGCGCCAAAGCCAAGGCCGAAGAAGAACGCGCCAAGGAAAAACTCAAGGAGTCGTTGAATAAAAAATTCAATAAGTTTTTATCGCAGTAACAACGCTTTAATCATTAAGCCCACGTCCATTAAGGTGCGAGCTTAGATTTAAAAGGGGCTGAGCCCTGGATTCCGGACCCTGAATTCAACATACAACAATAATAGAGTTGAGCTAAATCATGAAGCAATCAGGCCAAAGCCATCACCACAAACGCTCGCTGAATGTGGGCGACATGACCCTGTTTACGGTGTCAGCCATTTTACTATTGGATACCTTGGCGGCTTCCGCCTCCATTGGTGTGTCCAGCTTATTTTGGTGGCCCCTACTCGCCTTAGTCTTCTTTATTCCCTACGGCATGATTTCATCAGAAATGGGAACCACCTATCCTGAGCAAGGTGGTATCTACGCTTGGGTACGAGACACCTTTGGCAAGCGCTGGGGAACTCGAGTCACTTGGTTGTACTGGCTAAACAATGTGCTTTGGTCAGCTTCAGTATCGGTTTTATTTGTAGGCATGTTTGCCGCATTATTTTGGCCGGCGATGAGTTTGATGCTCAAGTTGGGCTTAGCCATTCTGTTGAACTGGGTTATTTTCTTTATGACCATTCAATCCCTGAGTATCGGTAAGTGGGTTCCGAACATTGGCGCTATTTTAAAAATGATTACCTTCACCAGCTTGATAGTTGCCGGTATTATTTTTGCCATTAATACTCCCGATCAACTGGCCAATGAGTTTTCTTGGGAAGCCTTCGCCCCTCAATGGGGTAGCAGCAGCCAATACATCTCCACCATTATATACGGCATGCTGGGCTTCGAATTGATGTCCTCTGCCAGTGAAGAAATGAAAAACCCCAAGCGTGATATCCCGCGCTCTATTTTCATTTCGGGTGTTCTGATTTTTATGGCCTATTTCCTAGGCACCTTTGCGATTTTGGCCGTAGTTCCCGTGGGGGAAATTGACCTGGTAGAAGGCCTTATTGATACCCTACGCGTTGTTTTCGGTGACTCACAGCTTGGTAGTGCCGCAGCAATGACCCTAGGCCTATTTGCCATGTTTACCTTTTTTTCAAATATTACGACTTGGTGTATTGGCACCAATCGCTCTATGGCTGAAGCCGCTAAAGATGGTGAAATGCCAAACTTCCTTGCCAAAGAACACACTGTAAACGGCACCCCCGTAGGCGCAGCCTTCTTCATGGTACTGATGGTAACTTTGGTGCTAGTTTTTTATGCAATGATTGCAGAAACAAACGAAGACTTATTCTGGTCTTTATTTGCTGCTTCCGCCGTTCTTTTCCTTCTCCCCTACATAGGCACCGTTGCGGCTTTCTATCGTGCTCGGCAAATCGATGCTGATAAAGAGCGCCCTTACAGAGTTCCTGGTGGCAATGGCTTTGCCCGCTTAATCACAGTTGCAAGCATTGCTATGCTTACGGTTTGTATCTTCTTATTTATGTACATCCCAGAAGTGGGCTTTGATTGGCCCGTAGTGATCGGCTCTATCGCAGCCATCATGCTAGGTGAAATTGCCATCCGTTATGCGGAGCATGAGGCTAATACAGCCTAAGCACCTTAGCGCCCTCGCTCTTTGTTAGTAATAGAAATGCAGATTCAATAGCTGACTCTATTTCTACCACTATCTTTCGCTCTGTAGAGCATTTGATCTGCCTTTTTTATAATTTCAGCTTCCGTTGTTTCACTGGATGGGATTAATTCGGCCACTCCAATGCTAGCAGTTAAAAATTTATCAATTGTCGAGTCAGCATTTGGTATATTGAGGCCAACAATTTTTGTTAATATTTTTTCAGCCAACACGCTTGCTGCCTGCAAGCTGGTATCACCCCAAACTACAGCAAACTCCTCACCCCCATATCTGGCACAGATGTCGCTGGGGCGATTGGAGAGTTCACTTAATACTTCTGCTACCCTAATCAAGCATTCGTCTCCAGCTTGATGCCCATATCTATCGTTGATTAACTTAAAGTAATCTAAGTCTACTATAGCCACACTGATGGGTTTATTTAACCTGTAACATCTTTGCCATTCTTTATGTAAAAACTCATCAAACGTCCGACGATTGGGTATTTTAGTAAGGCCGTCCACTCTTGCTAAAGCTTTAACCTTTTCTTCCGCTAGCTTTCGTTCTGTTATATTTTGATGAGATATGACAAAGTATTTATTTTGGCTGACTTGAAAAGGCGTAACCCTCATCATAAACCAACGCTCATCTTCCGGGCTATGACATGGATATTCAAAATAAAATATAGCGTCACGCTCTGCTATTACGCGCCTAATACCTTCCGCTGCCTTTGCGCCAAATTCATCGCCCGTAACGGCAGCCTTATCGCATTCTTCAATATAGTTAACGCCAGCCCAGCCGCCTCTTACAGCGCAGGCATTGTTGTCGCCAAAGGCAGACCAGCTCTTATTAACAAACTTAATTTCTCCCGTTTTATCTATAACAACGATGTGCTCAGTAATTGAATCAAGGACTAAACGTAAAAACTCTTGTGAATTTTCCATATTAAATTTCCTTGATTAACAATTAATGCATAGCATGTTATAGAGTACTGTTATACGGATGTGAAGTAAAAGTACTAACCAGAATTTTGAAAACTTAAGCTCGCACCTCAATGGGTACGGTATTTTTTATAAACGTTTTTAGCTGGCTGATTAAATACCGGTAATAGCAAAATCCATAGCGGCAATAATTTCGTCACGAAAATGACTTAGTGAGCCAATAGGATTTTTTAGCAGTTTGGATGGGATTGCGGCAATTTGAGGTGTTAGCAGTAACAGTGTTTCACCATCGTAGCTAATTTCAGGCGTAAGCCCCTGCATTTTTTCATTTTTAAAATTCTTACTCCGCCCAAGAGGGATGACTATTCTTGTGGCGATATCAGAAATAATAGGGTTTTGTATATCAATAATATAGGGAAGGGCAGCGCGGGTGTTTTTGCTTGGGTTTATATAAACGTCAAATTGAGACATTAAAACTCCCTGTATTCATCGCCAAAACAACCGTGCTCATCAACGAAATTGTTGTAGGCTTTGATCGCATTTTTGTTGTTATCGGCCCATTTTTCAGCCTGATCTTGGGCAAGCTTATCTTTTAATGCCTGCTCAAGCGCGGCGCTAAGGTTTATATTAATCGCCTTGGACTTTTTCAGTAAGTCACTGTTTACGCTAAGGTTTGTTGGTTTTTTTGGCGCATTTTTGTCAAATAAAGGTTCCATAGCTCTGCCCTCAGTGAGTTATTTGCCAATTATGCGCATGCCAATGCGCATAGTAAAGTACTAGATAGATAAATTAATGTTTGAGAGTATTTGCAGCTCAGTCAATTGCCTTTCTATTACTAACCAAAGACTTCTCTCCCTTAATGTATTTTTGATTCACATGCCCGATATTGCAATCGGTACAGGCTGTTGCCTATAGAACTGGCATAACAAGCGATACACCTTTGGCATATGCTCCTTCATGCTATGCGGGTCTTCAAAAAAGGTTTCACTGCATACCGCAAAAAACTCGCCCGACGTTGTTAACGCATAATCATCAAGGGGTAATGGACGGTGCTTGTGGTAATCGCGCTGTAATCTATCCCAGGCCGCAGTAAAAATATCGTGCCACTCCCCTGCACGCATATCTTGATGCATAGGCGGTGCGCCGTTGGCACCATCGCGTAACATATCTAGCTTATGTGCCAGCTCATGAATTACCACATTACTGGCCTTATTGTGCCGCGCATGCGCACCCGTTTCACAGATAGACGCCCATGATAAAATCACCGGCCCTCTAAGCCAGGCTTCGCCGCTTAGAGCCGGGCTTCTTGCATGAACCACACCATCATCGCTGCGATAAGGGCGGTTGGGTACAAAATCCCCTTCATAAATAATCAGCGTAACCCAATGGTCGTACCAATCTAAGCCTAGCTGCAGAATAGGCACACAGGCCATGGTGGCAATTTTTAAACACATCGCATCAGTGAATTGAAAGCCACCGCCAGAAACAAAACGCTTACGAACCAAAAAGCGAAAGGTCATATCGCGCAATGCATCCCGCTCAGCACCTTGGTAACGCTGCATAACCGGCCAATCAGCAATCGCTGACTCCCACTGCTGGGCGGTAAAGCCCATTTTTTTAACGCGCCGGTTTTCCAGCCAGTTATTGAATCGTTTAAACATTATTAACTCGTTTTATTGCAGCCATCATTTGCTAGCTAAAAAAGCCTATAGGGCTATTAGGCGCTCACTAAAATCGATCATCCAAGATAGCCGGCATGGTTAGCTCTCTGACAAACGACGATGGCGATAGCTGCAGCAGCGTTCTAACCACAGCAACCACATCGTGTACTGGAATCAAACGCCCCTCGCCCTTTTTGGCAGCTTCTGATACCGCAACATCAAGCGCATCATCCGTATTGAGATCACCCAACTGCAAACAGGTAACGGCGAGGTTTCTTTTTCTATAGCCCTCACGCAAGGCATCGGCAATGCCAGTCAACGCATGCTTGGATGCACCAAAAGTCACTTCCGGCCTACCGCTTTGACGCAGCCCCGAGGTTGAACCGGTAATGATCACTTGCGGCTTATCGGCATTTAACACCTTAGGCATAATGTGCTTCAGCAACAAAATCGTGCTCGTGATGTTGATGCTTATCATCTCGATGATGGACGCGTCATCATCCTGTTCAAACTGATAGTTGTCCTCAAAGGCATACTCTTCCCATACTCCAAGATTATAAATAAGTGTATCAACCTTCTGGGGTGCAGCCTCTGCAATTTTTTGCGCGGCTTTTAAAGGCTTCGCCATATCAGCCTCAATCCAATGTAGCTCAGCATCAGGCGGCACATTAATACCCTCAGGCTTTGTTCGTGACACAGCAAAAATATTATCGCCATCACTAGCCAGCCCCTCCACAAAAGCCCGACCAAGCCCACGGCTTGCGCCAATTACCATGATATTCGCCATTAAATCTCCTGATGAACTGATACGTTAACTAAAATTACTCTGGCCCCGCTTAGGAGCGTTTATTTATTTAATTTCATATGAATTAATGGAAAATGGTTACCCTGACCATCAAGGTCTGAACGCCCTGTTCGAACAAACCCCATACGCTTATAAAATTCGATCGCAGCCGGGCTCTGCTCATTCACATCAACCATCATCGCCCCCAGATTTTCAATTGCATATTCAGTGAGATTTCGTCCTATTGCTTGACCAAAGTGATCGGCTTCTACGAATAACATTTCTATATTTGAATCTGCAACACCAATAAACCCGATAATTTCATCACCACTATTTTTATAGCAACGTAATTCCACCGCATCAAAATAGTGCGCCAAAATAACAGGCTTTAATTCTGCTATATTTTTCTTGGGAAGGAAATCGTGGGTTGCTCTAACTGACGATTCCCAAACATCGATTAATTCTTGATAATTTTTTTGAGTTACTTCTTGAATACTCATTATTGCCTCTTGAAACATATCGAGCCTGAAGAAATGTGTTTTGGCATAAACACTATTCCATGACGCTATTGTTATTACTTTTGTAGGAGGGGGGGGTAGGAAGTTACGCCATGCCTGAAAACTGAAAAATCAGCCTCTACCGTATCATCATTGATCTTCTAATCTTAAGAAAACAGATACGTTAACTAAAAATATCTCAGACCCCGCTTACTACTGATCCCGCCTATTGTAATCCGACTGCTTGACTTGTTATATACCTCCAACTACGATAATGCGCATGATCAATGCGTATAGACTATAGTGCGAGTAAATATAATGCAGCCCATAATTGATAGGGACAACCCTAAAAAAGCTACAAACCTTAGTATAAACAAAGACTTACTAGCCGAAGCCCGTGCTTTGAAAATAAACCTCTCTGCAACATTAGAGCAGGCGCTTACCGAAAAAGTACGTAAAGAACGCCGTAAACAGTGGTTAGAAGACAATAAGCAAGCCATAGAAACCTGTAATGAGCTTACTGAACAAAACGGCCTCTTTGCTGATAAGCATAGGATCTTTTAATGAAACAGTTTGATGTTTATGCGAATACAGATAAGGACACAAATAAGGCTTACCCCTATTTTGTTGATATTCAAAGCGGCCTCCTAGATAACTTAAATAGCCGAGTGGTAATACCGCTAACACCTGCAAGCAAAGCCGATAAAAGCTACCCCTCCAACCTTTGCCCTATAATCAAAGTTAAGAATAAAAATCACTTTCTATTAACACACCAGATCACTAGTGTTTCTACAAAACTCCTCAAAAAGAACGAAGGATCATTAGTTACCAGTAGAGAAGATATTGTTGGCGCAATAGACTTTTTGGTTACGGGTATTTAATGAGCCGAAAGTAAATCCTTTTGATAAAAAGCTCTCCCATTGAGGTGCGAACTAAAATGCAAAAGGGAACGGTGACAAATAAGAATCGTTTAACCTTGTAATTAGTTATCACTTGTCACCGACCCCTTTAAATCGTTAACTAAAAAGGTCTCTGGTCTCGCTTATTGCGTTTATTTTCTGCTAACCACCGAATACCGTAAAACTTAGCCAGACATAGATACCGTAACCCAGCAATAGTATTGCGCCCTCAAAGCGACTCAAACGACGCCCAGTGTACAAAAACACAAACAAGAGCAAAGACGTTGCAAGCATAACCCATTGATCAAACTGCAAGATTCTTACATGCACCGGTAGTGGCTGTAGCAGTGCTGATACTCCCAGAATTCCCAGTAAGTTGAAGATATTACTTCCAAGTATATTGCCAACCGCCACATCAGCGTGGCGCCGAATCGCTGCGATCACCGATATAGACAATTCGGGAAGAGACGTGCCCACCGCCACCAAGGTCAAACCAATAACGGCCTCTGGTACGTCAAAGTGCTCGGCAATACCAATGGCTCCAATCAGCAGTACTTGTGATCCGCCAATTAACAACGACAAGCCAAGAACCACAGCAATTACCGTCCACAATATTGACTTCGGCTCGGTGGAAAGCTCTTCTGCTTCAGCTTGATGTAGCTCACCCGACGGTGCCGCGTGGAAGCGCTCACTCCAATAAGCCCAGACTAAGTAGATGACTAAGGCAAGCAGGAAGATGGCTGCATCGGCACGCCCAAGGGCACCGCCGCCAACCAGCACTAAAACTAGAAACAATATACTTGCAGCCACTACGGTGGCAGCGTCTCGCCTTAACACCAATGGTTTGACCGCTAACGGCGTGATCACCGCGCAGAGGCCTAACACCAATAAAATATTGCCGATATTACTACCAACAACATTACCAATAGCAATGTCTGGTCGCCCCTCTATGGCCGCATTAACGGAGACCACTAACTCCGGAGCCGATGTGCCAAAACCGACGATAACCAGGCCGCTTAGTAAAGGTGACACCCCCAGACGCCTTGCGGCAGCCAGCGAGCCACGAATCAATACTTCACCGCCACAGGTAAGTAAGGCTATACCCACAAAGAGAAACAAAATATTCAACATATTTCCTACCGCCTAGACAAAGCATGGATTCTTTTAAAAATAAATTTTATCTGACTCCACTATGCATGACCCCGCTATGCACACCACTATGCACTAAAGTGAATAGCCACAAACTTCAAGGTACAGTTCAAGCGGACAGCGTCGTTGACCCTGTCCCCGGTCGGCAGCCCGCCCCAGCAGCTTGCTGCGGTTGTTCTGCAACTTATCCTATTTCATTGAGCCAGACTACGGCATCATTTTTCCGATTAAACTGCGCTAACTTATAGCCATTGTTAAATGCAATGGTATCAATTATTACATTTGGATTAAAAGTAGCCTCATGTAGAACTGCTATTCTAGCCCTTTTTAGCAAAGGGTTACTGGATAAAAAAACGGCGAAATCTTTTTGTTCACGCGTTTTTAAGTGCATTACTAGATTGCGAACATCGACTAATATTTTAAGGGGTGTTATATCTGCGCAGGAAGAGCAGACATCATTAACTGCCATGATGCGATCAGCAAGGCTAACTGTTTTTGAGTAAGTGACCGTTACTATTTTCTCGATTTGATCAAAATCTATTGTATAGCTCATGATTTATGTACTGAAATATAACGCCCGAATAAATGGCGAGCAACTTGTGTGCAAAAGAGGCCTATAACAAATAAGAATTGTTTAGCGTTGTAATTAGCTATCATTTTTCACCGCCCCCTTTAATTTTCGATAAGTTAACTAAAAATTACCCTGGCCCCGTTTATTCTACCGTTTATTCCAAACCATGAGCTGGCGATAACCCGTCCGTACAACGAAGGCGCACATGCATTGCTCTTTTAGTTATGTGCTTTGTTCATTTTTAGTGAGTTCTTTTTTGATAAATATTTCTATTGGAATAAACGCAAAGGGTACAACAGCTGCTATAAGAACCATTAGCCAAACAAACACAGACCAATTTTGCGTATGTGAAGCTAAAGCTGAAAACGTAACGTACAACAAAAACAATACACCATGCCCCATCCCAAGAAAGTAAACAAACTCTCGGTTAATAAGGCCAATCGTTACGCACAATATCAGTAGATAAGAAAAGCCCTCTACTAGGCTTGCGATTCTAAAAAGTTTTAACATTGATAATACTCTAGTTTCAAAAAGTCAATTTTCAAGGATTTCAAGGAGTAAGATTTCAAAGGGTCAGAGTCGTTGAAATACAGTTTCTGGCCCCTTGGGGTAATAAGCTAGGGGGCATCACTTTATTTCCGCTTATTACATGCAAGTTTTCAACGACTCTGACCCCTTGAACAGCCTGAGTGCCGTAGCTGCACTAGGTAGCATTAGCTATGCGCCTTTTTGACGTAGCATTGTATAGGTGTAGGGGATAAATAAAAGAACGATTGCGTGTATAAGCAGAATAAAAACGCTTTCGCGCCTACTTAACAATAGGCTTTGTAGATTGGGTAATCGCCATACGGCTAGATACTGAGAATTGATCAACTAATTAAGAAATACTATTTAGGCGGGGAAGCGTGTGAGGCAACCTAGCCCCACACACCAAGCATTAACCTCGGGTAGAACCCACGGCAGGCGTATAACACCCTAAGTCAGCACGCCATTTTTCCCCACTTGCACAGTCTTCTGGGCCTGCAAGGCTATAACTACTAGCAATAACTAATGCACTGAAGGCTAAAGATATAAGTTTTTTCATGAACACCTCTCTATTATTTTAAGTATGAATGTACAAATATAAATTTAGACTAAACGGGATAATTTGCAACGGCTAATATTTGTTACTCGCATTAAGCATTGTTTCATCTGATACCCACTTGATTCATTGCGTTAATTGCAAATCAGCTAGGCAACATGCACTTGTTATGTATTGATTTCATACTCATTTACATGAAAAGACGCTACCAGAGCAAAAGAACTCTTATCTGGGCCTGCGTTTCTGAACGCTTCTAGTGCCTCACGTGATTTTTCAATAAACGCGTTGCCTGCGCCTGGCTTAAGCATTAATTTTCCGGCAACAATTATCGTCATGAAATATTCTCCGAGGAAAATAAAGCCCGCCACAGCGGCGAGCCCTGTTGCTGGCGCTTGTTAGGCGTAGGGTTGTACAAAAAGCTTACCTGCCGCCCATATGTTTAAGCCCACTTACCCAACTAGCGCGATCTGCTCCCGCGAGTATTCTGCTAGCGTTAATGCGCAGGCTTGGGCGGACTCTATGCCTTTGCCGGTAAAGTGCTCAGCAAAAAATTCAGGCTGGCCGTCGCTAATAAAATCATGGGGGGTTAATACGGCGGAGAAGATGGGCGTGTGGCTTGCTAGTTGTGTCTTCATCAGGCCGTCTATCACCGCACTGGCAACAAACTCATGCCTATAAATACCGCCATCAACCACCAGGCCAGCAGCGACCACTGCCGCGTACTTTCCGCTATTGGCCAGAAACTGGGCTTTTAGTGGGATCTCAAACGCGCCGGGCACTTCAAATACATCAACCTGTCGGCCGTCGAGTTTGGCGAATTCATCAAGAAAAGAATCACGCAGCCTGTCCACAATATCGCTGTGCCAGCATGATTGTATAAACGCCACCCGATCGCGGGTAGCAATATCGAAACACATAGAATTAGATTTCATCTGTTGTTTGCCTCTGTTAGCAATTAAACAACAGGGCAAACAAGGCAACTAGCCCTCTCACGGCAGTTATGGCGTGGGAAAGCATAGCAACCTCATTCTCATAACCAGACTGTAACTGTCGGCCCCGGAATCACACCGAGTCTGCTTGTCCCCCCGCCACATGGTGACGGGAGCGCCCGCGGGCTACGCACTTACGCACGATTACCGCCGGTGGGGACTTCCACCCCGCCCTGAGAACCTCCCCTATTTGGGGAAGGCGCACAGATTAGCCTAATAGCGGGTTGAGCTCAACTAGGATGTGAGATGGAGGTTGCAGGTGGGGCCTCAAGAGGGCGCCAAAGTTTCAAAGCGCAGGTACTTATATTTCAACGACTTTGACGCAAAAGGGGTCAGTAACGCAAAAGCGGTCGGTGACAAATAAGAATTTGTTTAGCTTTGTAATTAGTTATCATTTGTCATCGACCACTTTAATTGACCCCTTTAATTCATCGTTAATTCTATTACCCCTTCACATCCAGAGTCAGCTTCTGATATGCACCAAGGCCGACCACTACAAAAACAGCGGCAATCAATAAAAAAGTTGGGTAGATCAACAGAGCAACATCTTTTCTTCCGGCATCGAAAATGAACACTAGGGCTTCCAAGCTTACCGCAATGGCAATGATGACGAGAAACTTCAATAAAGTCCCTCTCTGTTTTGCGGCTGACTTCGTGCTACTGTCGCTGAATACTTCTTCCTCCAGCAAGAATTTTGAGACATCAAAGACTGCCATCCCAATCACAATCAACCCTATGGCATCAAGAAGGGCTTTTACAAGCAACGTTTGCTCGTGTACCGAAACCCAAATATTCCACAGGGCAACACCCATCATCGCGAGGCTGATAAGACCAAGACTTATACTGATAAGGCCGTACACGAAGCGCCCTATCCAATCAGAAATATTATTAAACTGGCTCATCTTTTCCTCGATTTGCTAAATTATTTTCTGGCATTCTTACTGCTAACGCCGCCACCCCACGGAGTTCCGTAAGATTGACTTATTATAGCCTTTAGCATGCAAGCCCTATTAAGACACCCACCTTAAGGCCTCACACCCCCTGAATGGAAGCGATAGTCGACTCATTAGAAGCCTTTCTACACAGCAAGCACCAGCCCGAAGCGCAAATGGGGTCGGAGAAGCGAAGGCCCGCAAAAGGGGTCGGTGACAAATGAGAATCGTTTAGCTTTGTAATTAGTTATCATTTGTCACCGACCCCTTTAATTGCTTTTTGCTATCAAGCATCGAATTGAAACGAAATGCAGCAAATGCACCGACCAGTGCAGCAGTCAATACAGTAAAGAATCTTGACACATGCTCAAAATAGGCAGGCAATACTTTGCCTTCAATAGCTAGTTAAGAGAAAGACCATAAAACTAACGCTCCAATCCCTACGAAAACACCTGTAACTATTGGATCATATCTATATTTATTCAGAACTCAGTCCCTCGACGAAAATATAACGCCCGCGTTATAGGCGCGAGCTTGCGAGCGTCCTAATTGACGCGTTTGTTAGATTTTTACTCATCGTACCCTCGAATATCCTCATGAGACGGAACGAATAATGGCATTACAATGCCATCCTTTTCTGACGCAAGCCTCTTTTCTCGAATAAGTACCATTTGAACAAAGTAAAGAACTGAGCTTCTAGCTAACTTTAATGTATATAGCGATTCCCTTAAGAACATTTCATAGTCAAAATGCTCTAAACACCCAGAGGGACTTGTTGGTACCGCTCCAAAATCATGAAGTATAGTAAAACGATGAGTAGATGAGTTTCGAGACGTCTGCTTATTAGACAGAAAACCCATTTTATTTGATAGATCTTTAGAAACCTCGGTCAATGCTAATAGTGCAGCATTGCCATTTTCTACTTCTTGGAAAATTTCTGGCTTAACTTCTTCTTCTTTTTCGACTTTGCCTTTTTTTGGTTTTTTGAACCACGCCTGTTTGAACGAAGTTCCCTTTGCTCCACTAATTCCCAGATAGGATAGTGTAGCTACTGCTACCTTATCCAAAATATCTAATGCACTACGCTGCGCCAAAGCTAAAGCCGACTCATTCACTCCATAACACGCATAATTTAAAGTGTCGTTATAGTTTCCCGTTTCATTAAACAATCGATTAGTAGCATTAAAAAATAACTGTCTAGCAAGGATATAATCAGATTTGATAATGTTAATCATGGCGAATATTTCAGGAACTGAACTATTACCACTTACATCAACGCCTACAGAAGAGATATTAACATTATCCCAGTATTTCGATGCGTGCTCATGGGAATGAATAGTCGGAGACAAAGTTAGATTATTTGAAACGACAAAACTCTCATATTCTTCGCATTCATTAGCAGGCTTCTTTCTTTCTCCAGTACGAATGTCTTTAATCTCATCTACAATGCCTTTTACACCATAACCACCAGCGTAAGAAAATATGGTTTCTAAATTTTCCTTTGCATGGGTTGCTAAATATTCAATCTCTTGTACTAGTAATTCATAGTCACCTAACTCTTGATGTGATGCATGCTTGAGCATTTTTAAAGCACCTGAGCTGGCGACTCCATTCAGAGGGTTCTCAGTCAGAGCTAGTGTGTAATAATCATATGCCTCTACCCAACGATAAGATGACCATAAAAGGTTTCCTAAATTGGTAAAGGATTGAGACCTTATATCACTTGAAGCCTTAGAGTCATTTGCTGCCATGTAGAAGTTTTGTCTAGCTTCTAATCTAGAAGTTTCAGTGTCTTTGTACCAACTGAAATCTTTGTATGTTGTAGACAGAGCCAAAGCATGTAAGCCGTTGGCCAAGTTATATTTTAATTCTGAGTTATCTTGGTAGTCATTAACCGCATTACGAAATATTTCTACTCCTTTTAGGACCGCATCATAACTTTTAACCATTGCTCCTGCATCTACAAGAATTGCTGCCTTTAACAATTCAAGGTTGATATTTCCTGAAAGTTGTAAAGCTTCACTGATAGCTTTATCTGGGTCATCATCGATCAACCCCTGTAACTTTTCTGCGATGTCAGCTATTTCCACATAACCTCCAAGAAATCTAACGCAAAGGGAATGGGCAGCGTTGTGGCGAAGCCACGCTTTTAGCTGTCCAGCCGCAGGCGTACATTGCCCGTATTGTTATAGGGCGTATTTTCACGCTAACCATTCTCGTTGCAACAAACCCATTACATGCTCATCGACTGGGCAGCCATCACTGTCAATCCAACTTTCTCTCATTAACCCTTCGTTCTTAAAGTGATTACTAGTAAGCAGTTTTATTGAAGCTGTATTTCTAGAATCGGCAAACGCATTTATTCGATTAAGATCCAGTGCTTTAAACCCAAATTCAATTAATGGAGGGAGAAGCTCACTTGTTAAACCTTGTCGCCAGTAATCTGGAAGGATTTCATAAGATATTTCTGCCACCCTTTTTTCGAGTTCACAGTCAAACAGGGCACAGGTGCCAATTACTCGCTTAGTTTCCTTAAGTTCTACACACCAACCAAATAATGACTCCTCTTCTAAGCCCTCATGTGCCCCCTCAATAAATTCTACTGCTTCTTCCTTTTCAGTCCAAAGGGTATCGCCAGTATATCGAATGACACTAGGGTTTGAGTAAATGGCATATATGTGATCTAAATCAGATTCAGCAATCTCTCTCAAAAGTAATCGTTTTGTTTCAATTTTTGGTAATTCCATTATTAAATATCCGTATATCAGTGAAATCGATTTATCTAAAAGCCCTATAACGCCGCTCTCTGGGGTAATTTTGGAGCGCAGCGTAAAAATTGTCCGACAGCAGCGCTTTGTTATATCCCCAACCTAAACCTCAAATTCAATACACTTGGTTTCTATCTCCTCATATTCTTCGCATATAACCCGAATATCAATCGTATGCTTCCCTGACTTCAAAGGAGCTATCATATATTCATCATCAAATATCATTCGTCTTGTATGGAGCAAACTTTCAATTTTCACTGTGATTTTTTGCCCATCCAGCTTTGCCCACCATTTCTGATTTATAGGGCGAAGGAGCTTCGCATTAAA
Source organism: Dasania marina DSM 21967 (assembly GCF_000373485.1). Taxonomy (NCBI): domain Bacteria; kingdom Pseudomonadati; phylum Pseudomonadota; class Gammaproteobacteria; order Cellvibrionales; family Spongiibacteraceae; genus Dasania; species Dasania marina. The sequence continues at coordinate 630,710 of NZ_KB891575.1, forward strand.
TGCTGGGTTTATCTTCGAGAGTTGAGCGAATGTACTTCCAATACCAAGCTGAGAGTGCAAGCGAGATAGTGCCGAATTCTGCTCCCTATAATCGGATTGTGCGCGAACTAATGGGTTGAATGGAATAGGAGATTTTGGCTCACTATGTTCTTCTTCATTTTCATATATAGAAAGTCCTTCAGAGAACTCTATATCAATGTAGACATTTTTGGCCTTCGTGGTTCCGCTGTTGAAAACCTCAATTACTAGCGGGATGGAATAGTTTTTTATTTTAAAAACCTTTTCACATTCACGATTGTATTCATCTACCTCTCCCTGGCTTGGGATGGCGTTATTGTATTTCTCTATATCGTCCTTTGAAATGTACTCTAATAAATGAGCATCTACGTCTTTAATGTCCAATGCGTTAGGAATTACTTCCTTTTTATACGAAAAAAAATTGTCATCAATAACTGGCTGCTTTATATCTATCTCTATTGCAGGGGCTTTTAACGAAATCTTTGACTCAAGCTCTACTACTCGTTCTCTTAGCGCTCTATTTTCTTTGCTCAGAGCAGACAACTCCTTTGAAAGAGCTTCGTCGGCGTTAGCACTATCTCCTCTAATCCATCCTACCCCAGGCTTCTGCATGATTTGTTTCATCAGCGAAATTGAGACACTTTTAATGAGTTGATCCTTTGTCTCCCAAAATTGTGCCATTTTTGAGTTCGTTAACACCAACTCTCTAAACTTATTAATATCAGATAGGTCATCATCTCTTTTGTCCTTTGACAAGGAAACCGTGTCATTCATTACAAAAGCAAGAATTGGTATCTTTTTCTCTAAAGCATACTCGTATTCTTTCTGAGTAAAGCTAATACCATCTGATGTTTTCGATCCATATCTCAAGCCTAATACGAGAATGTAATAATCGCTCACTTCAATGGTTCTTCGTATTATTTCCCATTGATCTTCATCTTCAGCACTGAACATCTCCATACCGATTGGTATGTGGTACATCTCTAAAATAGCTTTAATGATGTTTTCTCTTTCATCTGCTAAATCAGAGTAAGTTGAACTCAAAAACACTTGATACTTTGTTGACTTCAAGATGGCTCCTTGAATAGTTCTTGACAGCTATAACGAGCTTGCAGAAAAACGTTTTGACACAATCGTCCATCCACAGCTCACTTCTTATTGGTTTTATGGCTGGGTTATACGCTGTGTAGAAACCACCCATATCTATTTGACATAGCGAAAAATGGGTCGGTGACAAATAAGAATCGTTTGGCTTTGTGATTAGTTATCATTTGTCACCGACCCCTTTAATTCTTTTTAATTTGATTTTAAATGCCTTTTTATATTTTTTGTGCCACATAATTAGGTACATCTATTTTCTCGCCACCATCCGTAAAATGAGAATCAAAAGCGTATGCCATTTTCTCTAAAGGTGATTCATCATATCCCGAAGTTTGAATTTCAGTAATGTAACGTTCCATAAATGGTATTGCACCTAAATGCCCCCATTGTGCAACATGGACAAGTTCATGAAAATGTAAACGTAACTCTGATGCCAGCTGTGGAAGAAGATAATAAGTGTTTTTGTACGTTATTCCGTGCACTTCCATATCTATAAAGTCACCCAACCCCATTTTACGTAGCTCAGGAAAATTAGGTTTTGGAATTGTATCGATAATCACAAAATATGATTTTTGAAGGAACTCTAAAGGATAAAATCCTTTGAATTCATCAGAAAATTTAGAGCAAGAAACCCTTTGATCTTGGTACTCAATGTTCGTCTGATCAATCCATTTTTCAATTTTATGCAACATCCGAGACTCCAATATAATATAACGCCGCAATCACCGAAAATGAAAGCGAAGTGGTTTGCATGCTAATATATTAACGCTTGCGCGATCAGCACACAAAACGCGTAAATTTTTTTCCGGTGCATAGCCTAAAGTGGTCGGTGACAAATAAGAATCGCTTAGCTTTGTAACTGGTTATCATTTGTCACCGACCCCTTTAATTTGAAATTTCAACGGTTCTGACCCTTGATTTGCTTGACTCTATACCTTCAAAGCTTCCGATACTTTATTTCCAATTTCTATAGCTTCATCAAGCATGGAAAGATGCTTAGTAATTATTCTGTATTTTGACACAGCAGTATGATCATGTCCCCAAAAATCAGAGTTAGAGTACTGAATAAAGTCAGTAAATACGGAATTCATTAGCAGGTGAAACCTGACTATATCTTGAGCGTTATTGTGACCAAGAATACCAACATTAAAAGAGCTATCTCGAAATACTGGAAACCAATTATTGTTTAGTTCATTTACTGTAACTTTCGAGTCAAATATTTTAGGAAAATGGGATATGTATTGACTATCTAATTCAGTTTCTTTTTTAAGTAATGCCCAAATCCTATCTTTAGATTCCACTAATGAAGATCTTAGGTTTCCTTTTGAGCCTATAATATCTATGGCTACAGATATCTCAACAGCTAATGAAGCCGAAAATACTTTTTTAGACAATTTTTCTCTACGTACTTCTAGTAAACGATTACCTAATAATCCAATTAAAACACCAACAAATGCAAAACAAGCAGTAATGCCAGCTGCGAGCAAGCGCTCTCTTGATAATATTTCTAAGAACTCTTTCGAAAGCACGTCCATTTATAACCCTGTATTTATCGATGAAAGAAAGCTTTAACAGTTCATTTCTGGGAATTGTCACATATGAATATCGCAAAAGAGGTCGAAGAAAAATGAGAATCGTTTAGCTTTGTAATTAGTTATCATTTGTCACCGATCCCTTTAATTGCTTTTTTACTTAATTTAATATTTTCAAAATAGACTATGAGTACTCCTTGAGAAATACTAACGCTAAGTTAATGGGCCGCATTGACGCGAAGCACCGTCTTTAGCGGTCCAGCTTGCTGGCGCAACTTGAACGTATTGTTATTTTTTTACTCGAATAGAAGCGATAAATTCTGCATTTCTTTTGCTTCTCTCAGCTTTTATAGACTCTGTTTTTTCAATTTGTTGCTTTAAGGTGCTGCATATATCATGTTCAATTATCCCCTCTTTTGGCAGCTGAGCAAGCTTTCGTAAGTCCGAAACTAACTCCATAACCTTAATGCCAAGTAAGCCGTATTCTATTGTTCTAGCTTCGAAAACTTCTTCATAATCAGGTGGCCCTGATACATGTTCAGTTACATCCGATATCTGGCGATTAACCACTCTAATTTCATTTGGGAGGTTAAGTATTTTATACATTATATCGGAAGGAAGTGACTGCCACACAACATCTAGTCGCTCTGGATCAAACTCAGGTGCTGCAACCTGAATGCTTTTGCAGCCGTCAGCAGTGCGCAGGCCTTGGTGCAATCCGTCATCGAACGCAACCTCCTCGCAGACCAATGCGAAGTTTTCAAGCATGCAAGACACTTGGATTGCCAAATATTCGAGATCTTTTTTTTCACTCCTTCTTGTGAACCACCAATCTTTGGCAATGGCAATAAATGCCCCTAAAATTATCCCGCCCAAACCAAATAGTGCATTTTCCATAACGTATATTCTTAGATGTTAGTTGGCTACTGATGAAACATAACCATTTATTCTTGAGAATGACCACATATAAACACAATGCTTGCACCTAGGCAAAAAGCCTATATCCGTATATTTATGCCCATACCTATATAGTTACATCTGCCTATAAAACTTTCATTATCCTCAAACAAGAAGGCGCAGACTTCCACTTACCTATTACCACCACCCTCCTAGCTTTTATCCTTTTCTTACCACTTAAAGCTTACAACTTACCGCTGCTGAGCGCCCCGCGCTCAGCTTAATGCGCCTCATCCCAATTATCCCCAAACCCCACATCCGCAATCAGCGGCACATCTAATTTAGCCGCCTCAGCCATAAGCGCCACCACACCATCACACAGCGCAGCCATATCACCTTCGGCAACTTCAAACACTAATTCATCGTGTACTTGCATAATCATGCGGGCTTGTAAGCCCGACTCGGGTAACCAGGCTTGCACTTGCACCATGGCTTTTTTGATGATGTCGGCGGCGGTGCCTTGCATGGGGGCGTTGATGGCGGTGCGTTCGGCGGCTTGGCGGCGCATGCCGTTGGAGGCGTTGATTTCGGGTAAATATAAACGCCTGCCGAATAGGGTTTCTACATAGCCTTTTTCGGCGGCCTGCTCGCGGGTGTTTTCCATGTACTGCAACACGCCGGGGTATTTGGCGAAGTAGGCATCCATATAGTCCTGCGCTTCGTTGCGGCCTATGTTGAGTTGCTTACCTAAGCCAAAGGCCGACATGCCGTAAATTAAACCAAAGTTTATCGCCTTAGCGCTGCGGCGTTGCTCGCCCGACACTTGCTCTAGTGGCACGCCAAACACTTCTGATGCGGTGGCTTTGTGCACATCCAAACCTTTTGAAAACGCGTCTAGCAAGCCTTTATCTTGCGAGAGGTGGGCCATAATGCGCAGCTCTATTTGCGAGTAATCGGCGGCGACTATTTTATTGCCCGGCCCGGCGATAAAGGCCTGCCTAACGCGGCGGCCTTCGTCGCTGCGTATGGGGATGTTTTGTAGGTTGGGGTCAGATGAGGATAAACGGCCGGTGGCGGTTACTGCCTGATGGTAGGAGGTGTGTATGCGGCCGGTGCGTGGGTTGATCATCTCCGGTAGTTTATCGGTGTAGGTGGACTTGAGTTTGCTTAGGCCGCGGTGCTCCATTAATAACTTGGGCAGCGGGTAATCTAAGGCCAACTCGGCCAGCACTTCCTCGGCGGTAGAGGGCGCGCCTTTGGGGGTTTTTTTAATAACGGGTATGGCTAGCTTTTCAAATAAGATGCGGCCCAGTTGTTTAGGCGAGCCTAGGTTAAATTCTTCACCGGCTAACTCAAAGGCTTCGCGCTCTAGTTCGGTGAGGCGGGCGCTAATCTCTGCGCTTTGTTGGCCCAGTAGCTCGCGGCTGACTAGGGCGCCGTTCATTTCTATATCGGATAGCACCGCTACTAGGGGCAGCTCTATGTCTTCGAATACCGATTTTAGGCTGGGCTCGCGCGCTAGCCGTGGCCACAGGGTTTGGTGCAGGCGCAGGGTAATGTCGGCATCTTCGGCGGCGTAGGGCCCGGCTTGCTCTAACTCTATTTGGTTAAAGGTAATTTGCTTGGCGCCCTTACCGGCTATGTCTTCAAAGTGTATGGTTTTGTGGTCTAGATAAAACGAGGCCAGGTCGTCCATATTGTGGCGGCTGGCGGTGGAGTTAAGCACATAGGATTCCAGCATGGTGTCAAAGGCTATGCCCTGTAGCTTAATGCCGTGGTTGGCCAATACCGACCTATCGTATTTTAGGTTTTGCCCTACTTTGGCCTTATTGGCGTCTTCTAATAGCGGCTTGAGCTTGGCCAGCACTAACGCTTGGCTAAGCTGCTCGGGCACGCCTAAGTAGTCGTGGCCAAAGGGTACGTAGGCGGCCTTGCCTACTTCTACCGCAAAGCTCACCCCTACTAGCTTGGCCTCCATATAATTGAGGCTGGTGGTTTCGGTATCAAAGGCGAATAAGTCGGCGGCCTGTAAGCGGGCCAGCCACTCATCCAGCTGCGCCTCGGTGAGCACGGTTTGGTAATCCACTTCGGCCACCGCCGCTACCGCGCTATCGACACCGCCGCCCTCTTTGAGAGGTTGGCTGTATTCATCCATCCAGCCTTTAAATTCTAGCTCGGTAAACAGGGCCAGTAAGGCCTCGCGGTCTTCTGGGTGCATCACTAAATCTTGCGGGCCCTGCTCTAGCTCTACATCTAGCTTAATGGTGGCCAACTCATAGGATAACAACGCCAGCTCGCGGTTGGCCGCTAGCTTTTCGTGCATTTTTTTAGCGCCGCGAAAGTCTAAATCTGCCACTTTATCGAGGTTGTTGTAGATGTTCTCTAGGCTGCCCAAGCCCTGTAATAAGGCCAAGGCGGTTTTTTCGCCCACGCCGGGTACGCCGGGGATGTTGTCTACTTTGTCGCCCATGAGCGCTAAGTAGTCGATGATGAGCTCTGGGGGTATGCCAAACTTTTCTTTAACGCCCTCCACGTCCATCACGGTTTCGGTCATGGTGTTGACTAGGGTGACATGCTGGTTAACCAGCTGCGCCATATCTTTATCGCCGGTGGATAACACCACATCTATACCCTGATCGGTGGCCTGCTGCGCTAGGGTGCCCATCACGTCATCGGCTTCTACCCCTTCTATTACCAGCAGCGGCATGCCCATGGCTTTTACAATATTATGAATAGGCTCTATTTGCGGGCGCATGTCATCGGGCATGGGGGGGCGCTGCGCTTTGTACTCGCTGTAAATCTCGTCCCTAAAGGTTTTGCCCTTGGCATCAAATATCACCACTATGCTGCTACCGGGGTAATCTTGTACTAACCGGCGCAACATACTGGTTACGCCCCTAATGGCCCCTACAGGCTCACCTTTAGAGGTGCGTAAGTCGGCTTTATACATGGCGTGAAAGGCGCGATATAAGTAAGAGGAGCCATCAACAAGAACAAGCGGGGCAGTAGGGCTTTGAGACATGGTTTTAATTCGCAACAAGAAGTTAATTAACGCCCAGCCAAGCAACAAAGGCAGAGCAGAGCTATAGTTATAGATAGGGGTGCGCTACAGTAGCATCGCTACTTTTTAACAGCAATCGCCAAACATAAAGCAATGATAAAGGAGTAAATGCATGGCTGTTTACACCGTGCTAGACCGAGAAGAGATAGAGGCCTACATCGCCCCCTTCGGCATAGGCCCGCTAGTGAATTATAAAGGCATAGCCGAGGGTATCACCAACACCAATTATTTAATCACCACCGATCAATCCGAGTTTGGCAGCGAGCTGCAAACCGAACCGCTGCATCAGTTTGTGCTCACCTTATTTGAAGCACAAAACTTAGACGATTTACAATTTTACACCAAGCTCACCACCCTGCTTAACCTCAAAGGCTTACCCGTGCCCTGCCCCGAGCGTGACAGTGACGGCGTGAGCTTAAAATACTTACAAGGTAAACCCGCACTACTCATACCGAAAGTACCGGGGCTACACCAAATGCAACCCAACCCGGCACAATGCCAAGAACTGGGCGCAACCCTAGCCAACATCCATCGCGCCTGTATGGATGCCAATTTACAGCACCAAGGCCCGCGCTCAGTGGAGTGGCTGGTAGCTGCCGCCGCCGAACTCAACCCGCATTTAGAAGACGCCGACCAAAAATTACTCAACGATGAAATTAGCCACTTTGTTAATTTGCACAACAGCAACCTCAACCTACCCCGCTGCGTAATACACGGTGATGTGTTTAGAGATAACGCGTTATTTGTAGGCGGGCGACTAGCGGGCATTATTAATTTTTTTAGTGCCAGCGATGGTTATTTAATATACGACTTGGCGGTGGTAGCCAATGATTGGTGCTCGCAGCATGACGGCAGCTTAAACCACGATAACTGTGACGCCCTACTCGCCGGCTATGAAAAAAATCGCCCGCTCAGCGACGATGAAAAAAGCGTATGGAATGATTTTTTACGTATCGCCGCGGTGCGCTTTTGGGTGACTCGCTTATTAATTAAACTCGACCCCGGCGAGCATCATCGCCCCGGCGGCTTAATGGAAATTAAAGATCCGCAGGAATATAAGAATATTTTGATGCAGCGTCTTTACCCTAGTGATGATTAAGGGAAGTTATCCGCTATAAGGCTGGCGCTTGTAGCACTGCAAAACATGGATCCCAAATCAAGTTTGGGATGACAGGGTGCTTCGATTAAGTCATCGCCCTACTCTGCGTCATTCCGGGCCACGACCCGGAATCCACACTAACTACGCCAATCTAAAATTATTATTTAATAAATCCTTATCAACGTATTTGCCGAGCTTGCTACTTCTAGCACTGCAAAATATGGATCCCAAATCAAGTTTGGGATGACAGGGTGCTTCGATTAAGTCATCGCAAGCGCTTCGCTCATGGGGTAGGTCATACCGGCCTTGCGCCGGTATCCATGGGTTAGTGCTACCGCTCAATTTTTGGTTGGGTAATTGATGATTCTATAAAGCTACGCTGTTTCGGATTATTACTTTACGGCTAGTTATTGGTTTCTTAGCTTTCTGGATTCCGGCGCAAGGCCGGAAGGACGATTGGCAATCGTATGACTTAAAACCACTGCTGTCATACCGGCCTTCGAGCCGGTATCCATGGCCTTTCACTTTGTTACTAATTTTGTAGCTTTATGGATTCCGGCTTGTGGCCGGAAGGACGGTATGACGTGAAAATTAAAACTGTTGATTACCATTAACTCTTTATAATTCTTGGCACTTTTAAATGCCTACAACTTTCTCGCCCCAGGTTTCACCACCGGAATAATATGGGTGGACTTCACCTCTTCCATTACCGCATAGGTATGGGTTTGCGCTACCCCCTCTATGGCGGCCAGTTTTTCGCCTAAAAAATGTCTATAGCTTTGCATGTTTTCGGTGCGTATTTTAATTAAATAATCAAAACCACCGGCCACCATCACACACTCCACCACTTCATCCAAGTCGCGCATTTTCTGATTAAATTTGTTTAAGTCTTCGGTGGCGGTGCGTTTTAATGACACTTCTATATACGCCACCAAGGCGGCATCTAATAACTCGGGGTTAAGGTGGGCCACGTACTCTTTAATATAGCCGCGTTTTTCTAAGCGCCTAACCCGCTCTAAACAGGGCGAAGGGCTAAGGTGTACTAACTCCGCTAAGTCACAATTGGCGATTTTGCCGTTGCGTTGCAAGGTATCAAGAATTTTTTGATCGATGCGATCTAGTTGTTTTTCGGTTTTACTCATGGCTATAACCCTACTCCTATAAATAGCCCGCCGCTTAATAGCCCTAGGGGTATTAAGCAATAAACATGATTCACTAGAGTAACGGCTAAGCTGCCATTTAAGCTACGGCTTAATTACCCATAAACCCTATTTTGTATTGAAAATATAGCGTACTTCCAAAGCACATGCTGCGCCATTTTACCTACCATCTGCCCATACAAATAGCGCTATCCGAACCTATTTATTCAGCCTATCCATACAGCTATGCCTGTAAACGCCATGTTAAGGGAACGTTTTATGCAACTGCCCAGCACTATCGACACCAGCAACGCGCTACGCAACCGCATACGCCAGTATTATCGCTACGATGAAGCCCTGGTAGTCACTGACTTACTGCCACTAGCTACGCTTACTAGCCCCGCGCAGCAGCGCGTTAATCAACAGGCATTAACCCTAGCCCAGCAGGTGCGTCTGGCTGCCCAAAAAGGCGGCCACATACAAAACCTGCTCAATCAATATTCGCTCTCCACTAACGAGGGCATAGTTTTAATGTGCCTAGCCGAAGCCTTGCTGCGGGTGCCCGATAGCATCAGCGCTGACCGCCTAATACGCGACAAACTGTGCAGCGGTGATTGGCACGCTCACCTAGGCAAAAGTGCCTCCTTTTTTGTTAATGCCTCCGCCTGGGGTTTATTACTATCGGGCCAAGTGGTGCGCTTTAAAGCTGATGATCAACAACAGCATTTCAATACCCTGCAAAATACAGTAGCAAGACTGGGTGAGCCGGTAATACGGCTAGCTATGCGTCAGGCCATGGGTATTATGGGCAACCAATTTGTGCTGGGTCGTACTATTGCCGAAGCCAGCAAACGCGCCGCCAAACTAGAGGCCAAGGGCTATCGCTACTCCTATGACATGCTGGGTGAAGCGGCCCGCACCATGGCCGATGCCGACAACTATTTTAAAGCCTACCAAACCGCCATTGAGCATATAGGAGCCACCACTAAGGGCCGCGATATTTACAAGAGCGCCGGCATCTCAGTAAAACTCTCAGCTATACACCCCCGTTATGAGTTGTTAAAAAGCGATCGGGTCATGGACGAGTTAGTTAGCCGCCTTAAAGCCTTGGCCATAATGGCAAAAGACTGCGACATAGGTTTTACCATTGATGCCGAAGAGGCCGACCGCTTAGATATTTCACTGGATGTTATTGAAGCCGTATTCACCGCGCCCGAGCTAGCTGGCTGGGAAGGTTTTGGATTAGTGGTGCAGGCTTACCAAAAACGCGCCCTGCCGGTATTGCAGTGGGTAATAGACCTAAGCAAAAGAACCGGCAAAAAAATGATGCTGCGTTTAGTTAAAGGCGCTTATTGGGACAGCGAAATAAAAATCGCGCAAGTCGATGGCCTAGATGGCTACCCGGTGTTTACCCGCAAAGCCGCTACCGATGTAAGCTACCAAGCCTGCGCCGGCTTATTGCTGGATAACCGCGATGCAATCTACCCCCAGTTTGCCACGCACAACGCCTACTCGGTGGCCTATATTTTAGAGCGCGCCTCACAAGGCAAAAACGGCAGCTTAAGTGGTTTTGAATTTCAGCGCCTGCACGGCATGGGCGATGGCCTATACGACGATATTATCAGCCAGATACCTGTACGCAACTACGCCCCGGTAGGCGAACACAAAAGCCTGCTCGCCTACTTAGTGCGCCGCCTGTTAGAAAACGGTGCAAACTCCTCGTTTGTAAACAGTATTGTCGACGACGAGGTGCCATTAAGCTCGCTGGTACAAGACCCCATAACCAAAGTACGCAGCTGGTCGCAAATCCCCAACCCCCATATTCCTTTGCCCATAAACTTATATGGCGACGAGCGTAGCAACTCCCACGGTATTGATTTAAGCGATATACCACGCCTGCAAAGCTTGGCCAACAACAGCCAAGAGTGGGCGCAGCAACATAGTAAAACCGCCGCTGACTTCAACCTCGCAGATGAGTCTTTAGCGGTATCAAGCAGCCCCACGGATACACGTAATTTTTTAGGCGCCGTGCCGCGCAGCTCGTCCCAGCAGCTAAGCCTAGCGTTAGATCAAGCCACCACCGTGTATCAACAATGGTCCAAGGTTGCCGTGGCCGAACGCGCCAACTGCCTAGAGCGCTTGGCCGATAAACTAGAACAGCACATGGATGAGTTTATCGCCCTGTGTACTTTTGAAGCGGGCAAGATAGCTGCCGATGGCGTAGCCGAGGTGCGCGAGGCGGTAGATTTTTGTCGCTACTATGCTGTGCAGGCTCGTAAAGCCTGTGGCCCCCATCCACAATGGGGCGAACACGGCCAGCTGCAGTCACGTGGCGTAGTGCTGTGCATCAGCCCTTGGAATTTTCCACTGGCGATTTTCTTAGGCCAAGTCACCGCCGCCTTAGCCGCGGGTAATACCGTGCTGGCCAAACCTGCCGACACTACGTGCTTAATCGCCGCCCGCGCCATAGCACTCATGGCCGAGTGTGGCTTCCCCGATAATGTGGTGCAGCTCATCGTCACGCCTGGCCCACAAGTCGGCAAACTATTACTACCCGACCCGCGTATAGCCGCCGTCATGTTTACCGGCTCTACCGGTGTAGGCGAATGGATAGCCCATAAGCTGGCCGAACGCAGCGGCCCACGCATACCCTTAATCGCCGAAACCGGCGGCCAAAACTGCATGATAGTGGACTCCACCGCTTTACCCGAACAAGTGGTAGACGACGTTATCGCCTCTGGTTTTCAAAGTGCTGGCCAACGCTGCTCGGCCTTGCGGGTATTATTTTTACAGGAAGAAATCGCCGACGACATTATCGAAATGATTATCGGTGCCATGCAAGAGCTACACATAGGCGACCCCAATAATTTGCACACCGACATAGGCCCGGTTATCGATAACAAAGCCTTATCGGCCTTACAACAACACGATCACTATTTACAAAGCGATGCCGTCAAAGACAAAGCCAAATTACTGTATCAATGCGAGCTTAGCGACGAATGCCAACACGGTACTTTTTTTGCGCCACGACTTTACCAAATAGATAGCATCAATGTATTACAGCAAGAAGTGTTTGGCCCAGTTGTGCATGTAGTGCGCTACCAAGCCAATCAATTTGAACAAGCCTTGGCCGATATTAACAGCACCGGTTTTGGTTTAACTGCAGGTATACACAGCCGCATACAAAGCAGCGCCGAAAAAGCGGTTAAGCATATTAACGCCGGTAATATTTATATTAACCGTAATACCATAGGTGCCATCGTAGGGGTGCAACCCTTTGGTGGCCACGGCCTATCAGGCACCGGGCCCAAAGCTGGCGGCCCGGCTTATGTTTATCGCTTAACTCAACAAGCTGCTGAGAATACTAGCGCTAACGATAATACCGCGCCTAACTTATCGGCCTTAGCTGTAGGTGCTCAGCAACAAGAAAACCAAAACTTTTTAATGCTAGCGTCAAACAGCATCAACACAGCTAGTGATACCGTTAGCCAGCGCGCAGAAAAAGTTCGCCACTTAATAGATTTATTACTGGCCGATAACCCCTTAAATTTATCGCCGCTATTTAGCCAGCATATCAATGTTATGGCCGAAGAGGCGCTAGCTAACCAAGCACAGGCTATCACCCTGCCTGGCCCTACTGGTGAACTCAACCAACTGCACATAGAAAAGCGCGGCAATTTACTGTGCCTGCAATTGGGCGATCACTATTTAGAAGATGGGCTACGCCAAGTTGCTGCCGCCATTTTATGCGGTAACCGTGTTGTGCAGCTTAGTGATAATGCTTTCGACATTAGCCCCTATATACAACAAGCGGGCCTGCAAGGGTTTTACCAGCGCGACAGTGTTAACAGCGAGCAACAACTACTGGCATTGCTATTAGCACCACACTGCCACGGCGTGGCTGTTGCGGGCTCAGCAGCGTTGCAACAACATGTCGATACGCTATTAAGCCAACGCAGCGGTGCCTTACTGCCTTTAATTAGCGAACGCCATGGCCCCAATATGATGCAGCGCTTTGTATTGGAAAAAGTTGTGTCTAACAACACCACAGCATCAGGTGGCAACGCCTCCTTATTAGCCATGAGTGATGATTAACAGCATGAGCCATAACATGAGCCAGAACAAGAACCAGAACATGAACTACAGCCACGCTATATCACCTCGCAAGCCCAATAACTTTCATAGCTATAACATGCTGGGGTTTTACCATAAGTTTTCTCAACTGCGCTCAGACTATTGGGCGCGGCTAAAAGAACAGCTTACCCGTATTAACTCCGGCAAACTTAGCCCGCTTGAATACCGGGTGGCGCGGCGTAGTATTTTTGCCACCATGACCTTGCTCAATAATATAGAGGAATATTCCGCCTTTCCCTCTAAAAAAGACTTTTCGTATTTATGGGCCTTACTGCGTAAAAAAGATTTTGAAAATCTTAGCAGCGCTGTGCATTTAATCGAACGTTCCTTGGTTAACGATGCTTATCATCACAAAGCAGTAGACCTAGGCCAGCCCGCCACCCTTAATAGCCACAGCACTGGCCAGGTATTTCAACACAACGACAATAGTGGCCAGGAAGATACGCGCCCCTATTTTGAAGTTTTAGTGGTAGATGCCTTTCACAGCAGCGAAGATGAAGAACAAATACGGGCCACGTTTTTAGACCTGCGCCACGAAGATGACAAATACATTTACAATATAGTCACCGTGCGAAGCTTTGAAGATGCCTTAATCGCGGTGTTAATTAATCGCAATATACAATCCTGCATTATTCGCTATGGCTTCGATATACGTTCAAAAAACCACTACGATATATTTGAGCACTTCTCATTAAACGTAAGCGAAACCGAGTTACATAAGCTTAGCCAAACCCAACTCAGTATTATGCTGGGTGAAAAAATAAAGCATATACGGCCAGAAATTGATTTGTTTTTAGTAACCGCTGACCGGGTAGAAGAAACCGCCAGCCTAGACGCCGACAACTTTCGCCGCAGTTTTTACCGCGAGCCTGGCAATATAGAACATCACGGTAGTATTTTAGCGGGCATACACGAGCGCTATCAAACGCCTTTTTTTACCGCCTTAAAAGAATACGCCCGTAAACCTACTGGTGTATTTCATGCCATGCCGCTCTCTAGAGGTAAGTCCATCAACTACTCGCGGTGGACCAAAGACTTTAGTAATTTTTACGGCAAGAATATATTTTTAGCTGAAACCTCAGCCACCAGTGGCGGCTTAGATTCGCTATTACAACCCCGCGGCCCCATTAAACACGCCCAGCAATTAGCCGCCCGCGCCTTTGGCGCACAAGAAACCTACTTTGTAACCAACGGCACTTCTACCGCCAATAAAATTGTTGTGCAAACTTTGGTTAAACCTGGTGATGTGGTGCTTATCGATAGAGACTGCCACAAGTCACATCATTACGGCATGGTTATGATGGGTGCACAGGTTTCTTATTTAGATTCTTACCCGCTCAATGAATTCTCAATTTATGGCGCGGTACCCTTAGCGACTATTAAACGTAAGCTATTAGAATACAAGCAAGCCGGCCGTTTACATGAGGTTAAGCTACTAATACTCACCAACTGCACCTTTGATGGCATTGTCTATAACGTACAGCAGGTTATGGAAGAGTGTTTAGCGATTAAGCCTGATTTGATTTTTATTTGGGATGAAGCCTGGTTTGCCTTTGCTGCCTTTAACCCCAGCTATCGTACCCGCAGCGCTATGTATGCCGCCAAGCAATTACAAGAAAAATACAGCAGCGCTAGCTACCAAACAGAATATCAACAGTTTGTAGCAAAACAGCAAGCACACGATGGCGAACCCAGTATCGACAGCTTAGTTGCGCAAAAGCTATTACCCGACCCCGCCAAGGTTCGGCTGCGGGTTTATGCCACACAATCTACCCATAAAACCCTAACCTCTATGCGGCAGGGCTCTATGATTCATATACATGATCAGGACTTCAGAAAAAAAGCCCGCGGCGCATTTAATGAAGCCTATATGACCCACACCACCACTTCGCCTAACTATCAAATACTGGCGTCATTGGATGTAGGCCGTCGCCAGGTAGAATTAGAAGGCTATGAGTTAGTACACAAGCAATTAGAAACTGCCTTTAATTTGCGCGAACAAATATCTGCCAGCCCACTATTATCAAAATACTTTAGGGTATTAAAAAATAAAGATCTCATCCCCGAACAATATAGAGTCTCAGGCGTAGAAAGCTTTTACGACCCTAAAACTGGCTGGAGCCGTATGGAAGAAGCCTGGCAACAAGATGAGTTTGTACTAGACCCCAGCCGCGTCACCTTACATATAGGCCATGCAGGCATAGATGGTGATACCTTTAAAAACACCTATCTAATGAACAAGTACGGCATACAAATAAATAAAACCTCACGTAACACCGTTTTATTTATGACCAACATAGGTACCTCGCGCAGTTCGGTGACGTTTTTATTAGAAGTGTTAGTCAAGCTGGCCAGGAAAATTAAACGCAATATAGAGGGCTTTGACAGCGCCGAGCAATTACTGCATCAACGCTGTGTACACTCATTAACCCATGAGCACCCACCGCTGCCGGACTTTAGCTGCTTTCATCCCTGTTTTAAAACTAAGCACCAGCATTCACCCGATGGTGATATACGCCGCGCTTTTTTTATGAGCTATGAAGAAGACAACTGCGAATACCTGCGCTTTGATAACCAAGATTTACAAAATGCCATAGCCGCCGGTAGGCAGGTGGTTTCTGCGCACTTTGTTACTCCTTATCCGCCGGGCTTTCCAGTATTGGTGCCGGGGCAAGTGGTTAGCAAAGATATTTTAGACTTTTTATTGAAGTTAGATGTCACCGAAATTCACGGCTATCAGCCGGAATTAGGTATAAAGATTTTTACAGATGACGTATTAGTTAACCACGAGGAGTTAACCGGATGAAAAGCAGCGATAGCAAGAATACCAAGGCCAACAAGCAGGCTCAGCATAATGCTGAGCCTGCCAATAACATAGCGACTGACTTTGATTGTTTAAAACTGAATAAGCAGCCGCCGACTAGCGACAAGCCAAAAGATAGAAATAGAAATGATGAGGGTGATAGTTTTTTAAAGGGCTATAACTAAATAGCCCAGCACTCAGCAACACACAGTAATAATTACACTAAACCCGCTAGACGGGTTAAGTTAACCGCTCCGGTTTCAGTCATTAAAATATTATCTTCTATACGTATGCCGCCCCAAGGTTTTAAGGCGGTTACGGCATCCCAGTTTATGGCCGCGCCGCGCGCATCTTGTTGCGCTTGCTGCAATATCGGCTCTATAAAATATAAACCTGGTTCTATGGTAAAAACCTGATTGGCCTCTATGCTGCGTGTTAAACGTAAATAAGGGTGCGCCTGCGGTGCTTTTAATTCGCCACCTTGTGGGTCGGTTAACCAACCGCCTCGGTCGTGCACTTGTATACCCAAGTAATGGCCTAGGCCGTGAGGGAAAAATACCGAAGTCACGCCCTGCGCTAACAAGCTGTCTACACTGCCCTGCACTAATGTAAACTCTAATAATATCGCCGCCAAGGCACGGTGTGCTTGTATATGCACATCCACATAGCTTAAGCCTACCGCCAATGACGCCACCAAGTTTTGTTGCAAGCTATGCATGGCGATAATTAAATCGGCAAACACGCCGGGCTGGTAGGCATAGCTGCGGCTAATATCGGCGGCATAACCCGCCACGCTAACACCCGCATCTATTAAAAAGGATTTAGGGCTGGCCGGTTGTTGCCGCGACTTATGGGGGTAATGCAATACCGCCGCATGTTCATTTAGGGCAATTATGCTGTTATAGGGCTGGTCATTGTCTAATTGCTGGGTGGCTTGCAAATAGGCCATATGTATTTGGTATTCAGATTCACCGCGGTAAAACGCCTCGGCTGCCGCCCGGTGGCCCAACACCGCCGCTTCATTAGCCTGCCGTATGCAGGCCTGCTCATAATCACTTTTATAAGCGCGGTAGTAATCTATAGCCGTTAACAAGCTTTCACAGTTAGTCGTGCAGTTTGTTAAGTTTTTTATACACGCCTGCGCAGGGCCTATATAAGCGATTTTTTCTTCGTTGCTAGCTAACCATTGCGGTAACTCTTTTGGATGGTCAAAGCTAACAACCTCAAAAGCCTGCTGCACTAGCGCATCATCTAAGGGCGCGGGCTGGTGCCAAATATCTTCGGGGAAGTAATATAATAAAGTGGGCTTGCTTGCTTGGCAATCGATAATCAGCCACGAGCCTGCAGCCTCTACTAGATTTAACCAGCTGGCAAAATACGGATTAAGTTTAAAGGGGTAATCGCCATCATCGCGAAAGTGATAGTTAATATCCCCGGCAGCAATAAGCAGCCGGCCATAACCTTGCTCACTTAATAATTGGCAAGTCTGGCTAAACTGTTGCTGTATATGCTGAAGATACTGCTGGGATAAACTGCTGGGGACCACATCACACCTCTAATGCTTACTTATGTTTTTTGCTACTGTTTGTTGCTTTCTGCTTTTTTATTGACTGCCCGTTAGATTATTCCGGGTTGCGCCATTCCAAGCCATCTAAGGGGTAGCCTGAAAACCACATGGGCTCATCCAGTACAAAATAACTGGTTATTTTTCCTATGCCTAAGGGGCTTTGCAATAAGTTATCGCAGAGCTCATTGAAATCGGCAATGGTGGAACAAACTACAAAAGCAATATAATTGATTTCACCATTCACGCGCAGGCAATCGCAAAACTCTGGGTATTTCTTAACACCCTTTTCAAAGACACTAAAATCCTGATAGCCCTGGTTTTTTAAGGTGATATGCAAATAAGCTTTAACATTAATACACAGCTTGTTGATATCTACCGCCATCACATACTGCAAAATGTAGGCTGACTCCTCTAAAGCTTTTACTCGCTGCAGGCAGGCACTGGGGGAAAGCCCTATACGTTCGGCCAGCTCATTGTTGCTAATACGCGCATTGCCCTGTAACTCTTTTAAAATATTACGGTTAATGCGGTCCATCTTAATTGGTTTTTTTGACATCAAGGTCTCCCGGTTTAGCGCTTAGTCGCTAAACGATAACACTCTAGCTAAGCTTAGTATGGCGCAATATCACCCTAAAGGCGGCGGATTGCATTGCACTATTCCGTAATTACTGCGGTTAGCGCAGGGCACTTCAAAAAATAATTTTTGCGCTTTCTAGGACAATAGATGGATACGATAATAGATTGCTACGGCAATAATAGTTCGTATTCCTTACTCTGTAACCCGCTCTATTAAGGCCATGCTATGTCTTTATCTACCGCCACCACTCCTAAGGTCACTATAGAAACCCCGCTAGGCCCCATTATTGTGGAGCTATACCCACAACAGGCCCCACTAACCGTGGCCAACTTTTTACAGTATTGCCAGCAGGGTTTGTTTGCTAACAGCAGTTTTTTTCGCATTGTTAACGAGCACAACGCCCAACAAGCCGAAGACGCCAACGCAAGTATACAAGTGATACAAGGTGGTTTGGCGCCCGGTGATAAGCGCTTACTACCCCCCATCGCCCACGAAAGCACAGAGCAAACAGGACTATTGCACGAAGACGGAGTGATTTCTATGGCACGCTTTGAGCCAGGCACCGCCGATGGCAGTTTCTTTTTTTGTATAGGTGAGCAACCAGCGCTGAATTTTGCCGGCAAGCGCTACGCCGATGGCCTAGGCTTTGCTGCCTTTGGCCGCATTATTAGCGGCCGCCAAGTATTAGAAGCTATTTATCACTTAGCGGAAGACGAAGAATATTTAAAAGATGAGATTTCGATAATCAGTATTTATCAAATATAAAACCCTAAGCGGCTTAGCCGCTTAGGGTGAACCTCCTTGTTCAACATAGCCATCACGCCTGCTCGCCGCTAAACCGTGCTTAAGCCTTACCGTAGATTTTTTCAGCTAACTCAGCACTGATATAGCCGTTGCGTATATCTTCTTGCACTAAAGCCGGCGCGCGTTTTTTAGCGTCGCCCCAACCCGCCCCAGTACCGGTAACCAGCCGCACGGTATCGCCCTGCTTAACCGCTACCCGGCTACCCTTACTAAACTGCTGTAGTACTTGGCCATCTCTTAATACTTGGGCGTAGTTGCAAGAGCCCACATCGCCGCCGTCTATGCCCCAGGGTGGCGTTTTGCCGCGACCAAAAAAAGTGGAGATTTCGGCATCGCCCGATATCGCTTTGTAATCTAACACCACGCCTTTGCCGCCGCGGTGCTCACCGGTACCGGCACCGGCGTCATGATCATTAAAAGCGTATTGCTCTACCCGCACGCCGTAGCGCGCCTCGGTGATTTCTACCGGTATGTTGCGGGTTTCGCCATTGCCTACACAAAACTGGCCACTCTCGCCGTCTTTATCCACCCCTGCGCCCCAGCCGCCCAACAAGGGCTGCACTAATAAATAACTATCGCCTTGGCTGTTTTTACCCGACATCACCATAGAGCATACCGAACCATACTCACCAGCCTGCAACACGCCGGGCATGGCGGTGCATAGCGCCTTGCGCATCACGTCGGCGGCATACACCATGGTTTCAAAATACGACGATACCGGTGCTGGTTTTTGCACCGTACATAGTGTGCCCTCGGGGCATATCACTTCTATGCAACGAAAGCAGCCATCGGTAGCGGGCACGCCGGGGTCGGCTATACCCATAAAGACTTCCCTAGCCGAAGATACCAACGCCCCCCTGGGCATATTAATACCGCCGGGCACTTGCGGGCTGGTGCCGGTAAAGTCGACAATAAATTTACTATCGGTAATAGTGACTTTTACTTGTATATGAAAAGGGCCATTGCCCAAGCCATCTTCATCAATAATATCGTCGGCATAAAATTCACCGCGGGGCAGTTTTTTAAACTGCTCGGCTACCATGGCTTCGCCGTGGTCCAATAATTGGGTAATCGAATTTTGCACCGTGTCTAAGCTATATTTTTCTATTAAGCTCAGCAGGCGGCGTTCGCCCACTTGCAACGATGCCGAACAGGCCCATAGGTCGCCCAAGGTCATATCGGGCAAACGCACATTGGCGCGTATCATTTCTAAGATAGCGTCATTGGCTACGCCCTTAGCAAACACTTTAATACCGGGAAACTGTAAACCCTCTTGGTAAATCTCTGAGGCATCGGCGCTAAAACTGCCGGGGTCTTTGCCGCCTATTTCGGTCCAGTGGGCTTTGTTGGCGGTCCAGGCAATTAGCTCGCCCTTGTAAAAAACTGGCTTAACCATAGAGACATCGGATAAGTGTGTGCCGCCGCCAGAGTAAGGGTCGTTAATAATAAAAACATCGCCCTCATCTATGCTTCTGTTTTCATACTTAGCCAGTATGGCTTTTACCGCGCCATCTAAGGTGCCGATAAAGCCTGGTATGCCATTACCTTGAGCGATAAGGCAGCCTGTGGCATCGGTAATGCCTATGCCGTAATCCAAAGCCTCATAAATAATGGGGCTCATGCTAGAGCGCTTTAGCGCTAAAAACATTTCTTCGCCTATCGCCACCAAGGAGTTTTTAACTATCTCTATGGTAAAAATATCGTTAGTTGCCTTGTTCATATCTACACCTACTTACTGAATTCATTTATGGCTGCATCTATCATTGACTATGCATTTACCTGTATGTGTAAGCCGCCAAACTTATCTAAGGTTACCCGGTTATTGGGTAGCACCACGGTGGTGGTGGTGCTCTCTTCGATAATGGCAGGGCCGGTAATTAACATGCCCGGCAATAATTTTTCTCGCTGATAAATTGCTGCTTGATGTACGCCAGCCACATCGTAATCCACTTCACGTTGGCCTACGTAGGCGCTGCTAGCATCTTCACTAGGTGCCTGCAGCAAGCTTTGTAATTCGGATTTTTCTACCAAGCCATAGGCCACCAAGTGTACGTTAACCACTTCTATGGCTACGTCTAAGCGATAGGTGTAGGCCTTTTCATGCACTTGGTGAAAGCTTTGAATAATGGCGTTTAAATCTAGCTGGCTATTTTTGTTAAAGGGTACTTTTACAGTGTGCTCTTGGCCTTTATAGCGGGCATCAATGTAATGCTCAAAGCGTACTTTTTCGGCGCCGAAGTCATCGGCTAAATAATCTTCATAGGCCTGCTGCTCTTGTTGGCCAAAGGCATTCAGTAAATCGTCTTTGGCGTTTTCACTTAAGGGCAGAATTTGGGTTTGGATATAATCCCGGCGCAGGTCTAGCATTAACATGCCGTAGGCAGAAAACACTCCAGCATGGGGCGGGATGATAACTTTGGGTATGCTCAATTCGGCCGCTAACTCAACCGCATGCATAGCACCGCCACCACCAAAGGCCATCAGTGAAAAATCACGGGGGTCGTAGCCTTTGTTAATTGAAATTAATTTTAGGGCGTTAACCATATTGGCATTGGCAATTTGTAATACGCCTCGGGCAACCGCTTGCGCATCCACCCCTAAATGCTCACCCAGCCCAGTAAAAGCTTCGCGCACTGCCTGCATGTCGGGACTAATGTCGCCATTGGCGAAACTTTGCGGGTTAATGCGGCCAGTCACTAAATTAGCATCGGTGGTGGTAGGCGCACTGCCGCCACGACCATAGGCTACTGGCCCGGGGGTAGAACCTGCACTCTGCGGCCCTACGTGCAAACTGCCGGCGGCATCTATCCAGGCGATGCTACCGCCGCCATTACCAATTTCGACGATGTCTATTACCGGCGTTTTTATCGGGTAGCCGCTACTTTTGGCGGTTTTTTCTATTACGTACTCGGTGGTGATGGCGGTTTGGCCCTGATGTATTAGCGAGCACTTAGCGGTAGTACCGCCTATATCCAAGGCCAATACATTATTTTCGTCGATTAAATTGCCATAGGCAGCGGCACCTAAGATACCGCCCACCGGGCCAGACTCAATTAAGCTGATGGGGTTGGCCTTGGCGGCGGCGGTAGTTGCTATGCCGCCATTGGATTGCATAATAAACGGCGCACGGCTAAGGCCGTTTTCGGCCAGCTTGCTTTGCAGGCGATCGAGGTAAGCTTGGGTAGGCGGCAACACATAGGCCGATAACACCGTGGTATTGCTGCGCTCATACTCGCGCCACTCCCGTGAAATATGGTGTGAGGCTATAACCGCCACTTCTGGCCACTGCTGTTTAATGGCGGCGACCACTTGCTGCTCATGGCTGGGGTTGGCATAAGCATGTAAAAAACAAACCGCTATGGCCTCTACGCCCTCTTGCTGATACAGCGCAATAATATCGGCTAAGTTCTCTAGATTCACCGGTTCCACTTCGGCACCGCTGTAATCTAGGCGGCCAGCAACTTCACAGCGTAAATAACGCGGCACAAAGGGCTTGGGTTTTTGGTAGTAGTTGTTAAAAATATCGGGGGTATCGCCGCGGGCAATTTCCAGCACATCGCGAAAGCCCTTAGTGGTAATTAGGCCGGTTTTAACACCTTTGCGCTCGGTTAAGGAGTTGATAACTACGGTAGTGCCGTGGGCAAAGAAATCGATAGTTTCACAATTCAGCTCGGCCTTGGCGGCGGCATTTAATACCCCTTGTTCGAAATTGGGGTATACCGTGTCGCTTTTGATGGTGCGTATGGTCCCCTCTTCTACATACACTAAATCGGTAAAGGTGCCACCAACATCTGTCGCTACTCTAACTGTCATACTGCCTCCAGACTCTTTACTACTGCACTAACGAGCTGCGCGGTTAATATCTATGGTTAAATTATCAGTTAATGACCAAATATTGTTTTGAATAACCCTTAGATCAGGAAATATCGAATCAATTTGCCAGCACAATTTGTCGCTATTTTTGGCAAGCGGTTTATTCGTGCATTTTTATTACCTTTTCCTCTATTACAGGCAGGTTGTTATCTAAATCGTGCACAAAATAATGCTCTAACAACGACTAAGCTCATAGTTTTATAACTAGCTAATAGAGCGTTTTGTTAACAACGCTAAAGGCGTCACGGCAATAAAGCACAAGGCCATCGATAAAATAGCCATGGCATTAATACCAAAATAGCCATAATCGCTAACCAATAAGGAGCCAATAATAGGCCCCAACACAAAACCCAAGCCCACAACAGTTTGCGCCGCGCTAATATATTTTCCGGTTTTATCCGCGTCAGATATCAAAGCAAATAATCTTGCCCCTATAACACTCCAGAAAAAATTAAACACTAATAGCGTCACGATAAAGAACATGCCTTTCTGTATATCGTTAAATAGCCATAAACAGGCGATTAAAATAAGCGAAGAGACGAATAACAAACTGTGCCTAGCGCCCCACTTGCCCAGCAATGCAAAGAATACTGCGCCACTTAAACCACCTAGCAAAGCAATAGATAAAGCTTTGGACACATAAGCTAGCGTGAGCCCGCTATCTGTGGCCATAAATGATAAATAGGCCCACACACCGCCTATGCAAACATAAAATAATAACAAGCCCAGTAAAGCCAAAATAATATAACGCGCAGCGACTGGCGCAGATGGTGTTATAGACGGTTCCCCTACCCCTTCGTTCTCGGCTGCAGCCCGAGGTAATTTTTTGATAAACAACAAAGGCAAAGCATAAAATGCGGCCATCAATAAAAATACACCCGATAGCTGCCACGACTCATAAGCCAAAGGCACAATTAATAAACCCACCGCTTGCACGGCGACGATAACCGCGGTGTAAATGCCAAACCAGCGATTGGTGTTAGCCGTCATGCCCACCGCACTCACCCCCACCGCTACTAGCAAACCTTCGCCTATACCGGTGATAACGCGAATTAAGCACAGCAAGGTAAAATCTTGCACCACCGCTGATAACAAATTACCGGCTACGGTAATCACCACACCCGCCAAGCTAACGGTGTGAAAATTTAACTTTTTTACCCACAGCGAAAATAACAAAGTGGCTAACGCCAAGCCACAGGCATCGGTAGCCGCAAACAAGCCCACCTGCCTCTCGCTTAAGCCTAGGGTTGCTGCTGCCACTTCTAAATAAATAGGTAGGAATAATAAAACCGCATAGCCTATAGGCGCGGTGATAATGCCGCTGATGCCGTAGCTCATGTCATAGTTCTTATCATTGTTTTGCAAGCTTGTGGTATTAACCATGCCTTATGCTCTCCTGATTCATTTTCTTATTACTCATCACTAGGATAACCGCATAGAAAAAAGCTTGATACAAAAAAGCCCTGCATTGTCACAACAAATACAGGGCCAAGGGGAATTTACCTTAGATTAAAAGTCATAAGAAGCTTGTACGCCTATTTGGCGAGGCTGGTTACGCATTCTAATTAAAGGGTTATAGCTATACACCGTTTCTGGGGCATCCTCATCGCTAAGATTATTAGCGAATAATAGCAGTGACCAAGTATCCGTTTCTAAACCTAAACTCGCATTAAAAAAGGTATGGGTATCTGACTCGCCAGTATCATCATTAAAAATATCATAGCTTAGCGGCCCTAAAGTGTTAAAGGCTAAGCGCGCTTTGAAGTCCATGTTGTTGTCAACCGGCTTAAGATAGCTAATAGCACCATTGAGATTAAAATCAGCAACATAAGGCATGGTATCGCCTTCGCTTAGGGCCAAGTCTTTACCGGTTAATATATCGGTACCGGTGTTTTTAACAATCTCATTGTCTATATAGCCAGCACCCAACGACAGCTGGATAGTTTCGCTGGCTTTGGCGGTAATTTCTATTTCCAAACCTTTAATTTCAACTTCATCTACGTTCAAGTTTTCTAAGGTTAAGGTGTTACCGTTAAAACGGGTGAACTGTGCGTCTTGCTGCTCTATGTAAAACGCGGCCATGTTAAGCAACAGGCGGCCATCCATCCAGGTAGTTTTTGCGCCAATTTCAAAGGTATCTGAAATTTCTTCGTCGTAGTCGCGTACCACGAAAGGTGAATACTCGTTAAAGCCGCCTGACCTAAAGCCTTTTGAATAGGTTGCTGATAACAAAGCATCATCACTGGCCTGCCATGCTATAGACGCTTTTGGCTGTATTTCGCTATAGGTTTCTTTAGCTTTTGACAGCTGTGGCGCGCGCTCATCGTAAGCCTCACGCGTTTCTGAGTCGTAACGCAAAGCAAATGTAAAATCTATAACATCGCTTACAGCATAATTAGTTTGGCCAAATACAGCGTAGGCTTCGGTGTCTTGCACGGTGCGCTCACCGGCAAATACCAAGCTGGGGTCTACCGGCGTGTTATGGGTGACGCGCTCGGTGGGTTGCAGGTCAAAAATAGTATCAAACTCTACGGTTCTATCACGAGTTTCATAAAACACACCTAACGACCAATCTAAAGGGCCATCGCTATAAGAGGTATAACGGCTTTCTATATTAATAGAGTCTTCGTTTATAGGGTTAGACTGCATACTAGGAAAGAAAAAGTTTTCGGCTGAGGCATCGGCATGGCCAAAGTCGGCATCCGAGAAAAAGGTAATATCGGCATCATTCCACCCGGCAATAAAGGTAAAATCACCGCCATCCATTTCGTAATCATATTTAGCCGATAACGTTTGTAATGTTGACTCATCCCTACCCACTACATTGGGTTGGGCTTCTATATCAAAATTTTCTAAATCATCTTTTTCTATAGAGGCTAAATAATTACTGCCTTGTACTACATCCGAATAGCGGCCATTCAAGGTTAAGCTAGACACATCAGACATATTAAATTTCAACATACCCTGAAAACCGTAGGCGCCGTTGATATAGTCCACCTCTTCACCGAGATAGTCATTATCGATTAGGCCGTCAAAATCGCGGTAGTTACCCGACACACGAAAATATACTTTATCTTCAACTAGCGGACCGCTTAACGATCCCGATATTTTCTTGTCATTACCTTCGGCATACGAGGCTTGCACCCTACCCTCTAACTCATCAGATGGCTGCTTGGTGACTATATTAACCGCCCCGCCTATAGCATTTTTACCGTATAAAGCGCCCTGTGGCCCGCGTAAAACTTCTATGCTTTCTATCTCTTGTAGGCCCTGGTTAATAAACTCAAGGTTGGGTACGGTCACACCATCAACCACAAAGGCCAAAGGCGCTTCACCCACCTGCGGGGTAATTAAGCCGCGTATGGTGACAAAATTTAAGCCCGAGCGAAAACTGGTAGCAACCGTAAGGTTGGGGGTTAGCGCAGAAAAATCTTTAATGGTGGTAATGCGGGCATCGCGTATTTGCGCCTCATTAAACACGGTAACTGAATCGGGTATGTCTTGTAAGTTTTCAGCACGCTTACGGGCACTGACTATCATCTCTTCTAATATCAGGTTGTTACTGCTAACACTTTGCGCCTGCGCACTAGTTGTGCAATTAATCACAACAGCAGCAGCTAAAGCTAGCGGTATTGGCCTAAGTCTGGGGGATACTTTCATGGTTCGTTCCTCTGGTTATTATGTTTAAACAATTATTGCCCGCAGGTTTAGGGCCTGCCCTACAACAACTTTCGCTGTGGTTATAGCCTACCCCCAAGGCTTAAAAAAACCGCTGCTATTTACCCCCTAACAACCGCAATATATTTTGTATTAGCCTACGAATATGAAAATAGTGTAGCGAACACCCCGCCCTACTCCATTACGTTTTAATCAGCCAAAAAAAAACGGCCTGCTAAGAGGCCGTTTTTTACTAATTATTTTTTGCTAAGCTTTTTACTTAGCACTGCTTACTCGTGTTGTTTTATTTCTGGCTGCGACGAGCAACGCCCAAGCCAATTAAGCCTATGGCTAATAAAATAATAGAGCCTGGCTCGGGTACGGTAATATTAATATCGGCACCACAACCATTGAAGGTAGTACAAGAAGAGCCTCGGTCATCCCATGTAATAAAGGCAGTTGCAGAGGCCCAAGACCAAGAATCCGCATTGGGCAGCCACACTTGATTAACTAAATCGATATCACCTATATCAAATAAGCTACTTAAGCTAATGCTCAAAGTACCTGCAGAAGAAGTTCCCCCTGCAGAAAACGCTGTTAGCTCATCAAAGCGTAAAAAACCATCGGCATCGGCATCAACACCACTTAACGTACCGGTGTAGCTGCGATCACCGCCCCAACCAAAGCCAAACTCTGCCTGTATCAGGCCAGCAAAAGCATTGGGTGCTGCAGCGCTAATTATTACTGCGACAAGCAAAGCTTTTAAATAATTGTTCATCTATAACTCCAAAATTACGACAACGGCTACTGCGTTTCTACAGTTATATATACACTAATCAAGCCAATCTTAATAAATAGTTTAAAATCAATAGTTTAAGTTTGTTTTTTGGATATACAAATCAGTGAAATGTAAATTTAACCGACAGGGTAAATCGTTATCTATACGCAAGGGTTATAACTAACTGAATAACTTAGGGGAAATGTTCTAACTACTGCACGCAGCTAATAAAGCTGGCGGCGAACTCGGCCATAAAGCGGTAATAGCCATTGGCCTCGGCTTTTATATGGCTGGCCATGGGGTCTAAGGGCTGCTGTTTAATAGCCAAACCTTGGGTGAGGGTGGCTAATAACGCCGGTTGGTATTGCGGCTCTTTAAAAACACAGGCGATGCCGCCTTGCTTGAGTTGCTCGCTTAGGGCCCAAAGGTGCTTGGCCCCGGGCTTTTTGTCGGGGCTAAGGCTTAGCACCGCTGCATGGCGCTGGCCATAGTGGCGCTCGAAATGGCCATAGCCATCGTGCAGCACCATATAAGGTTTAGGCTGTAGCGCCTTAAACTGCTGTTGCAGCTGTGCATCCAGCGCTGCCAATTGGGCGCTAAAGCGTTGCAGGTTTTGCTCAAAAGTAAGGCGCTGGGCGGGCAGTAGGGTGGTTAGGCGCTGGGCTATTTGCCGGGCTATGTGCTGGGCTTGTACTGGGCTTAGCCATATATGTGGGTCTTGGCCGTGATGCTGGTGCTCACTATGGCCGTGCTCGTCTTGATCTGGTTCTATATCTGCTCCTGTATCTAGCTCTGATTCATTAAGCAGGGTTAACACCCGCGGCGAGGGCAGTAACGATAAGGGCTTGGCTAAAAAGCGCTCCATGCTGGGGCCTACCCATATCACCAACTCAGCATTGGCCAAAAGCTGGCGATCGGAAGGCTTTAACTGGTATAGGTGAGGGGATACATTAGGGGCTAGCAATAACTCAACTTCGGCCGTATCACCGGCAATCGCCAGCGCAATCAGCTGTATAGGCTTGATAGAGGCTAATAACTTGGGCTTAGCGTCGGCAGTAACATCGGCATCGGCCTGCGACAACAACGGCGCCATTAACAACACGCCAGCCAATAACAGGCGTAGCGCTAAACGTAGCGGGGGCAAGGCATGGGCAATAGTTGTTAACACGGTGTGTGGGCTCAATAGGGTGGTAATAACGCTAGTCATAACGTCAATATCATTTTCATTAATAACAACGGGCGCTATCACCCCGAAAAGAAACGTTATACTATAACATTTCTTTTAATGAGCATAGGGCACAACCCAAAAGCCATGAGCACCTCAACCAATACCAGCGGTTTTGAACAGCACAACCACAGCCATTGCATTAGCAACGCCTTAGCCGAGGCTGATCTCATCTGCCAGCAAAAAACCCTGCGGCTAACGCCACTGCGCAGGCAGGTGTTGGGCTATATCTGGCAAAGTCACAAGCCGCTAGGTGCCTACACGTTATTAGAGATGCTAGCAGCCAGCCGCGCGCCCGGTAACAACAGCCGCATAGCACCGCCCACGGTGTATAGAGCCCTAGAGTTTTTACAAGCGCACGGCCTAGTGCATCGCATCGCCTCGCTCAATGCCTATATAGGTTGCTGCAGCCCCAGCGATACCCATCAAAGCCACTTTTTTATATGCCGCCACTGCAATAGCACGGTAGAACTAGCCACCCCAGCCATTAGCGCCGCTATCGCCCAGTCGGCACACGACACCGGCTTTATGGTAGAGGATGAATGCGTAGAAGTGGTGGGGCTATGCCCGCAATGCCAAAATATAAACCCAGAAACAGCGGGGGATACGGCATGAGCGAGCCCTTACTTCAGGCAAAACAAGTCTCCATGGTTTACGGCCAGCAAACCGTGTTGCAGGCAGTGGATTTAACGATTAAAGCAGGGGAGATCGTCACCTTAATAGGCCCCAATGGCGCGGGCAAAACCACGCTAGTTAAAGCCGTTCTGGGGCTAATTAAACCCAGCCAAGGCCACATCATCCGCCAACCCGGCCTGCGCATAGGATATATGCCACAACGTCTGCATGTAGACCCCAGCCTGCCCATTACCGTGGGCCGCTTTTTGCGGCTGGCACACCCCAGCAAAGCAGCCATTAAAGAAGCCTTGGCCGAAGTAGGCACCAGCCATCTACTCAACAACCCTTTGCAATCTATATCGGGCGGCGAGCTACAGCGGGTGCTATTAGCCAGGGCGCTACTGCGCAATCCACAGCTATTAGTGTTGGACGAACCGGTGCAGGGCGTAGACATAGCCGGCCAAACCGAACTGTATCAATTAATAGAAACCCTACGCGACCGCCACCGCTGCGGGGTATTGATGGTATCCCACGATTTACACCTAGTAATGGCGCAAACCGACACCGTCATCTGCCTTAACCAGCACGTGTGCTGCCACGGCCACCCCGAACACGTTAGCACCGACCCCGCCTATTTGGCCCTGTTTGGCGAAAAATACAGCCAAGCCTTGGCGGTATACCATCACGATCACGACCATGAGCACGATATACACGGCGATGTGATAGCCGATGATGATGGCGAGAAGGCCGGCTGCGGCCACGATCATCACCACGGCAGCCATCAGCACAACAATAAGCACAACGAACAGAAACAAGACGAACAAAAAGGAGAGCAGGGCCATGCCTGATTTTTTATGGTTGGGCCTTAGCGCCGGGTTAATTATCGCCGCCATCGCAGGGCCCTTAGGCTCGTTTGTGGTGTGGCAGCGGCTAGCCTACTTTGGCGACACCCTCGCGCACTCCGCCTTACTAGGCGTAGCCCTCAGCCTGTGGCTAAGCATTAACATACAACTGGGCATCATCATCTGCTGCCTAGGCTTGGCCGTGTTGTTAGTAGTGCTGCAACGCAAACCGCAACTGGCCAGCGACAGCTTACTAGGCATACTCTCCCACGGCAGCTTAGCGCTGGGCCTAGTCACCATTGCCCTGATAGACGATATGCGCTTAGACCTAAACGCCTACCTATTTGGCGACCTACTCGCGGTAAGCCTGCACGACCTCTACTGGATAGGCGGCATAGCACTGGCCCTAGCACTCACCCTATGGCGCAACTGGAACAACCTACTCGCCATCACCGTACACCCCGAACTGGCCCAAGTAGAAGGCCTGCCGGTAGAGCGCCTGCGCCTCACCCTTATGCTCATGATTGCCTTGCTGGTAGCCATCGCCATGAAAATAATCGGCGTGCTACTCATCACCGCACTACTCATCATCCCCGCCGCCGCCAGCCGCAAATTCGTCACCTCACCCGAACAAATGGCCGCCACCGCCATAGCCATAGGCTGCGGCTCGGTAGTAGGGGGCTTGGGTTTATCCCTCAGCCTAGATACACCGGCAGGGCCATCCATAGTAGTGTTTGCGATAGGCTTGTTTTTAGTTGCCGGGGCAGCCAACACTGCGCTAGGTTTAGTTAAAAAATAGAACGCGGCCTTGCAGTAGTTAATTCGGCATCTACATAACTAAGTGGATACTGAATCAAGTTCAGTATGACAAACTACACTAGTCGTACCGGCCTTGAGTTAGTACCCATTAGTTTTAATTTATTAATTGATCGATTTACTGGTTACGCTTTATATTCACACCAGCAAGAAAATATCTTTTGTAGTTAGAGGTTTCTCTAACTACCTACAATCACAAACACCACCCTCTACGAAGCACCCGTTGCCCCTTGGGAGTCGCCGAGCAACGGAGAAAAATAACGGCGCGAAGCAGCGAGCACTGTCCGAGCAAAAAACGATTGAGTATCGTTTTTTGTGAGTTGCGCAGCGGCCGTTAGTTTTTTGAGTAGCGCAGGGCATCGGCGCAGCCGACGACGGACTAGGGGTGCCTTTTTCTTTGGTTAGCTTTCTTTTGGGCAAGCAAAAGAAAGTAACCCGCCCAGCAAGGCGGAAAGTAACCCTCAAACAAAACGGCCGTAAAAATAAATGGAAACTCTAAAACAATTCCAAACCCAACACCAACTCCCCGATGGCTACCTAACATCAGCACACAACCACTACACGCCCCTAATAAACACACTGCTACAACAACACGCCCACAGCCAACAAACCCTCACCCTAGGCATAAACGGCAGCCAAGGCAGCGGCAAAACCACCATGGCCGCCTACCTGCACACCGTGTTAAGCCACCAGCACAAACTCAAGGTGGTGAGCCTCAGCATTGATGACTTCTACTTATCCAAAAGTGCACGACTACATTTAGCCAAAACCGTGCACCCGCTGCTGGCCACCCGCGGCGTACCCGGCACCCACGATATTGCATTGGCACTCACAACGTTAGCCGCATTAAAAAAGCCGGGCAGGGTAGCCATACCCCGCTTTAATAAAGCCAGCGACGACTGCCTAGCCCGCGAGCAATGGGCCAACATTAGCGCCCCCGTCGATATTATTATTTTAGAGGGCTGGTGCTTAGGCGCTAGCCCACAAAGCGATGCCGAATTATCGCCAGCCATCAACAGCCTAGAAGCCGAGCACGATAGCGACGGCACCTGGCGGCACTACGTAAACCAACAACTAGCACAGCATTACCAGACCCTACACGAGCAAATAGATACCTGGGCCATGCTTAAAGCCCCATCCTTTGATTGCATATACCAATGGCGCTTAGAACAAGAGCACAAACTCGCTGCCAGCATAAAAGCCGGGCAGGGCAGTGAGCAGGAGGCTAGTGGGGTAATGAGTGATGAGGCCATCAAACAGTTTGTGATGTATTTTCAGCGTATTACCGAGCAGCTGTTAAAAAACTTACCTGCAAGGGTAGCGTTTTTGTTTAATCTCGATCAGAATCGGGAGATACGCTAAATACTAGCGTTAGGAATAATAAAAAAATAAATGGATGTTGAAATGCTCTTGCCCAATCCCCCTTGTTATCCACAGCACAACTCTATCCATTGTTTTTATCAATCTAGCCTATTGAGAGCAACTAGCCATGGATACTAAGCACTTATCATTTTCGACTATTTTATTGCTCGCATTAGCTGCTTGTGGCGGTGGTGGCGGCAGTTCCTCTGGCTCAGGCGATCAGTCCAGCTGCAGTGCAACCACAACAGCGCCATACCTAAGCACTAGCTATGACTCCTGCGCTGCGAGTGACAGCGATTTAACCGGCCTATGGGTGATAGTGTCGGACTATTCCATAGTTGGCCGCAATGCCGAGCGCAACAAACAGCAGCGCATGATGATGCGTATTTCCAATAGCGGCAGCAACTTAGAAGCTTATGTTTGCAACACCGACAGCAGCCTGCGCGAGTACACCTTCGCCGCTGGTGACAGCGGTCTCTCACTGCATGATGACAGGGCCGACGCTGATCTTGAGCTGAGTATTGTTAGTAATGTGCTAATGGAAGGCCAACATGTAGGCGGGGGCGTTAATAGCAGCACTGTTACTGCCATTAAAATCCAAGATGCCATATCCATGGGCCAGTTAAACTTAAATTACGAGCTGAATGGCTATTCCTTTAGCCAAGATGATATTGCGCTTAGCTGCTTTTCACAAAATAAAGGCACCACCGAGCTTCTATCTGTATCAGTAGACTTTGATGGTGAGTCCACCGTTTTTTTTGTGGATGTTAATAATAACGGTACTAATGAAGAGCTAAGCCTTAGTGTATTTAAACCTACCGACCCCAGTGATGAATTAGAGATTAATCTTAACTTTGACACTACCCTAGATGAAATTGAAGGTGAAAACACCGGTAATACATCAGCAGACTATGTGGAAAATAGCGGCAGTAGCATTAATTTAAATGCCAGCGTAATTGACGATCATATTGCGACTAATACAGCTGAGTTTGAGCTTACGATAAATTTATAAATTACTGCCAAGGCTAAAGCTGTTACGGGGATTATCCTGCATAATATTTTACTAGGATTAATATTATTTGGATCAAGGACTCTGCCCCAATAAAACCTTTATAACTCAAGGAGAGTTTTGTGAGAATTGCAATAACAATAATAATTTTAAGCTTTATTACTGGCTGCGCTTCAATTACTAAAGAATCAAGATGGATCGATGCCGGAGATAACCCAGCTCAACTGTTGGTTTATAGAGATGCCGGCGGTCATAGCAAAGCTATGGCTGCGAATTTTGGTTCATCCCAGCACTATATTGTCGATATAATGGAGAAAGAATTCATTGATATTTTATTGCCCCCAGGTGAGGAGATTTTTAAAACAGCAGGAGACGGCAGCACCGGTGGAACGTTTAAGATTACTCTTTCACCTAATACTAAAACCTGCCTTAAAATAGAACCTAATCCTGCACAATGGGCGGCAGTCGCAATTCCAATATTACTTGCCGTTATTCCAGCATACAACGTGAATGAAGTTGAGTGTCCTAGTGAGGACTATTTAGCATCGTTTAAACGATTAAGTATAGAGCTATAACTAGGCCATCAAAGTAAATAAATAAAGGGGTCGTAACGGTTATTTATCGTACGACCTATAAATCAAGTCAGTCAGTGTTATTGAAACACGAAAATTTAAGCGCTATATAAAAAATAAAAACTCTCTGAAATAGGAAATAGAATGAAATTTTTAGCAACAATAATAATATCTATCGCTCTCATAGGTTGCGGAACCAGCCAAACTTATCCTGGAGTCAAATTATCTAGCGATAAAATAGCCACCATTGAAGCCTCTGGCTATAACGACTGGGGGTTTCAAACAAAATACGAGGGTTTTGCTATTGCACAATCGAATGAACTCGTTGTAGGCAGTTTTACTAGAGGGTACCCAAAAGAAATCCAAGTCTTACCCGGTAAAAACAAAATCACGTTGCTATACAATACAAACCTAGGAAAATCTTTTGCACAACAAGCATTTAGCACAGGTTTAATTGGCGGTAGCATCAGCAACGCTCTAGATAAAAAAGACCATATCGAGCTTGAATTCATTGCAGAAGCAGGGAAAAATTACAGAATAATGTTTTACCCAAACATTCTAAGCAAAAAAGAAACAATACCTCAGCCATGGGTCGTAGATATAAACTCAAAAGAAGTTGTATTTGGTGAAGTCCCAGACATTGTAAAAGATCCAACTATCATTGAATAATAAGCGGAAACTAATAAACTCAAGGGTTCAAATCCTTTGGGTTTGTATTTTGACTCAATCGTTCTTTCCCTCTCATAACATACGATATTTCAACAATATTGTCCCTTGAAACTGTTATATTTTTACCTACTAAGGTGTTATCAACATGTCGCATTTAGAAACAAACTGCCTTTGTGGTGCAGTAAAAATTACCGCAGATGAAGTTAATCAAAAATTCACGGTGTGCCATTGCCAATCATGTAGAACCTGGGGAGGATCACCCTTCTTTGCTGTTAAGTGCGGCACTAAGGTAACAATTGAAGGTGGTGATAACGTTAAAATGTATGAATCATCATCTTGGGCCTCTCGTGGCTTTTGCACAGAATGTGGAACGCATCTGTTTTACAAATTTAAAGCGACAGGTGAATATAATATGTCATTAGGCTTATTTTCAAGCTTGCAAGGGCTGGAAATGGATATGCAGTATTTTAGCGACATGCGCCCTAGTTATTACTGCTTTGCCAATGAAACGAAAGAAATGACTACAGCTGAGATAATGGCGCATTTTGCATCAGACATGTAATCGCACAGACTTTCTGCTTTCCCTTGAGTTAAAAAATACACTGGTTCATAATCTATTTTTCCAAATATTAAAGAGGCATTTATGAAAAACATCACTCGCACACTTTTAGGTTTTACTGCGCTTGTTCTTTCTTTGCAGTGTTTTGCCGATAGTAACGACACCAACTTAGACCTCATTCATGCTCGCCAAAGTAATATGGAGTTGCGTTCTTATTTTTTAGGGCCCTTAGCGGCGATGGCGAAGGGTAAGTTGCCTTACGATGCCGAGATGGCAGCTAAGCTTAGTAACAGCCTGCAGTTGTTAAATGGTTTGGATATGGGCCGGGCGTGGGCGCCAGGAACCGCTAACGATAAATACGAGGGTAAAACTACCGCGCTGCCAAAAATATGGGACACCTACCCTGAAATTGGTCAATACGGTGAGAAATATGTAACAGCTGTCGATGCCCTCGCTAGCACTGCTGGCAATAGCTTAAATGAGCTGCGCGCTAGCTTAGGTGATGTCGGTAAAGCCTGCAAAGCTTGCCACGACGATTTTACTGAAAAACAGTAAGCGGCCTTGCATAAGTATCTACTTGAAAAAATCTGGGACCCACTAACACGCTTGTGGCATTGGGTTCTAGCCGTGGTGGTGTCGCTAGGTTGGTTCTTTGGCGAATTCATGTCATTCACCCGCATAGAATGGCATTTTTATTGTGGCTATACGGTTTTAGGTTTATTGGCGGTTCGTTTGATTTGGGGGTTTATTGGGCCCACGCCTATACGTTTTAGTAGCTTATTTTTTCGACCGTCGGCACTGTTAAATTACGCCCGCACGTTACCTAAACGCAGCCCTAGCGGAACACCGGGGCATAACCCACTGGGTTCGCTTTCGGTGCTTGCATTACTTTTACTACTAACAGCGCAAGCGCTGTCTGGTTTATTTATAGAGTCGGATGTTTTCTTTGAAACAGGGCCGCTTGCCTACCTAGTAACTGAGGCCACTATGTCGAGCCTGGCTTGGTGGCATGGGCTTTTAGCCAAATGTATTCTCGTGGTGGTCGTTTTGCATGTAGCAGCTATTTTTTATTATTGGCTTTGGAAAAAAGAAAACCTGATTAAACCTATGATTACTGGCTGGAAATGGGTTAAACGGGCACAAGTTACTAAAGATAAAAACCCTTAACTACCACCCATCACGCAAGCAACCTATTATAAGGCTCTGTCGGTTAGCCTTATTTCAAAACTGTTGTAGTCGAATAATCACATTCGCTGTTTGTTTGGCATCAACAAGCGCGCCATGTTTATTCGCTTGTGCGTGCCGTAAGTTCTCTAAGCCTAAATATTCAGAAAGCTTATCCAGTGAAGGTCCACGCGTAGAGCATGGAATCTCTTTTGCTTGCGCCCATGGTTGTGCGGCACGCTGACAACAAAATACTCCGGCAGGTCTAGCGGCAACGGCGTTATACCTCGCTATATGATCTACAATGAGCAACCAATCAAATGACGCGTTATGGCATGCTAATAGGCGGCCTTTAATCCAGGGTAAAATCTTGGGCCACTGTTCGCAGAAGGCTGGATGATGCTCCGCTTGCTTTTGGGTAATACCGTTAATTTTAGACGCTTCATCAGTCATCGGTCGGTGGGGGCGAACAAAAAACTCCTCACTTTTTTTAATCTTACCCTTACAAACTAAAACTAATCCTACGCTAACCATTCCTGGTGCGCCGCCTGAATCAAACAGGCCAGTGCTTTCTGTATCAACGACTACATACTCATCGGGAAGAGATTTAAACGGCCAAAGTAATTGATTAGTTAGCTCAAGAGACATAGTGATTCTCCCTTTATTCGACGAGGTTAACAGCTAAGACTGTGGTTATTTCCGAACCATTCCAATGAAACTGGTAGTGACCAGACTGGATAGCCGGTGCTTTCATCAGAGAGGGCCTAAGTGCAGCAATGCATTCGCCGCCGGGATGGCGTACTGAATTGTATAGAATGCCCATTTCGTTTTGCTCTCGAAGTTTTTCAGCGGCCGCTTGGGCGTCAGCGAAGCTGTCTGGGCTATGAACCTGAGGATTATTACGTAAATCCACCACGGTGCCATCTACTGCGCACTTGTAACAACGCATCATAAGTATTTGCGGTGCTTCATCCGTGGCACTGAGCAATCTGGCTCTACTGAACTTGGATTCAGCGAGTGCCGTTGCTAGGTTTAGCCCCGCGTAGTAGACACCATAGCGGCCCTTAGTAAATCGGCTTTCGACTCCGATATGGGTGAAAGCTGCCATGATAGGTGTGCTGCCATAACCTGTTATCCTGTCCTCAGAAACAACCAGCGAGATATCACCGGCTTGGTCCCGAACCCTATCATTGGTAATGCCTTCAAGTGCATAGGCTACTTCCAGCTCGTCGGGGTCTAGCAGGTTCTCAAAAATTTGAATGGGCGGGAAATGGCTGGGAATAAGGCGGTAGGTATCACACACTAATTCCACCCTATCCATAATGCTCTCCACGCCACGCATCTATATGGCGGCGCACATCTGAGAGGTCGACTACTCGGCCCGCCAGCATTCTATCTAGCGCCGATTGCCCGCCAAAGTCTCTGTTGGGCTTTTTGACCCAGGCCTTCCATTGAGCAGGATCGGTAAAGAGTAATTGAACACCCTTATAGATACCTGCTAAGTAAGATAGGCGCTCCAAGGTATCACCCGAGAGATTAATATCTTCTTTGGCGGCCACTTTTTTACGCCAATTATGAAGCGTTGTGCGGCTATTGAGGCCAGCAAGGGTGCAGCGCTGCTCTTCTGATAGCCCCCATTCATCGGCTATGCCAAGAAACAACTTCACCGCAACACGGCCCCGCATACCGTGATCGATAGCTTTTTGGTTGGCTGCTATATTCATAACCAGTCCTCCTTGGTTACTCTTAAGACTATGTTCATATATGAACATAGTCAATATTTTTGTTCATTACTGACATTGTCAACGTAAAGCCCATACCGATCAGGCACATGTAGATCAAGCGAGCTCAATGGGGCGGGTTCTTGAAATATAATCCTATAGCACCACCGACTATATAAACTCAAACTTTCCACGCCTCTGCCCTTTGATACTCAGCAATTTATAAAAGGTATATCTTCCCAACGTGTTGTATAAGCCGGTGATAAAAACTGTTGCCGCATGCGCCAGCGTTTATTTGAGC
The DNA here is from genome assembly GCF_000373485.1 of Dasania marina DSM 21967. Lineage (NCBI taxonomy): Bacteria > Pseudomonadati > Pseudomonadota > Gammaproteobacteria > Cellvibrionales > Spongiibacteraceae > Dasania > Dasania marina. The sequence continues at coordinate 668,605 of NZ_KB891575.1, forward strand.
CTTCTGCACCCCAATAAAGTAAACCCTGGCCATAGCGGCGATTTATTTTATCGACGGTTAGCATTAATGCATCGCATTGTTCGCTTTGTGACTTTTGAAACAGGTCTTGTTGATTATATTTTCGCTCACTTAAATCCAGCAGCCCTATGCCAGCTTTTAAATAGCGCTTATCCTCTTTATAAATAATCTTTAAGGCCTTGTTGGCGTTTGCAATTATAATTCTACTGTCGTCGGTGGGATAGGGTAATTGCACTACCAATTGTTGACTGTAGTAATTATTGTCATAGGGTGAGGTATTAATAAACACTTGTATGCTTTTGCAATATTGCTTTTGCGCTCTAAGTTTTTCGCAGGCTCGCGCTGCATAGGCGCTTATCGCTTGTGCTAACGGTTTTAGCTCGGTTGGTTTTTCGCCAAATGAGCGGGTACAAAATATTTGTTTTTTTGCCGTTGGCTGCAGCTCTAATGACAAAGCCGGTTTTCCATTTAGCTCCTCTATGATGCGCTCAACATCAACACTAAATTGCTTGCGTAAGTGCTTTGCATTGGCCGTAGCTAAGTCATAAATGTTAACTATATTGATTGCGTTTAGCCGCTTACCTAACTGGCTGCCTATGCCCCACACTTTGGTAACAGGTAAACGCTTTTGTAACCACTGCCATTTTTCTTGACTGTCTAATAGGCATACACCTTGTACTTTTGGTATTTTTTTAGCGGCGTGATTGGCTAATTTAGCCAAGGTTTTAGTCGGTGCTATACCTACACTTACCGGCATGCGTATATCGCGCCAAACGGTTTGTTTGATCGTTTGGCCATAGGCTATTAGTGGCTCTTGCACACCCGCCAAACATAAAAACATTTCGTCGATGGAATACACTTCTATATCGGGCGAATAGTTTTGCAGTGTGCTCATTACTTTATGGCTAATATCGCCATACAGGCAGTAGTTACTGCTAAACACGTGCACGCCTTTTTGGCGCAGCAGATGAGCTATTTTAAAAAAAGCCTGTAAGTCAGGTATACCTAAGTTTTTTGCCTCTTTGCTACGGGCAACAATACAGCCGTCGTTGTTTGATAACACCACCACGGGCTTGCCACGCAAGTCGGGCCTAAATATTTGTTCGCAGCTAGCATAAAAGCTATTGCAATCAACTAAGGCGTACATGGTGACGAATGGAGTGTATAACCACGCCCTCTATTATTAGCTCGCTATTTTCAGCAACGGCTATGGGCTTTATTTTGGGATTAGCAGCGACTAATTGCTGCTTGTGTTTATCTAAAATTTTGCAGGTTAGCTCACCATCTAAGGCAGCTATTACTATATTGCCATGCTTGGGCTCAATGGCCCGGTCAACAATGAGGGTATCGCCATCAAAAATACCGCGCCCAGTCATAGAGCTACCTTGGGCTCTGGCTAAGTAAGTGGCGGCAGGGTGACGGATAAGATGCTGATTAAGATCCAGATTATTTTCTAAAAAATCATCGGCGGCAGACGGAAAGCCCGCCGCTACAGCACTGCCATATTTGGGTAAAAGGAGTATTTTCATAGATCGGCATATACTGTACATAAACACAGTGTCTGTCAAGCTGCTTTCAAAGACTCTGTCCCATCGAAACACAAAAAACTTAATTTACATCAAAACATGCTTATTAGCCTTGTGATTAAATGACTGCCATAAATTAGCCGCGGTGTGATCAGCATCGAGAACCTTATTCCAGAGTATAAATTTATGAAAGCAGTATCCCAGTTAGCCTGTATTGTAGGCCTAAGCGCAGCCATTGCCACTCCCACTTTTGCTTACCAGGCCGGTGATATTATTATTCGCGCCGGTGCCACCACGGTAGAGCCGCAAGAAAACAGCGAGGCGATTGCGTTAAATGGCAGCGTGCTCTCATTAACAGGCCGCACTAGCGACTTAGCGGTGGATAGCAACACTCAGTTGGGCATAACGGCTAGCTATGTTTTAGATCAGCACTGGGCAGTTGAGTTACTGGCCGCCACACCTTTTCGCCATACAGCAACAGCTACGGGTGAGCTAGCCGGCCTAGATATTGCCGATGTTAAGCAGCTGCCGCCCACGCTATCAGCCATTTATTACTTTGATAGCAGCAGCGCCTTTAAGCCTTATCTAGGTGCCGGCATTAACTACACGATTTTCTTTGATGAAGATATTACTCATGCCGCCGATACCGCTTTGAGTGGCTTGGGTTTGACGGGAGCTGATGTAGCATTAGATGACTCTTGGGGTATTGCTCTGCAAGTGGGTGCCGATTATGCCATTGACGATAACTGGCTAGTCAACGCGTCTATACGCTGGATAGATATAAACACCACCGCAACAATTAATTTTGAAGGTGGCAACACCATCAGCAGCGATGTAGATCTAGATCCTTACGTTTATACTTTGGCCATAGGCTATAAATTTTAAGCCTCCTAGCTGGCGCTATTAACCTAACGTACTGTTAATAGCGAGATCAAGGGGCTCAGAGTCTTTGAAGCTTAACTTCTGGCCCCAATTAAACTATTTACCCCTCAGTTTCACCCAACCACAAAACTACTCACCCCCAAAATCAACTGTCACGTGATAATTTCCTTGCGTCTCTGTAACCTCATAAAACCAACCGTGGCGCTGAATCACTTTTTCACTGAGCTGTAAGCCTAGGCCGTAACCTAACGCGACTTCTTTATCGCCAGCTTCAACTTTAGGGGCTTTAGTATTATCGCTATCGTTACTATTAGTGATGGTGACCCGGCTATCTTGTTGTTTGATTGCCACCTTGCCCTGTTGGGTGTGCTGATAAGCATTGCGAATAAGATTGCTTAACACTATATGGCAGGCGGTGGCTTCTATATTCACGTTACAGGCTTCGGCCTCTACGGTGACTTCAACGGCTTTGCCGTTGAGTAAATAGTTGAGGTCGCTGCATAGTTGCTGTATTTTTTCATTGAGTTTTATGGGCTCTGGCGCAACGGTTTGTTCGTCATTACGGCTAAGCCAAAGTAAGGTTTCGGTTAAACCACTCATGGTTAGGCCTGCGCGCTCTATGCGCTGTAAGGTGAGTTGCTGCTTGTCGCTGATGGGGTCTTTTTCACTTAAGCGTTTTAATAAATCTACATTGCTGCGTATAACCGCAATAGGTGTACGTAATTCGTGGCTGGCATAGCTTAAAAAGCGCTGCTCACGCTCTAAGCTTTGGTGTGCCGAAGCTAAACTGCTTTGCACTAATTCCGCTAACACATTGAGTTCGTTGTAGCTGAAGTCTGGTGGCGCGTTCTGAATCGTGTCTTGGTTTAGCGATTTGGCCCAATTTTTTAGCGACTCTATAGGCTTAGCTATTTTTTGCATAATCATGATTAACACAAAGGCAAAAAATACGATGGCGATAACCGCTGTGCCTATGGTCCAATATAAACGCTTTCTAGGTTTGCTAGTGCCCGCCTCTACCGGCCGGTCTTTGCCTAGCATAACCCTGGTTATAAAGCGCATTTCCCCTTCAGGGGTGTGATAACTTAGCAAAAAATAAATATTTTCAGGCATGGTAAAAATACAGTCCTGATCTTTTAATTTTTGTAGTTTACCTAGCTCGTCTGGTGGTGACAGGAAGCGCTGCTGAATAATCGCCGGGGTGTCTTGCCAGCGGCTAGCCACGCTAAAGCCCGCTATATGCTGAGGTAGGCCATCTTCAACATACGGTGTTTTCGCTAGCTCACGCATAACGCTTTTTAAACCTTTGTCTAGGCCATCAAAAAAGTAATGAACACTCAAAAACGAAAAGCCTATAGTCATTACTGAGCCCAGTAACACCACACTGATGAAAAAATACAGCCTAAGGCTGGGCCTAATTTTCACTACAATGCCCCTTCGCTATCATTCTTGTTCTCGTTATTGTTTTTAATGGCAAAGCCTATACCTGAAACAGTATCTAGTTTAATACTGCTCAACTCTGCATCCAGCTGTTTACGTAAATGATAAATATGTACTTTTAGGCTATTACTGTCGGGCTGTTCGTCGCCCCATACCGCTTGCATAATCTGTTGGCGGCTTACCGCTTGCGGGCTGGCGCGCACTAAGACTTCTAATAATTTAAACGCGATGGGCGAAAGCTTTAACGGCTTTTGGTTTAACAGCGCACTGCGCTGGCTTACATCTAATATTAAGTCGCCTAATACTAAGCGCCTGGCTTCGCCACTGCGGCGCTTGGCCAGCACTTGCACGCGCGCCACTAGCTCTTTCATGGCAAAGGGTTTGACTAAATAATCATCACTACCGGCTTCAAAACCTTGCAGTTTATGCTCTAGGCTATCGCGTGCGGTTAACATCAGTATAGGAATATCCATGCCTCTTTCGCGCAGGGTATTGCACAGCGTCAAGCCATCCATTTTGGGCATATTGATGTCTAGCATGATCATTTGGTAATGATTAGTTGCTAGCAAGCTCAAACCCATTAGCCCATTGCTGGCATGGTCACAGCTAATGGATTCGATATCGAGATAGTCGACAATAGTGGTGGCCAGATCTATATCGTCTTCAACCAGCAGTACATTTATCATTGCGATGGTATTCCTTCATTGCTGTCAGCTTTTTAGCTAGCAACACAGTAGCTAGCAAGGCGCACATTTAGCCTTCAGCTTGCTCAATGTTACTTTCTGCCAAGCCACCACCCAATACGCGATACAGGGTAATGCGGTTATCCAGATCCGCCTGCCTAGTAAGAATCAGCGACTGCTGTGCGCTATACATAGTGCGCTGTGCCTCTAAGGCCGTTTGAAAACTATCAACGCCATTTTGATAACGCGCTAACGACAAATCATAACTACGGGTTGCTGCGGCCACTAAGGCCTGCTCGGCATCCAGTTGCGCTTGTATGGTTGCCCGTCGCGCTAGCGCATCCGCCACTTCGGCAAAGGCACTTTGGATAGCATATTCATAGGCGGCCAGCGCTTTGCGTTGTTGGGCTTTACTATACGCGAGGTTGGCATCATTCGCGCCGCCGTCGAATATGGGCAGGGTAATGCTGGGGGCAATAGCCCAAATAGTACTGGCACCGCCACTAAAAATATCCGCAAACACCGAGCTAGCCACACCGCCTGTTGCCGTTAATGACAAACTGGGGAAGTACGCCGCCCTAGCAACGCCGATATTGGCATGGGCTGATTTTAAACTGTGCTCGGCGGCCAATACATCGGGCCGTTGCAACAGTACCGCTGATGACAAACCCGCAGGCACATCGGTGACCAGTGTTGCGCTATTGGGCAGGGCAGCGGGTAACAAGCGCTGGTCAAACGGCTCACCCACCAGCAAACGCAGGGCATTACTATCTTGCGCTACCTGGGTTGTATACAGGGCAATATCGGAGCGGGCACTGTGGTATACCGTTTCGGCGCTGGCCACATCTACCCGTGAATCCACGCCCAGCTCTAAGCGCTTGTTGGTGATGTCCAAGGTTTTTTGAGCATTGGCCATGGTTTCTTGGGCTAGAGTCAACGCGCTGTTATCCGCCGCCAAGTTTAACCAGGCATTGGCTATCTCACTGATGAGTGCGATATGGGCCGCTTTCGCGGTTTCTGCCGTGGCTAAATAGGCTTCCATTTGGGCGGCGCTAAGGCTGCGGTTTTTACCAAACAAATCAATTTCGTAACCGCTTAAACCGGCCTCTGCTTGGTAGCTAGTCTCGGTAGTGCCCGATGATAATCTACTGCGATTACCGCTTAGGCCCACATCAAGGTGAGGAAATAAATCGGCACGCTGAATACGGTAAGTGGCCCGGGCCGCTTCCACATCGGCAAGGGTTTGTCGCAAGCTTCTGTTATTGCTAAGCGCCAACTCAATCAGCTCGGCTAGGCGCTGATCTTTAATAAAGTGTTGCCAAGGCAGTTGCATGGCCAGCTCGCTGGATAAACCTTGGGCCTTAAGTTGCTGAGAGTCTTGAGCAGAAGACTCTGTACTCCAATCATTAGCCAGCGGCAACTCCGTACGAGAGTACTCTGGGGCTAAGGTGCTGCAGCCGGTTAGTAATAATGCCCAAGCGATGGGTAATAACCTTGCGCGGCGCAGTACAGCTACCTTTATCTGCGCTTGTGCGCATAACTTACTCATGGGTAAGCTCCACTGGCTTTTCGTCATCGTCATAAACAGGACGCCTTTTCGGGAAGCAGCCACGAATCAACACAAAGAACATGGGCACCAGGAATATCCCTAATATCGTTGCTGTAAACGTGCCGCCCACAATACCGGTGCCTATCGCTATACGGCTATTGCCGCCAGCGCCCGATGACAAGGCCAAGGGCAGGGTGCCCAACATAAAGGCCATGGAGGTCATAATAATGGGCCGCAAACGTAATTTGGCCGCTTGCACGGCGGCGTCCATTAACGACATGCCGCGTTGGTAAGAGGCTTCCGCAAACTCCACAATAAGAATGGCATTTTTTGAGGCCAGCCCTATGGTGGTGAGTAGCGCTACTTGAAAATAAATATCGTTATCTAGCCCTCTCATAGACGAAGCCAGAGCGGCACCAATCACGCCGAGTGGGATAACCATAATAACCGATAGCGGTACCGACCAACTTTCATATAAAGCCGCTAGCGCCAGAAAAACCACCAATATTGAGATGGCGTATAACATAGGCGACTGGCCACTGGATTGCTTCTCTTGATAGGACAAGCCACTCCAGGCATAGCTGAGTTTGCCTTGGCCCACGTCCTTGGTGAGGCGCTCCATTTCAGCCATGGCTTGGCCCGAGCTAACGCCACTGGCCGCGGCACCTTGTATGCTGAACGAGGCTATGCCATTGAAGCGTGACAAACTTTGCGGCGCACTAGACCACGACGCCGTGCTAAACGCCGATAGCGGCGTCATGGTGGTTTCGCCCGCTGCATTTTGGCCACGTACATGCCACTCGTTTAAATCGCTAGGTTGCGAGCGGTACTCGGCATCACTAGCCACATACACTTTTTTAACACGGCCGCGGTCAATAAAGTCATTCACATAGCTGCCAGCCCACGCTGAAGTTAACGTGCTGGACACATCCGACAAGGACAAACCCAGCGCCGTTGCCTTACCGTTGTCTATATCAATTTTGAGCTGTGGCGTATTACTTAGCGCGCCCTCCCTAATACCCACTAGCAATTCACTTTGCCGTGCTTGGGCGAGTAGCTCGTCCTTTAAGGTAACTAACTCGTCACGGCTAGTGCCAGCTGCCGCCTGTAGCTCAAAGCTAAAACCGTTACTTTGCCCCAAACCGCGAATAACCGGTTGCGACAGGGCAAATATTTTGGCATCGCGTATAGAGGATAGGTTTTTGTTCATACGCCCAATCAGCGCGTCCGCACTTTGATCTTGCTTGGAGCGCTCATCCCAGTGTTTTAATGTTACAAACCCTAGGCCTGCATTTTGGCCACTGCCCGAAAAATTAAAGCCCGAAATAGAAAAGGCGCCTATAACACTATCGGTTTCCTCTTCTATTAAATATTTCTCTACTTGCACTGCCGCAGCACTGGTGCGTTTGATGGATGCACCCTCGGGCAGGTTAATTTGAAACATCACACTGCCTTGGTCTTCCTGGGGTAAAAACCCTGTAGGCATGCGTACAATAAGCAAACCCAGGATCAGCACAATCACACCGTACACCAGCATCCAGCGCACTTTACCGGTAATGATCTTGCGTACATAACCGCTGTAAGAAACCGTTAGGCGATCGACGTAGCGGTTAAAACTGGCAAAAAATCCTTTGCCTTCGCTATTGTGTGCGGTGTTGTGTGCACTGTTGCTTTCACTATTGTGCTCATCATTACGCTCATCACGCAACAAGCTCGCGCACAAGGTTGGGCTAAGGGTTAGCGCCACGATCACCGACAAGGTCATAGACGACACAATCGCGATAGAAAACTGCTGGTAGATAACCCCGGTAGAGCCACCAAAAAATGCCATCGGTAAAAATACTGCCGATAACACCACGCCTATGCCTATCAGTGCGCCACTAATTTCTGCCATAGACTCTATGGTGGCATCGCGTGGCGATAGGTTTTTCTCGCGCATCAGCCGCTCTACGTTTTCAACCACCACTATGGCGTCGTCCACCAGCAAACCTATAGAAAGCACAATGCCAAACATGGTGAGGGTGTTAATTGAAAAGCCAAAGGCCGATAACACGCCAAAGGTACCCAACAATACTATCGGTACCGCAATAGCGGGTATTAAGGTGGCGCGCCAGTTTTGTAAAAACAACCACATCACCAGCACCACTAACACCACCGCTTCCATGAGGGTGTAAACCACTTCACTAATTGAAATTTTAATAAACTCGGTACTGTCACGGGGGAAGGTGACTTTGTAGCCGTCGGGTAGGCTTGGCACCAGCTCGGCCACTTTTGCTTTTACCCGGTTGGCGGTGGCTAAGGCATTAGCACCTGGCGACAACATCACAGCAATACCCGATGCCGGGTGGCCATTTAAGCGCCTTATAGAGTCATAGCTCTCACTGCCAATTTCTACCCTGGCCACATCGCTCAAGCGCACATTGGCACCGGAGGCATCGTATTTTACGATGATATTGCGAAACTCTTCCGGCGTAGAAAGCATAGATTGCGCCGTCACCGTGGCATTAAGCTCTTGCGTAGCTAAGGTGGGCATTGCACCAATTTTACCGGCGGGCACTTGCACGTTTTGGGCTTTTAAGGCGCTGGTAATATCGGAGGGCATTAGCGCATAGGCGTTGAGCTTGCTGGGGTCTAACCAAATACGCATCGCATATTGCGAACCAAACACCCTTATATCACCTACACCTTCAACACGTGCTAAGGCGTCTTCCATATTAGAGGCTAGGTAATCGGCAATATCCGCCCCCGTTGCTTGATCCGTTTCATCATGCAGCGCGGTAATCAGCAAAAAATCGCTATTGGATTTTCTTACCGTTACCCCTTGCGCCTGCACCGACTCGGGGAAGCGCGAGTTAACCTGCTGCACTTTGTTTTGCACCTGCACTTGGGCAAAGTCGGGGTCGGTACCTTGCTCAAAGGTAACGCTCACCGAGGCCGAGCCATCCGAGGTGCTAGAAGACGAGAAGTACAACAGCCCATCAAGGCCAGTAAGCTGCTGCTCTAATATTTGGGTAACGCTGTTTTCAACGGTTGCCGCATCCGCGCCGGTATAGGTGGTGCTTACATTAATAACCGGTGGCGCTACGTCAGGGTATTGCGCCACGGGTAGCGACATAATAGAGGCAATACCGCTAAGCATAATAATAATGGAAATAACCCAGGCAAAAACGGGCCTATCGATAAAGAAACGAGCAAACATGGCTTACACCCCTTCTTGCATGGCGGGGGTATCGCTAGTGGGTTTCACCACGTTTACCATGGTGCCACTGTTATTCATTTCTACCTGCACAGGCTTCACCGCACTGCCGGGTCGCACCTTGTCAGAGCCTTCTACTAACAGCTTGTCGTTTACCGATAAACCGCTGGCGATTAGCCATTGGTTTTCAACGGCATTAACCGTTTGTACTATGCGTTTTTGCACCACGTTCTTATCGTCAATCACATAGGCATAAGACTCGCCATTGGCGCTGTGGTAAATCCCTTGCTGGGGCACCAATATGGCATGCTCATCAACGGCCTCATTCACTTGCGCGCGCACAAACATACCCGGCAATAATAAGCCCTCGGGGTTGGGGAACTCAGCGCGTAAGGTTACCGTGCCGGTAGACGCATCAACCGACACCTCTTGCATTTTAAGTTCACCTTTATAAAGGTACTCGCTACCGTCTTCTAGGGTGAGTGCAACGGCCGTAGTGCCTTGGCTAATGCTTTTATCGCGCAGCAATTGGCGCAGCTTTAACAGCTCGGTACTGCCTTTTCTCATATCCACATAAATGGGGTCTAAGCTGCGTATAGTGGCCAGGGCAGTGGCCTGCTGTGCCGTTACCAATGCGCCTTGGGTTACGGTAGAAATACCAATGTGGCCAGCGATAGGGGCTTTAACTTTGGTGTATTCAAGGTTGATAGCCGCACTTTCTAATTCCGCTTGGTACCTATCGGTATCGGCCTTGGCTTCTAGATAGGTGGCGTTAGCATCGTCGGCATCTTGTTTAGAAATACCATCAAATTTAAGCAAGTTAGCATAACGCTGGGCTTTTAATTGTGCCGTTACCAGCGAGGCCTTAGCGCTATTGAGGTTGGCCTTGGCTTCGTTATAAGCCGCTTGAAAGGTGGCGGGGTCAATTTGATACAGTAATTGCCCTTGCTCAACCCTGCTGCCTTCTTCAAATAGGCGTTGTTGAATAATACCGCTTACCTGTGGGCGCACTTCCGCCATCTGCGAAGCCACTACCCGGGCCTGCATTTGGGTGTCGATGTTGTGTGTGGCAGTTGTTACCGTAATGTAGGCAACGTCTGGTGCAGGCGCACTTTTTCTTGCTGCGTTATCTTGTTGGCAACCACTTAGCAAAGCGGCTACAAGCACTATACCCCCGGTACAGATTGGGTATTTCATGATGGCATGCTCCATAAACGTAAATAAAAAGACGAGGCTAAAGACAACAACCTATTCCCGCTATGCCTATTTCCGTATGCATAGGTGAATACCTGTAAAAGTCTACTATTGGACCAGCATAACAAGGCCAAGGTTAAAACAGGGTTAATGAAGGCGTTAATGGCGAGCTAAATAGATGCTGAATCGAGTTCAGCATGACAAAGCGCACCACCCACCGCCATACCGGCCCTACGCCTGTATCCATAAATAACGAAACCCAACACCCACTGTCATACCGGACTTGATCCGGTATCCATAAATCACAAACCCAACACCCACCGTCATACCGGCCTCGCGCCGGTATCCACAAACAACTAAACCCAACACAACGTCATACCGGCCTCGCGCCGGTATCCATTCGGTATATATGAGCGTATAAAGTAAGCCTTGCACGCCGGCATAGCGAGTCAACAAACAGTGTAGCCACCCAACTAATGGCCGTGGCTTTCAACGCGCTGCCATGTGTTTATTAACGACACCGCCCCCAAAGAGCTAGCTTTTTGGTGCAGCATAGATAACAATCGCGGCAACGCTAAGAAAACGCGTTAGGATGATTGACGGTTAAAGGGATTTTTAATGCAGTACACACCACAAAGTTTTAAGGATGCGGTTGCTGAAAATATTATCAGCGCAGAGCAAGCCGATAAACTATTAGCGTTTTTAAAGACTCACCCCGATACTCGCCCCAATACTATCACCGGTTCTCACCCGGATTCTCAAGAAAACACCTACCCCAATACCAATTCACATATTGCACCCAGCTTTAACTTTACCCATGTGCTGTATTACTTTGGCGGCCTAATTGCTATTGCCGCCATGACCCTGTTTATGAACTTAGGTTGGGAGTCGTTTGGTGGCTGGGGCATAGTTTGCATTTCACTTATTTATGCCACCCTAGGGCTAAAACTTAGCCATAACTTCAAACAGAAAGGCCTAAGCATCCCCGCCGGCATTTGCGCCACGTTTGTGGTGGCCTTAAGCCCCTTGGCTATTTATGGCTTACAACAAGGCATGGGCTGGTGGCCCGATGATAGCAACTACCAAGACTATCACCGCTATGTAAAATGGCATTGGCTGTATATGGAAGCCGGCACCTTAATAGTGGGCTCCATCATGGCTAGGCACTTTAAATATCCGTTTTTAATTATGCCTATCGCCGTAACGCTGTGGTATTTAAGCATGGATATTACCGCGATTATCAGCGGCGATAGTTTTAGCTGGGAGCTACGCAAACTCGTTTCCATGTATTGCGGTTTACTCATGATAGGCCTGGCCGTTTGGGTAGACATACGCGCAAGATACCAAGCCGACTATGCGTTTTGGATATACATATTCGGCGTCATCGCCTTTTGGGGCGGTATGACGCTGCAACAATCTGACAGCGAACTCAGCAAATTCATTTACCTATGCATTAACCTAGTGATGATAGGCACAGGCATTTTGCTAGTACGCCGCGTATTCGCCATATTTGGCGCTATCGGTTGCTGTTTATACCTAGGCCACTTAGCCGAAGATATTTTTAAAGATAGCTGGCTGTTTCCCATATCCTTAACCTTTATAGGTTTAGGCATTGTTTATTTGGGTGTGCTTTGGCAAAAGCATGAAAAAGAAATTACCCAAAAAATGCGCGCGTTGTTGCCTTTGGCTTTAAGAGAGTTGCTGGAATCTAAGGAACAGGGTTTTACTAATAAGCTATGAGTCTTTATGTATTAACGGCGGAGCATGGTTATATCTGGGGATAATTTTGTAGATTTATACTTTATGTTTAGATCTGGCCATATCTAAAAACAAATTGTTATACGAAACCACACGGAGAGCTCTAATGATAAATATAATCTCTGCAATAATCTCAATTGCTATCTGCACAGGTTGTTCAACCCAAGCCACAATGGCAGTTTATTCTCAGCCGGAAGGCGCTTATATAACAGAGGTCGGCACAGGAAAATCATGGGGTATGGCCCCGGTTTCTGTAGCTTACAATGCTGCAGCATTAAAGCAGCACGTTAACTCTGAGGGCTGCTATCTTGTAAAAGGTTTTAAGGCCCAATGGGTAAGCGGAGCATCCTCATTACTGGACCCCATCAAGCTATGTGGCAGTGCAACAGGTAATTATAATATCTCACTTGCTCGCGAAGCATCTCATCCAAATCTAGAGAAAGATCTACAGTTTGCTTTGCAGGTTCAATCTATTAATGCACAGCGTAGGCAAGCACAAGCAGCAAGTGATTCAGCTGCTGCCGCTCTTTGGTCTGCATGGTCTACGAGCCAACAAAATAATATTAATTGCACAAGCACTCCCATCGGAGATTCGGTGTATACCAATTGCAAGTAAATCGTATAAGGAATTTAAGGGGTAGTAACGATTATTTTTCATACAGCCCTCTTAGAGGATCAGGAGTTATAGCACTTAAAGGTATCAAGGAGTCAGAGTCTTTGAAGTTTAAGTTCGTGGCTACATCGCTTTAAGAAACTAGAGGTATCATTCTGGTTCCATGTATTACATAGGGGCTTTCAACGACTCTGACCCCTTGAATATAGATCTGACCAGATCTAAGAACAAGCTGTTATGCATTAAGGAATAGGTATGGATACATTTGAGTTTAATGTTGATGAAAAGCTTAGGCCTTCTGTTGAAAGAAAATTTACAGGGTCAACTTCCATTGATAGAGAAGTATCAGCCCTTTCTCTTGATGGTGTTCCTATATGTATTAAACCAGTAATTGTTTTTTTGCGCCTATATCGAAAGGTAGCTCCAAAAGCATTACGGTGTCGATGTGTATTTGACCCTAGCTGCTCTCATTATAGTGAATTAGCATTTAGGGAGCATGGCTTAATAGTTGGGACCAGGCTTACATATAATAGACTCCATCGGTGCCAGCCAGGATCAGGCGGTATAGATTTTTCAAACTTAAAACAAGGAAAGTAAAATGAAATATAAAGTTGAATCAATTGGTTCAGAGTTTTCAAATAAAGGAATAAAAGCCCTAGAGCAGCGTTTGGATTCTAAAGCATCAGAAGGGTACAAGTTTCATTCCGTATTCCAAGTTTCACAGCCCGGCTGCCTAAGTATAGGTCAAGGCACTACGACTTACTTAGCTGTTTACGTTAAAGATTAAAGCATCACAAAGCCAGCATGGCCGCAGCAGAATCAAGGGATCAGAGTCTTTGAAATATGCTGTATGGAAGCAGACGGCTCTCAGTGTCATGAAAAACACCGCTAATATATTTCACTAAAAAGGAAGTAATATGAAAAAGGCAGTAATAACTCTAGCTCTAATTCTAACAAGTACAGTTGCTTTTTCTCACGGTGGTGGTTGCCGTAAAAGCTCACCTCCAGGGCAATGCTGCCACATGGAAACTAAAACCGGAGTCGTTCACTGTCACTAAGCCCACAAGGTTCCTGAGTGCGCACTTAACAAGCGCAGACAATCAGACCTCCGGCCACTGTAGTTTTTGTAGAGAACACTAGGCTTTAAACAAATTATCTTCTAGGCTAAGTCTGGCTGAGTCAAGCGAAAATACAAAACACATTAACTATTAGAAGAAATTAATTATGGATGTTAAAAATTGCTGACGTAATGGCTTTAATATTTATAAGCAAAGCGAAAAGTTAATAAATAAATTTGGATTATCTTACTGAAACAGAGTCGTTGAAACTTAAGTTTGTAGAAACGTTGTGATAATAGACTAGAAATACATCATTCTAACCTTATTTACACATACGAGTTTTAACGACTCTGACCACTTGAAAAACCATTGAACGACCATGTCGTTAGACAGTAAATTTACAAATTTTCGCAAATTAAATTTCTAAAGGAGTATTTCATGGCACAACCACGCGCCTTCATCAGTTTTGAGATGGAAGATAAATGGGCAAGAGACTTTCTATCTCAGCATGCGAAAGATCAAAAGAACGACATACAGTTTTACGACTACTCGGTAAAAACTCCGTTTGAATCGCAGTGGAAAACGGAGTGCAAGAAACGCATTGCGGCGACAAAGGGGACTATTGTATTAATTGGAGAAACCACCTATAAATCTGAAGCGGTGCTCTGGGAAATCGCTGAAACAATTAGACAAGATCACTATATATTCGGCATTCAGATCAACAAAGATAAAATACATTCTATTCCTACAGGGCTGCCATCAAAAAATGTCATTCGTTGGGATTTCTATCAAATGATAAACTGGCTTAATACGTGGGTGTGATTGGGTATGTATCTCGAAGAAATAGCTAAGAAAATAAGTAATTTCCTTCCGAGAGGAGTGCTGCCGGAAGAGCATAACGGTGAACTACTACAAATTTATGCTGTGCTACTTCGCGTAAAAGGCCAAGCGGTCACTGAAAGCGATGTTCATGACGCTTGGTCTGCTTGGATGGCGCGCGAAGATCCTAGTCACGAATCACTCAAGCCGTTCGACCTACTCGATAGTGAAATACAAAATCAAGATAAAGTATTTGTTAAAGCAATTCGAAAAGCTGCGATAGCCCTTGAAAAAGAGACTCCCTCCAGATCAACATTTGACAATATTTTATTTCCTGAGGGCCCTCCTAAGAATGAAGACTCTAAGAAGCAAGCTCTAGAACTCTACAAAATCATGGTTCAGAGCTCTGAGGGACTGGTTGGTAGAAGACAGGCAGTTAATACCTTCTTCCTCACTATGAACGGCGCATTGCTGACTGCATCTGGGCTTATAGTGAAGAGCTCAGAAGGAGAGAGTCTCGCAGCTTGGGGGATTTTTGTATTGGCAATAGCTGGAGTCGTGCTTTGTAGCGCATGGAGGAGTCTGATAATTTCCTTCGGGCAATTGAATGCCGGAAAATTTAAAGTTATAAATTCTATGGAGCGACACCTAGAAGCCGCGATATATGCAGCCGAATGGGAAGCGCTGGGGCGAGGTGAGAACCCAAAAATATATCGGTCATTCACTTCTCGAGAAATATGGGTTCCAAATGCGCTACTCATCCTCCACGGATTAACAGTAGTTGTCTCAATATTAATCGCTATAGGTTGTATATCAATTGGTTAGTGATTCAAGGGGTCAGAGTCGTTGATATTTAGTTTATAGCAATATAAATTAAAACAAAAATTAAAGAAAATTAAAGGGGTCGTAACGATTATTTTTCATACAGCCCTCTTAAAGATTAATCAAGGAATCAAGGAGGTCAGAGTCTTTGAAACTTAAACCCCTAGCTCCGTCACTCCAATAAACTAGGCAAGAATAACTCTAACTCTTGAAATAGAAGCCTAAATAAAGCGATACACCCTATTAAGGGCATAATAATATAAACGGATACATTACAAAAATGAGCAGAACCTTCACCTTATTACTATTGTTGATATCAGCGGCTGCGGCCGCTTTTTATTTTCGTGTGCTTGCCGTAGAACCTGTTGATTTAGTCACTCCAGTAGCCTATAAAGCAAAGCCAGCCATTGATTACGATAAAATATTCAATGACAAGTTTGAACGCTACTTAACAGGCCATCGTTTGTTAGTGGCTGGCAAGTACCCAGCCTTGCATCAGTATATTGATGAGCAGTATCAATTATTGGAAGCGGGTGAAATTACTGAAGAAGAACTCTCTTTTGCCATAGCTGCCATCACTTTGCGGCGCAAGGAAGATGCACCGCATTACCAGCAGTTAGTTACTCGCTACCCCGACTCACCCTATAGCTATTTATTGAGCGCACAATTTTACCTTGAGCGTAGTTATGAAGAACGTGGCAGTAAATGGTCAAAGGATACAACAGAAGAGCAGTTTGCCAATATGCATGCGTACCATGCACTGGCGATTGCCGATTACAAAAAGGCCATTAGCCTTAAAGCTGATTTAATGGCCGCTTACAGCGGTTTAATTAACCTCTATAGCGCTGCAGGTGAAAATTCCTTAAAGGACAAGGCTTTTATTAAGGCCATAAATATAAACCCCGCATCGTGGTTGGTATGGTCTAGTTATATAGATAGCAACCAGCCGCGCTGGCGTGGCAGCCATAAGAGGATGGATGAGTTAGCTCAGCAGGCTCAAAAATTATCACCCGACAACCCAGAGCTAAAACATTTACGCTGGTTTTCAACCTGGGATAAAGCCGACACCCTACTCAATAAAAAGGCTTACGATGAGGTGCTAGCTTTAATTGAGGCGCCATTGGCTGAAGGTGGACATGCCGTTGCTTATTATCTTCAGGGCCGGGTTTATTATGGCAAGGGGCAATATAAAAAAGCCATTTCGGCTTTTACCCGGTCTTTAATCGAAAGGCCTTTAGGCCAATACTCACTTCGTTACCGAGCTTATAGCCATGCCATGCTTAACCACCATGCCGCTGCTCGTAAAGATATAGAGCGCGGGCTAGAGCTGGAAGGGCGTACCAAACGTGCGGTATGTGCGCAGGCTTATGTATTATCTGTAGATGTTGATACTCGCCGATCTAGCTTGCCGGTTTATAAAGAATGTTTATCACTTAAGCATAAAAACGATGATCACTCCTACACCTTAAATGCTATTTATAAGCTAGAGCGAACCTTTGAACAGGAAGACGCCTATGGTGATGATGCTGTGGCTTTTGCCGCATCAGCAGTAGCGGACTTTTCTCGCTGGGATACCCATCATTGGCTGGAACTATTAACTGAACGCGCTAAGGCTGAGGTTACTGAGCCAGCGCTGGAGCAAACCTTTGCATCATTTAGGCATTTGGGTAAGTTAGTTTCACAACAAACACCGCAGTTTAGCTATTCGCACACAAGCGTCACTTGTGACGATGCCATCTATTCGCCTGTTCGCTATAAAACAGATATGCAATATGAGGAAGGAAGGGCGAGGCTGCTTTTAGATGTATGCAAGCAAATGGGCGGCTATCGCGTTCATAGTTTTGTTTTTTATCATGATTAGCAATTATGGGGGCAGAGCCACAGAGTATTTCAAGGACTCTGACCCCTTGAAATCACTCGCCTGCAGCGTTATGCATCAAGGACTGACATGCAAGAAATATTCGTACTTCTAATAATACTATTCGCCATAGCCTATATGCTGTTTATGGCGGCACTTCCAAGTATATTTATGCTCGCTATATGTCTAGCTATTTATAAAGTGTTTTCTCTATTTAATATAAAAAAATTAGTAAGCATTCCGATTATTATTATTATTTCAATAGGATATGGTTTTAACGAGAGACTGACCAGCATTGGTCAGGAACTGTTTTCAGGGGATATTAACTATAAAAATATAGGCTCCAAAATTAATCTAACAGACAAAGATTTAATTAGTTTTAGCAGCAATGTTTCGGATATTAAATTTAAAGAAGGCATATTTGATAGTGTTTCGTATTACTGCAATGAAGGGACTGGCTGTAGATACAGAAGACCAAAATATGTGAATGAAAATGTAAGAGAGATTATATTAAATACTGGCTTAAAACTAACAAGCAAAGAACATAATATTTTACACCTTGATGTTACAGAAAAACTAGATAACGGTTCCTCATTTTATCAGTTACGCTTAGAGAAAAACGGACATATTATTTCTCAGGAACAACATCGACGAAGAAAACACCTAGGAGGCGAAGAATATATTTTCTATCCTCACGGTGTTGACTTTAAAGGCTATGAAAGATATGTGTTTTCAAACACGTTATGGGATATTTTTTTGAGATCATTATTCAATAAAAAACAAGTGCCATTTCTTGAAAAATTTATTACAAAAAACATATCTATATCACCATCCAAAAAAGAAGAGGTTACTTTTCTTTCAAAAGCATTATCTGGCATTGACTTAAATAAAGATTATGCCATTAATAACTATCCTAATATTTATCATCCCATAGGCTGTGATAATAAAAACATAGATAGAAGTATTCTCGTTAAGGGAAACAAGAGATATACGACTTTAACCTTGTTAGTCAGTGAGACGCCGACAAGGATAATCGAGGAATATCATCACCTAAACAAAATAATTTGCACTATCGATAATATATATTTTATTTATTTGTCTAAAGAAAACCCCAATATAAAAGTATCCAGATATGATTACCAAGGTGAGCACCTGATTACTGAGCATATAACAACACCCGAACTGTCGTGGAATGGAAGCCCAAGAATATCCTATTTTGAACACGCTGGTGGCGTGTATACTATTGAGATACGGGAATACATCAGAAAACATGAAGAGCCCAAAAACTCAATCATATTATCTACTGATCAAGGAGATTAAGGAGTCAGAGTCTTTGAAACTTAAGCTCGTGGCTACATCGCGCTAATAAACTAGGTAGGAATCTCTCTAACCTAGGATATCACTAACGTTTTTTCAACGACTCTGACCCCTTGAATGCTATACTCCTGAAATGAAAGGTAATTATATTACGTGAAAAATTCAAAGCTAACAAAGTCAACCTACAGTTCAAGGAGTCAAGGTTTTTAAAACTTAATCTCGTGGCTACATCGCGCTAATAAACTAGGTAGGAATCTCTCTAACCTAGGATATCACTAACGTTTTTTCAACGACCCTGACCCTTTGAGTGTGACTCCTTGAATGCTAGCCGGTCTACAGTGGACAAGCTATGAATTCAAAATAAATCTAGATGGCGCAATTTTATCATTAGCATATTTTTGACGTTAAGCAGTTAATTTAAGCACCGCACATATAAGGTGCTATAAACTCAAGGAGTATTGATATTGAAAATTCAAATTAAGCGTTTCTCAACACATCAAACAGCAAAAGTATTCGCACTATTAATGGCTGCATCATCATTAGTGATTTTATTACCGTTTATTATTATCTCTTTCTTAGCGCCAACGCCAGCAGCGCCAAACGGCAGTGAAATACCAATGGGTATATTTTCTGGCATGTTTATTCTGATGCCTGTATTTCAGGGCATAATGGGTTACATTATGGTGCGTATTGGGCTGTGGATATACAACCTATTATCACCAAAAATTGGCGGCATAGAGTTTGAATACGAGTCCATTGACTGATAGCAAGCCTAGGTAACACGGCACTGCATTAAAAAGGGGTCAAATCGAGCGAGTTAATAAACAACGCCACCAAGACGCCTACATTAAACAAGTCCGTTTAGCTGGGGCTGTTCAACTAACCCCAATTAAAGCCGGCAAAGGAATATATGACTGCACTACGGGCCGCTATTAAAAGGCTGACACTGATCACCATGCTGGCGGGAGTATTACCCGTATATGGCAGTGAGTGCATGAGTATGCATGTAATAGACAACGCGCCCATGGGTTATATAGATGCTAACGGGCAACCTACCGGCGTTCACTGGGAATATTTAGCAGCCATTGAAAATAAATCTGGGGTCTGTATAAACAAAAAACTGCTACCTTACAGCAGGCTATGGGCAAGTTTAGCAGCCGGCACACATGATGGCGGGATAATTTTTCGCTCCCCTGATCGAGATTATCTAATTGAGGCAGTGGCTTTAATTCGCACGCTGCAAACTGCAGTTATTCCCAGAAAAGGTATCACCATCAACACTTACGATGATTTAAAAGGATTGATTATTGGTAAAACCCGCGGCACTCAACTTAGCGATAGGTTTGATACCGATGACACGCTTAAAAAATATAAACTCAATCATTACCAGCAAGCCGCAAAAATGATTCGGGCAGGTCGCCTTGATGCTGCTGCGGGTAGCGATGCGGTGTTGCATTATCAGCTTGCTAAATATGGCGCTATTCAATATGTCGATTTACAAGGCAGCTTTAATTTAGGCTATAGAGAACAGTGGTTACAATTGTCCAAAAAATCCAAACATCTTGATAAAATAGAAGCTCTCAATAAAGCAATTACAGCGCTACGTACTGAAGGCGTATTGAATGCGATTATAGATAAATATTATGGCTTTAGTTTCAGTGAGAACCTCAAGGGGTCCGTGTACTTTAAACCTTGAACACACCCCTCTTAAAGGGTAAACCTATAAAAAAGGGCGCAAAAATGCGCCCTTTTCTCATCTCAGCGTGTTAATTTTTACGCTTTTCTTTTTTTTCGTTTCGCTTTTCTTTCAAGGTACGTTTAGGTTTTTTCTTCACATTTTTAGCCATAATGATTTCCTTTTAATGGAGTTGTATTAAAGAATTCAAAACAAGTCATGCAAATAATCAATCACCTCCTTTTAATGGTTGTGCGTTATTAACGCTCAACACTGTAAAATTAATCTTTCCCCATAATACGTTTACACTAATAGACTCACCTTCTTCAGCGCCTAATAGTTTTGACCCTAGCAACGACAGCACTGAGACCTTTCCGTTTTCTGAATAGCAGTCGTCAGATTCTGTTAAAGTAATTGTAATGACTGATGATTTTTTCTCACCCAACAATTTAATTCTGCTGCCTACGCGAATTTTATGTTGGTTATTGGCTTTGTTAGTTTTGTGCTTTTCGATTTTTTCGAAAATATTGGCTAACGAAAGATGGTTCATCATCACCCCAGGTCTAGTAAGCAAATATTCCCGCGCACAGATATTCGCCGCAATAGATAAATACGGTGTTAAAGCTTTCATCAGAAAACCTCAGTGTTAAATTTTTTAGATTGAAAAATAAGGCGTGAGCGCGGGCGCGCTCATTAGTAGAGGAAGATAAGAGAATTTTTCCAGCAGATGTAGCGATAAAGTTTATTCACAATTAAACCAATTAATTACTAAATAATGTGATGAAGCATACCCGAACTAATAATATAAACAAGCCATTCACTTTTTATTATATTAATGCTTTTTTTATAGTACTACCGCGCATTATTAGAGCCGCTTAAATGGCCCATATGGTTGTTTATTTTAGCCCAACTAAACACCACTAAAAGATTCGTAACGATTATGAACAATACTGCTTTAAAGATTAAGCCGAAGCCCTGTTAGATCAAAAAGAACCAAGGGATTTTTTAAAAAAACCTGTTGGCATCTAAATAATTTGACTAATTGCGTTATTTTTTTAACGCATTTTAAAAGCCCAACTATACTCATATTCTTTGGTTATCAGGAGAATAGTCATGCCGAATCAACAACCATGGGCTTTATCCATGCACCATATAGAATGCTGCAACTGTAGCCATGGCTGCGGTTGTCAGTTTGCTGGTTTCCCCGATAGTGAATCTGGTGGCTGCGAGGCTATTTTGGGGTTTGAAGTAATTAAAGGCCACTTTAAAGAGCTGGACTTAGCCGGCTTAAAAATGGTTTTTGCTGCCATGTGGCCCAAGGCCATTCACGAGGGCAATGGCAAAGGCGCTTTATTTATTGATAGTGCCGCTAGCGATGAACAGGTGACGGCCTTAGCCACTATTATGTCAGGCCAGGCTGGCGGCATGCCGGTAGAAGCCATAGCCTCCACCTTCACGGAATTTGAAGGCCCGGTTATAAAAAACATACACATGAACAGCGATGCTAACAATGCCTCCTTCTCTATTGAAGGGGTATTAGAAGCCCAACAAGCACCGTTAAAAAACCCGGTAACCGGTGACGACCACCACGTGCATATCACCTACCCCGACGGCGGCTTTATGTGGGACGACGGTATCGTTGGCACCACCACTGCCATGTCTATGCATTATGGCAATATGTCCTTTCAGCATGTGGGCCGCTTTGCAGCAAAAGCCATTGCTAATTGGCCTAACGGCTAAGCCCAGTCGCAAAAGTGACTAGGCAACAGAGCCTTTACCATAGGCGAATAGTGGCCGCGGTTATTCTGCTGCTGATTATTTTCAGCTGGTACTACATGCTGTTTGGTATGAGCATGAATATGCAGCCTGTAGCCACCTGGAGCTATGCCGACATCGCGGTGCTTATGATGATGTGGGCGATTATGATGGCCGGCATGATGCTGCCTGCCGCCTACCCGGTGGTTATGCTGGTTGAGCAACTCAACCAAAAGCGTATACAGCGGCAAGCAAGCTACACACCCACCTTGTTTTTTGTGCTGGGCTACCTGCTGGCATGGACGCTCTATAGTGTAGCCATTAGCCTTATACAATATGGCCTGCATTATTGGGCGCTACTCAACCCTATGATGCGTAGTGCTAACCCATGGTTTAGTGCCGCGCTGCTGATTGCCGCTGGCAGCTACCAGTTCACGCCGCTGAAACAAGCCTGCTTACAACGTTGCCGCTCGCCGCTGTCGCTACTATCGCTGCACTGGCAAGAGGGCATAAAAGGCGCCATACACTTGGGGTTTATACACGGCCAATACTGCCTGGGGTGCTGCTGGTTTTTAATGGCCTTATTATTTGTCACCGGCGTAATGAATTTGCAGTGGATATTTATACTGACTGCCGTAGTGCTAATCGAAAAGGTGGTGGCTAAAGGGCCTTATGTAGAAAAGGCGCTTGGGTTACTTCTTATTACCCTCGGTGTTATTTCTGCTTTGAGTGGGGGAATGGGCTTTTTTAATTGAAGAGATGATTAAAGGAATAATTAAAGCGGGGATTACAGGGTTGATTAAAACGGTGATTAAAGCAGCGGTAACGATTACTTATCGTACACCTCTTTAAAGATTAAGCCCTATTAGGCCACAAGGGATTACAGGCTCACTCATCGTTATCATGGATTAACAGCGTTCTTTAACCACCGCTGACTAAAACAGTTTTTTGCCGCTAGGGCTGCCAGTAAGCACATAGCTATGGCTATATAGAGGCGTAAATGCTTAGATATGGGTTGTATTGCTTATATCTAGGCATGATTCCCACATAGTGTCGCGCCTACCTAATAGCTGACGCTGACAATTTTATCAACACAGTAAAATGAGAAACGTATGTCTAAAGGCCAAGATTCAAAAAAAGCGACTAAAAAGAAACCTGAAAAAACCATGAAAGAAAAGCGAAGTGATAAGAAGGAGAAAAAGGCCAATAAAAAATAAGGCTGCACCCAGGGGGGAGTAACAATTATTGATGCTACACCCCCCTACGTTAACTATGTTAGCTACAGTTACAAGTCTTTAATAATATCCGCATACACCTCGTCAAATTTTCCAAAGCTGTTGTCGTTGTGTTGGCAGCAGCGTATGCCGCCTTTTTTGATGTTGTATATCCAACCGTGAATATGTAATTTGCCGGTGGCCAGTTTGGCAGCTACGGCGGGATGGGTGCGTATGTGTTGCACTTGCTGTAATACGTTTTCTTCTATGGCTTCGGTCATGTGTTCGGCATCTATGCACTGGTCATAGGGGATACTGTGACGTTCGCGCACTATCTCCATGGCTGAGCGGCAGTGGCCTAGCCATTCTTTAACGTGCGGCAAGCCGTTAAGCGCGTTTAAATCTAGCGCCCCTTTTATTGCGCCACAATCGGTGTGGCCGCAAATAATTATATGCCTCACCCCCAACAGCGCCACTGCGTATTCTATAGAGGCGGTCATACCACCGGTTTCGTTGCTATGGGGCGGGATAATATTGCCCGCATTGCGGCAAATAAATAAGTCACCGGGGTCAGAGCCGGTGAGCATGTTGGGGTCTATGCGGGAGTCGGAACAGGTAATAAATAATACGTCCGGGTTTTGGCCATCCGCCAAGCTGCCAAATAGGTCTTTGTTTTCGGGATACACATTTTTGCGAAAGTTGAGTACACCTTTAATTATTTTTTCCACTGTGATTGCTCTCTGTTTCTAGCGGTACATTTTGCCTTGAAGGCATGCAGTTTACATGCAATAGCGTAAATCCTTACGCTATTGCTATTAATACTTCACCGGGTGTTATTCTATCGCCTTTGGCTACGTATATGGCGGTGACAGTGCCGGCGATATTGGCGTGTATCTCCATTTCCATTTTCATGGCTTCGGCCACCAGCACCGATTGCCCCGCGCTAACGCTGTCGCCTTCTTTCACCAGCACCTCTACCACGTTGCCAGGCATAGCGGTGGTGACGTCGCCGGGCTCACTGGCAAGCTTGCGGCTATCGCCCCCTTGATGCTGGTATTCGTTTAACGGCTCGAAGATGACTTCTTCGGGCATGCCATCCATGGATAAATACAGTTTGCGCTTGCCGCCACCGTGATCGCCCACGCCCGTGATAGCAATATCATAGACTTCACCGTGTACCGCAATTTTAAATTCCGAGGCAGGGGTTTGTTTTAGCCTGTTATCTTTTACGGCCTCTAGCGGTAACAACGCTTCGGGGCTTAAGCTGCCATCGGCACGCTGCTGTAAAAACTCACGGCCTAGGTCGGGGAACATGGCATAGGTGAGCACGTCCTCTTCTGACTTAGCCAAGTCGCCTATGTCGGCACGCAGGTTATTAAGCTCGGGGCTGAGTAAGTCGGCGGGGCGGCCTACATTAACGCTTTCGTTACCTATGGCTTGTTTGAGTAGCTCTTCATTAACCTCGCCGGGCGCGGCACCATAGCCACCCTGCAAATAGCGCTTCACTTCGTTGGTAATGGTTTTGTAGCGCTTACCTGCCAGCACATTGTAAACCGCTTGGGTGCCTACTATTTGCGAGGTGGGTGTTACCAGCGGCGGGTAGCCTAGGTCTTTACGCACCTGAGGGATTTCGGTAAATACCTGCTGAATTTTATCCAACGCGTTTTGCTCTTTGAGCTGGTTGGCGAGGTTAGACATCATGCCGCCGGGCACTTGGTTAATCTGCACGGCGATGTCTTCACGGGTAAATTCACTTTCGAATTGGTGATATTTTTTGCGCACCTCTCTAAAGTATTCCGCAATTTCACTGAGCAGCGTTAGGTCCAAACCAGTATCGTAGGGGCTGTCTTTTAAGGCGGCCACTTGCGCTTCGGTAGCCGGGTGGCTAGTGCCATTGGCAAAGGCCGATATCGCGGTGTCTATATGGCTGGCACCGGCCTCTATGGCTTTTAGCTGGCACAACGGCGCTAGGCCTGCGGTGGAGTGGCTGTGTAATACCACCGGCACGTCGATCTCGGCGGTTAAGGCTTTAACCAAGTCATAGGTTGCGTAGGGGGTAAGCAGGCCCGCCATATCTTTAATTGCTATAGAATCAGCACCCATTTCGCACATAGCCTTAGCTTGTTGCACAAATAATTCGGGCGTGTGCACCGGGCTGGTGGTGTAACAAATAGTGCCCTGTGCATGTTTGCCGGCTTTTTTTACCGCTTTCATGGCGGTTTCTAGGTTGCGCACATCGTTGAGGGCGTCGAATATGCGGAAGACGTCTATGCCATTTTGCGCGGCTTTAGCCACAAAGGCCTCGACTACATCATCGGCATAATGGCGGTAACCCAGTAGGTTTTGGCCGCGCAGTAACATTTGCAAACGGGTGTTGGGCAGGGCAGCACGCAGCTGCCGTAAACGCTGCCATGGGTCTTCTTTTAAAAAACGCACGCAGGCATCAAAGGTTGCACCGCCCCACACTTCTAGCGACCAATAGCCTACTTGGTCTAACTTTTCGCATATGGGCAACATGTCTTCGGTGCGCATGCGGGTGGCGATAAGTGATTGGTGGGCATCACGCAGTATCACATCGGTGACGGCAATTTTTTGGGGCTTATTCATGATTACTTCTCCTGCGCGGGCGTGACCTGCGGCTAGCTATTTATTTGGGTGTTTACCAGCCTGCGTAGGCCGCAATCGCAGCGGCTAAGGCCAAGGCCGTTTCACTGGGGTGGCGTTTATCGGAGTAGTCCAGTAACTCTGGGTGTTCGGGCACAAAGCTGGTATTGAAATGGGCTTGTTGAAAATCGGGATGTTTTAAAATTTGCTGGTAGTACGCCGCTGTTGTTTTTATGCCGTGCAAGCGCATATCGTCCAGCGCACGCTGGCCGCGGGCAACGGCCTCTTCCCAGGTTAAGGCCCACACCACTAACTTGAGGCACATGGAGTCGTAATAGGGGGGGATTTCATAGCCGGTATAGATAGCAGTATCTACCCGCACCCCCGGGCCGCCCGGCGCGTAGTAATGGGAGATGCGGCCAAAGCTGGGTAAAAAGTCGTTTTTTGGATCTTCGGCATTAATACGAAACTGCAGGGCATAGCCGCGATAGCTAATATCCTCTTGCCGGTAGCTAAGCGTTAAGCCGCCCGCTATGCGCAGCTGCTCGCGCACGATGTCCACGCCGGTTATCTGCTCGCTAATGGTGTGCTCTACCTGTACGCGGGTGTTCATCTCCATGAAATAGACTTCGTTACCCGCTAACAAAAACTCCACCGTGCCGGCATTGGTATAGCCCACTGCGGCGGCGGCTTTCACCGCCAAGTCGCCCATGTATAGGCGCTGCTCTGGGGTGAGCTGGGGGCTGGGGGCTATCTCTATTAGCTTTTGGTTGCGGCGCTGAATAGAGCAGTCGCGCTCATACAGGTGCACTACGTTGCCGTGGCTGTCGGCGAGTATTTGCACCTCTATATGGCGCGGATGCAGTATGCACTTTTCCATAAACACTTCGGCAGAGCCAAAGGCCTTGGTGGCCTCGGAGATCACCCGCGGGTATTGCAGCTTTAACTCTTCGGCGCTATCGCAGCGGCGTATGCCACGGCCACCACCGCCGGAGGTTGCCTTAATCATTACCGGGTAGCCTATTTGCTGGGCTAGGCTTAGGGCCTCGTCTACATCAGCAAGGTTACCCGCAGAGCCCGGTGTAATGGGCACGCCAGCTGCGCGCATGGCATCCCTGGCTTGGGTTTTGTCACCCATTTTTTGAATCACGGCGGCGCTAGGGCCTATAAAGGTAATGCCGGCTTGCTCACATAGGCGGGCAAATTCAGCGTTTTCTGACAGGAAGCCATAACCGGGATGGATGGCGTCACAGCCGGTTTCTAGGGCGAGGTTAACGATACGCAGTGGATCTAGGTAGCCCGCTAGGGGGTCTTCACCCAGCGAGTAGGCTTCGTCGGCACGTTTTACATGCAGGGCGTAGCGATCGGGCTCGGTGTAAATAGCCAGCGAGCGTATGCCCATCTCGGCACAGGCGCGCACGATGCGCACGGCAATCTCGCCGCGATTGGCAATTAGCACTTTTTTTAACATTATCGTCTCCTCAACCTTTTGGCTCTGTGCCATCAGGATTGCGGAGATGCTAACTGGCCAATACGATAAGTAAAAATTGATATTTCTTAGCTTATGTATAAGGTATTACTTATAGATAAACTCAAATACGCTTTCTTATGCCACTATCAATACAAAACTTAATCGGCCGCCTAACTTTTAGGCAGCTACAGGTATTCAAAGCCGTTTACGAGCTAAAAAGCTACAGTAAAGCGGGGGATATGCTGGGGCTTACCCAGCCTGCGGTGAGCAGCCAAATTCGCCAATTAGAGCAAGCCCTAGAGCAGCGCTTGTTTGAGTATGTGGGGCGGCGCTTGTTTTATACCGCCGCGGGTGAGCGCCTAGCCGAAAGCATTAGCCATATTTTTGCCGAGCTAAGCGACCTGCAAACCGATATCGCTGCGCTTAAAGGCCAAGTGGCTGGTGAACTGCGCTTGGTGGCGGTTAACACCGCCCAATATGTGGTGCCCTATATGTTGCGCGCTTTTCTGAATTTGCACCCGCAAGTGAGCGTGAGTGTGAAAGTGGTAAACCGCGCCACCGCCTTACAACGGCTAAACGACAATACTGACGACTTGGTGATTATGGCGATGGTACCCGCCGACAAGCCGTTAACGTCACTGCCCTTTTTAGATAACGAGCTGGTGCCTGTGGTGCCCGCTGGCCACCCCCTGTTGCAGCAAGCCAGCATTAGCCCGCAAGATTTTTTAAGCAGCCAACTGCTTATGCGCGAGCCTGGCTCGGGTAATAGATTGGCGCTGGAAATGCACTGCCAACAACAACGCCTGCACATAAAAAGCAGCATGGAGCTGGGCTCTAATGATGCGATTAAACACGCAGTGATGGCCGGGCTAGGCGTTGCGGTGTTACCCAAGCTGAGTATTTTACCCGAGCTGCAACTGGGTAAATTAATCATCCCCCCTATTACCGGTTTCCCCCTGCGCCGCAGCTGGTGTGTGGTGCACCCACAGGCCAAACATTTAACCCCCAGTATGCAAGCCTTTCTAGATTATATTCAGCAAAATATTAAACAGTTTGAACATATTTTTATAAACCAAGGTAATTAATAATAAATAGTGTGGGCATGAAAATATCACCTGGGATGTTTGTTTTTATTATAAATGGTATAAAAATTGTTTGTTCACGAGCTTATTTCACAATAATAAAACAGTATAGCTGCGCCGCTAAATTATAATGTTAGGGATTAAAAACCCTCTAATACTATCTTGCCTATAGATTGGCCTTGCTCCAACTCTTGGTGTGCGGCCCTTAGGTTGGCGGCATTTATAGTACCTAGGTTTTTGCCTACGGTGGTTTGTATAAACCCTAAGTCAGTTAACTCCGACACACGGTTGAGTATGCGGCTTTGTTCGTCCATATCGGCGGCCTGAAACATAGCGCGTGCAGACATACACTCGACATGTAGTGATAGGCTTTTTAATTTCATCTTGCCTATATCTATATTTTTTGGATCATCTGTTAAGGCGATTTTGCCAAAAGGTGCCAACATTTCTACATAGCTATCAAAATAGCTATCGGTGCTGTTTAGGCTGGCAACATGGCTTAGTGGGCCTATGTTCAAGGCTTCAATTTGCGCGGGCAGTGGTTTGCTGTGGTCCACCACATAATCGGCCCCTAGTTTTTTTACCCAAGCGCCAGAGCTTTGCCGTGAGGCGGTGGCAATAAGGGTTGCACCGGTTATGGCCTTGGCGATTTGTATCAATATAGAGCCTACGCCACCGGCGGCACCCACCACTAAGATGACCTCTTTCGATTTTTCGTTGCTGCCAACTGCTTGCTGCTTTATGGCTAGGTGCTCAAATAAAATTTCCCAGGCGGTAATGGCGGTTAACGGCAGTGCTGCAGCTTCGGTGTTGGACAGATTTTTGGGCTTGCGGCCTACCAAGCGCTGGTCCACTAATTGATATTCGGCATTGCAGCCTGAACGGGTAAGGTCGCCCGCATAAAAAACACTGTCGCCGGGCTTAAATTGGTTAACCGCATCACCAACGGCTTGCACTACACCCACAGCGTCCCAGCCCAACACCGCGTGCTCGCCTTCGGCCGGCGGGTAATATAGCCGCATTTTGTAATCCACCGGGTTAACCGCTATGGCTTGCACTTTGATGAGTAAGTCGTGGCCCGTAGCTACGGGCTGTGACAGCTCTATATCTACTAAGGATTCGGGGTTGGTAATGGCTAATGATTTTGTGCAAGCAACGGCTTTCATGGTGAGACCTATTATCGGCAGAGCTGCCTAGTAAACGCTATACAGCTACGGGTTAGCCGAGCATTACATGCTATGAAAGAGTGCTATACAAGGTGCAAGCGCAAAACATTTTTTACTGAAACACTAAAGGCCTAAATTTTGTTAGCTATATTGCTTATAGCGCCCGAATTTTACGGGCTGCTAAGTAGCTGTATAACACCTCTCTATTCAAGGAAGTCGATACTTGTGGCTCATGGCCACACGCCTTAACACTAAGCCAACTTGGTCATCTCGTTAACAATAAAAGCATCCACGGCACCATCGGTATTTGTTACAAACTCTTCAAAGTGGGGTGCCTGCTTATGGGCACGCCAAGCCGCTCGGTTTTGCCAGTTTTCATACATGAAAAAATGGGCCGGATTTTGGTTATCTTGGTGCAGGTTGTAGTTAATGCAGCCTTGCTCGGTACGCGTAGCCACTAGCAATTTTTCTAGTTCGCTTTTTAGCAAGGCAATGTGCTGATTTTTTGCTTTGATAGTAGCCACTATAGTTAATGCGCTCATGGTGCTGCCTCTTAAGTTTGTACTCACTACGCCGGCACTGGTTTAAAATTAGACTGGGCTGGCTATGAATTGATGGCCAGCCCAGCGAGACTTAGTAGTAAGACTAGACGCTTAAAAGCCCTCTAACACTATTTTTCCTATAGATCGGCCTTGTTCCAGCTCTTGGTGGGCAGCCCTAAGATTAGCGGCATTAATAGTGCCTAGGTTTTTGCCTACGGTGGTTTTTATCTGGCCTAGGTCGATTAGCTCTGACACGCGGTTGAGTAAGCGGCTTTGTTCGTCCATGTCGGCGGCATTAAACATAGAGCGGGCAAACATAAACTCCCAGTGCAGTGACAGGCTTTTCATTTTAATTTTGCCTATCTCCAAATTTTTCAGGTCATCGATTAAGGCGATTTTGCCGAAAGGGGCCAGCATGTCTATGTAGCTATCAAAATACGTTTCGGTGCTGTTTAAGCTGGCAACATGGGTTAGCGGGCCTATGTTTAAGGCTTCGATTTGTGCGGGCAGTGGTTTGCTGTGGTCCACTACATAATCGGCGCCTAATTTTTTTACCCAGGCGCTAGAGCTTTGCCGTGAGGCGGTGGCAATGATGGTTGCACCGGTTATAGCCTTGGCGATTTGTATCAATATAGAGCCTACGCCACCGGCGGCACCTACCATTAGGATGACCTCTTTCGATTTTTCGTGGGTGCCAGCTGCTTGCTGCTGTATGGCTAGGTGCTCAAACAAAATTTCCCAGGCGGTAATGGCGGTTAATGGCAGCGCCGCAGCTTCGGCGTTGGACAGGCTTTTGGGCTTGTGGCCCACTATGCGCTCGTCCACTAATTGATATTCGGCATTGCTGCCTGGGCGAGTAAGATCACCCGCATAAAACACACTGTCGCCGGGCTTAAATTGGCTAACAGCTTCACCGACAGCTTGCACTACACCCACGGCATCCCAGCCCATCACTTTGTGCTCGCCTTCGGCGGGGGGCATATTCAAGCGTACTTTGTAATCTACTGGGTTTACGGCTATGGCTTGCACTTTAATAAGCAGGTCGCGGCCGCTGGCTACGGGCTGTGGTAGCTCTATATCCACTAGGGCTTCGGGGTTGGTAATGGCTAGTGATTGGGTAAATGCAACGGCTTTCATGGTGTGTCCTCTGGTAACGGGTATGTGTGTGGGCCGGCCTGCCATAGCTAGTCACTGGCTTGGCGCTTGGTAACGGCATGAGGCTATTATTCGCCAAGTATTACATGCTATAAAGGGGGCTATAGCAGACACATAATCAAATTATTTTTGACAATGAATACAAATGACCTCAGCCTTTTTATCCATATTGCCGATAGCGCCAGCATTTCGCGGGCTGCCGAGCAGCTGGATATCACCACCGCTGCCGCCAGTGCCGCGCTCAAACGGCTAGAAAGCCAACTAGAGGTGCAGCTGTTTATTCGCTCTACTCGGCGTTTGCGCATCACCGCCGCAGGCGAACGTTTTTTGGTGTATTGCCGCGCCGCCCTCAGCCAGTTGGATGCCGGTAAAGCCTCGCTGCATGCGCTGCAGGGTAAGGTGGCCGGTGAGCTGCGCATATCGGCACCCTCCGACTTGGGCCGCAACCTGTTATTGGGCTGGATAGATGAAATCATGGCCCAGCACAGCGATTTATCGATTAGCCTCAGCTTGGGCGATTCCATCACCGATTTTTATCTCAACCGTATAGACCTAGCCATACGCTATGGCGCGCTGGAAGATTCCTCCATGGTGGCCTTTCCGCTGGCCAGCACCGAGGGCTTGTTATGCGCGTCGCCAGCCTATTTGGCCAGCCACGGCACGCCGCAACAGCCCAGCGATTTAAGCCAGCACAACTGCCTGCTTTATCAGCGCAATAGCCGCCTACATGATGTGTGGGAATTTACCGGCAACGGCGATAGCGGCAGCGAGCCTATTAAAGTGCGAGTAGCCGGTGACCGCAGCAGCAACGACAGCGAAGTGGTGCGCCGCTGGGCCGTTGCCGGTAAAGGTATCGCCTATAAATCCCGTTTTGATATGGACCAAGACCTGCGCGCCGGCCGCGTAGTGAGCCTGTTAACCGACTACTCATTGCGCCCGGCCCAGCTAAACCTGATTTGCCCCAACCGCAAACACATTACCCCGGCCGTGTTACTACTGCGTGATATTTTTCGGGATAAATTTGCTCAACTTATCGAACAAAGCACAGGCTGAGCATTAACAACTACAAAGGCTAGCGTTTTGCTTTAATCTGGATAACAATCATCGCGAGTACTAGTGTGGGCCTAACAATAATAACGTCTAAGCAGTCCCTTTATTGCCGCTCTCGCCATACCGTTTTTCTTTATTTGGCAGCATTAACCAATACTGACTTTGTTTATTAAGGCGTGCCTGGCTAAAAGCACATGCAGGGAATTATCCAAAAGAACAACCGGTTAGGCTTTATTCACCCGGCCTAACCGACAACATTAATTAGGGTGATTTATAACAAGGATTCAACATGTTTACTAAAAAGCTAATGATTGGCGCTATCGCTACAGCTGCGGCATTTAATGCCCATGCCGAAGACTCTGACCTATCGTACACTTACGTCGGCCTAGCTTATCAAACAGGGGAGGTTTTAAATGAAGATTTTAGCGGCTTTGGCGTTAGTGGTAGCGTTGCACTCAATGAATCGGTTTTTTTAATTGGTCATTACAGCGATCTTACCTCAGACGATAAATACCATGTTGGGTTTCGTTCAGATGATATTGAAGTAACCCAGTTTGATTTGGGTGTGGGCTTTCATACACCGGTTGCTAAAAATATAGATTTCGTAGCATCACTTTCCTATGCCGATGCTGAAATTAAATATCTTGGCAACAAGGCTGATGGTAACGGTTATCTCATTAACGCAGGGATACGCGCTAAGCCAACAGACATATTAGAATTTGGCGCAGCCATCAATTATGCCGATATCGAAGATGATGGCGAAGCGGGTTACACATTATATGCACGCGTTTTTGCAGCACCTAAACTATCTATAGGCTTGGGCTATGGCTCAGCCGATGATATAGACACGCTTTCTCTTGATGTGCGTTTTGATCTTTAGATAAAACAGCTATAACTGGGGCCAGTGTAAATTTTAGTTAACATCCGCTGGATAGTTTACAAAAATTTACGCTGGCCCCGATTAACTTAACCGACACGTCACCTATAGCGTTAACTAAACGCTCTATCTTTTTGCTTTCAAATCTTTCGTTAATAAACTCACCTTGCGAATAAACCATTCTTTAAACTCCTGCGCTACTTCATTATTGCGGCTGTGAAAGGGCGTAATGATTTTTATGGGTGCGGGGGCCGGAACCAGATGCGGTAAGGGGCAAATTAACGCGCCGGTACGCAAATCTTGATCCACCATAATTTCATCACCCAGCGCTATGCCACAGCCATTACGTGCCGCTTGGTGTGCCACAAAGGTATTGCCTAAAAATAAATTGGCTTGCGGGGTGATGTCTTCACTGCCCAATAGACTTAAAAAGCGCTGCCATTCTGCACCGTCTTTATCGCCGTGGATGAGTGTGTGGTTTTTTAAATCCGCTAAGGTTTGTGGCGGCGGTAAGCCATTTAATAACTCGGGGCTGCAAATTAAAAAGTAATTGATGGGAATTTGGGTCACATCCACTTCACCGGGGATGTGTACGTTTTTCCATGAAATCACCAAATCCACTTCTTCATCGTCTAAATCCTCTATCGCCATCCAGCTAAAGTCGCTTAGCTTTTGCTCGCGTATAAACTCGGCGGCGTACATAGGGATGGAGGAGCTGGCGATAGCCGTAGAGGTGGCAATTCTTAAATGCTGCGGTGCCTCGCTGTCGCTGAAGCTGCTAATGGTTTTTTGAATATTATTGAAGGATGCCGTTAAGCTCTCTAACAGCAGCCTCCCCTGTGGCGTGAGGGTAGTGTTTTTGCCCTTTTCAGCAAATAGTTGCGTGTTGAGGCGATCTTCCAAGTTTCGAATTTGATGGCTAACCGCGCTATGGGTAACAAACAGCTCTGCTGCTGCCTTACCCAAGCTGCGGTTGCGGCCCACGGCTTCAAAGGTCAGCAAGCTGTTTAGTGGTGGCAGTTTACGCTTCATGTTCACTCATAAGTTATGTGAATTTAATTTGTAATATATACAAATATTTCGCGATATACACAAATTTAATTCTAGATACACTGCATAAATAATAAACATCTGGAGCCTGCTATGAGTATTCAACCCTTTTCACGCGCAGTTAAACCGCAAGCCGATTGGCCACAAGCCTTTAGCCCTGATGAATACGCGATGCGCCGCAAGCAGGTGGCCCAACGCCTAGAGAAACAGGGCTTTGATGCCATGCTGGTTACCAGCCCGGCCGACCTTTATTACCTTACCGGCTACGATATGATTTGGTTTCATTGGCGCTTTTTAACCAGCTGCGTGCTCACCGCCGATGCTGCGGAGGTGCTATTTTTTGATTACCCCGGCCACACCACGCTGGTTGAAACCACCCCTGAGATTAAACACATCACCTGGATGACTCGCGAAACCCCTGAGCACGATGCTAAAACTATTGCCCACGGCATGGTAAAAGCGGGGCTAAAAGGTAAGCGTGTCGCCCTGCAACCTTGGGGCTACAACCCGCATAAAACGGTTATGGATGTATTAGTGCAAACTCTTGAATCGGCGGGCATGGCTACCGACGATGGCTCGCTGATCGTTGAAGAAACTCGCCTCTATAAAAGCGATGCCGAAGTGGCCGTGATGCGCCAAGCCGCCAGCATTGCCGACAACGCCATGGTGGCCGGCCGCGATCTTATTGCCCCCGGCGTAATGGAAACCGAGCTGCACGCCACTATTATGCACAGCATGTTAATGGCTGGCGGCGGCGNCCCCGCCATACGCTGCATGATAGGCAGCGGCCCAAGGGCTGGTACGCATCACAGCCCCGCACAGCATCGCGCCATTCAAACTAATGAGATGGTGTTTATCGATTTTTGCTCTTCGCTGCATCGTTACCACGTTAACCTCAACCGCACTTACGCACTGGGCGAAGTAGACCCGCGTTGGCACGATTTGTCGGCTCGCGCCAACGGCACTATTGAGGCCATCATCGCCCAAGTAAAACCCGGTGATGCCTGGACCAAGGTGCAGCAAGTAGGCGACCAATACACCGATGCCAATGGCTTGCGCAACAACGTGTGGTTTGTGGGTGGCTATGCGCAGGGCATAGCCATGCCGCCCGATTGGGTAGGCGAATATTGGATAGATCCGCGCCAAGGGGTAGACGACCGCGAGCTTAAACCCGGCATGGTGTTTAATTTTGAAGGCCAGTTTGATGATAAAGACTGCTGGGCAGGTGGCTCTGGTTTTGCCTATATCGACTCCCTCATCGTGACGGAAACCGGTTTGGAAGTGATGTCTACATTACCCCGCACACTGGTTACCATTTAATGGCCGCTATTTAAGGATTTGTTAATGACCTTGCCTATTTATTTTCATCCCGACGTGGTTGCTTTTAAAACCCCCGATGGTTTATTTGAGCGCCCAGCGTCACCCTTACTCAAGCACCAAGTCATGTTTACCGAAGGGCCAGAGCGCATAGAAAATATTAAATCGGTTTTAGAACGTGCGCCCTCGGCGAATCAATTTAGCTGGCATGATGGCCGCCACGCTAGCGATGAAGAAATTTTGCGTTTTCACACGCCTGCTTATTTATCGCGCTTAAAAGCGTGGGATCAACTAGGCCACTGGGCCACCGGCACCACCTATTTACCTAAGGGTGGCTTGCAAGGCGTGCGCGCAGGCGCAGGCACTACATTGAAAGCGCTAGAGGCCATAATAAGCGGTGACGTTACAAAAGCTTACGCACTGGTTCGCCCACCGTCCCACCATGCCGCACCCGATGTGGTCGATGGCTACTGTTTGCTTAACAACGTTGGCATGGCCGTGCAAGCCGCCAAAGCGCAGGGCGTTAAACGCATCGCCATATTGGATTGGGATGTGCACCACGGCAACGGTACCCAAACCGGTTTTTATCATTGCGAGGATGTACTCACCATCTCCATGCATATGGATCACGGCGCCTGGGGGCCAAGCCACCCCGAGACCGGCGGCGTGGATGAAATAGGGGAAGGGCCGGGCACAGGCTATAACGTAAACTTGCCTTTACCCATGGGCGTGGGTGATGCCACCTATATAGAAACCCTTAAGCAAATTGTGCTGCCCACCCTCAGCCAATTTTCCCCCGAACTCATCATCGTTAGCAACGGCCACGATGCCAGCCAGTTTGACCCTAATGGTAGACAAGCCATTACCATGGCCGGTTTTCACGCCATGGCAAAAACGATTGCTGAAGCGGCAGACACGCTTTGTGAGGGTAAATTACTCATCGTACAAGAGGGCGGTTACAACGTCGCTTATGTTGGCTTTTGCGCTTACGGCTCAGCTTTAGGTTTTGCGAGTAAAGCTTTAGATTTGGATGACCCGCTGGCGTATTACCCGGATAACCTAGAGCGCGCCCAACAGATTGTTGCCGAGCTGATTACGCGGCACCCGTTGTTGAATGAAAAAGGCTTGTGGTCATTAGATAGCTGAATTACGTGAGTAAGAGCAAAAAAACAAAGGGAGGTCAGAGAAATTTTCGTTGCGCTTTCGACGATAGGCTTACAAAAATTTTCTCTGTCCTTCGTTACAGGGCTTAATTACACACTAATACGCACCTTCGCTATAGGTAAGTTCGTAACTATGGCTGTAAATTTCTAAAATATTACCAAAGGGATCTTCCATATAGATCATGCGGTAGGGCTTTTTACCTGGGTAGTAATAGCGAGGTTTGGCCATACGCTTTTTACCGCCGGCAGCCACTATTTTTTCGGCTAATTCTTCGACGTTTGGATCTTGCACACAAAAGTGAAACACGCCGGTTTTCCAGTATTCAAAATTGTTCTCGGGGTTAACCTGGCCTTTAAACTCGAATAGCTCAACGCCTATGCGATCACCGGTTGATAGGTGGGCAATTCGAAACTTATCCCAGTTACTGCCAAAGACATCGGTACACATTTCACCTATGGGGCTGTCGTCTTCTACCACTTCGGTGGGTTTCATAATCAAATACCAACCCATCACCTCTGTGTAAAATTTAACGGCGGCCTCTAGGTCGGGCACGGATATGCCTATATGTGAGAAATTACGTGGGTATGTGGTGCTCATAATTTATTGCCCTGTTGTTGATGTTGTTGTTGACGTTTATGTTGATATTGTTAGTAGCTTACAAAACAGGCAGTATTAAGTGAAAGTATCATTTAATACATAGATGAGTACAAAACGTAATGATAAATCCTGTTTGGCTACGCAGCTTTTGCACCCTTGTTGAGGTGGGCCATTTCACCCGTACGGCTGAAACCCTACACATGACCCAGTCTGGCGTGAGCCAGCAGGTGCGTAAGCTGGAGGAGTATCTAGGCCAACAGCTGCTTATTCGGCAGGGCAAGGGCTTCACCCTGACCGGTGCCGGCGAGCGCTTATATCAAGAGGGCCAGCAGCTCATTGTTTCATTTACCGACCTTGAAAATCGGGTGGGCCTAGACCCAGCCCATGAGGGCATAGTGAAGCTAGCCTCACCAGGCAGCATAGGCCTTAAGCTTTACCCGCATTTATTGGCGCTGCAAAAACATTACCCCAAGCTAGTGATCGAATACCGATTTGCCCCGAATAGTGACGTAGAGCGATTAATTGCCGAGCATAAAGTGGATATAGGCCTGATGACCTGCCCAGCAACCATGCGTGAAGTAAATGTTAAGCCTATAGCCGAAGAAGAGCTGTTATTGATTACACCGGCGGGCATTGCAAAACCTAGCTGGGAGCAATTAACGGCGCTAGGATTTATTGACCACCCCGACGGTGCTTATCATGCGGGCCAGTTACTGAGTGTTAATTTTCCAGAGTTTCAAAATAGTCAGCAATTTAAACGCTCGGGATTTTCAAACCAAATTAATTTAATTTTAGAACCCGTAAGTATGGGGCTGGGCTTTACCGTTTTACCTAGCCACGCTGCTGCCGCGTTTAAAGCGTCTGCAAAAGTAAAAATTCACAAGCTGGCGAATAAAGTCAGTGAAACGCTGTATATCGGTAGCTATGCCCATACATTTACGGCTAATAGAGTAAAAACCGTTATTGCTGAAATAGAAAAGAGCCTTGGCATTAGCTAAATGTAACTAATGGCTGTAAGCAAATAAATAAACTACACGAAGAAGATGAACAGCGTCGTGAATAAAAAAACCGATCACTCAACCATCACTATCACAGGTAGCTGTAACTGCCATAACATTAGCTACATTTGGCATAAGCCCGATGACACCATTATCCCCAGGGCCTGTCAGTGTCATTACTGCCTCAGCAAAGGGGCTGCTTATGCCACTCAAACAAACACTAGGCTAACGGTAAGCATTAATAACAGCGCGCTGCATAGCGTTGTACAACATGGCTCTAATAGCGCCCACTTTCATGAATGCAGTTATTGTGATCAAGTGGTGTTTGTTACCGCCGAGATAGCCGGCAGACTTTACGGCGCGGTTAATGCCATGTTGATTACGCAAAAAGCGTATTTAGCTCAGCCCGTTAAACTCGATTTTAGTGCGCAAACCCCACAGCAAAAACAACAGCGCTGGCAGCAAAGCTGGTGCAGCCCCGTTGAAATTACCGGCCTAGGCTAGCCAACACATTTATTGCCCTAGCCCGCATTAATTGCTTTATCATAGCCAGCAACTATTTTTTATCTGTACTAACACTTTAAACCCCCACATTATTTGCTGAGTTTATGACTTTATCTGCCGCGCTACGTAGCAAGCTTGTTAAATTTACCGCCGCTTTCATTATCTTGTTAGCGCT
Source organism: Dasania marina DSM 21967 (assembly GCF_000373485.1). Lineage (NCBI taxonomy): Bacteria > Pseudomonadati > Pseudomonadota > Gammaproteobacteria > Cellvibrionales > Spongiibacteraceae > Dasania > Dasania marina. The sequence goes on from NZ_KB891575.1 coordinate 707,734, forward strand.
GTTACCTGAGGTGCTGCGCTTTGCCCTAATACAAGCTAGCCCTCGCATGGGCTTTGGTGAGCTGAGCCTGGCCGATATTAACCTTAACCTGTTTAACGGCCAGCTGGAGTTTGAGCAACTTGTTCTTAAGCAACAAGGTGAGCCGGTTTTAGACGTAGCAGGGCTGCGTATAGACGTAACTTGGTGGCGTAGCCTTAACGATGAGCCCACCGTAGAAAACATAGATATTGATGGCCTGCAACTACCCATAGTGCAAAACGCCAACGGCCAATGGCAGTTGCTGATGGCATTACCCAGCAGCAACCCTGATGAGCAGCCAGCCGATAAAACCACTGACGGCTTCTTGCCTGCATTTACCCTAAACCAATTCACCCTTAGCAATAGCCGCTTACTGATACGCAGCCCCGCCTTAAACGGCGAGCTACAGATAGCGCAGTTACAGTTGCAACACTTTAGCACGGTGCAACAACAGCCCTTACAACTGCAGCTAGAGGCCAACTGGAATAAAGCTACTATCACTCTTGCCTTGCAGGGCCAGCTACTAGAGCAGCAACAAAACCTCGCCGGCACGCTAAACGTGCAACAGTTTCAGGCCAGCGACTTTGCCCCATTACTAGGCCAAGACATGGCCGCCCTTAGCCAGTTACAACTTACCTTTAACGGCAAACGTAACCAGCAAGGCGCAATCAGTGGCGAGCTAAACGGCAGCCTAAACCTAGAGCAAATACAGGCCACCTATAAAACCTTGGCGCTCAACGCTGAGCAGTTGCAATGGCAGGGCAGCACCACGTTTTCCCAACAGGGTGAAACCCTACGCTATAGCGCCAGCAACCAGCTTAGCCTTACCGCTCTACAACTCGATAGCAACAAAATCCAACAGCGCTTAGTGCAGTTACAACACTTACAACTAGATGATTTACACGTCGATGAAACCCTAGCTATTAGCGGCAAAGCCTTAAGCCTTGAGCAATTGGTATTATTGCCTAAGCCGGATAAAGAACCGGCCAAGTTAACTAACGGCTTATTAAAGCTTGCAGACTTTAACTACAGCCCCGCGCAAGGGTTAGCCATTAAACAGATAGTGATTAATGACACGCAATATTACGCCCTGATTACCAATAAAGGTGAATTAGCCATTCATGCCTTTAGCGAAGAACTCATGGCGGAGCTGGCTGACAGTTCAGCTGAGCAAACAACGACTGCCCCTAAACCAAAAAATAGCAATGACCAGCCAACGCCTTTTGTGTTTGCCATAGAGCAGCTCACGCTTGCCGGTGATAGTTTTTTATTATTTGAAGACCAACGTTTTCAGCCCAGTGTTAAACAAAAACTGTACATAAAAAATCTAGCGGTTGAGCATGTGACTAATCGCAGCAGCAGTGAAAAAATGCTCGTAGAGCTGCAAGCCGCTATGGGTGAGTTTTCACAAATTACGATTAATGGCCAGCTAACGCCCTTCGCCCAACCCTTAGGCCTACACTTAAAAGGGACTATAGAAGCCGTAGATCTCACTGACATATCGCCCTATGCCGAATCCTATTTAGGCTACTACTTTAGTAAAGGCCAGCTAGACCATAAGTTTGATATTACGCTAGCCGACAATAACGTGCAGGCCACCAACAAAGTCAATATTAGACAGCTAGAATTACGCGCCGCCAAAAAACAAAGCACCCCCGGCATAGAGCGCAAGCTCAACATCCCCTTAGACATGGCACTCAATGTATTGCGCGACAGCAATAATAATATTGAGCTAAACATCCCCATTAAAGGGCCAGTGGATAAACTAGGCGTAGGCCTTAGCGATATTATTAATAATGCGCTGAGCAACTCGCTCATGAGCGGCGCTACCCACTATTTGAAATATGCCCTGCAACCCTATGGCGGTATATTAATGGCGGCCGAATACCTAGGTGATAAAGCCACCAGCATTAGCTTACAGCCGGTAGTTTTTGAGCCTGGCTCAGCACAACTGCCAGACACTATGCAGGACTATAGCCAAAAAATTGTGGGCTTAATGCAGCAGCGTCCCCAGCTCAGTTTAAGCCTGTGCGGCAGTGCTAATGCCAGCGATAAAACCGCACTGGCAGCCGCCAGCGACAGCAAAGATGAAAGCAACATCGCAGAGGCTCAACTTATACAATTAGCCGAGCAACGCAGTAGGGCGATAAAAAGTATTTTTATTGCCCAGGGCATAGCCAGCAAGCGCTTATATGTTTGCCAGTCGGGCTTTAAAGCCAAAGGGAAGAACGCCGTATTGCTTAGCCTGTAGCCTAGGTAATGCGCCTAGCTATCGCTAAGGCCTCGCTTCGGATAATAACGGAGGGCCACCAAGCTAACGTATAAGCCCAGCAGGATGGCGCTTATTGCCATTTTTTAGTCTACTGTTAACCCATACCATAGCCTGTTATTGCTAACATTTTGAGACGATTATGCGTTATGCCGATATCAGTGGCTGGGGCAAATGCCTACCTCCCGCCATACTCAGTAACAACGACCTATCTAGCCTGCTGGATACCAATGATGAGTGGATTACCTCCCGCACCGGCATGAAAGAGCGCCGTATTTCCCATGTACCCGTAAGCAGCCTCGCCACTGTAGCGGCCGCCCGTGCGCTGGCTTGTGCCGGCAAGCAGGCTCTAGATGTAGAGTTGATTATTTTTGGCAGCACCACTTTTGATGAGATGTGCCCCAATGCGTCCTCTAACGTGCAAAAGCAGTTAGGCGCGACCAACGCCGCCTGCATGGATGTAAACACCGCCTGCACCAGCGGCATGTATGCGCTAAGTGTGGCTACCGCCATGATTAAAAGCGGGGTGGTTAATAACGCCATCGTGATCGGCGCTGAGGTTATCTCTACGGTAATGGATTGGAACAACCGTAATGTGGCGGTGCTATTTGGCGATGGCGCCGGGGCGTTTTATTTACAGGCCGAGGAACAAGAATCCGGCGTTATCGCTGAATCATTGGGCTGCTATGGCGAATCCCGCGAGATACTAGCGGTGAATGGCTGGGGCCTAAAAAATGCTAGTAATGGACTATTACACAGCGACATACATTGGGCTTTTGAAGGCCAAGAAATTTTTAAGAAAGCGGTTAGTGGCATGGATCAAGCTTGCCAAAAAGTGCTGGCTAAATCGGGTGTGGACGCGGCGGATATTAGCTTAGTGGTGCCGCATCAAGCTAACTTACGCATTATCGACACCTTAACAAAACGCTTGAAGTTAGATCGCGACAAAGTGTTTATCAATATACAGCGCTACGGCAATATGTCGGCCGCTACTGCACCGGTGGCACTAGTAGAAGCCATAGAAGAGGGCAGAGTTAGCCCCGGCAAGTTAGTGCTTATGCCCGCCTTTGGCGGTGGACTTACCTGGTCGGCTCATCTACTACGCTGGGGTGAGCGCACGCACAGCCTAGGTGAATCCGAGATGCAGCTGCCGCCCTGTGATAAAACCGCTTTAGAACTGATTACCCCAGACTAAGCTTTCGCCTTGTAGCTTGTAGCTTGTAGCTTAAAAATATTATTCAAAGCCATTATCCATAAGCCAAGGCGCCGCAATCTACTATAAAAAGTAGAGCGGCCTTTCTGACAATTACACAGCTTTTTCGGCTCGTATTGGTAATTTCCCCTCGTATTTTCCCCATATCTTTTGCTAAACAGCTAATGCTATATTGCTCACCCATAAATTAAATAGGTGTAGACTACAGCGTCAACTACACAAATAATAAGCACTGCCCTGGTGGCGCTAACGCCCCAATGTTTGCAGTTTTAGACTAATAACAATTCAGTTCAGGATATTATTATGGAGCATTTAGGTGCACTTACCCTTATCCCCACCCTCGTCGTACTGGTACTTGCCATTTACACCAAGCGCAGTATTGAAGCGCTAATAGCGGGCTCTGTTGTAGGCATACTGATGATCTCGCCCAGCGACCCGATAGGCTTACTGCGCGACAAATCCATAGCCGTAGTAACCGATGAAGATGTCGCATGGGTAATACTGGTCTGTGGCTTAATGGGGAGCTTGATTGCGCTGTTAATTAAAACCGGTGCCGCCACCGCCTTTACCAACAGCCTGACCCATCTTATTAAAGGCAAAAAATCCGCCCTCTTTGTCACTTGGATTTTGGGCCTCTTTCTTTTTGTGGATGACTATTTAAATTCTTTGGCGGTAGGCTCTGCCATGCGCAAGGTCACCGACCATTATAAAACGTCCCGCGAGATGCTTTCTTACGTTGTTGACTCCACCGCCGCGCCGATTAGTGTCTTAATTCCTATATCAACCTGGGCCGTTTTTTTTGGTGCATTGCTAGAAGATAATGGCCTGGCCGCAAACGGCCAAGGCGTATGGGTTTATATTCAATCCATACCTTATATGCTTTATGCTTGGATAGCCGCCATCATTGTGCCGCTAGTTATTTGGGGTAAGATTCCTTTATTCGGCGCCATGAAAAAAGCCGAAATGCGTGCCGAACAAACGGGAGTATGTGTGCCACCCGGTGCCGAGCACATAGAGCTGGCCAACCAATCCATTACCGAAAAGCCGGGTGTAAAAGCCAACCTTTGGCAGTTTGTTTTACCCATGGTGGCGTTAGTGGCTTTCACCTGGCATTACGATATAGACCTGCTAAAAGGCATATACGTTACCTTAGCGCTGACGGTGATACTCATTGTTATCCAACGCACGCTAACCGCCCATGAGGCCTTTGATACCATCATCGATGGTTTCAAAACGATGATAGAGCCACTGGCGGTATTAGTTGCTGCGTTTTTGTTGAAAGAAGTGAATGATGGCTTGGGTTTAACCCAATACATTATTGAGAGCTTGCAGCCCTATATGACTGCCCAGATATTACCCTTGGCTATTTTTCTAACTATGGGTTTAGTTTCTTTTGCTACCGGTTCCAACTGGGGCGTTTTTGTTATTATTCTGCCTATAGTCGCGGCTCTGGGTAATTCTTTAAACGCTGATATGGCGTTGGTGATAGGTGCCACCTTATCTGCCAGTACCTTTGGTAGCCATGCCTGTTTCTACTCTGATGCCACCGTGTTAACCGCTCAGGCCAGTGGTTGTACACCGTTTCAACATGCCTATACGCAGCTGCCTTATGCCTTAATTGCCGCAGCCATTACCTCGCTAGGTTATATACTGCTCATGCTCTGAAACAGCGCTTAGCTTTAGCCTACGGCCTCCCGGTAATTGAGGCCGTAGGTTTAAAGATTTATTAATCTTCAAACCAATAACGTATAGAACCGTAAGCCTTGTTCATCATAGTGACGTTTAAGGGTGAACGGAAGAAGCCCACGTAATGCCCCGCCGGATTAATAATCGCCACATTACCACTGTGATCTACCATGTAGTTTTCACCACCGCCAGGCACTTTTGCAAAGGGAATATTTAGCTGGGTAGCAAAGCGGTGTATATCTAAAAACTCACCGGTGACGCCAGTAAAATCCGAGTGAAAGAATTTTACGTATTGCTGCATTTTTTCGGGGGTATCGCGGCCTGGGTCTACCGACACCAGTATCACCTGGGTATCGTCGGCAAATTCGCTACCTTCTTGTTTATCGTAAAACTGCTTTAGCTGCGCCATAGTGGTGGGGCAAATATCCGGGCAGAAGGTAAAACCAAAAAACACCAGTGACCACTTACCTTGCAAATCCGCTGGGGTAAAAGGGCTGTTGTCGCCTTTGATTAAACTAAAATCCTCTAAGGCACGTGCTTTTTCAAAGAGGTAAGCGCCGTTATTTTTTATTTCTTCTTTGCTTAATATTGGCGTGCGAGACAAGCCTTGGATAAAAACAAATAACACAATGGCAATAAAACCTATCACTGCCGCTATGGTTATTTGGATGCCACGCAGTTGTTGGCGATTTATATTATTATCCGACATTACAATACCACCTCTACCACTCTCGTTACCGGAAACAAATAATGATCAGCCAGCATAATCAGATACAGCATCATTAAATACAAAATAGAAAACTTAAAGGTTGCCATGGGCGCATTAGGTTTTTCGCGCATAATTTGTATAGCCCAATATAAAAATATTAGCCCTAACACGCTCGCCCCTAGTAAATATAATGGCCCGCACATGCCGGTAGCAAAGGGCAATAATGTGGCCGCAATTAATACCAGGGTATACAACATAATATGATAGGCGGTGTATTTGATACCGTGGGTAACCGGCAACATGGGTATGCCTGCTTTAGCATAATCATCACGCCTATGTATGGCCAGCGCCCAAAAGTGCGGCGGCGTCCAAGCAAAAACAATTAACATTAATAATAAACCGTGGCCATCCACACTATTGGTTACTGCCACCCAACCTAGCAGTGGTGGTGCCGCACCGGGCAAGCCCCCTATCACAATATTTTGTGGCGTGGCCCGTTTTAACCACAGGGTATAAACGCCGGCATAACCTACCAGTGAGAAAAAAGTTAACCAGGCGGTAAGCTGATTGATTTGGGTTAATAATATGCCCATGCCCGTTACGGCCAACACTGCGGCAAAAATAGCGGCCCCGTTACGGCTAACCCGGCCCTGCGCCACAGGCCGATTGTGGGTGCGCGCCATAATAATATCGATACGCTGGTCGACTAAGTGATTTATCACTGCGCCGGCTGCCGCGCACAAACCTATACCAATATTACCCCACAATAATATCTGCCAAGGCACACTGCCGGGGGTAGCCATAAACATGCCGATTACCGAGGTAAGTAGCATTAAATAGACCACATTGGGTTTGGTTAACTCGTAATAATCGGCCCAGCAATGTTTGCTGTTATCGGTTGGTTGCATAGTATTTGTCATCGTGTTGGTTTTATTATCTCTATTACGAGCTAGTGGCTAGTAGGGCTAGTAGCTAAGCAGCGACTGGTTTGCAGCTTGTAGTTTAAAGTGACTAACACTAACAATAAAAAGGCGCCGCCCAAGTTATGTGCCACCGCAATGGCCAAGGGGAATTTTAAAAGAATATTACCCAAGCCTAGTAACACTTGCAGGCTTAACATAATTAGCAATATTTTTGCCATGCGCTGGGTAGCGCTGTGTGGCCCAACACGCAATAGCATAAAGGCTAACAGCACCATATAAATCGTGGTGATGATTGCCCCTATGCGATGGCTAAAGTGTATGGCAATACGCGATTCATTTTCCATAGTGCCACCCAAATAATTGGGGCCTATGGCCTGAAAAATATCGAAGCCTTGGGCAAAGTTCATGACAGGCAACCATTGGTTTTGGCAGGTAGGCAAGTCGGGGCAAGCCACCGCTGCGTAATTCGATGTAGTCCAACCACCCAACGCCACTTGGCCAGCGACTATCACTAAGCCTAATAGTGCCCATTTTTTTAAGGCGCTGACTTTTTCAAAAATATCGGCGGGTAGCTGCCAGTGTTGATTACTTAAGCGCAACGTGAGTAACCAATATAAACTAAAGGTGGCAAAGCCCCCCAGCAAATGCGCGGTAACAATTTGCGGCCACAGCTTAAGTGTTACCGTCCACATGCCAAACATGCCCTGTAAAATAATAAACCCCAACATAAATATTGGCAGTTTTAATGGCTGAGTAGGGCTGCGATATTTAACAGCTAGCGCCACTAACATAACGCTAATAAAACCTAGGGTCATGGCAAAATAGCGGTGCACCATTTCGGGCCAGGTTTTGTCGTGCTCTACTGGCGTGTCGGGGAATAGCTGATTGGCTTTTTCTACATCGCTAGCGCTATCGGGCCAAAACATATGGCCATAACAGCCCGGCCAATCCGGGCAGCCTAAACCGGCATCCGCCAAGCGGGTAAACGCCCCTAAGCCTAAAACAAAAACAGCCAACACCGTGCCTATTAAGGCCAGCTTAAATCCGGGTTTTCTTTTTTCTGCATGATCAAATAGGTTCATGGGCTCAACTTAATTTTTAATTATTATTCTACCGGCCTGCGCCGGTATGACAGTTGTCAGTCGCTAAAAATTTTTCTCTCGCACACACTACTGTCAACTGATTTTCTCTAGAGACTAGCGACTATAAACTAGCGACTGCTGCCTTATTTTATTAACCGCTTCATATCTTTAATGACGGCTTTACCCAAGTCATTAAGGGTGGTTTGCTCAAGATCTTCAGCGCTGTAATACATCATTAGCCAGCCGTTGTGGTCTACCACGTAGAAACGGTTATCGGCTAAATCTGCAGCCGCTGAGCCTGCTATTAATTTCTGTAGCTTTGTTTTATCGACATAGAGCATTTCGGTGGTGGCATAGTCTTCGGCAAACAATGCTTGCAAGGGTTCGCTTATCGTTTGATCGTAATTTAAATATAAACGTTGCACTTGTAACATGCGGCGCTCTAGAGAGTGATGGGCTTGGCGGCTAAGGTAGAGCATACGTTCGCAGCGGGCATTACATTCACCGCCGCCTATAACCACAAAGCTCCACTTCGATTCAGGCTGATGGTAATCATAGGCCTCACCATTGCTGTGCGTTAAAGGCAGATCGGCCAGCTGTATTGGTGGCGTAATTAAGGTGCCGTTATTAACCGTGCCTAGGTTTAACACTTTATTGTCGGCCATGTAGTACAGCACGGTTGAGAACAGCAACACTGCCACGGGTATGGCGACGATTGCATAGAGTACTTTCCGGCCGCCGCCTGATTTGCTTTGTGGGGCTACTGTTGATTCTGTCACGCTGCTATCTCTTTTATTGTCTTGCTTAATGTTATTAAGGTTGTACTTTACGTTGCTTATACAAAGCCCAAATATTGGTATTAGCCAAGAGCAGAATAATCACCGCCATGGCCGCTAGGCTAAACCACTGCACAGCATAGCCGGTATGCTTGCTGGGTTCTATATTCACTACCAGCCAATTGCGCTCTAACAAGCCGGCTGAGTCGGCGGCTAAGCGCACTGAGTAGGGAAACATAGCCTGCTGTAATTCTTGTTGCAAGGGCTTAATATCTAAAGCCTGTATCACTCTGGGCCACTGCCTGTTGTTATCCTGCCCTAGCTGTAACATGGCCCCCTGCGGGATATAGAGCTCGGCTATTAGCTGTTGCTGGCCGCTGGGTGGTGGTGGTATCGCTGGCAGTGTTAAACGCGCTGCATCGCCCTTAATCCAGCCGCGATTGACCCACAACCATTGCGCCTTGTCACTGCGTTCGAAAGCAGTGATCACTTCATAACCAAAACGGCCACGGTAAACTCTATTATCCAATAACAGGGTCCATTGCGGCAGGTAGGTCCCCGTGATGCTCAGGGGCTGGTAACGACTCTGCTCTGGCGGGCCTAGTTGCGCGATGGGGATAGGGGCGCTGGCCGCACGCTGGCTGTATAAGGCGTTTAGCTCTCGCTTTTGCTCGGCTCTATCCAGCTGCCAAAAACCCAGCCACAACAAAGCAGGCAACAACATCAAAGCCAGCAGCGTTGCCGGCCAGTTTATTGTTACGTTAAATGTCTGCTTAGGTTCAGCTGTAGCCATGGGAGATGCGGTATACTCTGGACAAACTTATAACGGAGAACAAAAAATGTGGTTAAAAGTTGTCATAATTATTTTATTTATTGCTCTAGTCATTAGCCTGTTTACCGGCCTTGGCTTTCTAGTTAAAGACAAGGGCGACAAACAGCAAGACGGCCTGTGGAATTCTATCAGTGTTAGACTAATAATTGCGGTTTTATTGATGGGTTTTGTCACTTATGGCGTGACTACCGGGCAATTAAAGTCGCAAGCGCCATGGGGTAAGATGCCAGTGCCGCAGGCGGCTCAGCCTGTTGTTGAATAACTCTATTGTTATTTAAGCTTTGCTGGCATCTAAATCTTTGATATCCATCTACGAAGCACCCAATTTCCCCTTAGAGGCCGCCGAGCAACGGAAGAAAATAGCGGCGCGCAGCAGGGAGGGATGTCTGAGTATTTTGAAGATTAAATATCTTCAAAATGCGAGTTCCCGACCGGCCGCTATTTTCTGAGTAGCGCAGGGAATTTGCGTAGCAAACGGCCGACAGGGGTGCATTTCTTTTGGTTCTGTTTTCTTTGTGCAAGCAAAGAAAATGAACTCGCCCAGAGGGGCGAAATCATCACACCAATATCAATCGATAATTAAAAATAACCTTTGGATGCCAGATCAATCCCGGCAGAGCCTACCCCGCGACTGTCAGGAGCGTCTTGGGTATGACAAATATTATAGGTGAGCCAAGCTCAATCAACATGAGCAGCTGGCCTAGACCTAGCCACTGTCATTCCGGCGAAAGCCGGAATCCAAATACCCACTAATCCCCCCATTGATACAGAGCAGCCATAAAAAAACGGCTGTAATTTTCATCACAGCCGTTTTTCTTTTCTCTTGTGGCTTATCGCTTGTAACTTACAGCTAAGCCCCTAAAGAATATAAACAAACAACATCAAGAATATCCACACCACATCAACAAAGTGCCAATACCACGCCGAGGCTTCAAAACCGAAGTGATCGTCTTTGGTAAAGTGGCCAGACTTCATAGAACGTAACCATTGCACGGTAAGCATAAAGGCCCCCATACAAACGTGGAAACCGTGAAAGCCGGTGAGGAAGAAGAAGGTGGTGCCGTATATGCCTGCGCCCAAAGTGAGGCCTAGCTCATGCATCGCTTCTTTATATTCCAGTACTTGGAAACCAACAAACACAAAACCCAACACTAAGGTAATACCTAGCCATAGGTTAAATTTGCCGCGCTGCTCTTCTTTTAACGCGTGATGCGCAAAATGCAAAGTTACCGATGAGCTTAATAGTAGAATCGTGTTGATTAAGGGTATGTGTGTCCAATCAACGGTGCCAGTAGCGCCCTTAAAGGTACCGTTGTTAGCGATAACTTGGCTGCCTATACCTACTGCATCTTGTGGCGTGGTGTTCATGGGCCAGTTGTATTCAAAGCCCGGCCACAATAAACCGTTCATGCGACCGCCTTCACCTTCACCACCCAGCCATGGGCCGACCAAGTTGCGCACGTAAAACAAGGTGCCGAACAACACAAAGAAGAACATGACTTCTGAAAAAATAAACCATTGCATACCTATAGCATAGGAGCGCTTTAGCTGTGCGCTGTTCATGCCCGCGCGGTTTTCTATGATGGTAGTGCGAAACCACCAAAATAATACCGCCGCAAATGCAATCAGCCCCACGGTAAAGTAGGTTGTAGAATGAGTTGCTACCTCCGGATCGCCCCATGTCATGTCGTTGATCATGCTGGCTGCGCCGAACAAAGTCAGGAACAAACTGATACTGGCGAGAAATGCCAGTGGGCTGCTCTCTGGCACGTAATAGGCCTCGTGACCGTTATTGCTTTGACCTGCCATTTTATTTCTCCGTTTTTTCTTTTCTCGTTACCGCTTTTTTACTATTTAGAAGCCGCTAACAAAAAAGACCCTTATTATTGTCATTAATAAAACTATCGCGATGCCACCGGCGATTGTTTTGCCATCTCGGTAACATCAAATATGGTGTACGACAAAGTGATGGTTTTAATGTCGGCGGGTAAATCCCTATCGACGATAAACTGCAAGGGCATGTCTGCTTCGGCACCGGCAGCCAAAGGCTGTTGGTTAAAGCAAAAACATTCGGTTTTATGAAAATACTCAGTTGCTCTACCGGGACTTAGGCTAGGTATAGCTTGTGCCACCATGCGGTAGTCGCGCGGGTTTTTCGCATAAAACACGGTACTGTTTATCGCCCCGGGGTGAACTTTAAGTTCGGTTACCGAGGGGCGAAACTGCCAGGGCATTTGGTCGTTAATAGTGGCGACAAACTGCACGGTTATCGTGCGGCTGGTATCAATACCGGCATCCACCACTTCATAACGACCACCTGTTTTGCCATTGATGCCTAGCTGCTCGCACAGCACGTCATACAAGGGCACCATCACAAAGGGCACAAAAAAGAGCATAACCACTACCGTAGCTACCAATTTGATAACGGTTTTTTTGATAGATGTTTGCTCTTTTTCGGCCATTTTCGTTTTACCTTTTGCCTTATTTCACATTGGGTGGTGTGGTAAAGGTGTGGTAGGGCGCAGGCGAGGGCAGCGTCCACTCTAAACCTTCAGCACCTTCCCATGCTTTCTCTTCTGGCGCTGGCTTACCCGCTAATATCGTACGCAGCACGTTAAACAAAAACAGTATCTGCGAGGCACCGTAAATAAAGGCGCCTATAGACGACATCATGTTGAAGTCAGAAAACTGTAAAGCATAGTCGGGGATACGACGCGGCATACCTGCCAACCCTAGGAAGTGCTGAGGGAAGAAGGTTAAGTTAAAGCCTATAAATGAGATCCAGAAATGGGCTTTACCCATGCCTTCGTCATACATTTTGCCGGTCCACTTGGGCAACCAGTAGTACACCGCTGCCGACATACTAAATACCGCACCCGCTACCATCACGTAGTGAAAGTGAGCGACCACGAAATAGCTGTCGTGGTATTGGAAATCCACTGGCGCGATAGACAACATAACGCCGGTGAAACCGCCTATGGTAAACAGGAACACAAAACCCAGGCAGAACAACATCGGCGTTTCAAAGGTCATAGACCCCTGCCACATGGTGGTAATCCAGTTAAACACCTTCACCCCCGTAGGCACCGCAATCAGCATGGTGGCGTACATAAAGAATAGCTCACCAGCTACAGGCACGCCCACCGTGTACATATGGTGTACCCATACGATAAACGATAGGAAGGCGATAGACGCGGTGGCGTACACCATGGAGTCGTAGCCAAACAACGGCTTGCGCGCAAAGGTGGGGATAATTTGCGATACCACACCAAAGGCCGGCAGGATAATAATGTATACCTCAGGGTGACCGAAGAACCAGAACACGTGCTGGAACAATACCGGATCACCGCCACCCGCCGCACTAAAGAACGAGGTGCCGAAGTGTATATCCATTAGCATCATGGTGACACAGGCCGCCAGTACTGGCATAACTGCTACCAATAAAAAGGCCGTGATCAACCAAGTCCACACAAACAATGGCATCTTCATATAGGTCATGCCGGGGGCACGCATATTCACCACTGTTGCGATGATGTTGATAGAACCCATAATGGAAGATAGCCCCATTAAGTGAACACCAAAAATGAAGAAGGTCACGCTAGGTGGCGCATAGGTGGTTGATAGTGGTGCGTAAAAGGTCCAACCGAAGTTGGGCGCGCCACCTTCCATAAACAAGGTCGAGGCCAGCATCAGGAACGTAGGCGGTAAAATCCAGAAGCTCCAGTTGTTCATGCGTGGCAGCGCCATATCAGGCGCACCTATCATCATGGGGATTAGCCAGTTAGCCAAGCCCACAAAGGCCGGCATAATGGCGCCAAACACCATTACCAAGCCGTGCATGGTGGTCATTTGGTTAAAAAAGGCAGGGTCGACAATTTGTATACCCGGCTGGAATAGCTCAGCACGAATAATCATAGCGAAAGCACCGCCAAGAATAAACATGGAAAAACTAAACCATAGGTACATCGTCCCTATGTCTTTATGATTGGTGGTGGTGATCCAACGTGTAAAGCCTTTAGCAGGCCCGTGATGTGCACTCATAGTGGCCTCCTATTTACCTAGTTTGAAGTTGTAGACGTCTATGGGTTGTACCACATCGCCCATATTGTTACCGAAGGCATTACGCTGGTAGGTAATAACCGCCGCCATATCAACATCATTTATTTGACCGCCGAAGGCTTGCATCGCTGTACCCGGCACGCCGTTAATAGCAACATCAAAGTGACCCGCTAAGGCGCCTGTGGCTATGGCACTGCCGGCAATGGCTTTACCCACACCGCCTTCACCATTAGTACCGTGGCAAGCTGCGCAGCTTTTATCGTATACCGCTTTGCCCGTTGCCATTTGTTCATCCAGGCTAAAATTTTTGCTCATCAGCGCTTTGATTTCGGCGGACTGGGCTTTTTTCTCGCTCAGCCAGGTTTGGTATTCGGCCTCTTCCACCACGTTTACCACGATGGGCATAAAGCCGTGATCTTTACCACATAGCTCAGCACACTGGCCGCGGTAAACACCGGTTTTAATAGGTTTAGACCACGTTTCGTTAATAAAACCGGGGATGGCATCGCGCTTAACCGCTAGCGCCGGTACCCACCAGGAGTGGATAACATCGTTAGCCGTCACCAAAAAACGCACTTTTTTGTTGACCGGAAGCACCATAGGCTCATCTACTTCTAATAAGTAGTGCTGACCTTTGGCATCTTCGTTATAAATTTCATTTTTGCCGGTGCGGAGGTTACTGAAAAAGGAGACATTATCACCGTTAGGGTCCATGTACTCGTATTTCCATTTCCACTGATAGCCTGTAATCATCACATCTAAATCGGCATCGTCGGTGTCATACACCTCTAACAACGTTGTAGTAGCGGGGAAGGCAATCACTATCAGGATGATGAAAGGCACTATGGTCCACGCTATCTCAACCGTGGTGCTTTCATGGAAATCCGCAGGCTTGGCGCCCAGTGATTTACGATGAGTAAGTATTGAATACAACATCAGCCCAAAAACCACTACGCCTATCCACACACAGATCCAAAAAACCGTCATGTGTAAGTCGTAAATTTTTGCACCGAGTTCGGTAACGCCTGGCGTGAGGTTAGTCTGCCAGCGCTGAGCTTCTTCAGCCCACGCAGCTGTACCCAGCATGCTGAGTATCATCAGCACAGGACTAAGCGCCAGCTTTGAGAGCCGCTTCGCTTGTAAATGCATCTCCCGTGTCTCCATTTTATTGTTAATATTGTTCGGTACTCGCCAAACCAATAGGCAATAAAATAATAGCTATGGCACTAAACACACTAGGCCTTGCTACTTTGTTAGCTAAACGCTATGCGCATCACTAACCACCAATTAAGAGATTAAACTGCAATCGCTTGTGAAATTAGTGTCTTCTTGTTGTTATTGGACGACTAAAAAACCACTGTAGTAACCGCGGAAGCTTAGCTCCACGAGTAACCGAAATGCGACAAAACGCCGCGATTATAACGACCTTCTTTAGCTTAGGCCAAGTCAAACCTAGCAAATATCTGATTAAAGTACATGCAAAGCGATAAATATTTATTCAAACGGGCTTAAAAATAGACAGATATGCCATATAACAAAACACTAAACCACAAGATATGGGCTTTAGCTTGGCCAATAATTATTTCTAATCTTTCTATCCCGTTATTGGGTTTAGTTGATACCGCCATCTTGGGCCACCTAGATTCTGCTCACTATTTAGCCGCTGTGGCGGTAGGCAGCAGCGTTTTAACATTCTTATATTGGGGTTTTGGGTTTTTACGCATGGGCACTACCGGTTTTGCCGCGCAAGCCTATGGCACAAAAAACCACCAAGCTAGCCGCCAACTGGCCGCACAAAGCTTATTGATGGGCGCGGTTATCGGCATTGCCCTGCTTCTCACCAGCCCCTGGCTATTACAGCTGGGCTTATCGTTAATAGAGGCCCCCGCCAACGCACAAGCCTTGGCGCTAAGCTACACCCAAATTCGTATTTTCAGTGCCCCCGCCGTGTTGATTAACTACGGCATAATCGGCTGGCTGATAGGCCATCAAAACACCCGCTGGCCGCTGCTGATTATGCTGCTAACCAATGCCAGCAATATCCTGTTAGACCTGTGGTTTGTTATAGGCCTAAAACTCAACAGTGACGGCGCTGCTTGGGCCACCCTCATCGCTGAGTATCTAGGGTGCGGCTTGGCCCTCTATGCGCTTAAGCGGCAACTAGGCCCTATGAGCGGCGCATTACAGTGGCCACCCCTACTGCAGTGGCATAACTACCAAGCGCTGCTTAAGGTTAACCGTCACCTGTTTGTGCGCACCTTAGCGCTGCTGGCCAGCTTTGCTTTTTTTACCGCCCAAGGCGCACAACAGGGTGAAATTATTCTGGCGGCCAATGCCATCTTAATGCAGCTGGTGATGTTATCTTCCTATGGCATGGATGGTTTTGCGCACGCCTCAGAGGCACTAGTGGGTGATGCCGTAGGCCAGCGCAACCATCGCCAATTTATCGCCAGCTGCCGGGGCTGTGCTTTCTGGGCGGCGTTATCGGCGCTGTTATTCAGCCTCGCGTTTTACTTCTTGGGTGAACACTTACTGCCGCTGTTTAGCAACATAGATGCCGTGGTCCATAGTGCAAAGCAATATTTCCCCTGGGTCATAGCCCTGCCCCTGCTTGCTGTAGCCAGCTATTGCTTAGACGGTATTTTTATCGGTGCCTCGCAATCGCAAGCCATGCAATACTCCATGCTATTTTCTTGTTTTCTCGTTTATATCCCCTGTTGGTATTTCAGCCAACACTGGGGCAACCACGGCCTATGGTTTGCCTTTGCGGCATTCAACCTCACTCGCGGCATAAGCCTGGGCTACTATTTTTATCGCTATAACAAACAGCATTATTGGTACCCAGCGCACTAAAATGAAAAAGTTTGGTATTCACTAACGTTTTTCACTAGTCATACCCACGTTTTGTACTAGCCTTAGTGGATTAAACCGTAGAACTAAATCATAGTGCCTAACCATAGTCCTTAACCATAGCACTAAAATATCATTCATTAATTTTCCCATTACCATAGAGAGGGGCCCGTGAGCATTAAGGCTATACACGAAACCATCGCTATGGCTAAAGCTCACGAAGCGAAAACCGGCCACCTAGCAAAACTGTTAGCTGAAAAAATACATCAACGTGTACACCTAGCGATTAAATTACCCCAGCAAAATCCCGAACAAAGCTTGCTAGACTTTGTGAGCGCTTATATAGAGCATGTCCCCCGTTTTTTAGAGGCGGCGCGCGCCATTACCCAGCAAGCCAATATAGGGCAATACGCAGAGCCTTATTTTAAAGTAGCTGAAAATTTCTTTTTAAAACCCCCCGAAATTGTGGCTGGCCACATAGGCTTAGATGAGTTAATGGATGAGGCGTATTTAGCCCATAGGCTAATTGAAGAAGTGAATGATCGCTTTATGGTTAAGGCTGGGATTCCCTTAGTACCCATGGATATGACGACTTCTAATTTAATTATTCACAGCTTAATAGGCGAACCTTTTGCCAACGAGCTAGACGAAGCTGTTGACTACACGGTGCAAAAATCCATGGCCAACGAGCACCTATATAAAAGCATTGAATTTATTACCTATGCTAAAAAACACAAAGCTGACCACTGGTTGATTGAACGCGAACAATGGCCCTGTTTAACCGACAACCTCGCTATAGGTTTACAGTTTGGCGGCACGTAAAGCTGAGGTTTAAAAACGATTAAGCTTAAGCCACATAAGGCAGATGAAAAAATTTATCGACTATTTTTTTACCAACCATCACCAGCCACACCGCTAACACAAAAGGTGCCGTTAATGCCGGCGCAGCCATAACGTGAAACAACTGCATAATGGCAAAGGCCAATACCGCCGCTAACAAGGGCAGCACGATACTTTTATTATAACTACCCGCTAAGGCCATAGCGGCCAGCACCGAGTTAAAACCATAAACCCCCGCCCCCGCTAACTCCTGGGAAAGGCCCAACAACATAGCCAATAACACCCCCAACATTGCCGCCACCAAAGCCCAAACAACCATCAAGCGAGAGCTAAACGCCAGTCCCAAAATAAATAGCAAACCCACTAGCCATTGATCTTGAAACATCACCTGGCCCACACCATTAATAATCGCCTTATAAATCACCAACTCGTTAGCTACGGGCCTGGCCTCCAGCAAGGGCAACCCCACAAACTGAGCAATAATTAACAGTAACCAAGTACTAATCACAAAAGGGGCGGTAAAAGGGGGCAGGGTTTTGCTGGCTAACATCAAACGCATGAGTAGGGTAGCTAACAGGCTACCTATAGCTAACATAGCCAACGCTAATGGTGTTAGCGGGAAAAAACTAAACACCGCCAAGCCCACCAAAGCGCCATTAAAACCGTAGTAGCCTTTTGCAATATGCTGATGATTAAAGCCACAACTATAAGCGGTAACTACGGCGATAATAGATGCACTCACTGCCGCTAAAAATAAGGTAAGGGAATTAACTAAAATGCCCGCAAGAAAAAACAAACCCGTTAAGCGGTTTTGCTGCAGCATGATTTGACCAAAGCCTGTTAACAGCACATCGGTACTTTGACGAAAACTCGGCAGCTTTATCATTAATGCTTACTAGCCTAAGGTTTCTTTTTAGGATCCATAATATTTACCACCGATATTTCATCTTCATGTGATAAAGGTTGCTCGCCTATTCTGGGTTGATTAACCCGGGTAGATATTTCTTCCGGCTGACCGTTCTCATTCATCGCATCGCTATAACCACAGCGTACACATTCGCGAACCTGTTGATCTTTTTCATTGCGAAACATCATTAACTTATCTAGCTCTGCACAGCGGGGGCAGACAGCGCCAGCAATGAAGCGTTTTATGGTTTTTTCTGTCATGGGGTTCTCTATGATTAATTATCGAAGTACTTTGCAGCATTTATTTCGCATTGCTAGGCGAGCTACTTTTTTCCTCACTCTCATGTATATAGAAATTTCGTATCAAAAATAAAACTATGGTACACAACTAATAACTACTTAGATGCCAACTTAAACCCTTAATGGCGCCCGATTAAAACTGCTACTGGTCCAATTTTTAGTTAAGGAATTAATCGCACTATAAAGCCGTATTATTTCGGTCTTTCTTTGCTGGCAACCACTGACTCCGTAGATTTTTGGTGCCGGCTCAAGGCCGGCAGAGCCTACCCCGCGAGCATCGCGAGTGCTCAGCGTGGCCCACGCAGTGCTTTGGCCATTGGGTACGACAAACCAGCTACGCTACTATGCCACTGTGTCGCAACAAGGCATCGGTTGTAGGTTTACGTCCACGAAAAGCCTCGAACAACTCCATGGGTTCTTTAGAGCCACCCATAGTCAAAATATTCGCCAAAAAGGACTCACCCGTTTCGGTATTAAAAATACCTTCTTCTTCAAAACGCGAAAAGGCATCGGCCGATAATACTTCTGCCCATTTGTAGCTGTAATAACCCGCGGCATAACCACCGGCAAAGATGTGGCTAAAGCCGTTTTGGAAGCGATTGAATTCGGGAGTAGGGTATACCGCCGTTTTTTTACGCACTTGGCTCAACACTTCTTGCGCCGATTGGCTATTATCGCTTTGCATGTGCAGGCTAAAATCAAATAGCGAGAACTCTATTTGCCGCATCATTTGCATACCGGATTGAAAATTTCTAGCTGCTAGCATTTTTTCTAACAATTCATCGGGTAGCGTATCACCCGTTTGGTAATGGCCAGAGATAATCGCTATGGCTTCTTTTTCCCAACACCAGTTTTCTAAAAATTGGCTGGGTAGTTCTACCGCATCCCAAGCTACGCCATTTATACCTGACACACTGGCGCAATCAATTTGGGTGAGCATATGGTGCAAGCCGTGGCCAAACTCGTGGAATAAGGTAGTGACTTCGTTATGGGTTAATAGCGAAGGAGTATCGGCGGTGGGCTGGCTAAAGTTGCAAGTTAAAAACGCCACCGGCAATTGCAGCTCGCCATTTTGTTTAATTCTACGTACTCGGCAGTCGGCCATCCAGGCACCGCCGCGTTTGTGCTGACGGGCAAAAATATCTAAATAAAATTGGGCGATTAACTGGCCATCTTTTTTAATGCTAAATAAACGCGCATCGTCGTGCCAGCTATCAAAACTTTGCTGCTCTTCTATATCTATGGCGAATAAGCGTTTAACTGTGGCAAACATACCGGCGATCACTTTATCGGCGGGAAAGTAAGGGCGCAGCTGCTCTTGCGATAAATCGTATTTGGCTAAACGCAGTTTTTCGCTGTAGTAGGGTACATCCCAAGCATTAACTTGTGCCGCACCTTGCTGCTTAGCAAAGGCCTGTAGCTCGGCAAAATCCTGTTGTGCAACGCCAAAAGAGTGTTCGGCTAAGTCGTTTAAAAAACCTAACACTTGCTCACAGCTCTCGGCCATTTTGGTGGCCAGTGAGCGTTCGGCATAGTTATTAAAACCTAATAGCTGCGCCAGCTCTTGCCGCAGCTTTAAGGTTTCGTCGATTAAAGCGCTATTATCCCACTGCTTACCATCGCCCGTTAAAGCCATGCCTAACTCGGAGGCGCGGGTGTTGTAAGCGCGATATAGCTCTTCGCGCAATGCGGCATTGTCGGCGTATTGCATGGCGGGTAAATAGGCGGGTATATCCAAGCTAATCACATAACCGCTTAGCTCTTTTGCCTCAGCCAGTTGTTGATACATAGCCAAAGCGGTATCAGGTACACCCGCTAGCTCGCTGACATCTTCTATGTGTTTGTACCAACCATGAGTGGCGTCCAACACATTATTGGAAAACTGGGTGCCCAAGTCAGCCTGGCGTTTTTTAATCGCGGCAAAGCGTTGCTTGGCCTCGCCCTCTAGTGCTATGCCCGACAAGGTAAAGTCGCGCAGGGCGTTGTTGATGGTTTTTTGTTGGGCGGTGTTAAGGCTGGCAAACTGCTCGCTGTTGGCCAGTTGCTGGTAGGCTGCAAACAAGGCTTGGTTTTGCCCCATCTCGGTGCTGTATTCGGTGAGCTTGGGCAGGCAGGCGTTATACACATCGCGCAAGGCATCGGAGTTTTTAACGCCGTTTAAGTGGCTAACCGGTGACCAAAAGTTATTCAGCGCATCATCCCACTCTTCCATAGGTGCAATTAACGTTTGCCAGGTTGGCGTTTGCTGTTCAAAGTTTGCCAGTAGTTCAGCAATGTTTTTGCGGTTGCGGCTTAGCAACTCATCCAAGGCAGGCTCTATCAGCTCAACGGCAAAATCAGAAAAGCTAGGTAGGGCGCTTTGCGCTAATAGGGCATGATAGGCAGGTGTAGACTGGGGCACGGTTCACTCTCATTGATTGCTAAAACTAAGGCCGCTATTCTACGCCAGCCACCGCAATTACTATAGGGGCAAATTGCTCACACTAGCAAGCTGACTAGACCCCCGCAGCAGCGCTATGTGAGTCGTTTAATGACTGATAGACTGAGCCACTAACACAAGCCATCCAGCAAGCACCCTCTAACATACGCAGGTTAACTATGAGCAACATACGCCCCTATAAAGGTATACACCCGGTTTTAGCTGAAGGCGTATACATAGACGAAAGCGCCGTGATTATTGGCGATGTGCACATAGGCAAAGACAGCTCTGTATGGCCACTTACCGTGATACGCGGCGACGTCAACCACTGCCGTATAGGCGAGCGCTGCAATATACAAGACGGCAGCGTCATACACCTGTCCCGCACCCGCCCCAGCAACCCCAATGGCTACCCCACTATTTTGGGTAATAACGTCAGCATAGGCCACAAAGTGATGCTGCACGGCTGCACCATAGGCAACAACGTGTTAATCGGCATGGGCGCGATTATTTTAGATGGCGCGGTGATAGAAGATGAAGTGCTAGTAGGCGCGGGCAGCATGGTTACCCAGGGTAAGCGCTTAGAGAGTGGTTATTTGTATATGGGCACACCGGCGAAAAAAATACGGCCGTTAAAAGATGGCGAGAGGGAATTGTTTACCCGCACGGCAGGGGATTATGTGGCGCTGAAGGGGGAGTATGCGTCTTAGGTGCTGGCCATACGCGTTGTGGGCCACGCTGAGCACCTGTTCTGCTCATAGGGCTCTACGAGCTAGCCTGTAACTATTTTTGTGTAACTGCTGTGTATAGCGACTATAAAGCCATCTTATTTTGATGGCCATTTCTTCTCTATATCCAGATGAGATTTTTAATTATTTTCCCAATCTATAAGTACTCTTGCCATAGACAGAAATTTCAATTAGCTAATCAAATCCACTTTCCTGTTATTTTTTACAAACTCCGTTGGAGTTGCACCAAACACCAACTTAAACTCTTGAGAAAAATTACTCATATGCCAGTAACCCAGCTCATTTGCCACATCAGAAATACTTCCCTTTTGGAGCTTGGATTTATATAAATAAGATCGGGCACGATTTAATCGGCAAAAACGAATAAATTGTTTCGGTGATAAATTCAGGTTTTTCTTAAACAGTAGCTGTAAATAACGTGGCGTCAAATTTAAACGCTCCGATAATTCCAGCACAGTCGGTGGTGAGTCCAAATTCTCAGCAATAATATCCAAGGCTTGTAATAACGGTGAGATCCTTCCTTGTAATAGGGTATTAGTCTCATTGGCCATGATTGATACCAGCAAAGGAGCGACTACCGTATCGCTTATATACTGCAGCCATTGCATAGGCTGTAATTGTATAATCGTTTCTTTAGAAAACGCACTTCTAATTTGAAGAAGTTCTTTTTGCAAAGTGTGTAACTGTTCTTCCGAAGGGTAATAGATCGTAGTCTTATGCCGAGTAGGGCAGCATACCGGGCTGTTATAACGATGTTCAAGCAAATAATGATATCGCTCATAACTGATAGTTAGAGTTACCCCTTCAAATTCATCAGGGGTAATCAGGCTGAGCGTTTCCCCAAAAGGAGTCGAAGAAATAGCCGCCCTATCTGTCTTGTAGAATAAGTAGGTTACGTGCTCAGGCGTCAACGGAATAAAAAATGAAAACCCAGGCTTGCATAGCACTGCATGATGCAAACATTTAAGTGAGTGCGAAAAAAATAAATACTCATAATCATCTGTAGAGATCACCTGTTGTCGCCCCCGCCACTGCCCAGCCGACAATTGTCCTACTTCGAGATCCCAGCCTTTGAGGGTTTCCATGTACTGATCAATATCTACGAACTTTTGGTCGCTGCTAAACAGGCCGTCATCTTCCATAAGCTTGCACATAATACCAATTACTACTCGGAAAAATAAATTTTATAGCAACAAATAATGAACAATTAAGCACTCACCGTTAAATCCCTACATTTTATGCGTGTATTTGATCATAACAAAACTATTGAGCCCCTCCTATCAAAAAAGCGAACTTCCACCAAGTTCTCTTCGGCTTAGCAATTAAACGCCATTAATAAGTTTTAAGTTCGTCTTTTTGATAGCGACAACTTACTTATTCGCTAACATAGCGAGAGGTTTTTTACAAAGTGGAATTAAATCATCATGTTATATCCAGAAACTTACTTGCTAGACCCCATCCGATTGATGTCTAATTTATGAGAAAAAGCATGATTTTAATTTCATTCATCGTCTTGGTTATTTTTGCAGGATATTCATCTCATCAATTTTATAAGACTGCACAAGCTTTAGATAAGCAAGGATTTAACCCTCCCCCAGAGCTTGCTCTACAAATAAAAAGTACCATTATTTTTGGAAGTATTTTTATTATTATTTATACACTGCTGATTTTATTTTTAATTTATAACCACACTAAAACTAAGCGTCGTTTAATTTTAAGAGACTCCGAAGAAGGCCACATTGGCGATTTACTTAAAAAAAGTGAGCGCCATTTACAGGCTATTCTTGATGGTAGTCATGACGGTATTATCAGCATTGATAATCACGGCGTCATCGAAAGCTTCAGTCTAGGAGCGAGTAAAATATTTGGTTATGATAGCTGCGAAGTTATAGGCAAAGATATTAGTGTAATCATCCTTGATGAAGAAAAAAACCAGCATAAAACGTACTTAAAAAAGGCCTCCTTAACAGGCATTAAATATTTACATAGATCCCGTCAACTCTACGGAAGACACAAGTCAGGAGCCCCAATACCCCTAGAAGTAACACTCAATAGCTATGAAGAAAATAATAAAAAAAAGTATGTTGGCGTTGTTCGTGACATTTCACATTTAGCAGTTGAACGAAATAATTTAGTTACTGCCTTACAAGATGCGGAGCTGGCTAACGAAGCCAAAAATCGTCTGCTTTCTTCAGCGAGTCACGAGTTACGCACACCCTTGAATGCAATTTTGGGATTTTCTGAGATACTATCAAAAGATAAGAAAATTATTTCAGATGATGATCATTTCAGCTACGTTCAAGATATTTATAGCAGCGCTAAACTGTTACTACAGTTAGTTAATGATGTACTGGACTATGCCAAGATCGATAGTAAAAAAATGAAACTTATAATTGATAAAGTTGAGGTTAGAGAAGTACTCCAAGAATGCCTGCGTATGCATTCTGCTGCTATCAGCGAACATAAGCTCAAATTAAAATTGTGCTGTAAAGACTCTCTATGGGCTTATGCGGACCGAGTCAGACTTAAACAGGTCATAATAAATATTATTTCCAATGCTATTAAATTTAATAAAGAACGTGGACTAGTCACTGTTGATGTAAGTATAGAAAACAAACAATACGTGATTATCAGTATTGCTGATACCGGAATGGGGATTTCTGAAAATAGGATTACTGATTTGTTCGAACCCTTCAGCCGCCTACATGACCTTAATATTCACATTGATGGTAGCGGTATCGGGCTATCTTTAAGTAAGAATTTGATCGAAAAAATGAACGGCGAAATCAGCTATCAAAACAACCCACTAGGCGGCTCAATATTTTATATTAAGATACCTCTTGCCA
This sequence comes from Dasania marina DSM 21967, assembly GCF_000373485.1. Taxonomy (NCBI): domain Bacteria; kingdom Pseudomonadati; phylum Pseudomonadota; class Gammaproteobacteria; order Cellvibrionales; family Spongiibacteraceae; genus Dasania; species Dasania marina. The sequence continues at coordinate 732,211 of NZ_KB891575.1, forward strand.
AAAACCCCATCATTGAAATTCCGCTAAAACAATCCCTCAGGAAAATTGAATGGGATCATCTAGACGTCCTCTATATTGAAGACAATAACGTCAACATTAGGCTTATGGAGAGGATGTTGTCCCGTATCGGTGTCAATATTAACGCGGTTCAAAGTGCTGAACTTGCCTACCAATACTTAGAATCACATAAACCCAATATTATTTTAATGGACATTAATCTGCCAGGTGATTGCGGACATACTGCGGCTAAAAAAATTCTAGCAATGAGTGATTTTACTCATACACCGATTCTAGCCGTCAGTGCTTCAATTGATGAAATGAACAATGCCAGAGACATTTTTTTCGATGTAATTGGAAAGCCATTTAAATCTGAAGAGTTATACCTAGCACTACAAAAAGCTAGTGACTCTGCCATACAAAAACAAAACGCTTAAGCATAATAAAAACCCTAGCCATCAATTTTATCATTAAAAAATCAGGAGCTATCAATGCCGAGAAATCCAACGATCACTAATATTGAAAGACGGTTTGGTGCAAGTGCCAACATTCTTTCAACGACAGACATCAAAAGTAATATCTCTTATATTAGTGAAGATTTTGTTGATATCAGTGGATTTCCTGAAGACGAACTACTAACCAAACCCCATAATATTATCCGCCATCCTTCTATGCCCTCTGCTGCATTTAGTGACCTCTGGGTCAATCTAACTAAAGGCAGATCCTGGATGGGCTTGGTTAAAAACCGTTGCAAAAATGGAGATCATTATTGGGTGGATGCATATGCTACCCCTATTATGGAACAGGGTGTTGCCATTGAGTATCAATCAGTAAGAACACTTCCTGACCGAGCCTATGTCGATAGGGCCTCAAAACTCTATGATAAAATCAACAGCAACCAAGCCCCTTCGTTTCTAAAGCGAAAGTATCTGGATTTACGCATCAAGGTAATACTGGCTATATTTTCCAGCTATTTTTTAAGTGCGGCGGTATTAATTCTATTTTTTGAAAGCGGCATGATTTTATCGTTAGTAATAGCCACTGTAGCCTCTACGCTGACCAGTGCAGGTTTACTTTGCTTGTTATCTCCTTTGCAACAAGTTTTCGCTCGTGCTCGCGCTATTACCGATGATCCTCTTGCTATGCATATTTACACCGGTAGGCACGACGAGGCCGGTCAGGTATTGCTAGCAATGAAATCCTTAGAATCAGAAGCAGGTGCCGTTATTGGCCGAATCGCCAACTATTCACAGCAGCTCTCCGGCAACACCTGCGAAATGATCAAAGCTGTGCGCAATAATGTTACTGAAATACAAAAAATGTATAACGAAACTGACCAAGTCGCGACGGCGGTGCACGAAATGTCGGCAACAATAATGGAGGTTGCACGAAATGCGCAAAATACGTCTGATGCGGCCAATGAAGCAAAGGAAGGGGCCGATCACAGCAAGGCGATCGTCAATACCACCGCCGAGGTCATTGCCGATTTATCTGAGGAGGTTGCCAATGCCAGCGCTGTTATTCAGCAAGTTGAGGCCAGCAGCGAAGCCATCACCGGCGTTATTGATGTGATTCGCTCTGTGGCCGAACAAACCAACTTACTGGCGCTTAATGCAGCCATTGAAGCGGCCCGTGCTGGTGAGCAAGGTCGCGGTTTTGCCGTGGTAGCTGATGAGGTGCGCTCTTTAGCTAACCGCACTCATGAATCGACCGAGGAGATCATGAATACCATCGAAGCTCTGCAAAGCGGAGCAAGAAAAGCCGTTAGCTGCATGCAAAAGGCTTCTGACCGAGCGGTTACCGGATCTGACCATGCACAACAAGCCGCCGATGCCATTGAAAAAATTAATGGCAAGATTACCCAAATTAGTGATATGAGCACACAAATCGCCGCTGCTGTTGAAGAGCAAGGGATGGTATCTGAAGATATCAACCAAAATATTGTCAGGGTTAAAGATTACGCCGACGCAGTGATGGAAAGTTCAAAAAATAGTGACCGACTATGCTGTACTACCGGCGCTTATATCGATCAACTCATTCGCTTAGGCGATCAATTTTGGTCTAATCGGCGGGGCTGAATCACCCACCAGTTTAAACTTTGTTGGGAACATTTTAATCGTAGACAGTTGACAAAATAAAATTGCCGACGATGCTCTCTGCAGTATGCGCATTGTAAACAGTGACTCCTACCTTTCTAGCGACTAACCACTAATGCCTAGCGACTTTTAGCCCTCCAACTGCGCCCGTATAGCGTCTATCACTTCCCGCGTTTTAGGCCTCACTCCGCGCCAGATGCAAAACGACTCCGCGGCTTGCTCTACCAGCATGCCTAAACCATCGGCCACAGCCCAGGCCATATTTTCGGCGGCCCAGTGCATGAAGGTGGTGGGCTCGGCGCTGTACATCATGTCGTAGCAGCAGGCCCCGTCGCTGAGTACGTTGGTTTCTAAGGGCGGTAACTCGCCCGCTAAGCTGGCGCTAGTGCCGTTGATAATTAAATCGAATTGATTGCCGTGCAGGGCTTCGTAACTGCAACCGCGTATGTCGCCGTATTCGGCAAAGTCTTGGGCCAGTTTTTGAGCTTTGCCTACGGTGCGATTGGCAACAACTATTAACGACGGTTTTTGTTTGGCGAGTGGCTCTATCACGCCGCGCACGGCACCACCGGCACCTAATAATAAAATGCGCTTACCTTCTATTTGCCAACCTAGGTTGTGCTGCATGTCGCGCACCATGCCGGCGCCGTCGGTGTTGTCGCCATAGATTTTACCATCGCCTTGCAATGCCAATGTGTTTACCGCACCCGCCAAACGCGCTCTGTCGCTAAGCTGTTGAGCAAATTCGTAAGCATCCAGCTTAAAGGGCAGGGTGATGTTTAAACCTTTGCCGCCATTATCAAAAAAACTTTGCGCCGCGTCGGAAAATTTACCCAGCTCGACCTGATGGCTGCGATACACCATGTGCTCACCGGTTTGCTCGGCGAACAGTTTGTGTATTTGCGGTGATTTGCTGTGTTTAATCGGGTTGCCGTAAACGGCGTACTTATCCGTAATATCCATAAAATCGTCTAATTATTTAGGCCCAATCATGTGGGCGCAGGTAGTGGCTAGTTAGTTGCTCTTCCGGGCTGCCAGGCTCTGGCTGCCACTGATATTCCCAGCGTACTAAGGGCGGTAGCGACATGAGTATAGACTCGGTGCGGCCGCCACTTTGTAAACCAAAGATGGTGCCGCGATCGTAGACTAGATTAAATTCGACATAGCGGCCACGGCGATACAGTTGAAACGCGCGCTGCTGCTCGTTAAAAGGTAGTGCTTGCCGGCGCTCGACTATGGGCTGGTAAGCCGCTACATAGGAGTTGCCCACGGCCTGCATAAAAGCAAAGTTATGGGCGAAATCGCCATCGTTGAGGTCGTCAAAAAACAAGCCTCCTATGCCGCGCTGCTCGTCGCGGTGGGGCAGGTAAAAGTAGTCATCACACCACTTTTTATACTTGGGGTATAGCGCTTCGCCAAAGGGCTGGCAGGCGGCTTTGGCGGTTTGGTGCCAGTGCTGGCAGTCCTCATCAAAACCGTAATAGGGGGTAAGGTCATAGCCGCCACCAAACCACCACACTGGCTCTTCACCTTCTTTTTCGGCGATAAAAAAGCGTACGTTGGCGTGGCTGGTAGGCACCATGGGGTTGTTGGGATGCATCACCAGCGATACCCCCATGGCCTGATAGCTGCGGCCTGCCAGTTCGGGGCGATTAGCAGTGGCCGAGGCGGGCATTTTACTGCCCTGCACATGGGAGAAGTTAACCCCACCTTTTTCAAACACTAGACCGTCGGTAAGCACCCGCGAGCGGCCACTGCCCAGCTCACGCTGCCAACTGTCTTCAACAAAACTCGCACCGCCATCTACGGCCTCTAGGCTTTGGCAGATGCTATCTTGCAGGTCTAGCAGGTAGGTTTTTACGGCATTGATATCGACGGGGTTCATAGTTTATCCTGTAGCAGCTTAGCCTTGGCGCAATACCTGGCCGCTAATTAAGTCTCTAATTTCACTAGGGCGGCTGGCGTCGCCTACCTGCCCAGGTAACAAATAATCTAAAGCATCGCCCAGTTGTTCCTGCACTTGCCAGGCATGTATCGGCGCCGGTTGGCCGGTGATATTAGCCGAGCTAGAAACAACCGGGCCGCCAAAGGCCTGGCATAGCTCCACCACCTGTTTGTGAGCGCTAACTCTTAGTGCAACGGAGCTATGCTGGCCCTTAATAAATGCAGGCACATGCTTATTCGCAGGTACTAAATAGGTATAAGGGCCGGGCCAATGTTGATTTAAGGTCTCGCGGTGCTGCGCAGATAGGCCCTCTAAAAAAGGCTCAAATTGCTTGATAGACGCCGCTACCAAAATCAAGCCCTTGGCGGGGTCGCGCTGCTTAAGCTGCAATAGGCGCTCAACAGCTTGCGCATTAAACGGATTGCAGCCCAGCCCCCATACCGCCTCGGTAGGATAAGCCACCACGCCACCGCGATGTAAAACATCAACCGCTGTTTGTAGTTGCAGGGTATAGGGCACGGAACAACCTTAGCTAAAATAAAGCGCGAAACTACCCAAGTTGGGGGGGGAATGCAAGGGGGGGCTGCCCCTTTGGGGCAGCTGCAAGCCGTAAGCTTCAAGTTATAAGAAAACGATAGTCGATAGTCGATAGTCGATAGTCGATAGTCGATAGTCGATAGTCGATAGTCGATAGTCGATAGTCGATAGT